>NZ_CP139965.1:4856203-5463229 GCF_034424375.1 Paraburkholderia kururiensis | reverse complement strand
TTCAGTTTGCCGGTCGAGATGTCCTGCGCGCCGATGACGACACGCGTTGTCGAGTAGCCCTTCTCGATGATGCGGGCCATCACCCGATGCACGATGAGGTTCAGCCCCTCTCGCCCCACGCATTGACCGCGATAGCGCTGGAGGTAACCGCTCGCGAACGTCAGCTCGCCGGGAAAGAGCGGATTGGGCGACAGCGCGCGAGCACCAGCCGCCTCCACGATATCGCTCAGGCCGGGTGGCACTTCCAGCGTCAACTCTTCGACCTTGAAGCACGGCGTTTCGGCAGGCACCTTGCCGTCGTCTTCCGGTGCGCGTTCGACGGGCTGAAGCGCAACGTTGGGCGCGTGTAGCGCGCGCTCACGCTCGGTCGCCTGCTCCTGCGCCCGCCGATGCTGTTCCTGCTCGCCGAGCGGATCGTTGGATTGCGCGTGCGCGAGATGGACAGGCAAGGCGACAAGCAGGGTCGCACATACCACTGCGAACGGCTTGACGCTGCGCCAACGCGCGCACCTGCCCTCTGCGAACCCTTGGGAGGTCCGGCCGAATTTGCTCTTGCTCATCGGCGGTACTCAGGAAGCGTGGGTCGCTACGTCCTGCCGATTCCCTGGCAAGCGACGAGTCTTGACTGCCTCCGGCGCGCAGTAACGCGTGACCTGTTCCCGATCCTGCCGAGCTTCAATGGCATGCGGTCTCGTGCGCGAGCTGTGAGCGGCGGATGTGCACGCATGCTTCGAAGAGGGTGGCGCGTGCAGCGCACGTGCGCGCACATTCGCACCATGCACGACGTCCATAAAGGCACGCTGCACTGCCCGGTCTTTCGTGATGATTTCCCCGACATTCGCGCTGCAGCCCTGTACTTCCCCGATGGCCACAGGCGTACCCCGCAGCTTGCCTGACGCAAGCCGATGGACCCCGTAGTTCATTTTTTATCGTCAGACTGTTTTTGTAACGGGATGTAATTTACCGAAACACACAAAGATCTGACATAAAAGATTGCAGCGAATGCGTAAACGCAACACTCTATGCGCCTTGAATCGCCTGGCAAAACTGGTTTACGTGGGCAGCGAAAAAAGACGCACGCGCATCGGCTCTATCGCCAGTGAGCCGCGAGCGCCAAAAGGGAGACATGTTGAGAAACGGTCTACGCCTTCCCTATGGAGTCCGAAGAAATGTATTGCAGACACATGGGAAGCGAGGCGACAGCAATTCTGCGAGATTGGCACGGCAGGAGGGGCTCGAACCCCCGACCCTCGGCTTAGAAGGCCGATGCTCTATCCAGCTGAGCTACTGCCGCGTATCGACGGGAAGCGGCGTCGGGAAACGACGCCCGCAGTGAAGATGGTCGTGGCCCCCAAGGACGGGAGCAAGCGTGGAATTATACCTTGAATGCCGCGGCCAGAGCCGCGCTGACCTGCATCCGGGCGAGGTTACACCGGTTGCGGATGGAGCATGAACCAGGCAAGAAACGCCGCGCCGGCAATCGCGCAATAGATGCCGAACGACGCAAGACGGCCGCGGCCTTCGAAGTAGCGCATCAAAAAGCGGATGCTGAGCCACGCCGCAATGCCGGTCAGTACGCCGCCCACGAGCGCGTCTCCCAACTGGCCCGGCGCGTGAAAGAGCTTCGGCAGTTCCAGCAGCCCGGCCGCGAAGATGATCGGCGTGCCGAGCAGGAACGAAAACTCGGCGGCCTTTTCCGCGGTGAGGCCCGCCGCGTTGCCGGCGATCATCGTCAGGCCGCTGCGCGAGAAACCGGGAACCAGCGCGCCGATTTGCGCAAGGCCCACCAGGAACGCCTGCCGGAAAGTCAGCTTTTCCGGCAGACGATGTGCGCGCGAGCGCTGCAGCCTGTCGCCGACCCAGAGCAGCAGTCCATTGATGATCAGCGCGATCGCCACGATCCGCAGGTCGTGAAAGATGCGTTCGAGCCGCTTTTCGAGCACGAGACCGACGATCCCGGCCGGAATGGTCCCGATGATGAGCGCCCACATCATGTGACCGTCGTCGTTGTGTCGTCCTGCGAGCGAACTGAAAAAGCCGCGGACCAGCGCGATCCACCGCTTGTGAAAATACAGCAGCAGTGCGAGTGCGGTGCCCAGATGCAGCGCCACGAGGAAGGGCAGCAGTTGCGGCGCATGCTTGTCGATGTGCATGCCGAACAGCGCGGGCACGAGGAGGGTGTGTCCGAGACTGCTGACAGGGAAAAGTTCAGTGACGCCCTGCAACACGCTCAAAAAAATCAGGAACGAAAAGCTCACGCGCGGATCCTCGCATTGGGTGAACATCGCGCCGGCATGCCGCCCCGGCGCCCGAAGCGCACCGATTATGCCGGTGCCGTATGGATGCGCCAAGCATTCAGCGATTTTTGACGATTTATTTATTGCACTGCGTCAGAGCGACGAGGTCGGAGGAAATGACGGGACCATGACAAGCAAAAGGCCCGCCATGATGCGGGCCCTGCTGAAAAGATATCGTCAGGAAGACGAAAGGCAAGCGCGCGGCAACGCGTCGACGTCAGCGCGCGACCTTGTAGAAAAAGTAGACAGTGCTCGCGGTGAACATGCCGAATAAAGCCACGCCCATTGCCATTGCGAGATCCATAGCGCCTCCGGTCCGGTGTCGGGCCCGGGGTCGCGTCTTACCGGGCGGTATGAGGATTATCGGCAAGCCTCTGCATGCGCGACACTCGCAATTTCCCGGGAAGGGTTTCCCCGTAGCCTGAAGGCGTGCACAATCGCCGTTGGCCTGCGGGCCGCGCGCCTTGCATGGCGCGGGTTCCATTCCTTTCCCACGTATTCGACGTATCCGATCGACATGCCCCAATTCCAGCAACAGGACATTATCGAGATCGCTCATGGCGCGTCGCTGCTGCGCGTCGCGCCGCAGGCCGGCGGCCGGCTGCTGTCATGGCACATCGACGGCCAGTCCGCCATCTATTGGCCAGACGACGCGAACTGGGCCGAACCCGCGCGGGTGCGCGGCGGCAATCCGCTTTTGTTCCCGTTTCTGGGACGCCATCGCGTGGACGGCGAAATCGGCCGCTGGCGCAGCGCCGACGGCACGGTCCGCAACGTGCCGATGCACGGCTTCGCGCGCGACCTGCCCTTCGCGGCTCAGCCCGACGCGGACGGTCACGGCGTACGGCTCACGCTCACCGATAGCGAGGCCACGCGCGTGGGCTACCCGTTCGGCTTCCGTTTCGAAGCCACATATCGCCTCGTCGACGCCCATACGCTCGATGTCGTGCTGACGACTACGAACACGGGCACACAGACCCAGCCCTCCCTGCCCTACTATGCGGGCCATCACTTCTACTTCACGCTGCCGCACGAGCAGCGCGCCGGAACGACGCTCGAATTGCCGCGCACGCAACGCCGCCACCAGTTGCCGGACGGCACCATCAGCGCGCCGGAGGCCGGTGCGCAGCGCTACACGCTCGACGAAGCGCGCATCCACGATCGCTTCCACTGTCTCGACGGCACGCCCGATACGCCGGTACGCGTAATCGCCCCCGGTCTGAACCGGACGATCACGATCGATCTGCGTCGCCCGGGCTCCGTACCGTGGTACGCGGTGACGACCTGGACCGAGCGCCCGGAATCGGACTTCTACTGCGTCGAACCGTGGCTCGGCCTGCCCGATGCGATCCACAACGGTCTCGGCCTACGCTGGCTCGCACCGGGCGCGACCGAAGAGGCCGCACTGCGCATCACCGTCGGCGCACTACGATAACCATCCATCGCGATGCGCAAGGACAACGCCGCGCTCCATGCGCGGCATTTCATTTGACGTCGCAAAATGCAAACCCGTTAAAATCGGACGTTTTTGCAACTGTCGCGCGATCGGGGATCGGCACACGCGCGGCGCATGGCGAGGTCCAATGTTGGCAACAAGAATCAGACGGCTCGCCTGTGCAGGGCTCGTCGCGGCACTCGCCGCATGTGGGTCGGCACCGGTGGGACCGGGCTACTATCGCGTCGAGCGGGGCGACACGCTATCGAAGATTGCGCGCGCCAACCGGCAGTCGGTGCAGAACATCGTTCGCTGGAACAGTCTGTCGAACCCGGACTCGATCGAGGTGGGTCAGGTGCTTCGCGTCGCCCCGCCTTCCGGTACCGTGTCGAGCGGCAACGGCGCGTCGCGCGGTACCGCGGAATCGACTACACCGGCCGCTCGCGGCGGCACGACGGCCGACAGTACCCCCCCAGCAGCACCGTCGGCAGCGCCCGCTGCGCCCATCTCGCTGGTCTGGCCGGCCGCCGGTAACGTGGTGCGAGGTTTCGACGGCAAGAACTCCAAGGGCATCGACATCTCGAACAGTCCCGGCACGCCGGTCGTCGCCGCGGCGCGAGGCACCGTGGTCTACGCGGGCAACGGCCTGCGCGGCTACGGCAATCTGTTGATCATCAAGCACAACGGCGATTACCTCACGGCTTACGCGCATAACCGCACGCTGCTCGTGAAGGAAGGGCAAACGGTTGCGCAAGGGCAGAAGATCGCCGAAATGGGTGATACGGACTCCGATCGGACGATGCTGCATTTCGAACTGCGCTATGAAGGGCGCTCCATCGACCCCTCCCGTTCGCTGCCGCCGCGTTAGTCGAAGCGGGCCGCAATGCGCGCGCGAACATCGCCGTATTGCAGGGACAAAAAAATGCCCGGCTCGAGGCCGGGCGAACGGGGGTTCGGCGCATATCGGCAAAGGACCGGTTCGCCATGCGCCAATTCGGAATCTAGCAACGCGCCTAATACAGCGCAATCGATTAATTGCCAATGAAATGTGACGCGGCGAACGGATTACGCGCTATGTGAAGCGAAAAAGAAACGGCGCTGAAGGTGAAAACATCGCGAAACGATGTAATACCGCAGACAAAAAGAGACCAGCCAGTGCGGCGTCGTATCGGCAAGAAGCGCGCGGCGCATAGCTGCGCGGGATTCGCGTGAACAATGCATCGGGGCGAGCCGGCATTTTCAGCAGACAGCAAAAGCGCGCGTTAACGAAAGGATATGCCGGTCTCGTAGCGATTTAAAGCTTTGTGCGCAAGCGCACTCATCCAATGAGTTTTAACAATAGCGCGCGTATAGGGCGCGTATAGGCACACGAATACACACCACTTTCTCGTACGACTAAAAAACGTAAAAATTAGCTTATCGCGAATTTAATAGCCAGCTACCGCCTGGCCATATCGCGCGATTCCGCGGCCGGAAGCAATGCTCTCGATGGCGCCGCGGAATCGGGCGAGTGCATCAAGCACCCGGCAACATGCGGCGAATCACGCCGTCACGTAATACGAAGTGATGGTAGAGCGCGGCCGCCACATGCAGGCCGATCAAGCCAAGCAGTCCCCAGGCGAGAGCACTGTGCAGATCGCCCATTTCGTGCCCGAGTGCGGATCCCTCAGCCGAGAGAGGCGGCAGTGGAATTACGCCGAACAGCGTGAGCGACCATCCCCTCGACGACGCGTTGGCCCACCCCATCAACGGTTGCGCGATCAGCAGCAGATAAAGGACGCCATGCGTGAGACGCGCTACCGAACGCAGCATGGCCGATCCTTCGACAGGCGCCGGTTCACGGCGCACTGCCCGCCATATGAGCCGCACGATCATGACGGCGACGATGGCAGTACCCAGTTCGAGATGCCACGTGATGAGCCCGACAGGCTGCGTGCCGCGATGGATGCCCGGCATGGTCCACGCCACAATGAACTGCGCGACGAGCAACGCGAAGATGAGCCAGTGCAGCAATCTCGAAAAGGGATCGTATTTGGGGGGAGTGGAATAGGCCATGGATACCTCGATGGTTCGGTCCTCGAATACGCCGTGCGGCGAACCGCACAGCACAGCATTTGCCGGTTGGAAGCATAACGAGTGCCAGTGTGCGGCTCAAGCAGCCTGACGGCCAGGTCTGCGAACCGCTTGCCGCCGGGCAGGACGGCACGCGCTTGCACGGCAGTCGATTCTCGATGGTTTATAGTACCCACCGCTCATGTTCCAGCCCAATACGATGACGACGAACCCAGCCTCCCACAGCCCGCTCTATCTCAAGCTTCTTGGCGAAACGGCGAAGATCGACTGGCAGGATCTCGAACGCTTTTTCGCGCAAGGCAAGCTGCTGCGAGTGGCGCGCGATCTTGATCTCGTGAGCGTCGCCGAGGCGATCGCAAGCGACGACACGCAGCAGGTCACGCGGTGGCTTTCTGTGGGACTTGTCGAGCGCATGCAGGCAGACACGGCGGCGGACTTCGCGGCCCGCAATCCTGAGCTGTGGGCCGTCGTCGTGTCGCCCTGGGTGTGTGTTCAGGAGCGCAGTTGAGCAGCCCTGCCGGCGAACAGGCTGCTTCCCCGCCGGCTCCGGAGGGCTGGCACCGGCGGGTTCTGACGCTCGCCTTCCCCATCGTTATCGCGAACCTGACCCAGCCCATTCTGGCCGCGGTGGATACCGCCGTGGCCGGCCATTTCGACGGCGCGGCGAATCTGGGCGGCGTCGCGCTGGGCGGCCTCTTTTTCAATTTCGTCTTCTGGGGCTTCGGCTTCCTGCGCATGGGCACGACCGGGCTGGTCGCGCAGGCGTTCGGCGCGAACGATGCCGCCGCGTTGCGGATCAACGTCGTGCGGGCGCTGGTACTCGCGCTCGTGGCGGGCCTGGCGATTCTCGTGCTGCAAGGCCCACTGATCGAGCACGCGCTGCGCGCGATCGGCGGCAGCGAAGACGTCCGGCGAAATGCGCAGATCTATTGCCGCGCGCGAATCGGCTCCGCGCCGTTTGCGCTCGCGAATTACGTCGTGCTCGGATACCTGCTTGGCGTGCAGCGGGTCCGCACGGCGCTCGTCATCCAGGTGTTCATCAACGCGGCCAACGTCGTCGCCTTACTGCTTTACGTGTATGGATTCGGCTGGAGCATCGCAGGCATCGGAGCCGCGACGGCGACCGCGGACGCGCTCGGCTTCGTGCTTGGCGCCATCGTGCTGTGGCAGTTGCGGCCACGCAATCTGCCGCCGCTCGATCGCGCGCAGCTCGCCGATCGCGTCGCGCTGAAACGACTGGTGGCGATCAATCGCGACATCTTCCTGCGCACCCTGTGCATCCTCGGCGCATTCGGATGGTTCGCGCACCTGGGTGCAAGCCAGGGTGACGCGATTCTGGCTGCCAACGCCCTGCTGCTCAATTTTCAGACCTTCATGGCGTACGGACTCGACGGTTTCGCCCACGCCGCGGAGGCGCTCGTGGGCGCAGCAACGGGCGCGGGCAATCGCCACGCCTTCCGGCAATCCGTCAGGGTCACGATGTTCTGGTCTGGACTGGGTGCGCTGGGGTTTGCGCTGGTGTACGGCGCGGCAGGTGACTGGATCATCGAGCGGCTGACGGATCAGCATGCGATTCGGGTTGCCGCGGAGGTTTTTCTGCCGTGGGCGGCGGTATCGCCGATCGTATCGGTGTGGGGCTTTCTGCTCGATGGCGTCTTCATTGGCGCCACGCGCACGCGGGACCTGATGTACTCCATGGCACTGTCGGCCGGCGTCTTTATGGTTGCGTCGTGGGCGCTTGTTACGCCATTCGGCAATCACGGACTATGGGCCGCGCTGCTGCTGTTCATGGCGGCACGCGGCATCACGCTGCTCATGCGACTGCCGCGGCTCGCGGTGTCGGTAGGGGCGCACCAGCCGTAGACGCGGCGGCGGATACGGGACTCGTGCCGCTGGCCTCGCCGCTTCGGGTGCAGCGGGCAGTCGTTGCTGCATTCGAGGAACGCAGCGCTTCGGAGCGCTATTTCTGCGTTGCCTCAGGCGTCTCGATCATCTGGGGCGGTCGGACGTCGGTCGGCACGCCGTGATAGTCGGGCGGATCCTGCGGCGGACGACCATGCCGGGCCGCGGACGAATCGTCGGCGCAGCCGGTCAAGGCGGACAAGAACAACACGATCAAAAAGAGACGACTCATGGATTTCCCGAAGCCGGATCCGGCAAAGTGGCAAAGTGGCAAAGTCGCGAGTCTACCCGCAAAGCGCCGGCAAGGCGGGGCTGGCCGGCTTCCCGTTAGGTACAGTCCCGTCCCCGGTTCGTTTTTGTTGTTCTACTATGTAGGCATGGCCGCAATCGTCAAAGGAGGCTGCCATGGATGCCGAGTCAATCGCGGGCCTCGTCGGGCTGACCGTGGGCTTGCTCGTCCTGCTTGGGCTGACCATCTTCGAATCGAGGACCTACCGGCGCGAGCACCACGGTGAAGGCATGATGCACCACTGGCTGGCCGAGCATCACATGCTCGACTGGACGCGGCGCAGACATTGACGCCCTGCGGGGTCGTTCTGCGTGCGGCTGGCGCAATTGCAGCGTGTCTGAGGACTTCGTACCCTGTATTGTGAGCAGGAGAGAGAAGGTCGGGGTCGAGGCGGATAATGGTGGGCGCGAAGACGAATAACCGTCGGCGCAAAGCCAAGACCCCGCCTTTTGAGGGGCGGGGTCTGTATCGGCAAGGGGAGCCTGACGATTACCTACTTTCACACGGGCAATCCGCACTATCATCGGCGTGGAGTCGTTTCACGGTCCTGTTCGGGATGGGAAGGGGTGGGACCGACTCGCTATGGTCATCAGGCATGACGGGTTGCTGCGTCGCTGGGGGCGTAGGTGGCCCGGCTGCGGCGCAGCCAATCGGGAAGCAGCGTGGTAATGGGGGTTGTGACTGGGCACAACGCGCAACTGTGGCGGTGTGTATCTGAAACACACCGGTTATAGGATCAAGCCTTACGGGCAATTAGTACCGGTTAGCTTAACGCATTACTGCGCTTCCACACCCGGCCTATCAACGTCCTGGTCTTGAACGACCCTTCAAGGGGCTCGAAGCCCCGGGGAAGTCTCATCTTGAGGCGAGTTTCCCGCTTAGATGCTTTCAGCGGTTATCTCTTCCGAACATAGCTACCCGGCGATGCCACTGGCGTGACAACCGGTACACCAGAGGTTCGTCCACTCCGGTCCTCTCGTACTAGGAGCAGGCCCCCTCAAACTTCCAGCGCCCACGGCAGATAGGGACCAAACTGTCTCACGACGTTTTAAACCCAGCTCACGTACCTCTTTAAATGGCGAACAGCCATACCCTTGGGACCGGCTACAGCCCCAGGATGAGATGAGCCGACATCGAGGTGCCAAACACCGCCGTCGATATGAACTCTTGGGCGGTATCAGCCTGTTATCCCCAGAGTACCTTTTATCCGTTGAGCGATGGCCCTTCCATACAGAACCACCGGATCACTATGACCTGCTTTCGCACCTGCTCGACTTGTCGGTCTCGCAGTCAAGCACGCTTATGCCATTGCACTATCAGCACGATTTCCGACCGTACCTAGCGTACCTTCGTACTCCTCCGTTACGCTTTGGGAGGAGACCGCCCCAGTCAAACTGCCTGCCATGCACTGTCCCCGATCCGGATTCACGGACCTGGGTTAGAACCTCAAACAAGCCAGGGTGGTATTTCAAGGTCGGCTCCACGCAGACTGGCGTCCACGCTTCACAGCCTCCCACCTATCCTACACAGACCGGTTCAAAGTCCAATGCAAAGCTGCAGTAAAGGTTCATGGGGTCTTTCCGTCTAGCCGCGGGTAGATTGCATCATCACAAACACTTCAACTTCGCTGAGTCTCGGGAGGAGACAGTGTGGCCATCGTTACGCCATTCGTGCAGGTCGGAACTTACCCGACAAGGAATTTCGCTACCTTAGGACCGTTATAGTTACGGCCGCCGTTTACCGGGACTTCAATCAAGAGCTTGCACCCCATCATTTAATCTTCCGGCACCGGGCAGGCGTCACACCCTATACGTCCACTTTCGTGTTTGCAGAGTGCTGTGTTTTTATTAAACAGTCGCAGCCACCAGTTTATTGCAACCCCTTCACCCTTCCGGCGCAGGCCGGTCAAGCTACCAGGGCGTACCTTATCCCGAAGTTACGGTACCAGTTTGCCGAGTTCCTTCTCCCGAGTTCTCTCAAGCGCCTTAGAATACTCATCTCGCCCACCTGTGTCGGTTTGCGGTACGGTCAACGTGAAACTGAAGCTTAGAGGCTTTTCCTGGAACCCCTTCCAGTTGCTTCGCAGCCGAGGCCGCTCGCGCCACACCCTTGAATTGCGTGCCCGGATTTGCCAGGGCACCTTCTCCAATGCAGCGACCGGGACTTCCAACACCCGGACAACCTTCCGCGATCCGTCCCCCCATCGCATTTCACGCCGGTGCAGGAATCTTGACCTGCTTCCCATCAGCTACGCATTTCTGCCTCGCCTTAGGGGCCGACTCACCCTACGCCGATGAACGTTGCGTAGGAAACCTTGGGCTTACGGCGAGGGGGCCTTTCACCCCCTTTATCGCTACTCATGTCAGCATTCGCACTTCCGATACCTCCAGCACACCTTCCGGTGCACCTTCGCAGGCTTACGGAACGCTCTCCTACCATGCAGATAAATCTGCATCCGCAGCTTCGGTACATGGCTTAGCCCCGTTACATCTTCCGCGCAGGACGACTCGATCAGTGAGCTATTACGCTTTCTTTAAAGGGTGGCTGCTTCTAAGCCAACCTCCTGACTGTTTTAGCCTTCCCACTTCGTTTCCCACTTAGCCATGTTTGGGGACCTTAGCTGGCGGTCTGGGTTGTTTCCCTCTTGACACCGGACGTTAGCACCCGATGTCTGTCTCCCGTGATTGCACTCTTCGGTATTCGGAGTTTGCTATGGCGAGGTAATCCGCAATGGACCCCTCAACCATGACAGTGCTCTACCCCCGAAGGTGATACACGAGGCACTACCTAAATAGTTTTCGGAGAGAACCAGCTATTTCCAGGTTTGTTTAGCCTTTCACCCCTATCCACAGCTCATCCCCTGACTTTTCAACGTCAGTGGGTTCGGCCCTCCAGTACGTGTTACCGCACCTTCAGCCTGGCCATGGATAGATCACCTGGTTTCGGGTCTACACCCAGCGACTGGACGCCCTGTTCGGACTCGCTTTCGCTACGCCTGCCCTATACGGTTAAGCTCGCCACTGAATGTAAGTCGCTGACCCATTATACAAAAGGTACGCCGTCACCCCTTTCAGGGCTCCGACTGTTTGTATGCATGCGGTTTCAGGATCTGTTTCACTCCCCTCCCGGGGTTCTTTTCGCCTTTCCCTCACGGTACTGGTTCACTATCGGTCGATCACGAGTATTTAGCCTTGGAGGATGGTCCCCCCATCTTCAGACAGGATTTCACGTGTCCCGCCCTACTTGTCGTACACCCAGTTCTTCCACAATGCTTTCGCCTACGGGGCTATCACCCGCTATGGCCGCACTTTCCAGAGCGTTCAGCTAACACTGCAGATAAAGAGTACAGGCTGCTCCCATTTCGCTCGCCACTACTCTGGGAATCTCGGTTGATTTCTTTTCCTGCGGCTACTTAGATGTTTCAGTTCGCCGCGTTCGCCTCACATGGCCTATGTATTCAGCCACGGATACTCCAGAAGGAGTGGGTTTCCCCATTCGGACATCTCCGGATCAAAGCTTGTTTGCCAGCTCCCCGGAGCTTTTCGCAGGCTACCGCGTCCTTCATCGCCTGTGATCGCCAAGGCATCCACCACATGCACTTGTTCGCTTGACCCTATAACGGGTGAGTCTCGTCCCCAATGGAGACATGACCACAACCGCTACAGGTTGAGTTCTCGCGTTGTGCCGTATTCCAATGCCATCTTGCAATGGCCCTGAGATACTTCGATACAATCACAACCCTGACTGACCTACTCACGCCCATCTCACAAGGCGCTTTCGCATCAGTCAAATTACTGCTGCTTCCTGATTGTTAAAGAACGACAGCGGCATCAACTTCATGCCGTCTGGCTGGCAGTCGCCAGGGCGCAGTACCCGCCTTCATGCGGATGCTGCGCGCTGGGGACTGGTGGAGGCAGACGGGATCGAACCGACGACCCCCTGCTTGCAAAGCAGGTGCTCTCCCAGCTGAGCTATGCCCCCAAGCATAACCAATTCATACCCAGGTGATCCGCCCTCCCCCTTCGGGGGTGGGATGCCCGTAGGTGCTGAAGCACCAACGCGCATCGACATGGTGGGTCTGGTTGGATTCGAACCAACGACCCCCGCCTTATCAAGACGGTGCTCTAACCGACTGAGCTACAGACCCCTGAGTCTGTCATTCATACAGCCGACAAGTGTGAGCGCTCTGACTTTGGACGCGCTGCTCTGGAAAGGAGGTGATCCAGCCGCACCTTCCGATACGGCTACCTTGTTACGACTTCACCCCAGTCATGAATCCTGCCGTGGTGACCGTCCTCCTTGCGGTTAGACTAGCCACTTCTGGCAAAACCCACTCCCATGGTGTGACGGGCGGTGTGTACAAGACCCGGGAACGTATTCACCGCGGCATGCTGATCCGCGATTACTAGCGATTCCAGCTTCATGCAGTCGAGTTGCAGACTGCAATCCGGACTACGATCGGTTTTCTGGGATTGGCTCCACCTCGCGGCTTCGCAACCCTCTGTTCCGACCATTGTATGACGTGTGAAGCCCTACCCATAAGGGCCATGAGGACTTGACGTCATCCCCACCTTCCTCCGGTTTGTCACCGGCAGTCTCCCCGGAGTGCTCTTGCGTAGCAACTGGGGACAAGGGTTGCGCTCGTTGCGGGACTTAACCCAACATCTCACGACACGAGCTGACGACAGCCATGCAGCACCTGTGTTACGGCTCCCTTTCGGGCACCCCCGGCTCTCACCAGGGTTCCGTACATGTCAAGGGTAGGTAAGGTTTTTCGCGTTGCATCGAATTAATCCACATCATCCACCGCTTGTGCGGGTCCCCGTCAATTCCTTTGAGTTTTAATCTTGCGACCGTACTCCCCAGGCGGTCAACTTCACGCGTTAGCTACGTTACTAAGGAAATGAATCCCCAACAACCAGTTGACATCGTTTAGGGCGTGGACTACCAGGGTATCTAATCCTGTTTGCTCCCCACGCTTTCGTGCATGAGCGTCAGTATTGGCCCAGGGGGCTGCCTTCGCCATCGGTGTTCCTCCACATCTCTACGCATTTCACTGCTACACGTGGAATTCCACCCCCCTCTGCCATACTCCAGCGCTGCAGTCACCAATGCAGTTCCCAGGTTAAGCCCGGGGATTTCACATCGGTCTTACAGCACCGCCTGCGCACGCTTTACGCCCAGTAATTCCGATTAACGCTCGCACCCTACGTATTACCGCGGCTGCTGGCACGTAGTTAGCCGGTGCTTATTCTTCCGGTACCGTCATCCACCAGAGGTATTAGCCCCGATGATTTCTTTCCGGACAAAAGTGCTTTACAACCCGAAGGCCTTCTTCACACACGCGGCATTGCTGGATCAGGGTTGCCCCCATTGTCCAAAATTCCCCACTGCTGCCTCCCGTAGGAGTCTGGGCCGTGTCTCAGTCCCAGTGTGGCTGGTCGTCCTCTCAGACCAGCTACGGATCGTCGGCTTGGTAGGCCTTTACCCCACCAACTACCTAATCCGCCATCGGCCGCCCCTTGAGCGCGAGGCCCGAAGGTCCCCCGCTTTCCTCCTCAGAGCGTATGCGGTATTAATCCGGCTTTCGCCGGGCTATCCCCCACTCCAGGATACGTTCCGATGTATTACTCACCCGTTCGCCACTCGCCGCCAGGCCGAAGCCCGCGCTGCCGTCCGACTTGCATGTGTAAGGCATGCCGCCAGCGTTCAATCTGAGCCAGGATCAAACTCTTCAGTTCAAACCTGTTACTGTCTCTGTCCGTCTCCGGACAGGTCGCTCAACTCGGTACTGACAGGTCGTGAATCTCTTCACTACCTTCCTTACCGTGTGAGACTCTTGATACCTTTGCTTCCCGGCAACTTCACGTCACCGGGCGCGCCGCCATCAAGCGCCCACACTTATCGGCTGTAAGTTTTTAAAGATCGTTCGCCGCACCACCAGGACACTTCACCCCGGTACCGCCTGCGTCGCTGCATCAGCAGCAGAGAAACGAGATTATGAAGACTTCCGGGTCAGCCGTCAACAGGTTTTTTACCGCTTCCACCCTGCCAGCCTCACCACCACCTCCCCGGAACGCCCCGCCACGCGGGCCTTCCCGTCTCTCCCCGCCCCGGCTCCCGGAGCGCGAAAGAGCGAGATTCTAGTCACCCCGCACACGCCTGGCAAGCAGTTTTTTCACATCCCCGAGCGGATACCTGGACATTCGACAGAAGGAAAGCCAACGTCAAGACCTCGTCACCCGCAGAAGTCTCTCACTGGCGCCATACCGCGCAGCAATTCGCACTTTCCACCCGTTGGCGTGCCGCCGTCTGCATTCCAAAGGTCAACCAACATCCTGACACGTGCGACGTTCCAGGGCGTTAGCACCGACTCCAGCACCGCAACATGCCGAGCACTACCCTCCGACGTCCTTTGGGGCATGTCGTCGCCGCACTTTCTGGTGACACTCACATATTGCCGAGCACGCACGATGCAGTTCATGGAACCGTCTAGAATATGACGTTCTTCGCCCCTCATTTACTGGATTTATGCGCTCGCGAATCGCCAAACGCCTCCCCCCCGACGCCGACAAGCTCGTCGGCCTCTCGCTCGCGCTATTCGCGTCGGGCAGCCGCACCGAAGACCGCTTCTGGGAGACGAAGCTCGACACGCTGCTCGCGAAGATCGTCCGCAACGGCAACCAGACGACGCTCGACGCCGCGCTCGATCATCTCCAGCAAAACCATCCCGACGCCTACGGTGCGCTTGCCGACATGGCCGAGACGCACAGCGAGTCGTTCATCATCGAGCACGAAGGCACGCAGTACGAGGCGCTCCTCATCGCCGCGCCAGTGCTCGCCTGGACGCGCTATGTGATTCCGTCCGGCCCGCTGAAGACAGAACCGGCGGACGCGCTGCGCGCTCATCTCCAAGCCCACGTACTCGCGGGCGAGACACGCGTCGCCATGGCGCCGTATCTGTACAGCATCGATCAGTTGCCGCGCCACCATGTCGAAACCTGGCGCATCGCGCAGCAGCTCGCGCAGGCGGCAATGAGCGGCAGCAACGCGCGAATCAATTTCGGCGAATTGCCCGAAACGTCTCCCATTCTCGCGGACCCGCGTTTCCTGCTGGCCGTAGTGGCCGCACCGGTGGGCGCCCCGCTATTCCGCTGGCAGGAAGAAGAGCACGGCGCGCGCATTGAGCGCAGTCAGTGCCTAGAGCAGTGGGCTACCCAAGGCGGCGCCAATCTGGCGCTGGTACTGCCTGGTTGCGAATTCGAGTGCCTGTTGCCTGACGCGTACTACTCGGCTTGTCGCGACGCAGACGAGCGCGTGCGCCCGCACACCGTGCGCACCGCCGTGCGTTATCTGTTCGACACCATCGGCGCCGCACCACAGGAACTGCGGGCAGTCGTAGCCGGCTTTGGCGAACGCCGCATCGACGAATACCGCATCGGCTTCACGCGGCGCGGCAGCAATGACGTCATTTACGGCGTCGTCTGGCCACTGTACGGCCGCGAAAACGGCGAAGCGGAGATTGACGAGGAGCCCGGCGAGGAGCATGTCGCCGATGGCCCGCTCGAAGAAATCGTCGGTCTCCTGAAGGAAACGGGTGTCACCGATATCCGCCGGCATGCGGGGCGCTTCGAACCGGAATATTGCGACGATTGCGGCGTACCTCTCTATGCCGATCCGCTAGGCGAGATCGTTCATGCCGAAATGCCGGAAGACGCCGAGCCTGCACAACCGCATTTTCATTGATTACGCATAATCTGATGCAAGCCCCGCCCTGCGCGGGGCTTTTTCTTTTTATTAATTGATTCTATACCTTCCGGCCAGGCCGATTTTCCGAAAGCTTTTTGTCATAATCCTTGTGGTGCCACATCGCAAGCCCCTTGGATTCCCTTGGGATGCGCGCATCGAGACACATGAAATGGCCCATAGGAGAACGAACGCAATGCGATTCGCCGTATTCAACCCTGACGCGGAACGGCGCGAGGGACTCAAGGCGCTGTTGAGACAAATCGACCGACAGGCGCGCTTCATTGACATAGTGGACTGGCGGAGCGCCGACCGCGCCGTACGCCATTGCACCCTCGACCTGATCGTCATCGACTGGCACGAAGGCATGCGGCTCGGCGACGTGCACGCCTTCGTGACAGCGTATCCGCGTCTGCGCCTCGCGGTCGTCATAGATCGAGGATCACCGGGACTGGCCCGAAGCCTGATCGACAAGGGCGTACCGGGCGTGATTCCACGCTCCATGGACGCGCGCCTCATTTTGCGCGCGCTCGAAATGGTGATGCTAGGCGGAGAGTACCTGCCGGCCGACGTACTGAAGCCCGCTGGCGCAGAAGGCAGCGAGCGACTAAAACGGCGCGCAGCCCAACTCGCCGTCCCGCCAAAGCGAGCCAGGCTTTCAAGCGGCTTGTCGCCACGGCAGGAGCAGATCATGCGATGCGTCCATATGGGCAGCACGAACAAGATGATCGCGAAGACCCTGGGCATCAGCGAAGGAACGGTGAAGATCCACCTGGCGTGCATTTTCCAGCAACTCGGCGCGCCGAACCGTGCCGCAGCCGTTGCGATCTATAACGGCTGGCTTTCGTCGCAGCTTCAGGTCTTGAGCGAAGATTCCGCACAGGCGCCGAAACCGGTGCCGGGCGAGCCAGGCCCTGTGCCGTTACGCAAACGAAAGAAATCGTCTTTCTCGTATCCGTTGCCGGGCGACAACGCCGCCGAAGATCTGCCGATGGCTGCTGAGCCAGCGCCGCCCTTCGACGCGTCGGCGCCGAACCCGGACGACGATACAAAGGAAGGATGATCGCGCGCACAGACGACTGCGGCTGGCATGGAATGCGCTCACACGTTTTGTCGTCCAACGAGTAATATGAGACACATGGGTTTCCTCTATACGCCGCTTCCGCTGTGGGTCGCCGTCGGTGCCTGGATCGCCGCCGCCGGTCTGCTTGCGCTCGCGTTGTGGCGAAACCCGTTCAAACGTCTGCACGATGCCACGCTGCAACACGTCTGGCTTGCGATCATCGTCGCGGTATCGGTGCTCTGGGCAACCAACGCGTGGCTCGAGGACGGCACGGTCATGCACGTTCTCGGTGCCACGCTCGTGGTTACGCTGTTCGACTGGGCACTCGCGCTCGTCGCGATGGCGGTCGTCACCGGCCTTGCCGCGCTCGTCTTCGACGCATCGTGGCAAGGCATCGCGCTGACCTTCCTCGTGTTCGGCGCGCTCCCGGTTGGTGTTTCAGCGCTGCTCCAACGCGCCGCGGTTGCCTGGTTGCCCCGTAACCTGCTCGTCTTCATCGTGAGCCAGGGCTTCGTGGCGCCGGCGATTGCCGTCACCGTCGCAGCGTACGTTGCACTCGGCGCGCACATCGGTCTGGCAAACGGCTCGATGCTCGTCGTGCCGGCCGGCTACGCCTTTAGCGTGCTGGTGCTTGCGTCGGGCGAAGCCTGGTTCACCGGGATGTCCACGGCCCTCATCGCTGTCTATCGTCCAGCCTGGGTCACGACGTACGATGTGCGCCGCTACAGGCTTGGCGGACCTCGCACCTGAACCGCTCGCCTGCAGTTGCCTTGCTCACGTGTCTCCGCGGAGCGCACGCAAGCCGCCTTCCATACTCAACATACAAGAAGCGCACCGCCGCTCTTGATGGAGCGCTTCCCGCCGAACGTCGATCAGAGCCGCCACGAGATGCGTCAACCCACAAAGCACAAAAATGTCGAATGAGGATTGAACTACCTTTGCCGACACAGCATCTTACGTCTCAGATGTTTTCACCCCGCCATCCCACTAGATGGATCGAACCCAAGCACACCGCCGGTGGCTGCGGTTGATCGGCCCGCTGACGGCTTTCGCGGCAAGCATTTCGCTTGCATGCGTCACGCCTGTATGGGCCGATCAACTGGAACAGCACAACGAACTCGTCAATCAATTTGTCAGCCAGATGCACGCGGACCCGCTGGTCGCGGACTGTGCGGCGCATGGCAACTTCGTCGCGAGCACCTCGACCGCATTCGACCACGTCGAATTCCCCCCCAGTTCGTTCGACAGCTCGCACTCGTCCGTCACGCCATGGAACGATTCGTTCGATGAAGGCAAGCAACGCGTCAAGGTCGATACGATCGTAACGGTGGAAGGACTGGGCGTTTCGCAGAATGGCGCTAACGGCCCATTCCAGCTCAAGTTCCGCTGCGGCTACGTCGGCCAGCAGATGCTGGCGTTCAGCTGGAACGACCCCGTACCACCCGCGAAGCCACGCGCATCCCATTCCGCCAGCAAGAAGGGCAAAGGCAAGCACGCGGTGACGGGCAACGGATCTTCAAGGAAGAACGCGAAGAAGAGCAACTCGGGCACAAAAAAGAAACACTGAGCCGCAGCCCGAGCGCCTCTGTCCGTCAGCGACGCAGTGGCCTTGCATTGCACGGGGCCACAAATGAACGCCGCAGCGGCGCATGGGGCCGCTTCACCGCTCCGCGCCACGGTGCGCGACCTGGCGAGTCGCCTGCTCCCGCTTCGGAAACAAAACGGGGAATCCGCGAGACGCAGATTCCCCGTCAGCACTCGGGCGTTATCGCTCGAAGGCGGTCAATCGAATGTCTCGACGTGCCGCAAGATGGCCTGAAGCATCGCCGCGCCCAGGGCCGCACTGCGCTCGCCGTTCCATCCCACGCGCTCGTCCGGCAAGTTCGCGTTGTCTTTGAACGGCATTTCGAGCGTGAGCGACAGACAGCCGAACGCATTGCCGATGTACTTCGACGCGAGCCTCAACGCGTCCTCGCGATACTTGCTGGCCGCGTAGCCATGCTTATCCTGGAAGTCGGGGCTCGCCAGCTTGAAGGACTCGATGAACGCCTGCTGCTCGGTACGCTGTCGTTCTGTGAATCCAGGCAGCATTTCGGACCCGGCGACGAACACATACGGCAGCGCTTCATCGCCGTGGATATCGAAAAACAGATCACAGCCAGTCGCGTGAATCGCGTTGCGCACATGCAGCACTTCAGGACTGCGCGCCGCATCGGGCTCCATCCATTCACGGTTCAGATTCGCCCCCACCGCGTTCGTGCGCAGATTGCCGTGCACGCTGCCGTCCGGATTCATGTTCGGCACGATGTGGAACACGGCGTGATCGTAGAGCTTGCGCGCCACCGGATCGCCGGCCCAGTCGCCCCAGCCGGCCAGCCGTTTCACCAGCCCTTCGACGAACCATTCCGCCATGGTTTCGCCCGGGTGCTGCCGCGCGATGATCCACACCTTCTTCTTCGGCTTGCCGTTGGCGGGCAGCGCTTCCGGCGTGCCGAGCGTCAGCAGCGAAACCGGCCGCCCTTCCACCGTCGTACCGAGCTCCGTCAGCACCGCATGCGGCATCTGCTGGACCGCCCCGAGAAACTCCGAGTGGCGCTCCTCGCTATACGGCTCGAAATACGCGTAGTAGATGCGGTCGAACTCCGGCGTGTGGTCGATGGTCAGCACGCGTCCGTCATACGAGGTGGGCACACGAAACCAGTTCACACGGTCGTAGCTCGCGACCGCATGGTAGTCCCGCCAGCCCTCGGCGAATGCGCATGCGTACGCGTTCTCGAACGTCATTACGCAGCGCTCGCCGCGCGCGCCCGAAAGCCGGAAGTAGAACCATTGCGCGAACTCCGACCGATTGTCGGGCCGCACGCGCAGGCGAATATCAGAGGCGTCCGCGCAGGACACCACGTCGATCGCGCCTGCGTCGAAATTGCTGGTGATGGAAAGCGTCATGGGATAGCGGCTCCTCGGCCGGTGCGTCAGTCAGCCGCCCGGCGGCGGAATACGTATGTCGAATCGTTCGACGCGGCTTTGTCGAACGCGTAGCCTTCGGCGTCGAAACCCTTGAGCGCGGTCGGCTCGTCGATGCGGTTCTCGACCGCGTAGCGCGCCATCAAGCCACGCGCGCGCTTCGCGTGAAAGCTGATGACCTTGTAGCGGCCACCCTTCCAGTCTTCGAACACAGGCGTGATGACGGGCGCATCCAGCAGCTTTGGCCGCACCGAGCGGAAATATTCGTTCGAGGCGCAATTGACCAGCACGCGCGCCGCCTTTGCGCCCGCCTTCTCGTTGCGCGCGAACTGCTCGTTCAGCGCGTGCGTGATGCGCTCGCCCCAGAACGCGTACAGGTCTTTGCCGCGCCCGTTCGCGAACGGCGTGCCCATTTCGAGGCGATAAGGCTGCAGCAGGTCGAGCGGTCGCAGCAATCCATAAAGGCCTGAGAGCACGCGTACGTGCTTCTGCGCGTAATCGAGATCGGCGGCCGAAAGCGTCTTCGCGTTGAAACCCTCGTACACGTCGCCATTGAATGCGAGCACCGCCTGTTTCGCGTTGTGTGTGCCGAACGTCGGTGACCACTCCGCGAAACGCTGAAAGTTCAGCTGCGCGAGCGGGTCTGAAATCTTCATGAGCGTAGCGATCTGTTGCGGCGAGAGACGGCGCAGACCGTCGATCAGCTCAGCGGCGTCATCGACGAAATGGGGAAGGGTGTGCTTTCGGATGTGCGCAGGCGTGTCGTAGTCCAGCGATTTGGCCGGCGACAGAACGATTATCATAGAGGCTTCCAGGCACGCCGTGCCTGCAGGACAGAGACAAAAGCCCGATTGTAGCGAATGTAACGAATGCCCGGCTCCCAAGGTTCGACCCCAACCCGCCCGCCCCACTCGACTCGCGCGCTGCGCGTCGTGCTCGACTCGAACGTCTGGATCGACATCCTCGTATTCGACGATCCTCACACGCGGCCCATTCACGCCGCGCTGGAAGCGGGTGCGCTGGAGGCCGTAGTGGACGAACGCTGCTTCGCGGAACTGGCGCGCGTGCTCGAGTATCCGCAGTTCGCGCAGCGCTCGGTCGACAAGGCAGCCGCGCTCGCTAACGTCGAGCGGCTGACGCTGCGTGTCGAGCGCGCGTTGCCAACGGAAGGCGCAAGACCGTTGCCGCAATGCAAGGACCGCGACGATCAGAAGTTCATCGAACTCGCGCATGGCAGCGGCGCCGCATGGCTCGTTTCGAAGGACCGCGCCGTGCTCAAGCTCGCCAAACGCATGACGCGCGACTTCGGCTTGCAGATCGCGCCGCCCGCGCAGTTCGTCGCAGCCTGTGTCGCGCTCGCTGAGTCCGCTGGGCCGAACGAGCCCGTGCCCGCGTGACGACCGCACGGGGACCGGAGCCCACGATGCGCGGCGATTCCCTACAATCGACGTTGCTTTCCACTCACTTTTCACCCCGAGCCCTCTGCCACGCCGCGCCATGAACGCACCGCACGACACGCCGCCAACGACGCCCGTCTTCCCGTCCCGCCTGCCGAACGTCGGCACGACGATCTTCACCGTAATGAGCGCACTCGCCGCAGAAAGAGGCGCGGTGAACCTGGGCCAGGGATTTCCCGACTTCGACTGCGATCCGCGCATCGTCGACGCCGTCGCAACGGCCATGCGCGACGGTCACAATCAGTACCCGCCGATGGCCGGCGTCGCGCCGCTGCGCGAAGCAATCGCGGACAAGATCGCGAACGTCTACGGCCGCCGCTACGATCCGGCCACCGAGATCACCGTCACCGCCGGCGCCACGCAGGCGCTGCTCACGGCCATCCTGGCCGCGGTCCATCCCGGCGACGAAGTGATCGTGATCGAGCCGACCTACGACAGCTACCTGCCCTCCATCGAGCTCGCGGGCGGCACGCCGGTCTTCGTCACGCTCGAGGCGCCGGAATACGCAATTCCGTTCGACCGGCTCGCCGCCGCCATCACGCCGAAGACGCGGCTCATCCTCATCAATACGCCGCACAACCCGACAGGCACCGTCTGGCGCGCTGAGGACATGCAGCGGCTGCAGGACATCGTGCGCGGCACCAACGTGCTGATCCTCTCCGACGAGGTCTACGAGCACATGGTGTACGACGGCGAACCGCACGAAAGCGTCGCGCGCTACCCGGATCTCGCCGCCCGCAGCTTCATCGTGTCGAGCTTCGGCAAGACCTATCACGTGACGGGCTGGAAGGTGGGCTACGTCGCGGCACCAGCCGCGCTCACGGCGGAATTCCGCAAGGTGCACCAGTTCAACGTCTTCACGGTGAACACGCCGATGCAGATCGGCCTCGCCCAATACCTGCGCGACCCGGCGCCGTATCTCGAGTTGCCCGCGTTCTATCAGCGCAAGCGCGACTTCTTCCGCGCCGGCCTCGCGAACACGCGCTTTCGCCTGCTGCCCTGCGAAGGCACCTATTTCCAGTGCGTGGATTACTCCGCGATCAGCGATCTGCCCGAAGCCGAATTCTCGAAGTGGCTGACGACCGAGATCGGCGTGGCCGCAATTCCTGTCTCGGCCTTCTATCACGAGCCGCACGAATCGGGCGTCGTGCGCTTCTGTTTCGCGAAGAAGGAAAGCACGCTCGCGACGGCGCTCGAGCGGCTCGCGCGACTTTGACGCCGGCCTGATGCGATGAGCGCGACGACGACCCGACCGGCCTTGCCGCTCCCGCCGTCGCGCAGCGTCCCTTCACGTACGTTGCTGCTGCATGGCCTCCACATAGGCCTTGCGGTCCGCGCTGACCCGCTGCGCCGCCGGGCGCTCGCCCACCACCTTCACATAGCGCTTCCAGTCGATACCCGCATCGAGCAGGAAGTCGCGTCCGTAGATCGCCTGCGTAGCCATGCCGACAGGCGGCAAGCTCACGAACGCCGCCGTGTCGGCCACGCAGAACCGCTCGCCGCGCAGATAAGGCGCGAACTTCGCCAGTCGCACAAAACCCGCGATGTGATGCGCCAGCAGCTTCTCGGTGCGCGCCTTCGTGGCGTCCGTAATCGTGCCGCCGAAGAACGCTTCCTTGTACAGATTGCGCGCGACGAGTTCAAGATGGGTATCGACGAACGCGATCAGTTCACGCTCCTTCGCCGCCTCCCACGGGTCCGCGGAGAAGATCTGCCGGTCCGGGTAACGCGCCGCGAGGTATTCGACAATCACCGCCGACTCGCACAGATCGCCCTCATCGGTTTCGATCCACGGCACCTTGCCGAGCGGCGAGTGCGCGCGCACTGCGTCTTCCTGCGACGGCTGCACAAACACTTCCTCGAACGGGATGTCGTGTTCGAGCAGGACGAATTTCACCTTGTTGTAGTAATTGGACAGCGCAAAGCCATGCAGACGAATCATAGGGTTTCCTTCCGGTTGGGCAGGACGGCCGGAACCGCTCTGCGAATCGTGCCTGTTAGTGTCTATGGCCAGGGCTGGCCCTCAGATCATAAAAATGCACGAGCGTGCTATTCTAAACCGGACATGGAGTCGAGCATCAGATGAATTCACCGCACTTCAACATCGAGACCATCGGGATCGTCGGCACCGGCGCCATGGGCCGCGGCATCGCGCAGATCGCGGCGCTCGCGGGTCTCACGGTGCGTCTTTTCGACACCAATCCCCAGGCCATCGACGCGGCACGCAGCTACCTCGGCGACACGTTCGCAAAGCTCACGGCCAAAGGCAAGCTCAACGACATTGAAGGCCGCACGGCGCTCGAACGCGTGACGGGTGCGCCGTCCATCGAAAGCCTCGCGGATAGCGACCTTGTCGTGGAAGCCATCGTCGAAAACCTCGAGGTGAAGCGCAAGCTGTTCCGCGATCTCGAAGCGGTGGTGAGCGGCCTCTGCATTCTCGTATCGAACACGTCCTCGCTCTCGATCACGGCGATTGCGGCCGCGTGCAACGATCCCTCTCGCGTGGCCGGCTATCACTTCTTCAATCCCGTGCCGCTGATGAAAGTGGTCGAGGTCATCGACGGGCTGCGCACGAACCCGGCCGTCGGCGACGCGCTGATGGACCTCGCGCGTCGCATGGGCCACACGCCGGTGCGCGCGAAGGACATGCCCGGTTTCATCGTGAACCACGCGGGCCGCGGCATGAACACCGAAGGGCTGCGCGTGGTGAGCGAAGGCGTGGCGAACTTCGTCGAGATCGACCGCATCATGCGCGAGCAAGCGGGCTTCCGGCTGGGACCGTTCGAGCTGCTCGACCTCACCGCGCTCGACGTGTCGCATCCCGTGATGGAGTCCATCTATCATCAGTTCTACGAGGAGCCGCGCTTCACGCCGTCGCCCGTCACAGGCGTGCGGCTTGCAGGCGGACTTATCGGGCGCAAGGCCGGCGAGGGTTTCTATTGCTACGTGGACGGCAAGCAGCAGGTTCCTGAAGAAGCGCCCGCGCCCTCCGCGCTGCCGCAACGTGTTTGGGTCAGCCGAAGCCATCCCGAAGCGCGCGAGGCCGTGCTGCAGATTCTCGCGAAAGCCAACGTCACGCTCGACGACGGCGCGCATGCCGCCGCCGACTCGCTGCTCGTCGTCACGCCGTTCGGGCTCGATGCGACGAGCGCAGCCGTCGAGGAAGGACTCGACGCGAGCCGCGTCGTGGCCGTGGACGCGCTCTTCCCGCTCGTCGGCGCGCAGCGGCGCACCGTCATGACGACGCCCGCCACCACGCGCGAGGCCCGCGACGCCGGCCACGCGCTCTTTGCGTCGGACGGCGTGCCGGTCACCGTGATCCGCGATTCGACGGGCTTCGTGGCGCAGCGCGTGGTCGCGACCATCGTGAACATCGGCTGCGACATTGCCCAGCAACAGATCGCTTCTCCGCAGGACATCGACCTCGCCGTCACGCTGGGCCTCGGCTATCCGCGCGGGCCGCTCGCGCTGGGCGACGCGCTCGGCGCGAAAACGATCCTCACGATTCTCCAGAACATCCATCGCGTACTGGGCGATCCGCGTTACCGGCCGTCGCCGTGGCTCGCGCGGCGCGCGCAGCTTGGCCTGTCGCTCGCACAGCCCGACGCAGCCGATGCCCCCAACGCCGCAGGAGCCGCCCAATGACCGCCGAACTGCTTACCTCGCGGCCGGCCGGCAGCGAATCCACGCTCGTGATGACGTTGTCGAACCCGGGCGCGCGCAACGCGCTGCACCCCGACATGTACGCGGCCGGCATCGAGGCGCTCGATTCGGCCGAACGCGATTCGTCGCTACGCGCCATCGTGCTCACCGGCGCCGACAACTTCTTCTGCGCCGGCGGCAATCTCAACCGGCTGCTGGAAAACCGCGCGAAAGATCCATCGGTGCAGGCGCAAAGCATCGACCTGCTCGCCGAATGGATCACAGCACTGCGCCAGTCGACCAAGCCCGTGATCGCCGCCGTGGAAGGCGCCGCGGCCGGCGCGGGCTTTTCGCTCGCGCTCGCATGCGACCTGCTCGTCGCGGCCGACGACGCGAAGTTCGTGATGTCGTACGCGCGTGTCGGCCTGACGCCCGACGGCGGCGGCTCCTGGTTCCTCACGCAGGCGCTGCCGCGACCGCTCGCCGCCGAAGTGCTGCTCGAAGGCAAGCCGATCAGCGCGACGCGCCTTGCCGAACTCGGCGTGGTGAACCGGCTCGCGAAGCCGGGCAGCGCGCTCAATACCGCCCTCGACTGGGCCGACGACCTCGGCAAGCTCTCGCCGAATTCGACCGCACGCATCAAGGCGCTCGTCGATGCAGCGGGCACGCAGACGCTCGAAGCGCACCTCGTCGCCGAACGCGACAGCTTCGTGGCGTCCCTGCATCATCGCGACGGCCTGGAAGGCATCACCGCGTTTCTCGAGAAGCGCGCCCCCGTCTACAAGTGAGAGAGGCCACGCCATGAGCGCATTCACGCTGCCCAAGCGCCGCCGCATCTTTCTGATGCGCCACGGCGACGTGACGTACTTCGATGCATCGGGCCGCGCCATCGATCCCGAAAGCGTGCCGCTCAACGAGAACGGCCGCGTTCAGGCGACTGCCGCGGGCGACCTGTTCGCGGCGCAAGGCATCCGCTTCGATCGCGTGATCGTGAGCGGCCTGCCGCGCACGCTGGAAACGGCGCGGCGCGTGCTCGCGCAGACCGGCCAGGCTATCGAGCCCGAGATTGAACCCGCATGGGAAGAGATTCGCGGCGGCAAGCTTGCGCATCTTGCGCCCGAAGATATCGAGGCATCGTTTCTCAGCGTGTTCGACGGCGTGGTCGCGGAAAGCACGCGCTTTCTGGGCGGTGAAAGCATCGGTGAGCTGCTGGATCGCGTGCTGCCCGCCATCGATGCCCTGCGCCGCGACACCGCCTGGGACACTGTATTGCTCGTGCTGCACGGCGGCGTGAACCGCGCAATTCTCTCGCACGCGATTACCGCGGGCGGCCGCGCATTCTTCGGCCACCTCGCGCAGGCCACCGGCTGCATCAACGCGCTCGATGTCGGTGCCGAACCACGCGACTGGGTCATTCGCGCGCTCAACCACTCGCCTCCCTCGCCGCTGCATCGCGATGTGCGCCACACGACGATGGAGATGCTCTACGCGCAATACGTCGAATACATGAAGCACCGCTAGCGCGCCCGCAACACAAGACACACACGACTCGCGGCGCCCGACCTGGAGGAGACAATGGCACACGCCACCCCGGCAGACAACACATCGCAACAGGCGGACTATTCGGCATTCGAAGGCACGCGGCCCGTTGCCGAGCGGCAGCGTTTCGACGCGGCTGCGCTCGAAGCGTGGCTCGCGACCCATGTCGAAGGATTCGCCGGTCCGCTTACCGTCGAGCAATTCGCGGGCGGCCAGTCGAATCCCACGTTCAAGCTCGTCACCCCGTCGCGCAGCTACGTGATGCGCGCGAAGCCGGGGCCGAAGGCAAAGCTGCTGCCTTCCGCGCACGCGATCGAGCGCGAGTACCGCGTGATGGACGCCCTCGCGGGCACCGGCGTGCCGGTCGCGAAAATGCTCGCGTTGTGCGAGGACGAAGCGGTGATCGGCCGCGCGTTCTACGTGATGGAGTTCGTCGAGGGCCGCGTGCTCTGGGACCCGTCGCTGCCCGGCCTGTCCACAGACGAGCGCGCCGCGATCTACGACGAGATGAACCGCGTGATCGCCACGCTCCATAGCGTCGTGCCGGCCGACGTGGGGCTCGCCGATTACGGTAAGGCCGGCAATTACTTCGCACGCCAGATCGATCGCTGGAGCCGTCAGTACCAGGCCTCGGAGACCGAGCCCATCGAGGCCATGCAACGCCTCATCGAATGGCTGCCGCAGCACATGCCCGACGACAGCGCCGCGCGAACCACCATCGTTCACGGCGACTACCGGCTCGACAATCTCATCTTCGACCGTCACGCGCCGCGCGTGCTGGCCGTGCTCGACTGGGAGCTTTCCACGCTGGGCGATCCGCTCGCGGACTTCGCCTATCACTGCATGGCGTGGCACGTCGATCCGGCGCAGTTTCGCGGCATCGCGGGGCTCGATCTCGCGGCGCTCGGCATCCCGGACGAAGCGGCTTACGTGCGTCGCTATTGCGAACGCACAGGCCTCGACGTTCGCGGCGACTGGAATTTCTATCTGGCCTACAACATGTTCCGCATCGCGGCGATCCTGCAGGGCATCATGAAACGCGTCGTGGACGGCACCGCCGCCAGCGCCCAGGCCGCAGACGCCGGCCGCCGCGCGCGCCCCATGGCCGAACTGGCCTGGCGCTACGCGCAGAAAGTGCGCTGAGGTATCCCTTCTCTTTCACGAGGTATCGGATGAATTTCGACTACACCCCCAAGGTTCAGGCGCTGCGTGAAAAGCTGCTCGCGTTCTTCGACGAGCACATCTATCCGAACGAGCCCGTCTTTCTCGCCGAGGTCGCACGCAATCGCGCGAACGGCAACGCCTGGGTGCCCACCGAAATCGTGGAAAGGCTCAAGGAAACGGCGCGTGCGGCAGGCCTGTGGAACCTGTTTCTGCCCGATTCGGAGCGCGGCGCGGGGCTCACGAATCTCGAATACGCCCCGCTGTGCGAGATCATGGGCCGCGTGCCCTGGGCGCCCGAGATCTTCAACTGCAACGCGCCCGACACGGGCAACATGGAGACCATCGAACGCTACGGCACCGAGAGCCAGAAGCGGCAATGGCTCGACCCGCTGCTCGACGGCCAGATCCGCTCGGCCTTTCTCATGACGGAGCCCGATGTCGCTTCGTCGGACGCCACCAACATCCAGACGCGCATCGAACGCGACGGCGACCATTACGTGATCAACGGTCACAAGTGGTGGTCGTCGGGGGCGGGCGACCCGCGCTGCGCCGTCTACATCGTGATGGGCAAGACCGATCCCGACGCGCCGCGGCACCGCCAGCAGTCGATGATCCTCGTGCCCGCCGACGCCACCGGCATCACCGTGCATCGCCCGCTCACCGTGTTCGGCTACGACGACGCGCCGCACGGCCACATGGACATCACGCTCGATAACGTGCGCGTGCCCGCGACGAATCTGCTGCTCGGCGAAGGGCGCGGTTTCGAAATCGCGCAGGGACGCCTTGGACCTGGGCGCATTCACCACTGCATGCGGCTCATCGGACTCGCGGAACGTGCTCTCGAACTCATGACGAAGCGCGCACTGCAGCGCGTCGCGTTCGGCAAGCCCATCGCGTCGCAAACCGTGACGCAGGAGCGCATTGCCGAAGCGCGCTGCCTGATCGAACAGGCGCGGCTGCTCACGCTCAAAACCGCGTACATGATGGACACCGTCGGCAACAAGGGCGCGCGCGGCGAGATCGCGATGATCAAGGTGGTCGCGCCGAACATGGCGTGCCAGGTGATCGACTGGGCCATGCAGGTGCATGGCGCGGCGGGCATGAGCGACGACTTTCCGCTCGCTTATGCGTACACGTCGGCACGCACGCTGCGCTTCGCCGATGGTCCCGACGAAGTGCATCGCAACGCCATCGCGAAGCTCGAACTCGCGCGCTACATGGATGCGGATGCCGCCTCGCGTGTCGAGATGCCGGTCACGCGAACCTGAGCGTGCAGACGCGCAGGCAAGCGCCCTGCGCCATCGCGCGATCTATGCTCTAATTTTTGCCTGTTCCGGCGCCGCGCCATACGCGCGCGGCGCCGCTTTCAAGCGCGAAGGAGCCACGATGATCGACGTCTACAGCTGGGCGACACCCAACGGCCACAAGGTCCACATCATGCTGGAGGAAACCGGGCTCGCGTACCGCGTGCATCCGGTCGATATCGGCGCGGGCGACCAGTTCAAGCCCGACTTTCTCGCCATCAGCCCGAACAACAAGATTCCGGCGATCGTCGATTCCGAAGGTCCGAAGCGTGCGGACGGCCAGCCTTTCTCGCTCTTCGAATCCGGCGCGATCCTTATCTATCTTGCCGAGAAGACCGGCCGCTTCCTGCCCGCCGATCCGGCCGAACGCTACGCAACGTTTCAGTGGCTCATGTTCCAGATGGGCGGACTGGGCCCGATGCTGGGCCAGGCGCACCACTTCCGCATTTACGCGCCGGAGCAGATCGACTACGCGGTCACGCGCTACACGAACGAAGCGAAGCGCCTCTACGGTGTGATGGACGCGCAACTCGCCAGGACCGCTTATCTCGCGGGCAACCAGTACACGATCGCGGACATCGCCGCGTTCCCGTGGACGCGCTCCTGGCAAAATCAGGGCATCGACCTCGACGCCTTCCCGCACGTGAAGCGCTGGCACGAAGAAGTCGCTGCGCGACCCGCGGTGCAGCGCGGCGTGGAGGTACTGGCTTCGGCCCGCAAGCCGCTCATGGACGAGAAAG
The DNA here is from genome assembly GCF_034424375.1 of Paraburkholderia kururiensis. NCBI lineage: Bacteria > Pseudomonadati > Pseudomonadota > Betaproteobacteria > Burkholderiales > Burkholderiaceae > Paraburkholderia > Paraburkholderia kururiensis. Next base: position 5,433,614 of record NZ_CP139965.1, on the reverse strand, counting down.
CGAAGGAAGTGCTGTTCGGCGCGACGCAGTACGCGAAGCATTGACGAACCGCATCTCGCGAAAGACGTGGACATTGCCGAGGGCCGCCGCTCGATGGCGGCCCTGGGCGCTCAGAAGTAGTGGCGCGTGATGAATTCCGCGATGCACACCGGCCGCTCGCTTCCTTCACGTTCGAGCGTCACCTTCCAGATGACCTGCACGCCGTTGTCGTCCACGTCGGTGACTTCGGCCACAGCGAAATGTGCGCGCACCCTGGCGCCGACGGGCAACGGCGACGTGAAGCGCACGCGATTGAGCCCGTAGTTGATGCCCATGCGCTGACGTAGCACGACCGTGCGTTCGAGCAGCGCGGGGATGAGCGAAAGCGTGAGGAATCCGTGCGCGATGGGGCCGCCGAACGGCGATTCGCGTCGCGCACGTTCAGGGTCGACGTGTATCCACTGGTGGTCGCCGGTGGCGTCGGCAAAGCGGTCCACACGCGCCTGATCGATCTCGATCCATTCGCTGACGAGCACCGGCGCGCCCACGAGCGCGCGCAGCGCGTCGGCATCGATCTGCGGAGCAACCTCGCTCATGCTGCCGTCCCGGCCGCGCCCGGATGGCGCAGCCCGAAGATGCCTTTCGAACGCACGATGATGGCGGTCTCGCCGTTCTGGTTGATGCCCTCCCACTGCATCGATACGATGCCGCGATCCGGCCGGCTCGCCAGCACGCGTTTGTCGAGCACGGAGACTTTCATCGTGATGGTGTCGCCGACCGCCACGGGCCTGAGCCAGCGGATCTCGTCCACGCCGGGCGAGCCCATCGACGTGGAACCCGCCAGTGTGCTGCGCACGAAGAGCCCCATCATCACTGAGCACGTGTGCCAGCCGCTCGCAATCAGCCGGCCGTACGGCGAGGTCTTTGCGGCCTCGTCGTCCACGTGGAACGGCTGGGGATCGAACCGCTGCGCAAACTCCACGATCTCGTCATGCCCGAACGTGTGCGAACCGATTTCGGCCGTCGTGCCCGCTTCTATGTCCTCGTAGCTCAATCCCATCGCTTGATCCTTGTTGGCAACGTCCTTCGTTGGTGTTCACGCTTCGCAGGCGGCGAAACCGGGTAACGCGGCGAAGCGCGCGAGGTGATGGTCGACATCACCCAGCGTCGTTTCGATGATCGCGAGCCGCTTAAACAGATGCGCCGCGGCCACCTCGTTGGTGACGCCCATTCCGCCGTGCAGCTGGATCGCCTGCTGTCCCACGAAGCGCGCCGCTTGCCCTACCCGCACCTTCGCCGCGCTCACCGCGCGGCGTCGCTCGTCGGCGTCCTCGCTCGTGTAGCGCGCCGCGGCCAGATAGGTGAGCGAGCGCGCCTGTTCCGTGTGGATCAGCATCTCGACCATCCTGTGCTGCAGCGCCTGAAAACGGGCGATAGGCACGCCGAACTGCTGGCGCGTCTTCGTGTACTCGACGGTAGCATGGTTGAGCGCGTCGAGCGCGCCGATGGCCTCCGCGCAGAGCAGAACGATGCCGTAGTCGGCGATGCGCTCCAGCGTGGCGGCGCCGGCCTCGTGCGAGCCGTCGGCAGCGAGCCGGCGCGCCGGCGTGGCGTCGAAAACGAGCGTTGCTGCGCGCTGGCCGTCGATGGTGCGGTAGTCCGTCACGGTCGCGCCCGCTGCCTCGCGGGCCACGATGAAGAGCGCCAGGTGGCCCGGCGCGTCGCCGCCTGCGAGCCGTGCGGGGACGATCCAGTGGTCCGCCTGCGCGCCGTGCTGAACCCCCGACTTGCTGCCGCTCAGCACGAAGCCACCCTCGCGCGGCGTCGCGACTGTCTCGACCGCGAAGAGGTCGTATCGTGCAGCGGGCTCGTGGAATGCCACCGCGAGGTTGATCTCGCCCGCCGCGGCGCGCTCGAGCAGCGTCGCGTCTTCGCCATCGCCCGAGCCGGCAAGCTTCAATGCCTCGATGCCCACCGCGGTCGCCCAATAGGGCTCCACGACCAACGCTCGACCGAGTTCCTGCATGGCCACGAGCATATCGAACGGCGTGCCGTCGAAACCGCCTTGCGCCTGCGGCACGGGCAGTGCCGTGAGCCCCAGCTCGACGAGCGCCTGCCAGTGGGTGTCCGATACGCCGGCCTCGGAGCGCACGATCGCCTGACGCGCTTCGAAGCCGTATTGCCGGTCGAGATAGCGGCGCAGCGCGTCGGCGAATTGCTGTTGTTCGTCCGTGAAGGTGAAGTCCATGCGCCGCTCCTCAAAGGCCGAGAATCATCTGCGCGATGATGTTCTTCTGGATTTCGTTCGAGCCGCCGTAGATCGACGTCTTGCGGAAGTTGAAGTAGTAGGCGGCAAGCGGTGCCGCGTCGTCGTCGCCGGCGATGCTGTGTTCGCGCTCGCCTTCGAGGAACGGCACGTCGAACGGCGCGGCGAGCGGACCGGCAGCTTCGAACATCAGCTCCGTGAGCGCCTGCTGCACTTCGGTGCCTTTGATCTTCAGCATCGATGCTTCGGGACCCGGTCCACGTCCGCCCGTTTCGCTGCTCACCACGCGTTGCACGGTGACTTCGAGTGCCATCAATTCGATCTCGAGCGCCGCCACCTTCGCGGCGAACAGCGGATCATGCAGCAGCGGCTTGCCGTTCTTGCGCTGCGCGAGCGCGAAGCGCTTCAGAAACAGCAGCTCGCGCTTCGACTGGCCGACGCGCGCAATGCCGGTGCGCTCGTGCCCGAGCAGATACTTCGCGTACGTCCACCCGCGGTTCTCTTCGCCGACAAGATTCTCGACCGGCACCTTCACGTCTTCGAAGAACACCTCGTTCACTTCGTGATCTTCGTCGAGCGTGATGATCGGACGGACCGTGATGCCGGGGGTCTTCATGTCGATCAACAGGAACGAGATACCTTCCTGCTTCTTCGCGGACGAGTCGGTGCGCACGAGACAGAACATCATGTCGGCGTGCTGCCCGAGCGTGGTCCAGGTCTTCTGTCCGTTCACGACGTAGTGGTCGCCCTGGCGCTCGGCGCGTGTACGCAGCGAAGCCAGGTCGGACCCCGAGCCGGGTTCGGAGTAGCCCTGGCACCACCAGTCCGTGCCGTCGAGAATGCGCGGCAGGTAGTGGCGTTTCTGCGGCTCGCTGCCGTACTTCATGAGAACCGGCGCGACCATCGAGACGCCGAAAGGCAGCACCATGGGCGCACCGGCCCGGGCGCACTCCTCTTCCCAGATATGGCGTTGCGTCGCGTTCCAGCCAGGTCCGCCGTATTCGACCGGCCAGGCCGGCGCGGACCACCCACGCGTGCCGAGCAGTTTGTGCCAGGCCGCGAAGTCGTCGCGATTCAGACGTTTGTGATTGAGAACTTTGCCGCGCAGCGCCGAAGGCAGATTCGCTTCGAGCCAGGCGCGAATGTCGGCGCGAAAGGCGCCGTCGGCAGCGGAATAGTCGAGGTCCATACGCAGTGTCTCCTTGCCGCAGCGAGCGCCGCCGCAAGGAAGACACCGCGTTACTGCAGCGGCTCTTTCAGCGCGGCCGGAATCGGCAGCGGCATCACGTCGATGCCTTCTTCGACGAGCGCGCGTGCATCCTCAGCCGTCGTGACCCCGCGAATATTGCGCGCGGGCGCCTCGTTGTAGTGGATGCGCCGGGCTTCCTCGGCGAAGCGGTCGCCCACGTTCTCGGTCTTGTCGAGGACCTCGCGCAGCGCGCGCATCACCCGCGCCTGCAACTCGTTCATATCCGGTGCGCCTTGCTGCGCCGGCGGCTGGGCCGCTCCCGAAAGATTCAGGCGCGGCGCGGACGGCAGGCGGCTCACTTCGGTGGCACCGCAAATGGGGCATTCAACGAGCTTGCGGGACAGCTGCGATTCGAAGTCGTCTGCCGAGGCAAACCAGCCTTCGAAGCGATGGCCGCCCGGGCACTGTAGATCGAGGACCTTCATGTGGAATCAGGGCTTACGTGCGAGTTTAGCGCAATTCGCTGTTTTATGAACGGTCGTTCGCAAAGCAGACGGTTATGGATTCGCCGCGCGGCGCCAAGACTCATTCGCGCCGGCAAAATCCGCCGGTTGATGAACGACGCATGACGTGTTCGGGGATTGTAGCGCCTCGAGCTGCGTGCCGCTGAGGCCGCCCAAGGCGAGCGCGGGAGAATCCGCACGACCGCTACGAGACGACGATGACGGTTGCCAACGGAGACGACACCACCGGCGCGGTTCGCACCAACGGCGCCGGCCCGGCCGCAACGCTCAGGCGTCGCCGCCCGGCTCCGCCGGTCCGAGCGGCCAGGCGCCCGCAAGCACCTTTTCGAGCCAGAACGTGCCGATGATCGTCTTCACGTCCGTGATCTTGCCCGTGCGCACCCACTCGGAGAGATCGGCCACGGTTGCCGTGAAAAGCTCCAGAAACTCGCCGTCGTCCAGATTGCGTTCGCCCTCGGTGAGTCCGCGCGCCAGGTAGATGTCGATGAACTCGGTGGAGTACGAAATGATCGGGTGGATGCGCGTGATGTAGATGTACTCGCGCGCCGTATAGCCGGTTTCCTCGCGCAGTTCGCGCTTCGCGCATGCAAGCGCGCCTTCGTTCGGATCGAGCTTGCCGGCCGGATACTCGTACATCACCTTGCCGATGGGGTAGCGGTATTGGCTTTCCATCAGCACGCGGCCGTCGTCGAACATCGGGATCACCATGACGGCGCCCGGATGCTGCACGTACTCGCGTGTGGCGTGTTTGCCGTCGGGCAGTTCCACCGTATCGCACTTGAGCGTGAGGAACTTGCCGTTGTGGATCGTGGTGCTTTCGACGCATCGCTCGTAGAGCACGTCGTCGTGATCGGGAAGTTCGGCGGCCATATGCAAACCCTCTGTACAACGCTTTGAAAGGGGGCGCGATGGCTCGCGCCGTCAGTGTCGTTTGACGAGATACTGCCAGGCGAAGCCTGGAAAGGCGAAGACGATGAAAAGGCTGAACGTGATGGCGTAGAACTGCCAGCCCTGATCGAAGCGATTACCCGCGCGCGCTTCGAGCATGAAGCCGACTGCGCCAACCACGAAATAAAGCACGATCAATTCGCCGATCCGCCACCAGGCGCTCTTCTTCGTCGCCCCTAATGGGACCATGCAGAAGAGGCGCTGGTTCAGAAAAGGCAGGTTGGCGCCCGCGAGCGCCAACAACACGATAAACCAGCCCGCTGCAGACATCAGAGCGAGAGCGTGTGCGAGATGGCTTGCAGGCAACCGGTCATCAGCGGGCCCGGCACGAGGCCCAACACCAGCACGGCGACGCCGTTGAGCGCGAGCAGCGCACGGTTGCACATGCTCGACTGGATCGGCGTGGTGTCCTGCGGCGCGTCGAAGTACATGAGCTTGACGATACGCAGGTAGTAGAACGCGCCGAACAGCGACGTGATCACGGCTAGCACGGCGAGCCAGGTGAGGCCGGCGTTCATCGTGGCCTCGAGCACGGCCAGCTTCGCATAGAAGCCGACCGTCGGCGGGATGCCGGCGAGCGAGAACATCATCACCATCATGACGAACGCGAACACCGGGCTGCGCTGGTTGAGACCCTTGAAGTCGTCGAGCGTGTCGGCCTCGAAGTCGCGGCGTGTGAGCAGCATCACGATGCCGAACGTGCCCAGCGTTGTGATCAGGTAGACGATGCTGTAGAACATGGCCGAACCGTAGGCGCTGGCCGCCCCACCCGCCTTGCCGTCCACGATGCCGGAGAGCAGCCCGAGCAGGACGAAGCCCATGTTCGAGATGGCCGAGTACGCGAGCATGCGCTTCACGTTACGCTGCACGATACCCGTGATGTTGCCGACGATCAGCGAGAGCGCGGCGAGAATCACGAGCATTTCCTGCCAGTCGACCGCGAGGGGCAGCAGCCCCATCACGAGGAAACGCAAGGCCCACGCGAACGCGGCCACCTTCGGGCCGCCGCCGGTGAGCAGCGTCATCGCCGTGGGCGCGCCCTGATACACGTCGGGCACCCACATGTGGAACGGCACCGCGCCCATCTTGAACGCCACGCCGGCCACGACGAAGATCACGCCGAACAGCAGCACGACGTCGTTGATGCGACCCGAAGCGATGGCCTTCACCACTTCGTTGAGATCGAGCGAGCCCGTCGCGCCGTACAGCATCGAGATGCCGTAGAGCAGGAAGCCCGACGCCAGCGCGCCCAGCACGTAGTACTTCATCGCCGCTTCGTTCGACGTCGAGGCGCTGCGGCGCAGGGCGATCACAGCGTAGAGCGACAGCGACATCAGTTCCAGACCGAGGTACAGCGTCAGGAAGTTGTTGCCGGAGATCATCACCAGCTGGCCGAGCAGCGAGAACATGCCGAGCAGGAAGAAGTCGCCGCGGAACAGGTCGCGCTCTTCCAGGTAGCGGCGCGAGTAAACGATCGACACGGCGAAACCCAGCGTCACGACAGCCTTCATCGCACTGGCGAACGCATCCACCACGTACATGTGCGAGAAGAAGTAGTAGACGTTGTTGTCGGCCGCGTTCACCGCGAACCAGATGCCGGCCACGAGGCTCGACAGCAAGGCGATGAAGTAGGTCGTGCGCCGGCCGCTGTCGCCGACGAACGTGTCGTTGAGCCACGCGACGATGACGGCGACCATCAGCAGCGCGTCGGGCAACAGAACGGTCATAGGTGCGTTTTGCATGATGTCTTAGATCCTCCGCTCTGTATTACTGCGACAACGGCAGCTTCGACTGCGCCACGTGGGAGAGGAGGTTATCCACGGAGACGTGCATCACATCGGTAAAGGGCTTCGGATAGATGCCCATATACAGCGTCAGCAGCGCGAGGATAGCCAGCATGAAGTACTCGCGGCGGTTCACGTCCTTGAGTTCCTTCACGTGGTCGTTGGCCACGGCGCCGAAGTAGACGCGCTTGTACATCCACAGCGTGTAGGCCGCGCCGAGGATCAGCGTGAATGCTGCGCCGAAGGCAATCCAGAAGTTGAACTGGACGGCGGCGAGAATCACCATGAATTCGCCGACGAAACCCGAGGTACCCGGCAAGCCGCAGTTGGCCATCGAGAACAGCATGGCGAGCGCCGCGAACTTCGGCATCGTATTCACGACGCCGCCGTAGTCCGCGATCTGACGCGAGTGCACGCGGTCGTAGAGCACGCCGATGCACAGGAACATGGCGCCCGACACGAAACCGTGCGAGATCATCTGCACGATCGCGCCTTCCACACCGAGCTGGCTGAAGATGAAGAACCCGAGCGTGACGAAGCCCATGTGCGCGATCGACGAATACGCGACCAGCTTCTTCATGTCGGCCTGCACCATTGCCACGAGGCCGATGTAGATCACCGCGATCAGCGAAAGCGTGATGACGACCGGCGCGAGGAAGTGGCTCGCGTCCGGCGTAACGGGCAGCGAGAAGCGCAGGAAACCGTACGCACCGAGCTTCAGCATGATCGCCGCCAGCACGACCGAACCGCCGGTAGGCGCTTCCACGTGAGCGTCAGGCAGCCACGTGTGCACCGGCCACATCGGCACCTTCACGGCAAAGGCGAGGAAGAACGCAATGAAGAGCAGGATCTGCGGCGTCATTGCGATCTTCGCGGCCTGCCACGAAGCGAGGTCGAACGTACCCGTCTGCGTGTACAGGTACAGCAGCGCGACGAGCATCAGAAGCGAGCCGGCCAGCGTGTACAGGAAGAACTTGAACGCCGCGTAGACGCGGTTCGGGCCGCCCCATACGCCGATGATGATGTACATCGGGATCAGCGTGGCTTCGAAGAACACGTAGAACAGCATGCCGTCCTGCGCGCTAAACACGCCCACCATGATGCCGGAGAGGATCAGGAACGCCGCCAGGTACTGCGAGACGTTCTTCGTGATCACTTCCCACCCGGCGATCACGACGATCACCGTGATAAGCGCGGTCAGCACGACGAACCACATCGAGATGCCGTCCACGCCCAGGTGGTACGAAATGTTGAAGCGTTCGATCCAGGTGGACTGCTCGACGAACTGCATCGCCGCGGTGCTCGGGTCGAACTGCGTAAAGAGCGGAATCGTGACGATGAAGCTCAGGATCGATCCCACGAGCGCGATCCATCGCGCGGGCCCCGGATTCTTGTCGGACCCGATCGCCAGGATGACGAGCCCGAAAACAATCGGCATCCAGATGGCGATACTGAGAAGCGGATAAGTATGCATTCGTGTCCCTCGCCTTATTTGCCGCTAAGCGTTACAAACAGGGTCAGGAGCCCCAACATGCCGATAATCATGGCAAACGCGTAGTGATAGATGTAGCCGGATTGGAGGAAACGGATCACGCTCGCGAACCAGCCGATAAAACGCGCGCTCCCGTTGACGACACCGTCGATGACCACGACGTCGCCCTCTTTCCAGAGTCCGCGGCCGATCGCCACCGCACCCCGCGCGAACACGACTTCGTTGATCTTGTCCATGTAGTACTTGTTGTCCAGCAACGTGTAGATCGGGCCGAACTTGCTGCGGATCACTGCCGGCAGATCAGGACGCTTCAGGTACAGGAACCAGGCCACCACCACACCGGCCAGCGCGAGCCACATGGGCAGCCCCGCCACCGCGTGCAGGCCAAGGTCCAGCCAGCCGTGGAATTCCTCGGCCATCTCGGCCAGCGCCGGGTGGCTCGACGAAATCTCGATCACCTTGTCGAACGCCACGCCATGCTGGAAGAAATCGCCGTACAGCATCGGACCAATCGCGATGGCACCGATCACCACCGACGGAATCGCCAGCAGCACGAGCGGCAACCACACCACCCAAGGCGTTTCGTGCGGCACGTGGGCGTGATGATCGTCATGCTCGTGACCATGCGCGGACGACTCGGCGCCGTGGCCATTGCCGTTGCCGTAGTCCTTCGGATGACGGAAACGCTCCTCGCCGTGGAACACCATGAAGTACATGCGGAACGAGTACAGCGCCGTCACGAACACGCTCGCCGTCACGGCGAAGTACGCGAAGCCTGAACCCGGCAGATGCGAGAGCTTCACCGCATCGATGATCGAGTCTTTCGAATAGAAGCCCGAGAAGAACGGCGTACCGATCAGCGCGAGCGAACCGATCAGCGACGTAATCCACGTGATGGGCATGTACTTGCGCAGGCCACCCATGTTGCGCATGTCCTGATCGTGGTGCATGCCGATGATCACGGAACCGGCGCCGAGGAACAGCAACGCCTTGAAGAACGCGTGCGTCATCAGGTGGAACACGCCGACCGGGTAGGCCGACACGCCCAGCGCGACCGTCATGTAGCCGAGCTGCGAGAGCGTGGAGTACGCCACCACGCGCTTGATGTCGTTCTGCACGATGCCGAGGAAGCCCATGAAGAGCGCCGTGATGGCACCGATCACCGTGATGAACGAGAGCGCCGCATCTGAAAGTTCGAAAAGCGGCGACATGCGCGTCACCATGAAGATGCCGGCCGTCACCATGGTCGCCGCGTGAATCAGCGCGGAGATAGGCGTCGGGCCTTCCATCGAGTCCGGCAGCCAGACGTGCAGCGGGAACTGCGCCGACTTACCCATCGCGCCGATGAATAGGCAGATACACGCGACGGTCAGCAGACCCCAGTGCGTGCCCGGGAACGCCAGTGCCGCCAGTTCGTTGCGCTTCGCGAACACCTCGCCGTAGTTGAGCGAGCCGGCGAACGCGAGCAGCAGGCCGATGCCGAGCAGGAAGCCGAAGTCGCCCACGCGGTTCACGAGGAACGCCTTCATGTTGGCGTAGATCGCGCTTTCACGCGTGAAGTAGAAGCCGATCAGCAGGTACGACACGAGACCCACCGCTTCCCAGCCGAAGAACAGCTGCAGGAAGTTGTTGCTCATGACGAGCATCAGCATCGAGAACGTGAACAGCGAGATATACGAGAAGAAGCGCTGGTAACCGTCTTCTTCCGCCATGTAGCCGATGGTGTAGATGTGCACCATCAGCGACACGAAGGTCACCACGCACATCATCATCGCCGTGAGCGAATCGACGAGGAAACCGATCTCGAACTTCAGGCCATGCACCGACATCCACTCGTAGATCGTCGCGTTGAAGCTTGCGCCGTTCAGTACGTCGAGGAACACGATGGCGGACAGCACGAACGAGATCGCGACGCCGAGAATCGTGACCGTGTGGGCGCCCGCCCGCCCCACTGTCTTGCCGAACAGACCCGCGATCAGCGACCCGACAAGCGGCGCGAGCGGGATGGCCAGCAGCAGGTTTTCATTGAGTGTCGTGGACATAACAGCCTTGCCTGAAATTAACCTTTGAGCTGATCGAGGTCCTCGACGTTGATCGTGTCGAGGCTACGGAACAGGGTCACCAGAATGGCGAGACCGATCGCCGCCTCCGCCGCTGCCACTGTCAGCACGAAGAACACGAAGATCTGGCCATGCACGTCGCCGAGGTAATGCGAGAACGCGACGAAATTGGTGTTCACCGCCAGCAGCATCAGCTCGATCGCCATCAGGATGATGATGATGTTGCGACGGTTCAGGAAAATGCCGACGACAGCGATCGCGAACAGGATCGCGCCGAGCACGAGGTAATGGGCAAGGGTCAACATGTTTTTCTCCTCCTCGCTCAGCTGTTGCTGCCGGGCGCAGTTTCTCCCGCAACCGCTTCGGGTGCGACCTTCTCGGCCGGCATCTTCACGAGGCGCACGCGGTCTTCACGCCGCACGTGCACTTGCTCCGACACCACCTGACGCTTGCGGGTCTTGAGATGGCGCGCGGTCAGCGCGATCGCGGCGATGATCGCCACGAGCAGCACGAGGCCCGCCACTTCGAACGCGAAAATGTATTCCGAGTAAATAACGCGGCCGATCAGTCGCGTGTTCGGCATGGAGCCGAGCGCAGCGGCGGCAGCCGTATCGCGCACCGGCGTGGTCGTGGCGCCGTAGCCGTGCCAGAGGATCAGCGCAGTCTCGATCACGATGATCGCGCCCACCACGGTGGCCATCGGCACGAAGCGCCGGAAGTCGCGCCGCAGCACGTCGAGATTGATGTCCAGCATCATCACGACGAACAGGAACAGCACCATCACCGCGCCCACGTAGACCAGCACGAGCAGGATGGCGAGGAATTCGGCCTCGAGCAGCATCCAGATCGCGGCCGCGTTGAAGAACGCGAGCACGAGGAACAGCGCGGACGCCACCGGGTTGCGCGAGGTGATCACCTTCAGCCCTGACACCGTCAGGAGCAGCGCGAAGATGTAGAACAGTACGGTCGTGAATTCCATGATTACCGGTTCATCGTTAGGCCATCGTGAGGCTGGTCGTCGTCGGACTCGCGGCGCGGGCTGGCACAGGGGCACCGCGCCGCGGCGGTCGGGCTGAAGGTTCGCGCGCCAGCTACGCCGCGCGGACCATGCAGCCGGCCCGGACCGCGGGCCGATCGAGCATCAAGCTGAAATCAACGGTACGGCGCGTCCGCTGCCTTGTTTGCCGCGATCTGTGCTTCATAGCGATCGCCCACGGCCAGCAGCATGTCCTTCGTGAAATACAGGTCGCCGCGCTTCTCGCCGTGATATTCGAGGATGTGCGTCTCGACGATCGAATCGACGGGGCAGCTCTCTTCGCAGAAGCCACAGAAAATGCACTTGGTCAGATCGATGTCGTAGCGCGTCGTGCGGCGCGTGTTGTCCGCGCGCGTTTCCGACTCGATCGTGATGGCGAGCGCCGGACACACCGCTTCGCACAACTTGCACGCGATGCAGCGCTCTTCGCCGTTCTCGTAGCGGCGCAGCGCGTGCAGCCCGCGAAAGCGCGGCGAAATAGGCGTCTTTTCCTCGGGGAACTGCACCGTGAACTTGCGCCGGAACGTATAGCGTCCCGTCAGCGCGAGGCCCTTGAGCAGCTCGGTGAGAAAGAAGGTCTTGAAGAAGTTTTGGATTGCGGTCATGGGTTCATCCGCCCTTTATTTCCAGATATTCAGCGGCGACATGATCCAGAAGCCGACCACCACCAGCCAGACACAGCACACCGGAATGAACACCTTCCAGCCGAGACGCATGATCTGGTCGTAGCGGTAGCGCGGGAACGTGGCACGTGCCCAGATGAATACCGACAGCAGGAAAAAGACTTTCAGCACCAGCCAGAACACGCCCGGGATGAACGACAGGAAGCCGAACGGTGCGCTCCAGCCGCCGAGGAACAGCGTCGAAGCCAGCGCCGAGATCACGATCATGTTGATGTACTCGGCGAGGAAGAACAGCGCGAACGCCATACCCGAGTAGTCGATCATGTGGCCCGCGACGATTTCCGACTCCCCTTCCACCACGTCGAACGGGTGGCGGTTCGTTTCGGCGATGCCCGAGATGAAGTACACGACGAACATCGGCAGCAGCGGCAGCCAGTTCCACGAGAGCAGCGCAATGCCGTGGTCAGCGAAGAAACCGCGTTCCTGCGAGTTCACGATGTCCGAGAGGTTGAGGCTGCCCGCCGTCATCAATACGACCACGAGCGCGAAGCCCATGGCGATTTCGTACGAGACCATCTGCGCCGCGGCGCGCATGGCGCCGAGGAACGCGTACTTCGAGTTGGACGCCCAGCCCGCCAGAATCACGCCGTAGACGCCGATCGACGAGATCGCGATCGCGTACAGCAGACCCGCGTTGATGTTGCCGAGCACCGCGCCCGCCTGGAACGGAATCACGGCCCACACGGCGAACGCCGGCACCACGGTCATGATCGGCGCGATCAGATAGGTCCAGCGGCTTGCCTGCGCGGGTTGAATGACTTCTTTCAGCAGCAGCTTCAGCACGTCCGCGATAGGCTGCAGAAGACCCGCGGGACCCACGCGATTCGGGCCAAGACGCACGTGCATCCAGCCGATGAGCTTGCGCTCCCAGAGGATCAGGTACGCGACGCACAGCAGGATCACCACCGCCACGACGAGGATGCGCACGAGCGCCCACACCGTGGGCCACGCCACACCCAGCAACTGGCTGCCGCCTGCGTTGATCGTATCGAACAAGCTCATTTACGCCTTCTCCACCAGCAGTTCACCGAACAGGCTGCCCAGCGCCGCACCGGCGGGCGTCGCCGCCGGCACGCGCACCACCGTCTGCGCAAGATTCGCGTCGCGCACCGCCGGTGCCTGCACCGAGCGATCGCCCTGGCGCACGCGCACCGCGTCGCCGTCCTTCAAACCCAGCTGATCGAACAGCGCAGCAGGCAGGCCCACCGTGCCGGCAACCTTGGCCGCCATCGTCAGATGCAGCGACGGCGCACGACGCACGAGCGGGTCGGCGTGGTAGATCGGCACATCGGAGACGCGCTCGAAGCCGCCGTTGGCCGGCTTCGCCGAACCGCCTGCAGCACGCGCGATGGCGCCGTTCGCCTTGTTCGACAGACGCGACGTGAGGTCGCCGTCGCCCAGCGCGGCCGTGCGCACTTCTTCGGACGTATCGAATTCGAAGCCCGGCTTGCCGAGCAGGCTGCCAAGCACGCGCAGCACCTTCCAGGCCGGACGCGCGTCGCCGAGCGGACGCACCACACCGTTGAACGACTGAACGGTAGCCTCGGCGTTGACGAACGTGCCGGACGTTTCGGTGAACGGCGCGATCGGCAGCAGCACGTCGGCATATTCGGCGCCGGTCCTGAACGGCGACAGCACGACGACCATCTCGGCCTGATTCAGCGCAGAGAGTGCGACTGCCGGATTGGCGGTATCGAATTCGGGCTCGACGTTGAGCAGCACATAGCCCTTGCGCGGTTGCTCGAATGCTTCACGCGCATTCAGGCCGCCCTCGCCCGGCAGTGCGCCGACCAGATACGCGCCCACCGTATTCGCCGCCTCGGTAAGGAAGCCGAGCGTGGCGCCGGTGTTTTCCGCGATCCATTGCGCTGCTGCGTGCAGACGCGCAAATTCGGGATGCTGCACGGCGCCGTTGCCGAGCAGCACGAGCCGGCGTTCGCCGGTTGCGAGCGACGCCGCAACCTGCTTCGCCGCCTCCGACGGCTGAGCGCCCGCGAACGCCTCGGGCACGCTCACGCCGCGCGCTTGACCCACGGCCGCGGCGATGCCAGCGAGTTCGTCGAGCCATGCCGACGGTGCGGCCACGATGCGCTGTGCGGTCGGAATGAGCGAGTCGTCGTTCGTGGCCTGCAACAGCGTGAGCTTTGCGCCGCCCTTGGCGGCCTGGCGCAGACGCGCGGCGAGGAGCGGATGATCGCGGCGCAGGAACGAACCGATCACGAAAGCCGAGTCGAGCGTCGGAAGGTCCGCGATCTTCGTGCCGAGCCACGGTGCGCCGGCGAGCGGGGCCGAGAAATCCGACTGACGCAGGCGGAAGTCGACGTTCGGCGTACCGACGGCGTTGGCCAGTTGCTTCAGCAGATAAAGCTCTTCAACCGTGCTGTGCGGGCTCGCGAGCGCGGCGAGTGCATTCGCGCCATGGTCGGCAGCGATGCCCTTCAGGCCCTTCACCACGTACTCGAGCGCCGTCTGCCAGTCCGTCTCGATCCACTGGCCGCCTTGCTTCACCATCGGGCGCGTAAGGCGGTCGTCGCTGTTGAGGCCTTCGTACGAGAAGCGGTCCTTGTCCGAAATCCAGCACTCGTTGATCGCTTCGTTTTCGAGCGGCAACACGCGCATGACCCGGTTGTTCTTCACCTGCACCACGAGGTTCGCACCGACGGAATCGTGCGGGCTCACCGACTTGCGGCGCGACAGTTCCCACGTGCGGGCGCTGTAGCGGAACGGCTTGCTCGTGAGCGCACCGACCGGACACAGGTCGATCATGTTGCCCGACAGTTCCGAATCCACGGTCTTGCCGACGAACGACGTGATTTCCGAATGCTCGCCGCGGCCCAGCATGCCGAGTTCCATCACGCCGGCAACTTCCTGGCCGAAGCGGACACAACGCGTGCAGTGAATGCAGCGCGTCATCTCTTCCATGGAGATCAGCGGGCCGACGTTCTTGTGGAACACCACGCGCTTTTCTTCGCTGTAGCGCGACGACGACTTGCCGTAGCCCACCGCGAGATCCTGCAACTGGCATTCGCCGCCCTGATCGCAGATCGGGCAGTCGAGCGGGTGGTTGATGAGCAGAAATTCCATCACCGACTGCTGGGCCTTCACGGCCTTGTCGGAGGTGGTGCGCACGACCATGCCGGGCGACACCGGCGTCGCGCATGCGGGCACGGCCTTCGGCATCTTCTCGACTTCGACGAGACACATCCGGCAATTGGCCGCAATCGACAGCTTCTTGTGATAGCAGAAGTGAGGAATGTAGGTATCGACCTTGTGCGCAGCCTGGATCACCATGCTGCCTTCAGGCACCTCGACCTTCTTGCCGTCTATTTCGAGTTCAACCATGATGGTCAATCATCCTTAACCTGTTACCGCTCAATCGTTCGCCCCGTTCATCGCCTGCTGCGGCGATGAGTTCGCGGTGTGGCGCGCTGGCCGTATCTGCTGCGCGCGTTGCATTCGCTGCTGTTCCCACCGGGCGCTCTACTGGCCCGTTCCCGCGACCGCCAGCTTCGTAGCGCGGCGGTCACTGGAAAATCGCTTACGCGGCCACCGTCTCCGGCGCAGCCGGTGCACCGGCATGGCCGCCGACGAGGCAACGCTTATTGGCCACGTGATATTCGAATTCGTCCCAGTAGTGCTTGAGCATGCCGCGCACCGGCATGGCGGCGGCATCGCCGAGCGCGCAGATGGTGCGGCCCATGATGTTCTCCGCCACGGAGTTCAGAAGATCGAGATCTTCCTTGCGGCCAAGACCATGCTCGATACGGTGCACCACGCGGTAGAGCCAGCCGGTACCTTCGCGGCACGGCGTACACTGACCGCACGACTCTTCGTAATAGAAGTACGACAGACGCAGCAGCGAGCGCACCATGCAGCGCGTCTCGTCCATCACGATCACCGCGCCCGAACCGAGCATCGAACCGGCCTTCGCGATCGAATCGTAGTCGAGGTCGGTTTGCATCATGATGTCACCCGGGATCACCGGCGCCGACGAGCCGCCCGGGATGACCGCCTTGATCTTCTTGCCGCCGCGCATACCGCCCGCCAGTTCCATCAGCGTGGCAAACGGAGTACCAAGCGGCACTTCGTAGTTGCCCGGACGCTCGACGTCGCCGGACACGGAGAAGATCTTCGTGCCGCCGTTGTTCGGCTTGCCGAGCTCGAGATAATTCTGCGGACCGATGGCCAGCAGGAACGGCACGGCCGCGAACGTCTCGGTGTTGTTGATGGTGGTCGGCTTGCCGTACACGCCGAAGCTTGCCGGGAACGGCGGCTTGAAACGCGGCTGGCCCTTCTTGCCTTCCAGCGACTCGAGCAGCGCCGTTTCCTCGCCGCAGATATATGCGCCGTAGCCGTGGTGCGCGAAGAGGTCGAATGAGAAATCCGTACCCAGGATGTTCTTGCCGAGGAAACCGGCGCGGCGCGCTTCCTCCAGCGCCTCTTCGAAGCGCTTGTAGACTTCCCAGATCTCGCCGTGGATGTAGTTGTAGCCCACGGTGATGCCCATCGCGTACGCGCCGATGGCCATGCCTTCGATCAGCGAATGCGGGTTCCAGCGCAGAATGTCGCGGTCCTTGAACGTGCCCGGCTCGCCTTCGTCCGAGTTGCAGACCAGATACTTCTGGCCCGGGAACTGGCGCGGCATGAAGCTCCACTTGAGGCCGGTCGGGAAGCCCGCACCGCCGCGGCCGCGCAGACCAGACGCCTTGACGTCCGCGATGACCTGCTCGGGCGGAATCTTCTCTTCGAGAATACGGCGCAGCTGCTTGTAACCGCCGCGTGCAACGTAGTCTTCGAGATGCCAGTTGTCGCCGTTCAGCCCGGCGAGAATCAGCGGCTTGATGTGCCGATCGTGCAAAGACGTCATTTCGAAAGTTCCTCGAGCAGCTGGTCGATCTTCTCGCGGCTCATGAAGCTGCACATGCGATGGTTGTTCACGAGCAGCACGGGCGCGTCGCCGCACGAGCCCATGCACTCGCCCTCTTTCAGGGTGAACTTGCCGTCCGGCGTGGTTTCGCCAAAGTCGATGCCGAGCTTCTGCTTCAGGTATTCGGCCGCGCTCTCCGAGCCGCCGTCCGGGCCCAGCTGGCACGGCAGGTTCGTGCAGAGCGTGATCTTGTATTTGCCGACGGGCTTCGTCTCGTACATCGTGTAGAAGGTCGCGACCTCCTGCACGGCGATCGCCGGCATGCCCAGATAGTCGGCGACGAACTGCATGAGTTCGGGCGACAGCCAGCCGTGCTCTTCCTGCGCGACGGCCAGCGCCGCCATCACCGCGGACTGCTTCTGGTCGGCGGGATATTTCGCGATCGAGCGATCGATTTCTTTCAGGCCTTCAGCTGAGATCATTTTCAGACACGACTCTTTCAATTCCTACCGAACGAAAACCTGTCGCGAACCGCTTGCTGCGACAGACGTGGCGTTCCTTGCGTGATGCGCGGCACGCGCCGTGTTGCGGACCGCTTACCGGTCGATTTCCCCGAACACGATGTCCTGCGTGCCGATGATGGTCACGGCATCGGCAATCATGTGGCCGCGCGCCATTTCGTCGAGTGCAGCCAGGTGCGCGTAGCCGGGGGCGCGGATCTTGAGCCGGTACGGCTTGTTCGCGCCGTCCGAGACGAGATAGATGCCGAACTCGCCCTTCGGATGCTCGACGGCGGCGTAGGCCTCGCCTTCCGGCACGTGGAAGCCTTCCGTAAAGAGCTTGAAGTGGTGAATCAGCTCTTCCATGTTCGACTTCATGTTCACGCGCGAGGGCGGCGCAACCTTGTGATTGTCGGTCATCACCGGACCCGGATTCTTGCGCAGCCATTCAATGCACTGTTTCGCAATGCGGGTGGACTGGCGCATTTCTTCGACGCGCACCAGATAGCGGTCGTAGCAGTCGCCGTTCACGCCAACCGGGATGTCGAAGTCGAGGCGGTCGTACACCTCGTACGGCTGCTTCTTGCGCAGATCCCATTCGATGCCGGAGCCGCGAATCATCGGGCCGGTGAGGCCCATCTGCAGCGCGCGCTCGGGACTCACCACGCCGATGCCCACGAGACGCTGCTTCCAGATACGGTTGTCGGTGAGCAGCGTTTCGTATTCGTCGACGCAGTTCGGGAAGCGGTTAAAGAAGTCGTCGATGAAGTCGAGCACCGAACCCTGGCGCGCCTCGTTCATCCGGGCGAGCGCCTTTTCGTTGCGGATCTTCGACGCCTTGTACTGCGGCATGGCATCCGGCAGGTCGCGATAGACGCCACCCGGACGATAGTACGCTGCGTGCATCCGTGCGCCGGACACCGCTTCGTATACGTCCATCAGGTCTTCACGCTCGCGGAAAGCGTAGAGGAACACCGCCATCGCGCCCACGTCGAGTGCGTGCGCGCCGATCCACATCAGGTGGTTCAACACGCGCGTGACTTCGTCGAACAGCACGCGAATGTACTGCGCGCGAATGGGCACGTCGATGCCGAGCAGCTTTTCGATGGCCATCACATAGCCGTGCTCGTTGACCATCATCGACACGTAGTCGAGACGATCCATATACGGCACGGACTGGATGAACGTCTTGCTTTCGGCGAGCTTTTCGGTCGCACGGTGCAGCAGGCCGATGTGCGGGTCGGCGCGCTGGATCACTTCACCGTCGAGTTCGAGCACGAGGCGCAGCACGCCGTGCGCTGCCGGGTGCTGCGGGCCGAAGTTGAGCGTGTAGTTCTTGATTTCTGCCATGGCACCCTCTTAGTGTTTCAGACCGCCATAGCGATCCTCGCGGATCACGCGCGGCGTGATTTCGCGCGGCTCGATCGTCACCGGCTGATAGACGACGCGCTTCTCTTCCGGGTCGTAGCGCATTTCGACGAAGCCGGAAACCGGGAAGTCCTTGCGGAACGGGTGACCGATGAAGCCGTAGTCGGTGAGGATGCGGCGCAGGTCCGGATGGCCTTCGAACACGATGCCGTAGAGGTCGAACGCTTCGCGCTCATACCAGTTGACCGAGTTCCAGATATCCACGACGGAGGGGACAATGGGCACTTCGTCGTCCGGCGCGAACACACGCACGCGCAGACGCCAGTTGTTCGTCACCGAGAGCAGATGCAGCACCGCTGCAAAGCGCGGGCCGTCGTAGGCGCCGTCGCCGTACGCCTGATAGTCGACGCCGCACAGATCGATCAGTTGTTCGAAACGCAGCTTCGGGTCGTCGCGCAGCTGCTTCGCCACGTCGAGGTATTCACCCGCTTTCACGACGATCGTCAGCTCGCCGATCGCCTCGGTGATGCTCACGAGACGGCCGCCAAAGGCCGCCTCGAGGTTCGCTTTCAGGGTCTCGAGTTTGCTTGCCATATTGTGGGGGAAGGCTCAGGCCTTATTGACGGGCGATGGTGTTGGTGCGGCGAATCTTCGCCTGCAGCTGGATCACCCCGTAGACCAGGGCCTCCGCCGTGGGCGGACAGCCCGGCACGTAAACATCGACAGGAACGATGCGGTCGCAGCCACGCACCACCGAATACGAATAGTGATAGTAGCCGCCGCCGTTGGCGCACGAGCCCATCGAGATAACCCAGCGCGGCTCGGCCATCTGGTCGTACACCTTGCGCAGGGCAGGCGCCATCTTGTTGCACAGCGTGCCGGCCACGATCATCACATCCGACTGACGCGGGCTCGGGCGAAACACCACCCCAAAGCGGTCAAGGTCGTAGCGGGCTGCACCCGCATGCATCATTTCGACTGCACAACATGCAAGACCGAACGTCATCGGCCACAGCGAGCCGGTGCGTGTCCAGTTGATCAGCTTGTCAGCCGTAGTGGTGACAAACCCTTCCTTCAAGACCCCTTCGATACTCATTTGCTTTCCACTCCAGGCGGGCGGCATGGCGCTGCCACCCATGCAAACCGGCAATTAACCCGTCACTCCCAGTCGAGGCCGCCTTTCTTCCAGATATAGGCGAAGCCCAGCAGGAATTCGAGCAGAAAAATCATCATCGCGATGAAGCCCGGCCAGCCGATATCGCGCAGGGCAACGCCCCACGGGAACATGAACGCGGTCTCGAGATCGAAGATGATGAAGAGGATGGCCACGAGGTAGTACCGCACATCGAATTTCATGCGGGCGTCTTCGAAGGCTTCGAAGCCGCACTCGTACGGCGAATTCTTGTCGGCGTCGGGCCGGTTCGGACCAAGAATCTTGCCAATGCTGACCAGCGCTATACCCAAACCGGTGCCCACAAGGAGGAACAACAAGACGGGGAAATAGGCTGCGAGGTTCAAGACTATCCTCAATCGGTTGGTTCTGGGTTCCGCGGGCGCGGTGTGGCCCGCGGCATATTACTTCAGAAGCTTGACGGGCGCCGCGAAACAAACAAATACGACGCCAGAAGTAAAAATGCCAGCCGAAGCGAAGCAGCGGCTGGCATTAGATAACATTGGTGCCGACGGCGAGACTCGAACTCGCACAGCTTTCGCCACTACCCCCTCAAGATAGCGTGTCTACCAATTTCACCACGTCGGCACTGTATGCAATCCGGGAAAACAACTTGTTGAAACCCGCGAATCGCTTCAAGATTTGAATTCTAACCTGTCTAAACAGATTGTTCAACGCATCAAAGCGGTTCCATCGAAAATTTATTTCGGCACGTCCTGGCCCGGCGCCGATGCAGCCGAAGCCGCTGCAGGCGACGAGGCCGGAGCTGCAGCCGACGCAGCGGATGCAACCACAGGCGCCGTTGTTGCAGCGCCCAACACACCTGCCGAAGGCTTCGAATGATACGAGCCAAGATAAGTGAGCGCCAGCGTCGATACGAAAAAGACTGTTGCGAGGACGGCGGTTGTACGCGAAAGAAAATTCGCCGAGCCGCTCGCACCGAACAGACTACCCGACGCGCCGCTGCCGAACGCGGCGCCCATGTCCGCGCCCTTGCCGTGTTGCAGCAGCACGAGGCCGATAACGCCAAGCGCGGACAGCAGCTGGACGACAATGATCAACGTCTTCAAATACAGCATTACACTCACCTGAGGTTCTGTTAAAGCGGTGACATCAAGTCGTCACGCGCATGAAAGCATGGGTGCCGCGATACCGCGGCAACACCGAAGGGCCTTACGAAGCCTGAGCAGCGCTCGCTGCGGCAGCGGCCTCACAGATCGCGATGAAGTCGGCCTCCTTGAGCGAGGCACCACCGATCAAACCACCATCGATATCGCGCTGGCGGAACAACTCCTCCGCATTGTCGGGCTTCACGCTTCCGCCATACAGCAGCGGCACGTCGGCGACTGCCGCACCTTTCGCCGCCAGTTGTGCACGCAGGAACGCGTGCACCTGCTGCGCCTGGGCCGCCGTAGCGCTGCGGCCCGTACCAATCGCCCAAACCGGCTCATAGGCCACGACGATTTGCGCCGCCTCTTCCGACGAAAGCTTGGCGAGCACTTCGCCCAGTTGCACATCCACCACCTGCTCGGTCGTTCCGGCTTCTCGCTGCTCGAGCGTTTCGCCCACGCAGACGATGGGGGTCAAACCCGCCTCGAGCGCACGTTGCGTTTTGACCGCCACAAGCTCCGCGCTTTCGTAGTGATAGGCACGGCGCTCGGAATGGCCCACGATTGCAAACGACGCGCCAAATTCGCGCGCCATTTCAGCGGCCACTTCGCCGGTATAGGCGCCTTGCGCGTTGGCCGACACGTCCTGCACGCCCCACGCGACACGGCTGCCTTCCAGCAAGGACTGCACCTGCGCGAGATACGGAAACGGCACGCACACAGCGACGCGCACGTCGGCAGGAAGCGCGGCAGCCCGCCTGGCGATCGCCTGCAGCAATGTGGCGTTCGCCTCCAGACGACCGTGCATCTTCCAGTTGCCGACTACCAGTTTCGCTCGTTGTTTCGACATCGTCTCGTCGTGTCCTCTCGTGTCCCGGGCAGCCCGCGGTCCGTTGCCTGGGGCGCTATTCGCTCTGCGTTGCGCCGCCTGACCCGGAAGGCAACCGACAAAACCTCCCGACCGAACCAGACCGATTCTTTCCGGACGGGCAGGGCAATCACCCGGTGCGGCAAAAGCAAAAACGCGCAATTTTACTGTGCGACCGCCAGGCCGGTCAAACCGCACATGTCAAGCCCCTTGCCAGTCCAGCACGATCTTGCCGATGTGCTCGCTGCTCTCCATCAGCGCATGCGCCTCGGCCGCACGGGCGGCCTCGAACACGCGGTAGACCACCGGCTTGATGCGTCCCTCTTCGATCAGCGGCCACACGCGCTCCTTCAGTTGCGCTGCGACCTGCGCCTTGAATTCAACGGGGCGTGGGCGCAGCGTCGAGCCCGTGATGGTCAGCCGACGCCGCAGGATTTCGTTGAGATTCACCTCGGCCTTTGCACCGCCGAGCATGGCGATCAGCACGATGCGTCCGCCGTCCGCGAGTGCCGAAAGCTCGCGTGGAATATAGCTCCCGCCCACCATGTCGAGAATCACGTCGACGCCACGATCGTTCGTGAGCGACTTGATGACTTCGACGAAGTCTTCGGTCCGGTAGTTGATGGCGCGCTCGGCACCCAGTTGCTCGCACGCACGGCACTTGTCTTCGGAACCCGCCGTCGCGAACACGCGAAAGCCCAATGCGTGCGCAATCTGGATGGCCGTCACCCCGATGCCGCTGGAACCGCCCTGCACGAGCAGCGTCTCGTTCGCACCGCCCTCGCCCACGCCCAGTTGCGCGCGCATGAAGACGTTGCTCCACACCGTGAAGAACGTCTCAGGCAAAGACGCAGCCTCGACGTCCGACAGTGCGCCCGGCACAGGCAGACATTGCTGGAGCGGCACCGCAGCGTACTCGGCGTAACCGCCGCCCGCGAGGAGCGCGCATACGCGGTCGCCTTGCTTCAGGCCGAACGGGTTGCGTTTGGGATCGATCGTGCCGCCCGCTATCACACCCGCCACCTCCAGCCCGGGCAGGTCGGAGGCGCCGGGCGGCGGCGCATACGCGCCCTTGCGCTGGAACACGTCCGGTCGGTTGACACCCGAAGCCGCCACCTTGATCAAAACCTCGCCGGCCTTGGGTTCCGGCACGGGCCGCTCGGTCAGCTTGAGCACGTCAGGTGCACCGAATTCCGTAATTTCGATCGCTTTCATCCGCGTTCCCCTGAGTCTGAATTGCACTGCAAACGGCAGACAGCATGCCCTGGATTAGGGTTGCATGCAGCGCGATCCGCGCGCGCGTTTCGCGCGTCATCAAGAAAAACGGCCGGCACGCTTGCGCGCTGCCGGCCGTCGTCAGGCTACCGCGTTACTGCTGCGGAGCCGGCTCGCCCTGCGGCGCGCCGGACGCCGAGTCGTTGAGCAGCGCCTTGGCCGACAGGCGCACGCGACCCTTCTCGTCCGTCTGGATGACCTTGACCTTCACGATCTGGCCTTCCTTGAGGTAGTCGTTGATGTCCTTGATGCGCTCGTTGGCGATTTCCGAGATATGCAGCAGGCCGTCCTTGCCCGGCAGCAGGTTCACGATCGCACCGAAGTCCAGCAGCTTGAGAATCGTGCCCTCGTAAATCTGACCGACCTCGACTTCCGCCGTGATGGCTTCGATGCGGCGCTTCGCTTCGGCCATGCCTTCGCTGCTCGTGCTCGCGATGGTCACGACGCCGTCGTCGGAGATGTCGATGGTCGTTCCCGTTTCTTCGGTCAACGCGCGGATCACCGAACCGCCCTTGCCGATCACGTCGCGGATCTTTTCCGGGTTGATCTTCACGGTGATCATGCGCGGCGCGAACGCCGACAGTTCCGTGTTCGCACCCGACACCGCTTCCGTCATCTTGCCGAGGATGTGCATGCGGCCTTCCTTCGCCTGCGCGAGCGCGACCTGCATGATTTCCTTCGTGATGCCCTGGATCTTGATGTCCATCTGCAGCGCGGTCACGCCTTCGGCCGTGCCCGCCACCTTGAAGTCCATGTCGCCCAGGTGGTCTTCGTCACCGAGGATGTCGCTCAGCACGGCGAACTTGTTGCCTTCGAGGATCAGGCCCATCGCGATACCCGCGACGTGCGCCTTCATCGGCACGCCGGCGTCCATGAGCGCGAGGCAGCCGCCGCACACCGAGGCCATCGACGACGAACCGTTCGATTCCGTGATTTCCGACACCACGCGAATCGAGTAGCCGAACTCTTCGGCGCTCGGCAGGCACGCGACGAGCGCGCGCTTCGCAAGACGTCCGTGGCCGATTTCCCGGCGCTTCGGCGAACCCACGCGGCCCGTTTCGCCGGTCGCGAACGGGGGCATGTTGTAGTGGAGCATGAAGCGGTCGCGGTACTCGCCTTCGAGCGCGTCGATGATCTGCTCGTCACCCTTCGTGCCGAGCGTCGCCACCACGAGCGCCTGCGTTTCGCCGCGCGTGAAGAGCGCCGAGCCGTGCGTACGCGGCAGCACGCCGGTGCGGATTTCGATCGGACGAACGGTGCGCGTGTCGCGACCGTCGATGCGCGGCTCGCCGTTCAGGATCTGGCCGCGAACGATCTTCGCTTCCAGGTCGAACAGGATGTTGCCGACGGTCGCGGCATCCGGCGCTTCGCCGGCCGACGTCACGGCGTCTTCCGCGAGCTTCGCCGTCACGGCCGAATAGATTTCCTTGACCTTCGCCGAGCGAGCCTGCTTTTCGCGAATCTGGTAAGCGGCCTGGAGGTCGGCCAGCGCAAGTTCCGTCACGCGCGCGATGAGCGGCTCGTTCTTCGGCGCCGGCTGCCAGTTCCACTCGGGCTTGCCGCCTTCGCGCACGAGTTCGTGAATGGCGTCGATGGCGGTTTGCATCTGCTCGTGGCCGAACACGACTGCGCCCAGCATCACGTCTTCGGGCAATTGGTCCGCTTCGGATTCCACCATCAGCACGGCGCGTTCCGTACCCGCGACCACGAGGTCGAGGCGCGATTCCTTGATCTGCGCGCGCGTGGGGTTCAGCACGTATTCGTTGTTGATGTACGCAACACGCGCGGCCCCCACCGGACCGTTGAACGGCAGACCCGACACCGCGAGTGCGGCCGATGCGCCGATCAGCGCCGGGATGTCCGACGGAATGTCCGGATTCACGGACAGCACGTGAATGACGACCTGCACTTCGTTGTAGAAGCCTTCGGGGAAAAGCGGGCGCAGCGGACGGTCGATCAGGCGAGAAATGAGCGTTTCGCCTTCGGAGGGACGGCCTTCGCGACGAAAGAAGCCGCCCGGAATCTTGCCGGCGGAATAGGTCTTCTCGATGTAGTCGACGGTGAGCGGGAAGAAATCCTGACCCGGCTTGGCCGACTTCGCGCCGACGACGGTCGCGAGCACGACCGTATCTTCGACGTCAACGAGGACGGCACCGCTCGCCTGACGGGCGATTTCGCCCGTTTCGAGGCGAACGTTATGCTGGCCCCATTTGAATTCCTTCACGACTTTGTTGAACATGGACATAGAAGTCACTCCTTTACTCGTTCGTTGTTATACCGCGCACCCTCGGGCGCGGCTACGCGAGAACCGGCGCTGCATGGCTAGAGGAGTGTTATGCCATTCCAGCGGATCACGTCCCGCGAGGCGGATGAACCGCAATCGCATGAACCGCTGGAATGACACAAAGCTCTACCCAGAAAGCCCGGTCATCGGGTCGTATTGCCTGGTGCTACCCAGTGGCCTGCCGGTGCGCAGCACATGAAGCGCACCGTTCAAAAACAAAATGCCTGCATCAGCTGACTGACACAGGCATCTTGTTGAAAAACCGTCCGGTTACTTGCGCAGACCAAGCTTTTCGATCAGCGCGCGGTAACGGTCAGCGTCCTTACCCTTCAGGTAATCGAGCAGCTTGCGGCGGCGGCTCACCATGCGCAGCAGGCCGCGGCGGCTGTGGTGGTCCTTCGCGTGGGACTTGAAGTGAACGGTCAGTTCGTTGATACGGGACGTGAGGAGCGCCACCTGAACTTCGGGCGAACCCGTGTCGTTGGTGCCACGCGCGAATTGCGCGACTACGTCGGACTTCTTGATATCTGCTACAGACATTTGATTTCCTTTGAATCGAACGGGCGGTCACGGAAGAAAGGCCGTGCCGTGGGGTTACAGCAAGATCGGTATTGTAGCACAGCGACCGCCCCGCACCGAAAGCCCCGCATCAGGGCCGCGTCATCCGGCACGTGGTGGGCGGCACGGTCCGTTCAGGGGGCAACGCCAGTACCGTACGAAAGCCGTAGCCCGAGCCCTCGTTGTCATAGCGCACGCCGGCCGTGCCCGCTTTGTCCATCGCCATCACATAAAGAGGCTGGATCAGCTGATGGTCCTCGGCGCGCATCCATTCGGCGTGAAAGCCGTTGTCGAACCTCATGCCTTCCAGCGCCCGCGCAACGGCCACGGGATCGGCGGAACGGGCCCGCCCCATCGCCTCGGCCAGCATCTCGACGAGCAGACTCATACGCAGCACGGGATAGTCGTCAGCGGCGGCAGGATAACGCGCGCGGAACGCCGCGTACCAGGCGTCCGACTGCGCGCCGCCCGCGTTCGGATGCCAGTCCGCGACCGCAAATACCCGTCCGACCCCGGCATCGCCCAGGGCCGCCGGCGCACCCAGGCTGTTGCCGTAGAACGTGTAGAACTTCGCATCGAAGCCCTGTTCGCGCGCCGCCTTCACGAGCAACGTCAGATCGTTGCCCCAGTTGCCCGTCACGACCGCGTCCGCGCCGCTCGCGCGAATCTTGGCGATATAGGGCGCGAAGTCCTTGATGCGCCCAATCGCGTGAAACTCGTCGCCCACCACCGCGATGTCGGGTCGCTTCGTCGCAAGCGCCGAGCGCGCGAGCGCGCTCACGTCGTGGCCGAAGCTGTAGTCCTGATTCAGCAGGTACACCTTCTTCACCGACGGATCGCGCGCGATGACGTCGGCGAGCGCGTCCATCCGCATGCCGGCGTGAGCGTCGAAACGGAAGTGCCAGAAGCTGCAATTGGCGTTCGTGAGGGCCGGGTCGTCGGCGGAATAGTTGAGGAACAGCTCGCGGTTGTCCGGATTGCGGCTGTTCTGCTTCTGGATGGCGTCGACGAGCGCGGCGGCTACCGCCGAACTGTTGCCCTGCAGGATGAAGCCGATGTGCCGGTCGGCCGCCGCGCGCAGTTGCACGAGCGCGGCCTCCGCGCTGCCCTTGCTGTCGAGCACGACGAGTTCGAGCGGATGGGCGCCGTCGGCCAGTTTCACGCCGCCGCGCGCGTTCACGCGCTCGACTCCGAACCGCAGATTGCGCTCCACGGCCGCGCCCGCATTCGCGAACGGGCCCGACATGCCTTCGATCAGGGCAAGGCGGATCGGCTCGCCGGCATGGGCCGTTCCCGACACCGGCGTGGCAGCCTCGGCGGTGATCGCCGGCCACGTTGCCAGCAACGCAACGAACGCCATTGCAGCGCACGCCCCCGCCGGCGCCGTCTTCAGAGTCATCCTCGGCGCCGCACTCGCCCCTGCCCGACCGTACCTCATCGCTTCTCCAGAATGCGTTGGAAGCGCGGATCATAGGCCCCGAGCGGACGAGCGGCAAGTGCGGCCAGCAGTGCGTCGTGCCCGCCCGCGCCGACGCGCCGCCAGCGGGGCCCGTGTCAAAATAACGAGATTCAATGCCACACGCTGGCCCATGCTCCCGGAGGCTTTCATGCGTATTTCAACGACCATCGCGCGACCGCGCACCTGCCTCATGGCGTTTGCCGCCTGCTTCGGCGCGCTGACGCTCGCGGGTTGCGCGCAGCCCTGGCAGCAGGTGCAGCCGGGCGCGGACCAGTCGACCATCGTCGCGCGGCTCGGCGCGCCGCGCGAAGTCTACGATCTTCCGAACGGCGGACACCGCCTGATGTGGCCCACCCAACCGATGGGCGAAACGACCACTGCGGCGGACATCGACGCCTCGGGCAAGATCGTGAGCGTGCGCCAGGTTCTGCAACCCAACGAGTTCTATCGCGCCGAGATCGGCAAGTGGACCCGCGCCGACGTGCTCGTGAATTTCGGCCGGCCCGTGGAAACGTCGTATTTCCCGCTGATGAAGCGCGAGGTGTGGACCTATCGCTACCTCGAAGACAACGTCTGGTACATGCTCTACAGCTTTTACTTCGACGACAACGGCACACTGCGCCTCACGCAAAAGACGCCGGATCCGCTCCACGATCCCGACAGACGCAATCTGTTTTGACACTCGCGCGGCGGACCTCCGCGCTGCGCCGCACGGCTTCATCACACCGCTCAATGCCGCCCACCAGGCGGCATTTTTTATTCGCTCGGCATCAAACCGATTTTTTTCGGATTTTGTCTGAATTTTTTCTGATAGAAAGCGTTTTGTAATGGTCAAACAGCGCTCCCGCTCAACGTGGAGTCACTCCCAATGAACCTTCCGAAACGCATGCTCGTCGCGAACGTCGCCTGGGCGCAGGAAATCGCCCGGCGCGACCCGCACTTCTTCGACACCCTCGCCCAGGGGCAAAGGCCTCAAGTGCTCTGGATCGGCTGCTCCGACAGCCGCGTGCCCGCCGAAAGCGTTACGCATTGCTCGCCGGGCGACCTCTTCGTCCATCGCAATATCGCCAACCTGTTCGACCCCGCCGACGACAACTCCATGAGCGTGCTCGAATACGCCGTAGCGGTGCTGCGCGTGAAGCACATCATCGTCTGTGGACATTACGGATGCGGCGGCGTGCGCGCCTCGTTGATGCCGCCGGCTCCGCATCTTCCGCACGTGAACCGGCGTATCCGGCCTCTTTGCGATCTCGCGCAGGCACATCGCCCAGAGCTGGACGGTATCGCGCCGGAGCAGGCACGCATCGACCGGCTCGCCGAACTGAACGTCATTGCCCAGGTGCAGCGCCTGCGCGGCCACGCCGTCGTCGCGCGAAGCGAGTCACCGCCCCTCGTGCACGGCTGGATCTTTTCGCTCGCGAACGGCCAGTTGCGCGAACTCGCGTCGGGATATGAAAGCGTGTCCGCCACGCCGAACTTCGAGCCGGCTCTCAAGCCGGCTTGAACGCGCCTCACGACTTTCATCGCGCATAGACGCGCCACGCCACGCACACCACCTTTCACGCCCCATTTCGCCATGACCTCGAAAGACTATCTATCTTCGCTACCGCGCGACCTTGCCGCCGGCACTGTCGTGTTCCTCGTCGCGCTGCCGCTCTGTCTCGGCATCGCCAAAGCCTCGGGCGCCGAGCCCTTCGCCGGACTCGTGTCGGGCATCGTCGGCGGACTCGTCGTGGCTGCGCTGAGCGGTTCGCGACTGAGCGTGAGCGGACCGGCCGCCGGCCTCGTCGTCATCGTGCTCGACGGCATCGCGCGCCTCGGCAGCTTTTCCGCATTTCTCGTCGCCGTGCTGCTGTCGGGCGTGATCCAGTTCGCGTTCGGCATGCTCAAGGCCGGGCGGCTCGCGGCCTATGTGCCGTCGCCCGTCATCAAAGGGATGCTCGCCGCCATCGGGCTGCTGCTCGTCATCAAGCAATTGCCGCTCGCGTTCGGGCTCGCGTCAGGTACCGGAGGCGACGCGGCATCTGCCGTCGCGCAAGCTGGCGCTATCGCAACGCCGTTCGGCTCCATCTCGCCCATGGCGTGCGCCGTTGCGGTGTTGTCGCTCGCGCTGCTTGCAGGCTGGGAAACGCGTGCGCTGCGCCGCTTCAAGCTCGTGCGGCTTGTTCCAGCGCCGCTCGCCGTCGTGGTGCTCGGCATTGCGGCGACGCTCGCGGCCGAAGCGCTCGGCCCTTCGTTCGCGCTGCCCGTGGAGCATCGCGTCGCGCTGCCCGAACTCGCGTCGTTTGCGGCGCTGGGCAACGCGCTCAGCTTCATCGACTTCGGTCCGGGCTTCGCCCGTCTCGCCGACCCCGACGTATGGATCGTGGCCATCACGCTGGCCGTCGTCGCGAGCCTCGAATCGCTGTTGAGCCTCGAAGCCGTGGAGCAGATCGATCCGCAACGCCGCCCTGCGCCGCCTGATCGTGAGCTGAAGGCTCAAGGCATCGGCAACCTGGTCGCGGGCGCCATCGGCGGGCTGCCCATCACGTCGGTCATCGTGCGCAGTTCCGCCAACGTGCACGCCGGCGCGCAGAGCCGTCTGTCCGCGATCTTTCACGGCGTGCTGCTGCTCGTGAGCCTGTTCGCGCTCACCGATGTCATCAACCTGATTCCGCTCGCCTGCCTCGCGGCGATTCTGATCTTCACGGGCCTCAAGCTCGCGAAGCCGTCGTTGTTCGTCGCCATGGCGAAGCAAGGTGTGGCGCCGTTCGTGCCGTTCGTCGCAACGGTGGCCGGCGTGCTGGCCACCGACCTGCTGATGGGCATCCTGCTGGGCGTGGCATGCAGCGTCGCGCTCGCGCTGTGGGCGAATCTGCATCGGCCCATCGCGCTCGCGCAGCACGACGATCATTTCCTGCTGTCGTTTCGCAAGGACGTCTCGTTTCTCGGCAAGGTGCCGCTCAAGCAGATGCTCGCGCGCATTCCGGACCGCGCGACAGTGATCGTCGATACGACACGCGCCGACTTCATCGACCACGACGTACGCGAACTGCTCGACCGCTTCATCGAGGAAGCGCCGGGACGCGCGATCGCCGTCGAGATGCGTCACGCGACGCCGGTGCTGCCCACCGCGACGCGCGGCTGGAGCTGGAACCGTGGGCTCGCGCAGCAGACAGGCGGACGCTGAAATAGAAAGCGGCCGCTGAAACTGCAAGCGGCCGCGTGAGATGCGTAAGGAGGAACGTGACGAGAACGCGGGTGGGCGTCCTCGCCACGCAAGCGGTACCTCAGATGCCGCCGCTCTGCGGATTGAGCTTGTCCGTATCGGCATGCAGCTTGTTGAGTGCCGAGATGTAGGCCTTCGCGGAAGCCGCGACGATATCCGGATCCGTGCCCACGCCGTTCACGATGCGCCCGGCCTTCGAGAGTCGCACGGTCACTTCGCCCTGCGCCTGTGTGCCGGTCGTGATGGCATTCACCGAATACAGCATGAGCTCGGAGCCGCTGCCCACTTCGGTTTCGATCGCGTTGAGGGTGGCGTCGACGGGGCCGTTGCCGTTCGCCTCGGCGGTAGTTTCCTTGCCGTTCACCGTGAACACGATGCGCGCGTGCGGCCGCTCGCCTGTCTCCGAATGCTGCGCGAGCGAGATGAACTTGTAGTGCTCCTTTTCCTGCGCCTCAGCCGACTCTTCGCTAACGATCGCGATGATGTCTTCGTCGAAGATTTCGGCCTTGCGGTCGGCCAGTTCCTTGAAGCGCGCGAATGCGTTGTTGAGATCGGTTTCGCTGTCGAGCGTGATGCCCAGTTCCTGGAGACGCTGCTTGAACGCGTTGCGGCCCGACAGCTTGCCGAGCACGATCTTGTTCGCGCTCCAGCCCACGTCTTCCGCACGCATGATCTCGTAGGTGTCGCGCGCCTTCAGCACGCCGTCCTGGTGAATGCCCGAGGCGTGCGCAAACGCGTTGGCGCCCACCACCGCCTTGTTCGGCTGAACCACGAAGCCCGTGATCTGCGAGACGAGCTTCGAGGCCGGCACGATCTGCGTCGTATCGATACCGACGTCGAGCGTGAAGTAATCCTTGCGCGTCTTCACGGCCATCACGACTTCTTCGAGCGAGGTGTTGCCTGCGCGTTCGCCAAGTCCGTTAATCGTGCATTCCACCTGACGCGCGCCGCCGATCTTCACGCCGGCCAGCGAGTTCGCCACGGCCATGCCGAGGTCGTTGTGACAGTGCACCGAGAAGATCGCCTTGTCCGAATTCGGAATGCGTTCGCGCAGCGTCTTCACGAGATTGCCGTACAGCTCGGGCACGCCGTAGCCGACTGTGTCCGCGATGTTGATCGTCGTGGCGCCTTCGGCGATCACCGCTTCGAGCACGCGGCACAGGAAGTCCATGTCCGAGCGGCTGCCGTCTTCGGGCGAAAACTCGACGTCGTCGGTAAACTTGCGCGCGAAGCGCACGGCGAGCCGCGCCTGCTCGTAGACCTGCTCCGGGGTCATGCGCAGCTTCTTCTCCATGTGCAGCGGCGAAGTGGCGATGAACGTGTGGATGCGGAAGCGGTTTGCAGGGGCGAGCGCGTCGGCCGCGCGCTGGATGTCCTTGTCGTTCGCACGGGCGAGCGAGCACACCGTGCTTTCCTTTACCATCGACGCGATCGTGTGAATGGCATCGAAGTCACCGTTCGAACTCGCGGCGAAGCCCGCTTCGATCACGTCCACGCGCATGCGTTCGAGCTGCCTCGCGATACGGACTTTTTCTTCCTTCGTCATCGACGCGCCGGGCGACTGCTCGCCGTCACGCAACGTCGTATCGAAAATAATCAGCTTGTCTGCCATCTTGGGTCTCCAGGAATTCGCTCAGGAACGGAAAGGGAGTACGGAATACGGTTGTTTGCGCCACCGCTGGCGACGCTGACAACGTACGGGCAGACGGGGGGCGAAAACGATCAGCGCGGCAGGCGCGCTAGCGCTAGCACGCGTAGCGGCGCGCCGGCTAGAAGGGAAAGGAGGGGGAACTTGAAGGTCACCATGCGGGCGACTATAGCGGGATTCAGCCAAACGCGCAATTGGCGCCGGCACCGGTCCGAGGGGAGTCCGAGCACCGAAAAAACGGCCCGGCATACGTCTGTCGCCGGGCCGCGAGAAGCTCTGCCGACGCGTGTAACTCAGCGCTCGCGAGGCAGCGAGCGCGCCGGGTTGGTGCGGCCGCGCAGCGTCTGGTATGCCCAGAACACGTAGCCGGAAAAGCCGTACAGCACGAAGAGACCGAACAGCATCAGCGGCGGGTCCGACGACACCAGCACGAACGCCACCACCACCAGCAAGGTGGCCGCGAACGGCACGCGGTGCCTCACGTCGAGTGCCTTGCCGCTGTAGAACGGCGCGTTCGACACCATCGTGACGCCGGCGTAGACCGTGAGCGCGAATGCCACCCACGGCAGCCAGCCCAGCTTGAGCGGCACGCGGTTGTCGGTGGCCAGCCAGACGAAGCCGGCAATGAGCGCGGCGGCGGCCGGGCTCGGCATGCCCTGGAAAAAGCGCTTGTCGACCACGCCGATGTTCGTGTTGAAGCGCGCAAGCCGCAGCGCCGCGCCGGAACAGTAGACGAACGCGGCGAGCCACCCCCACCGTCCGAGGTCCTTGAGAATCCACTCGTACATCACGAGCGCCGGCGCCACGCCGAACGACACCATGTCGGAAAGGCTGTCGAACTGTTCGCCGAAGGCGCTCTGCGTGTGCGTCATGCGGGCAACGCGACCGTCCATGCCGTCCAGCACCATCGCGACGAAGATCGCAATGGCCGCCACCTCGAAGCGCACGTTCATCGCCTGCACGACGGCGAAGAAGCCGCAGAACAGCGCGGCCGTGGTGAACGCGTTGGGCAGCAGGTAGATGCCGCGCTTTCTCAGGAACTGCTGACGCGCGGCCCGGCGGCCCGCGTCCACCGCGACCGTTTCCTGCACGCTCTTGTTGCGGCGAAAGGAACGCGGCAGAGGTGCGCCGCCGCTGTTGCGGGGTCGGCGTTTGAATGCGGCCATCGAAGAACCTCCCTATGCCGCGTTAGAGCTCGGCCAGAATGGTCGACGACGCGAAGACCTTCTCGCCGATCGACACGCGCGGCCGACTTCCCATC
Organism: Paraburkholderia kururiensis; assembly: GCF_034424375.1. Lineage (NCBI taxonomy): Bacteria > Pseudomonadati > Pseudomonadota > Betaproteobacteria > Burkholderiales > Burkholderiaceae > Paraburkholderia > Paraburkholderia kururiensis. Next base: position 5,400,077 of record NZ_CP139965.1, on the reverse strand, counting down.
GGCAGGTACACGTCCACGCGCGAGCCGAAGCGGATGAAGCCGTAACGCTGACCGCGCGTGAGCGGTTCGCCCGCACGCACGTAGCACAGAATGCGGCGCGCGATCAGGCCAGCGATCTGCACCGCCGTCACCGTATGTCCGCTGGCCATGTCGATCACGAGCGCGTTGCGTTCGTTCTCGAGCGACGCCTTGTCGACCGCCGCGTTCAGATACGCGCCCGGAAAGTACTCGACTTTGGAGACAACGCCGTCCACAGGCGAGCGCTGCGAGTGCACGTTGAAGACGTTCATGAACACGCTGATCTTCAGCGCCTCACGATTGGCATAGGGGTCGTGTGCCGTTTCGACGGCGACGATGCGCCCGTCGGCCGGGCACAGCACGGCGTTCGCCTGCTGCGGAATGGGGCGCGGCGGATCGCGGAAAAACTGGACGACGAAAATGAGCAGCAACCAGAACGGCCATGCGAGGCCCAGCCCCGCAACGGCGTGGATCAACAACGCAACGACGGCGGCGATGGCGATGAACGGCCAGCCTTCGCGCGCGATGATCGGATGAGGGTAATTCATTGATGGCTTCGGTATTTTTGTAAAACCGTAGGATAGCAAAAGCCGCCCAGGGTACTGCACACCTGGGCGGCTTCCGGGTACTTCATGCGCTTCACATGCGTGCGCGCGATGCCGGGCAAACGGGCAGCGGACTGGACCTGCAACCGTCCCGCCGAACCGCCCGCTTCGCCCACATGCGGCCGGCTTAGTTCTTCGACTGGTCGACCAGCTTGTTCTTCGCGATCCACGGCATCATCGCGCGCAGCTTGCTGCCCACCTGCTCGATCTGATGCTCGGCCATGATGCGGCGACGCGATTGCAGCGTCGGCGCGCCGGCGCGGTTTTCGAGGATGAAGCTCTTCGCGTACTCGCCCGTCTGGATGTCCTTCAGCACATCCTTCATCACCTTCTTGGTTTCTTCGGTGACGACGCGCGGACCCGTCACGTACTCGCCATATTCGGCGTTGTTCGAGATCGAGTAGTTCATGTTCGCGATGCCGCCTTCGTAGATCAGGTCGACGATCAGCTTCAGTTCGTGCAGGCACTCGAAGTACGCCATTTCCGGCGCGTAGCCCGCTTCGACCAGCGTTTCGAAGCCGGCCTTGATGAGCTCCACGGTACCGCCGCACAGCACGGCCTGTTCGCCGAACAGGTCGGTTTCCGTTTCTTCGCGGAAGTTCGTTTCGATGATGCCGGCACGGCCGCCGCCGTTCGCTGCCGCGTACGAAAGCGCGATGTCGCGCGCCGCGCCCGACTTGTCCTGCGCCACGGCGATCAGGTGCGGCACGCCGCCGCCTTGCGTGTAGGTGCCGCGCACGGTGTGGCCCGGGGCCTTCGGCGCGATCATGATCACGTCGAGGTCGGCGCGCGGAATCACCTGGCCGTAGTGCACGTTGAAGCCGTGTGCAAAGGCGAGCGCCGCGTTCTGCTTGATGTTGGCGTGCACTTCGTTCTTGTAGACCTCGGCGATCTGCTCGTCGGGCAGCAGCATCATCACGACGTCGGCGCCCTTCACCGCTTCGGCCACTTCCTTCACCGTGAGGCCGGCGTTTTCCGCCTTGCTCCACGATGCGCCGTTGCGGCGCAGGCCGACCGTGACGTGCACGCCGCTTTCCTTGAGGTTCAGCGCGTGCGCATGGCCTTGCGAGCCATAGCCGATGATCGTGACCTGCTTGCCTTTGATGAGGGAGAGGTCGGCGTCCTTGTCGTAGAAAACTTTCATGTCTGTTCCTTGACGATATTCAGGGTATTCAAAAAAAACCGGTTGATTGTCTGGTGCGAGCCCGGCGCATCACACCTTCAGAATGCGCTCGCCGCGCCCGATGCCCGAGCCGCCCGTGCGGACCGTCTCGAGAATCGCGGTGGCGTCGAGCCCTTCGATGAACGCGTCGAGCTTCTCGCTCGCGCCCGTCAGCTCGATCGTATAGGTCTTCTCGGTGACGTCGATGATGCGGCCGCGGAAGATATCCGACATCCGCTTCATCTCCTCCCTTTCCTTGCCGACCGCCCTTACCTTGATCAGCATCAGCTCGCGTTCGATGTGGGCGCCCTCGGTCAGGTCGACCACTTTCACCACCTCGATCAGGCGGTTCAGATGCTTCGTGATCTGTTCGATCACGTCGTCCGAGCCAATGGAAACGATGGTCATGCGCGACAGCGAACGGTCTTCGGTCGGCGCCACCGTCAAGGTTTCGATGTTGTAGCCGCGTGCCGAAAAGAGACCGACCACGCGCGAAAGCGCGCCCGGCTCGTTTTCCAGCAGAACGGAAATGATGTGTCGCATGGTGTTTCCCGCTTCGTTTTCCAGTTAGTCGAGTTGCGCGCCTCGCGCTTCATCGAGCGCTCGACATGGCGCGCACCGCAGCGGTGCCGCCGCTGCCCGCGCTTTCGCCTTTCGTGAAGGCGTGCGCGGCAGGGCCGGCACGAGGCTAGAGACTTGCCGCCCGCTGCCGCTACAGATCCTCCGCGCCAAGCAGCATCTCGGTGATGCCCTTGCCCGCCTGAACCATCGGCCAGACGTTTTCGGTCGGATCGGTCTGGAAATCGAGAAATACCGTGCGGTCCTTGAGACGCAGCGCTTCCTTCAGCGCCGGCTCCACTTCCGAACTTTTTTCAATGCGCATGCCGACATGGCCATACGCCTCGGCGAGCTTCACGAAGTCCGGCAGCGCGTCCATGTAGGAATGCGAATAGCGCTTGCTGTACTCGATCTGCTGCCACTGGCGCACCATGCCCAGATAGCGGTTGTTGAGCGAAATGATCTTGACCGGCGTGTCGTACTGCTTGCAGGTGGACAGCTCCTGGATGCACATCTGGATGGAGCCTTCGCCCGTAATGCAGACCACTTCCTCGTCCGGATGCGCCATCTTCACGCCCATCGCCGCGGGCAGGCCGAAGCCCATCGTGCCGAGGCCGCCCGAATTGATCCAGCGGCGCGGCTTGTTGAAGCGGTAGAACTGCGCGGCCCACATCTGGTGCTGGCCCACGTCGGAACAGACAAAGGCGTTGCCGTCGGTGAGCTCCCAGAGTTTTTCGACCACGTACTGCGGCTTGATGATCTCGCTTGCGCGGTCGTACTTGAGGCAGTTCTTTTCGCGCCAGCTTTCGATGTCCTTCCACCAGGCGGCGAGCGCCTCGGTGTCCGGACCGTGCTCGGCGTGCTGGAGCTGCTCGATCAACTCCTTCAGCACTTCCTTCACGTCGCCGACGATCGGAATGTCCACCTTCACGCGCTTCGAAATGGACGAAGGGTCGATGTCGATGTGAATGATCTTGCGCGGACGCGACGCGAAGTGGGCCGGGTCGCCGATCACACGATCGTCGAACCGCGCGCCGATGGCGATCAGCACGTCGCAGTGCTGCATGGCCATGTTCGCTTCGTAAGTGCCGTGCATGCCGAGCATGCCGAGGAACTTGCGGTCGTTGGCGCGATAGCCGCCGAGTCCCATCAGCGTGTTCGTGACGGGATAACCGAGCAGATCCGCGAACTGGTTGAGTTCGCGCGATGCGTCGGCGAGGATGATGCCGCCGCCCGTGTAGATATACGGGCGCTTTGCCGAAAGCAGCAGCGCCACGGCTTTGCGGATCTGCCCCGAGTGGCCCTTGGTAACCGGGTTGTACGAGCGCAGCGAAACGGTCTTGACGGGCTCGTAGGCGCAGGGCGTCTTCGACACGTCTTTGGGGATGTCGATCAGCACCGGACCCGGCCGACCCGTGCGCGCAATGTAGAACGCCTTCTTCACGGTTGCGGCCAGGTCGCGCACGTCCTTCACGAGGAAGTTGTGCTTCACGCAGGGACGCGTGATGCCGACCGTATCGCACTCCTGGAAGGCATCCTGACCGATGGCGGAAGTCGGCACCTGGCCGCTGATGATGACGAGCGGGATCGAGTCCATGTAGGCCGTGGCAATGCCGGTCACGGCATTGGTGACACCCGGACCCGAGGTCACGAGGCACACGCCGACCTTGCCTGTGGAGCGCGCATAGGCGTCCGCGGCGTGGACCGCGGCCTGCTCGTGGCGCACGAGGACGTGCTGGACCTTGTCCTGCTTGTAGAGTTCGTCGTAGATGTAGAGTACCGAGCCGCCGGGATAGCCCCACACGAATTCGACGTCTTCGTCGGCCAGTGCCTTCATGAGCACGGTGGCGCCGATAGAGCCGGTTTCAGGGGGAGTAGAGGTATCCGACGTGGAGAATTCCGCGCTGGGCATATTCATTATTCACCTTTCAAATTTTCGGCAAAAAATTGATCGGGTGCTCTCTGCCGGGCTTGTGGCTCGGGTTCAAGCGGCGCGTCCAGTTGACAGGCGAGCTTTGTGGGCCACGCCTCAATTGAGACAAGTCACTTATGTTGCGAACCAGCGACGATATCTGCTGGCGCGTGCGCGGTCAAGTAAATCCTTCCTTTACTCGGGCACCTGGCGCCGTTTATGCCGGGCGAAGCCCATGAAGTCCGCCGCCGGAAGCGCGACGGCGACACGCAATGCGCCCGTCTGTCCCCCGGAGGGCGCGAAAATTTGCTAGCATCCGCGGGTTTTACGACATTTTTCGAACGATTACGCGCACGCTGGCTGCGCCGACCTTCAGCGGATGGCATCAGACAAGGAACTCGCCGATTTTCTGGCGGGCGTCGAAAGGCGCGCGTTCAAGCAGACGGTCTACGCCGTGCGGGACGACGACGCGGCACTCGACATCGTGCAGGACGCGATGATCAAGCTCGCCGAAAAATACGGCGACCGTCCCCCGGCCGAACTGCCGCTTTTGTTTCAGCGTATTCTCCAGAATGCGACACACGACTTTTTCCGTCGGCAAAAAGTTCGCAATACGTGGGTGACACTCTTTTCCTCGCTCGGCAACGCCGAGGACGAGGAATTCGATCCGCTGGAAACATTCGAGGCCGAAGGCAGCCCGGCCGGCGCGGAGAGCGGCGAACAGCAGCTCGAACGCGAGCAGGTGCTGAAGCTGATCGACGAGGAAATCCAGAAACTGCCGGCACGTCAACGGGAGGCGTTTCTGATGCGTTACTGGGAAGATATGGATGTCGCCGAGACTGCCGCCGCCATGGGCTGCTCCGAGGGTAGCGTAAAGACGCACTGCTCGCGGGCCACCCACACGCTGGCGCAGGCGCTCAAGGCCAAAGGAATCACGCTATGAGCTCCGCTCTCGAAACTAAAGAACTCGAGTTTGCGCGGCAGCTGCGCCGTGCGCTCGACGAAAACGCCGCCAGCATCCCGCCCGTTACTGTCGATCGCCTCGCCGCGGCCCGCCGCGCCGCCCTCGCCCGCAAGAAAGCCGAGCCGGCCGAGGTGCGCGTCGTTGCGCCCGTGCTCGTCGCGGCCGGCATGCCCGGCGCCATGGCGGCTCCGGTGGCGCCGCGCCAGCGTTCGCGGCTGCGCCGCTTCGCCTTTGCGTGGCCGCTCGTCGCGCTCGTCGTCGGTCTCGTTGCCATTGCGTACTGGGAGGACTACCAGCGCACGGCCGAACTCGCGGACATCGACGCCGCCATGCTGAGCGACGACCTGCCGCTCAACGCATATCTCGACCACGGTTTCAACGCCTATCTTTCGCGCGCACGCTAACCGGGGGACCGATCGGGTGAGTTACAAGCGCGGCCTCGCCGTAGTCTTCGGGTGCGTGATCGCGGCGCTCGTGTCGTTCGCCGCAACTTACCCACGGTTCCATCCGGGCGCAGCCACCGCGCCGGCTGCCAGCACGCCGGTCAAGGCCGGCGCGGCGGGCGAGCCGTCGCTTACAGTCGACTTTCCGCCGCTCAACGCCAGCACCAGCCCCCTCTCGTGGGCGCGCCTTTCCGAGGCGCAGCACACCGCGCTCGCGCCATTCGCCGGCGAATGGGATCGCTTCAGCGAAGAGCGCAAGCGCAAATGGCTCAAGATTGCCTCCCGTTACGCGAAGATGTCGCCGGAGGCACAAAAGAGGCTTCAGGAGCGCATGACCGAGTGGGTCCGCATGACGCCTGAGCAGCGGCGCGTCGCGCGCGAAAACTACCAGGTATCGAAGGAGTTGCCGCCCCAGGCGCGACAGAACGCCTGGAAGGCGTATCAGGCCCTCTCGGAGGAACAGAAGGAACGGCTCGCCGCGACCGAACGCAAGCGGCGGCCGACCGTCGTGAGCGCCCCGCCGAGCGGCAAGAGCGAAATCCGCGGCATCAACCGGTTGCTGAATGCCCGCGAGCATGCCGCGGGCGCGAGTGCCGTGCAGCCCGGCGCCATACCGGCCGCCGCGACCTCGCAGGCGGCGAGCGCATTGCCCGCCGCGCCGGCCATGCCGCTGCCGTCGAGCAGCAGCCTGCCGCCGACGCCGGTGCCCGTCTCGCCCTCCGAAGCGCCGTCGGTGTTCAACGGTTCCTGAGCGTGCGTCACGCTCCGACCTGATCGACCCGCCATCGTGCCTGGCCCGCTCCCATCCAACGCCGCCGGTTCCCCGGGCACCACTACCGAACCGCTTTCGCCGCAGGACGTCGCCGCCGGCGCGCTGCCCCCCACCGTGCGCCGCCGCCTCGCGGCGCTCCTCTACGAGGCGATGATCCTCTTCGGCGTGGTCTTCTTCGCCGGCTATCTGTTCAGCACGCTCACGCAGCAACGCAACGGCCTTACGCATCACAACCTGCTCGCCGCGTGGATCGGGCTCGTCGTCGGCATCTACTTCGTCTGGTTCTGGACGCACGGCGGCCAGACGCTACCGATGAAAACGTGGCGCCTGCGCGTCGTGGGCCCCGGAAACGCGCCGGTCTCCGTGCCGCGCGCCGTCGCGCGTTATCTGCTTGCGCTGCTGTGGTTCCTGCCGCCGCTTGCGCTGCATCCCGCGGTCGGCCTCACGTTGCCGCACACCCTCCTGATCGCCGCACTCTGGTTCGTGCTGTGGGCCGCAACGGGCCGCATCGGCGCGAGCCGCCAGTTCCTGCACGATCGTCTGGCCGGCACGCGCATCGTCACCGTCGCACGCTGAGCGCCTTGTCGTCGTTGTGCCACGAGCGGCTCGATCCGTTCGACGACGACACACGCATGACCACCTCGCTCGCCCTGCCGCGCAAACATGCCCGCCCCGAGGCGTAATAAGAAATTCTCGTGACTGTCACGGCTCGGTCACGCGCGCGTGGCCGAATTCGCATACCGAAACACGCCGCGCGAGCCATGGCCACGAAGACGTCCGTGAGTTCCTTTTTCCGTCAGACCGGCCAGGGTGGCGAACCCGTCGCCTTCACGCCAGGCGCGCCGGCAGGCTCCCTGCCCTTGCCGCCCCAGCCGCCGCTTGCACACCCGCTCACGCAACAAGGCGCACCGGATGCCCCGCATCACGACGACGACCATCCCGCGTCGCACCGTTACCGCACCATCTGGCTCTCCGACATCCATCTAGGCTCGAACGGCTGTCAGGCGCCCTACCTGCTCGACTTCCTGCGCCACAACGAGTCGGAATACCTCTACCTCGTGGGCGACATCATTGACGGCTGGCAGTTGAAGAAGGGCTGGTACTGGCCGCAGGCGCACAACGACGTGGTGCAGAAGATCCTGCGCAAGGCGCGCAAGGGCACGCACGTGGTCTACATCCCCGGCAATCACGACGAGGGCGCGCGGCAGTTCTGCGATCTCGCGTTCGGCGACATCCACGTGCGTGGCGAAGCATTCCACACGACGATCGCGGGCCAGCGCCTGTGGATCGTGCACGGCGACCTCTTCGACGGCGTGATCCAGCACGCGAAGTGGCTCGCCTACCTGGGCGACACGCTCTACACGCTGATCCTCGTGCTCAACCGCTGGTTCAACCGCATCCGCAGCCGGCTCGGCTTCCAGTACTGGTCGCTCTCGCAGTACCTGAAACACCAGGTGAAGAACGCCGTGAACTTCATCTCGTCGTTCGAGCGCGTGATGACCGAGGAAGCCCGCCGCCGCGGCTGCGACGGCGTGGTGTGCGGCCACATCCACAAGGCCGAGATCCGCGACATCGACGGCGTGCTCTATTGCAACGACGGCGACTGGGTAGAGAGCCTTTCTGCGCTCGTCGAGACCTTCGAGGGCGAACTGAAGGTCATCTACTGGACCGTCATGCGCAGCCCGCAAGGCGTACCGGCGAAAGCCGGCAAGGCCAGGGCCGCGGCATGACGCACACGCCCCACGGGCATCCGCAGCAGCCACCACCGGCGCAGCACGCGCAAGACACTCGAGAGGGCCAGATAACGATGAAGATAATGATCGTGACGGACGCATGGGAGCCGCAGGTCAACGGCGTCGTGCGCACGCTGAAGAACACGACGCGCGAGCTCACCGCGCTCGGCCACCGCGTGGAGATCGTCACGCCGCTGGAGTTCCGCACGGTGCCGTGCCCGACCTACCCGGAAATCCGCCTGTCGCTGTTCCCGAAGCGCAAGCTGCACCGTCGCATCGACGACTTCGCACCCGACGCGCTGCACATCGCGACCGAAGGTCCGCTCGGCCTCGCAGCGCGCCGCTACGCGATCACGCATCGGCTGCCGTTCACGACCGCGTACCACACGCGCTTTCCCGAGTACGTGCAGGCCCGCTTCGGCATTCCGCTCGCGGCCACCTACCGGTTCCTGCACTGGTTCCACAAGCCGTCGCTTGCCGTGATGGCGCCCACGCCGGTCGTCAAGGCCGACCTCGAAAAATTCGGCTTCACGAACGTGGTGCTGTGGACGCGCGGCGTCGACCTCGACATCTTTCATCAGATGGAGTCGAAGGTGCTCAACACGGCGCGGCCGATCTTCCTCTACGTGGGACGCGTCGCCGTCGAAAAAAACGTGGAAGCGTTTCTCAAGCTTGATCTGCCGGGCTCGAAGTGGGTGGCGGGCGAGGGTCCGGCGCTCGGCGAACTGAAGTCGCGCTACCCGCAGGCGAACTACCTCGGCGTGCTGAGCCAGGCTGAACTCGCAAAGGTCTACGCGGCCGCCGACGTGTTCGTGTTCCCGAGCCGCACCGACACCTTCGGCCTCGTGCTACTCGAAGCGCTCGCGTGCGGCACACCGGTCGCGGCCTACCCGGTGACGGGCCCGATCGACGTGCTGGGCGACGGCGGCGCGGGCGCCATGAACGAAGACCTGCGCGAAGCCTGCCTCGAAGCGCTAAAGATCGATCGCAACGTGGCGCGCGCCTGGGCCGAGCGGTTCTCCTGGAGCGCCGCGTCGGCACAGTTCGCGGCACACCTGAAACCGCTGCCGCGCGCGACCGTCGAGGAGCAAAGCGCCACCGCGTAAGCCGCGGTTCCGCTCCTGCCGCCCTCTCCTCTACCATGCGACGACTTTCTCCTGTGCTTTCTCCCACGCCTTCTTCCGCAAGCGAGGAGCGGGAAAGCGGGGCACCGGACGCTGCCGATGCGGCGGCCGGCGCTCCGGCCGGCCCCGCCGTGCGGCGCGACCCGGCCGTGCCGCGCGGCGAGACGAATGGCGGCGAGTCCGGCGCGTATCATGCTGGGCAACCCGACCACGAGCACGCGCCCTCGCGGCAGACCATGCGCCCCTCCCCCGTTCGCTCCACCCACCGCGTAGAGGCTCACCACGCGGACCACGCCGAGATGCACGAGCCGCTCGGCCCCGACGATCCGCTCGCCCCGCTGCCGTTCAACCCGTACAAGGGCAACCGCGGCGTGACGCGCGCCTGGCACGCGCTCAAGAACTCGCTGGCCGGCTTTCGCGTGGCCATCCGCGTGGAAAGCGCGTTTCGCCAGGAACTCACGCTCGCCGCGATTCTGCTGCCCATCGGGCTGCTGGTGCCCGTCGAGCCGGTCGCGCGCGTGCTGCTGCTCGGCTCCGTGCTGCTGGTGCTGATCGTCGAGCTGCTCAATTCGAGCCTGGAAGCAGCCATCGATCGCATTTCTCTGGAGCGTCACGAGCTGTCGCGGCGCGCCAAGGATCTGGGCAGCGCCGCCGTGATGGTGGCGCTATTCGTCTGCGTAATGACATGGGTGCTGCTGCTCGCGCCACTGGTCGGCCCGCTGCTCTCACGCTGGCTCGCGGCGCTGCACTAGACATCTGCCCCACTGCGTGGGAACCCTGAGCTTCGGCGGGAAATGGTCGGTTTATAATCGAACGATAGTCTTAAAAAAGACCAACCGTGTCCGGGCGAACCCCGCGCGAACGGCACGCCGCCGCGCGCCTGCCCGGCAAAAACCAGGGCCGGACGACATGGAAGCCAAACCTCCCCGCCGCACCCGTGAGCGGATTCTCGAGCTCTCTCTGAAACTCTTCAACGAGATCGGTGAACCGAACGTCACCACGACGACGATCGCCGAGGAAATGGAGATCAGTCCAGGCAACCTGTACTACCACTTCCGCAACAAAGACGACATCATCAACAGCATCTTCAGCCAGTTCGAGCAGGAGATCGAAAAGCGGCTGCGCTTTCCCGACGACCATCGGGTCACCATCGACGAAATGTGGTCGTACCTGCAGTACATGGTGGACTTCACCTGGCGCTACCGCTTTCTGTACCGCGACCTCAACGACCTGCTCGCGCGCAACCGCACGCTGGAGATGCACTTCAAGCAGATCATCAGCCACAAGGTGCGCTTCGCGGGCCAGTTCTGCGAGCAACTGGTCTCGGACGGCGAGATGGTCGCCACGCCCGACGAGATCAACGTCATCGCAACCAACATCGGGCTCATCGGCACCTACTGGCTCTCGTACCAGTTCGTGATGAACCCGCGCAAGTACAACGATCAGGAAGCGATCCGCGCCGAGCTGCACCAGGTGAGCGTGCAGATCGTGTCGCTGATGGCGCCGTACCTGCGCGGCCGCTCGCGCCAGATTTTCGACGACCTCGTTTCGGGACGTCTGCCGCGGCGCGAGTTCTACGACTATCTGCCGCCACGCGAAAACGCGGCCGGCGGCGCATGACCCCCCTGGGCACGGCCGCTGCTGCGGGCCGCCTGCTCGACGGCAACGAAAACAGGAACGTTCGGCAATGAAGTCGGTTTGTGTCTATTGCGGCTCCTCATTCGGCGTGAGGAGCGATTATCGGGAAGCCGCGCAGGCGTTCGGCCGCGCGCTCGTGGAAGCGGATCTGGCGCTCGTCTACGGCGGCGGCAAGGTCGGCCTGATGGGCGCCATCGCCGACGAAGTGCTGGCCCGGGGCGGACGCGCCATCGGCGTGATTCCGGAGCTGCTCATCAACAAGGAAGTGGGCCACACGGGCCTTTCCGAACTGCACGTCGTGCCCGACATGCACCAGCGCAAGAAGATGATGGCCGACTTCGCCGACGCCTTCGTTGCGCTGCCCGGCGGCGCCGGCACGCTCGAGGAACTCTTCGAGGTGTTCACGTGGGCGCAACTCGGCTATCACCAGAAGCCGGTGGCGCTTCTCAACATTCAGGGGTTCTACGACCCGCTGATAGCGTTGCTCCGTCACACCGTGCAGGAAGGCTTCATGCGGCAGAACTGGCTCGACATCCTGCAGGTGGAGGCCGATCCGCGCGCGCTCATCGCAAAACTGCAGCGCTACCAGCCGCCCGTCGCCGACAAATGGACGACGGCGCGCGAAGCAGTTTGAATCCGTTTGAAGCTGCCTGGCGCCGTTCGAAGCCGTCCGAACGCTTCTGCGCGCTAACCCACCGGGTGAAATGAAGTCGCGAACCTCGAACCCCTGGAGGCCGCCATGTCGAAAGTCGTTCTGATCACGGGAGCCAGCCGCGGCATCGGCCGCGCCACGGCAAGGCTGCTCGGCGCGGGAGGCTGGACCGTCGGCGTCAATTACGCCCACAACGAGGCCGCGGCCCAGGAAGTGGCCGCCGAAGTCGGCCGCGCCGGGGGCCACGCCCGCGTGATACACGGCGACGTGGCGAACGAAGCCGACGTCGACGCCATGTTCGATACGCTTGAAAAAGCGTTCGGCCGCATCGATGCGCTCGTCAACAACGCGGGCATCGTCGCGCCGTCGCTGCCGCTCGCCGACATGAGCGCGGAGCGCCTGCGGCGCATGTTCGACGTCAACGTCTACGGCGCCTACCTCTGCGCGCGCGAAGCAGCGCGCCGCATGTCGAAGGACCGCGGCGGCGACGGCGGCGCCATCGTCAACGTGTCGTCGGCTGCGGCGCGCCTCGGCTCGCCGAACGAATACGTCGATTACGCGGGATCGAAAGGCGCCGTCGACACCATGACCATCGGCCTTGCAAAGGAACTCGGCCCGCAGGGCGTGCGCGTCAACGCCGTGCGGCCCGGCCTGATCGATACCGACATTCACGCGAGCGGCGGCCGCCCCGACCGCGCCGCCGTGCTCGGCGCGCAGACGCCGCTGGGCCGGCCGGGCACCGCCGAGGAAGTGGCCGAGGCCATCGTCTGGCTGCTCAGCGACGCCGCTTCCTACGTGACGGGCGCTCTGCTCGACGTCAGCGCCGGGCGCTGACGCACGACCGCGCCGCTCCTCAGGCTTTCATGCCGCGCCTCGCCCAGGCGCGCGATCTGGCGCGGGTCGCCGCCCGCGCCCATCGCATCCCGCCTGATCGGCCTTCCCGCCGCCGCTCGATTACAACTGCCCCTCTCTTTTCGTAACCCGCTGTAATAATCCATCTATAGAATCGCGGGACAGCTTATCCGCTATGCGGCACGGACCTGCGCGCCACACGCACACCACCGGCGGACAAGACCCTATGCACACAGCGCCTCGCCAAAGCAGCGAGGCGCACGAGTGAGATCTTTAGATGCGTCAACCGAATCACCCCGCCGCCGCGCTTGTGGGAGGGCCGGCAACGGGGACACCGGATGCCGGCTCGCCGGCATCGGGACTCGCCACAACCGGTCTTGCCGTCACGGCCGGCGCAGCGTCTTCCGCCGCGCACTCCGCCGAAGGCACGGCACCCCTCGTTCAATCGACTGCGCACCTTTCGCAAGGCGAAGCCGTCGCGCCTGTTCCCGCCGATCCGCTCGGCCCGCCCCTCGCGCCCGCTTCCGGTACGCGAGCGCTCGCATGGTCGCGTCGGCTGATCTGGCTCGTGGCCATCGCGCTCGTCTGCGCGTGGCTGTTGCCCGGCACGCTGGGCCACGACCCGTGGAAGCAGGATGAGACGTACACGTTCGGCATCATCCAGCACATGCTGGAGACGGGCGACCTCGTCGTGCCGACCAACGCGGGCCAGCCTTTCGTCGAAAAGCCGCCGCTTTACGACTGGGTCGCGGCCGGACTCGCGTGGGGCCTCGGCCGATACTTGCCGCTGCACGACGCCGCGCGGCTCGCCAGCGCGCTGTTCGCCGCACTCGCCCTCTATTTCACGGCACGCCTCGCGAAGCGCGCGACCGGCGCCGCGCGCTGGCTCGATCTGCGCGTGATCGGCACGCTCGCGCTCTTTGCGGGCAGCTTCGTCGTCATCAAGCACGTTCACGACATGATGACCGACGTCGCGTTGATGGCCGGCGCCGCGATGGGTCTCTGCGGGCTCTACGAGCTGGTGACCGCGCATCTGGCGAGCCACGTACCGGCACACGGCGACACGGGCACAGCGCCGCCGCGCAACTCGACCAACGCGCAAACGAACACACGCGTGCCCGCCGCGCTGCTCGGCGCAGGCGTCGGTATCACGCTGATGACCAAGGGACTGTTCCTGCCGCTCGTGTTCGGCGCCACAGTCTGCGGCGTACTCGTGCTCTATCCGGCCTGCCGCAGCCGCGCGTTCATGCGCTCGCTCGCCGTGGCCGCGCTGGTGTGCGCGCCGTTCGCGCTGATCTGGCCGGTCTGTTTCTATCTGCGCTCCGAGGCGCTCTTCAAGGTCTGGTTCTGGGACAACAACGTCGGCCGCTTCCTCGGCTTTTCGGTGCCCGAACTCGGCTCGGAAAACGACGGACATCTGTTCGCCCTGCGCGCCGTGCTCACGGCGGGCTTCCCGGCCGGCCCGCTCGCCTTCGTCGCGCTGGCGACAGGCACGTGGCGGCGTTGGCGCGAGCCCCAGGTCGCGCTGCCCGCGCTCTTCGCCGGCATCGGCCTGGCCGTGCTGCAGACGTCGGCCACCGTGCGCGTGCTCTACATCCTGCCGTTCATGCCGGCGCTCGCGGTGCTCGCGGCCGACGGCATCCGCCGACTGCCGCAGCGTCTCGCCGTGGCCTGGGACATGGCGGGCCGCGTGTTGTTCGGCGCCCTCGTGCTGCTCGCGTGGATCATCTGGTCGACGATGACGGGCCCCGTCGGCACGCACGCTACCCTCGCGCGACTCGGCCGCTGGCTACCGCTCGACTGGACGATGCCGGTGCGGCCGGCGCTCGTCGTTGCGGCCATCGCGCTGACCGCAGGCTGGCTGTGGCTGCTGCCCGCGCTCAAGCACAGCGGCCGCTGGCGCGGCGCGCTCAGCTGGTGCCTTGGCGCGACCGCGGCGTGGGGACTCGTGAGCACGCTGCTGCTGCCGTGGCTCGACGAAGCGAAGAGCTACCGCTCAGTGTTCGAAGACCTCTCGGCGCATCTCGCCGTGGAGTGGAACGAGGGCGACTGCATGGCGAGCAGCGGACTCGGTGAATCCGAAGCGCCCATGCTCTATTACTTCGCGGGCATCGAGCACGTGCCCGCCGACCCGGCGACCACCGAGTGCACCTGGCTCATCGTGGAGAGCCGCCGCAACGCCGCACGCTCGCCCGGCGACGACTGGCAGCTGTTCTGGTCGGGCGCACGCCCCGGCGACACGGACGAGTTGCTGCGCGTGTTCGTGCGCACGCCCGACACGATGCCGCCGCTCGATTGAATTTCGCGTGAGCCGTACATGGAGTCGGGCCTGCAGGTGCGTCTGAAAGCGGGTGTGAACCCGCGCCGGCTCGCAGGCACCACGACGCGGGCCACCGGTCTCCAACGCGTGAACGTCTAGAACGAAGAGCCGGGCTCCCGCAGGAACGCCTCTTCCTCCTGCGTGGTGAGCCGGTTGAGCACCGCATTGCGATGCGGGTAGCGGCCGAAGCGCTCGATCACCCGCGCGTGTAGCACCGCGTAGCGGTAGTAGTCCTCGCCGTCCGGTTCGTCGGCGAGCGCGCGAAAGAGCCGCAGCGATTCGCGCTGACTCCCGGCAGACTCGTCGTGCTCGAACGGCAGATACGCAAACGCGCGGTGATGGACGCTGGGCAGCAGACGGTCTGCGCCGCTCGCCACGATCTGTTTTGCGACGGCGAGCGCTTTGAGGTCGCCCGCGAACGCGTGCGGCGTGCCGCGATGGCAGTTGCGCGAAAACTGGTCGAGCACGATCACGAGTGCGAGCGCGCCGGGCGTCGTGGCGGTCCACGCATCGAGTGCGCCTTCGCGGCCCAACATGATCAGTTCACCAAAGCGATCGCGGAGGTCGGCGTCGAAGGCGTCATCGCGAGCGAACCAGATCTTTCTCCTCGTGCCGTAGCCGGGCGAATCCGGCTCGCCGAACCAGAAGTCGAGCACGGCTTTCGCGCGGGAATCGAGCGCGGCGTAATCGCGGTTCCAGTCGCTGCTCACGTCGCTGCTCCGATCGCTCCCGCCACGTCCCACACGCTCATGCGAACTCCAGCACGAGCCGCCGCGTGCGCGCGCTCTTCTTTTCGAGCTTCGCCACGCGCAGCGCGCCGATTTCGCTCGTGTTGCGCACGTGGGTGCCGCCGCAGGGCTGAAGGTCCACGTCTTCGATGCGCAACAGCCGCACGCGGCCAAGCCCCATGGGCGGCTTCACGCTCATCGTGCGCACGAGTTCGGGACGCTGCTGCATTTCGTCGTCGGTGATCCAGACCGTGGCAACCGCATGCGAGCCTTCCACCAGTTCGCCCAGCCGCGCCTCCACCGTGTCGCGTTCGATCGGCTCCACGGTCGCGAAGTCGAGCCGCGCGTAGTCCGCCGTGATGCTGCAACCGTCCACGGGATACGGCAGCACCGCGCACATCAGATGGCTCGCCGTGTGCAGGCGCATGTGGCGGTAACGGCGCGCCCAGTCGATCTCCGCCCGCACGCGTTCGCCGGCGCGCAGGCGCGCGAGCAGCGCCTCCTGGTCGGGCGCGGGAACGTGGACAGCGTCGTCCGGCGTGGCGCCTTCGAATTTCGCCTTGCGCGTGTCCGCAATCGCGATGCGCGTGCCGTCTTCGAGCACAAGCGCGCCCGTGTCGCCCGCCTGGCCGCCGCCCAGCGGATAGAACACCGTCTGGTCGAGATGAATGCCCTGCTCGTCGACCGCGGTGATCAGCGCGTCGCATTGGGTCAGATAAGCGTCGTCGCGAAAGAGCGCCTTCGTGGCCATGGTCTCTCCTGTAGGTTGTTCGGGGCTGGCTGGATGCGGCCGGTGCGTGTCGCGCCGCGCCGGCGATACGCCGAGCGGCCATTATTGCCGCGCCCTGCACACGCGAGACAGGCCGCCTCGCGGTCCACTGTCACCGGACTGTACTGGTCCGACGGACAGGCCAGCCGGCTGCGGGGAAAGCCGTGCGCCCCCGGCCCGAACCTCGGGTCACGCCGTCACCCCGGACGATTACGCATCCAGTCGGCGGTCTCGAAAAACGAATGCAGCAGACGCTCGCGCAACGGTTCGGGCAAACCGATGTCCTCCATCGCCCAGGCCATGCAACGCAGCCACTGGTCGCGCTCGTCCGATGCGATGGCGTACGGCAGATGCCGCGCGCGCAGCCGCGGATGCCCGAAGCGGCTGATGTAATGGTCCGGGCCGCCCAGCCAGCCGCACAGGAACCAGAAGAGCTTGTCGCGAGAGCCCTCCAGCGTCGGCGGATGCAACGCACGCAGGCCCGCGAAGTCGGGCTCGAGGTCCATCAGGTCGTAGAAGCGGTCGACGAGTTCGCGCACGCGCGTCTCGCCGCCCACGAGTTCGAAGGCCGTGGGTTGGGTCGGCGCTTCGTCGTTCGGATCGGTCATACGGTCAAGAAAGGAAGTCGGAAAAAAATGCGGGCGGGAAAGCACGGCTTCATTGACGCGGCTTCAATGAAGCCTCGGCGATAAGACCGCATCACGCCCCTGATGCATCGCGTCTCACGCGTCCCGCAGCGATTGCAGCGCCGGCCGCGCCAGCACGTTGCGCAGGCTGAGCCAGCCGCCCACCGCCGCGCACGCCACGCCGGCCACCACGCCGGCCGGCAGCAGCCATGGGTCGAAGGCGAGATAGAAGTCGAACACGCGCGTGGCGAGCACCATGCCCACGGCCTGCGCGCCCGCCGCGCCCATGAGTCCCGCGAGCGCGCCCACCACGGCGAATTCCGCGAACTGCACCGTGAGCACCTGGCGATGCGACGCGCCCAGCGCGCGCAGCAGCGCGGATTCTCGCACACGTTCGTCGCGCGTCCCGGCGAGCGCCGCGTACAGCACGAGCAGCCCCGCCGCCAGCGTGAACGCGAACAGGAACTGCACGGCGCCGATCACCTGGCCGATCACCCGCTGCACCTGCGAGAGAATGGGCGCGGTGTCGATGGCGGTGACGTTCGGATACGCGGCAACGAGCCCATCGATCACGCCGCGCTGCTCGCGCGGCACGTGAAAACTCGTGATGAACATCGACGGAAAATCCTGGAGCAGCGCGGGCGGCATCAGCACGAAGAAGTTCACCTTGAACGATCCCCAGTCGAGCTTGCGCGTGCTCGTGATGGGCGCATCGACGGTCATGCCCGTCACGTCGAAGCGGAGCGTGTCGCCGGGCTTCACGTTGAGGATTCTGGCAAGCCCCTGCTCCATGGAAAGCTGCGGCGCCTTCGAGTCGCCGTACCACTTGCCCGCCTCGATGCGATTGTCGTCGGGCAGCTTCGTCGTGTACGAGAGGTTGAACTCGCGGTCCACGAGGCGCCGCGCGTCTTCGTTCTTGTAGGTGTCCGGATTGACCGGCTTGCCGTTGATGGCGACGAGCCGCGCACGCACCATCGGTTCGAGCGTGACGTCGGCGAAGCCGTGCGACTTGAGGTAATCGAGCACGCCCGCGCGCTGGTCGGGCTGGATATCGATGATGAATTCGTTGGGCGCATCGGGCGGCGTCGACTTGCGCCAGCCCTCGATCAGGTCGTTGCGCGTCATCGCGATGAGCAGCAGGCACATCAACCCGATGCCGAGCGCGGTGATCTGCAGCGCACTCGCGCCCGCGCGCCGCTCAAGCGAAGCGAGCGCATAACGCCAGCCGACGCTCGCGTTCACGCGTTCGCTGCGCGCCACATGGGCCGCGGCCCCGAGCGCGATCCGCGCGACGACCGAAAACAGCAGCAGCCCGCCCGCGAAGCCGCCCGCCACGATGCCGCCCAGCTTGAGTTCGCCCGCGGCGAGCACGAGCAGGCCGGCAAACAGCGCGATGCCGAGTGCGTAAGCGGCCCACGCCGTGCGCCCCGCCTCGCCCCATTCGCGCCGCAGCACCCGTACCGGCGGCACGCGCGTGAGCGGCAACAGCGGCGGCAGCGCGAAGCCGAGCAGCAGCACGAGCCCGGCGGCCAGCCCTTCGAGCGCGGGCCACACCCTCGGATAAGGCAGCGCGACGTCGATCAGACTGCCGAGCCACGCAAGCAGCGCGAGATGCCCGCCGAAACCGAGCGCGAGGCCGGCCACGCCGCTCACCAGGCCCACCGCGAGAAATTCGAGCGTGAACAGCACGCGCAACGTCCGCTGACTCACGCCGAGGCAGCGCATCTGCGCGCAGCTATCAAGATGACGGCGCGTGTAGCGGTGCGCGGTCATGGCGATGGCGACCGCCGCGAGCAAGGCCGTGAGCAGCGCGACGAGCGTGAGGAAGTGGCCCGCGCGATCGAGCGTCTGCCGCACCTGCGGCTGGCCGTCCTGCAACGATTCGAGTGCGACGCCGCGCATCTTGCCGCCGTCCACGCGCGCATGGGCCCACTCGGCGAAACGCGCCACGGCGGCGTCGGGACCCGCCACGAGCAAGCGCCAGGTGACCCGGCTGCCGTAGCCGATCAGGCCCGTGGAATAAAGCTCGTCGGCCCGCATCATCAGACGCGGCGAGAAGTTGACGAACGAGAAGCCGCGATCCAGCTCGCGCGTGATCATCGCGGCCACCTTGAAGGTGCGCCCGCCCACCAGCACCGTGTCGCCCACGCGCAGCTTGAGCGTGTCGAGCAGTTGTTCGTCCACCCAGACAGTGCCGGGCGCAGGGATGCCGCGCGCGACGTGATCGGGCGCATTGGGCCCGGGCGCGATGCGCAGCGCGCCGCGCAACGGATACTCCGCCGACACGGCCTTCACGGCGGAGAGGCGCGCCACGGTGGGCGCGGCGGCCTGCGACTGGCCGGCTCCGCTCGCCGGCTGGCCGGATGCGAATGCGCCCGAAGCGTCGTTCGGTCCGGCGCCTGAGCCAGCGTTTGAATCCGCACCCGAGCCTGCACCCGAACCCGCCGCTGCGCTCACCATGGTCGGAAAAATCGCCGTCGACGCGGTACGCAGGCCGAGCGTCTCGGCCTCGCGAGCGAATTCGGCGGGCACAGGGTGATCGGCACGCACGATGAAGTCGGCCGCAATCATCTGCCGTGCGTCGCGTTCCAGCCCCTGCTGCAGGCGGTCGGCGAGAAAGCCAACGCTCGACAGCGCCGTCACCGCCAGCACCAGCGCGAGCACCAGCATGGTGAGTTCGCCCGCGCGCCAGTCGCGGGCCGTCATGCGCGCTGCCTGACGAACTACGTCGGACCATCCGTAGCGGCGCGCGGCCCCGTCCTTCGGCACGCTTTTCTCGACCTTCCGTGCTTCGTTCAATCGTGTCGGCTCCTCAACGTACCGAAACGCGACACCATATGCGTCGCCATGCCTCTGAAACCGCCCTGCACGCCGCGCCACAGCCGCGGCAGCGCCCACAGCGCCACGGCGAGAAAGCCGGCCAGCAGCACGAGAAACAGCACCGGTACGAAGAGCGCGAGCAGCACGCCCGTGAACGTCAGGCCGTCTTCGGCCGTAGAGGTCACGACGTTCGACACCGGTTCAGGCGAAAGATTGATGAGGGCGCGCGTGCCGGCCTTGGCGAGATGGGCCGTGCCGGCGAGCGTGCCGCCCGCGAGCGCCGCCACCGTGAGCAGGGCGGGGTCGGCATGACCGAGCGCGCCCGCTGCCAGCACGGCCCCCGCCGGAATGCGGATGAACGTGTGCACGGCGTCCCAGAGCGAATCGAAGGCGGGAATCTTGTCGGCGAGAAATTCGGCGATGGTCAGCACGGCGGCCGCGGTGAGCACCCACGGCGAGGCGAGGACCGCGAGCGTGTCGGGCAGATGGATGAAGCCGAGACGCTGCAGCGCGCCCGCGATCAGCACCGTGAGATAGAGCCGCAAGCCGCTGCCCCAGGCAAGGCCTGCTGCCAGCGATAGTGGTTCGAGCATTGCCCCCTCCTTGCGCGCGGCCGGCGCGACTGTGCGGCATCGGCTATTCGGCTGTTCGCGAGCGCGTCCTCGAACGGAGCGAACCGAGGCGTCGCGTGTCCATCGCGTATCGAGCGGACATGCCCCCCGCGGCGAGCGCGTATCAAGCGTGTATCAAGCAGCCGAACGCGCGCCGCATGGGGCGCGAGCCAATTTCAAGACCGGATCACTGCATTATAGCCACGGAGATTCGCATTCCGCCGTGAAGCGGTGCGGTTCCTTCGCCTCGCTGCGTCCTTTCGCCCCAGCCGGCTGGCGCCCGCGCCGCAGGCTCGGGGTGCCCCGCGGATTCAGCTCGTGCCGATGAGCCGATACCCGACGCCCGTCTCGGTGACGATGTGCTCGGGCTGTGCGGGATCGCGCTCCAGCTTCTGGCGCAGATGGGCCATGTAGATGCGCAGGTAGTGGCTGCTCTCCACGTGCGACGGCCCCCAGACGTCGCGCAGCAGCTGCCGGTGGGTCAGCACGCGGCCGGCATGGCGCACGAGCGTGGCGAGCAACCGGTATTCGATGGGCGTGAGATGCACGGGCGCCCCGTCGCGCGAGACCAGACGCAGCGCGAGGTCCACGGTCACGCCGCCGAAGTGGACCTGCGGCGCCTCGTTCGAGCCGCCCTGGTTGCGGCGGCGCAGATGGGCGCGAATCCGAGCGAGCAGTTCGGAGACGCCGAACGGCTTGGTGAGGTAGTCGTCGGCGCCGGCATCGAGTGCGGCCACCTTCTCGCTCTCCTGGCTGCGCGCCGACAGCACGATCACGGGCAGGTCGCTCCAGCCGCGCAGTTCGCGGATCACGTCGAGCCCGTCGGTGTCGGGCAGCCCGAGGTCGACGATCACGAGATCGGGCTTGCGCGTCGCCGCCTCCACGAGGCCCTGGCGGCCCGTGTCGGCGTCGTGCACGGCGATGCCCTCGGCTTCCAGGGTCGCGCGCACGAAACGGCGAATCTGCTTTTCGTCTTCGATCAGGACGACGGTGATGCGCGGCTCGTTCATGAGTGGGTGTCGGGAGAGGGCATGGGCCCTGAAAGCGGGTCCGGCCGGTCCGGGCCGGGCGGGCGCCCAGCAGCGGACGATGCAGCCCCGGCGCCGGTGCTGGAGGCCGTAGTATCGCCCGGCACGGGGCCGGATGGCGAGGCTGGCGAGACCGCGGACGATCCGGTGGGCGCGGCGGTGGATCGGCGTGGGTCCGTGGCCTCGTCAGGGCTGGTTGCAGCCCTTTCGCCAGGCATGTCGCCAGCCACGTCGCCCGCCCCTTCGCCTGCGGCGTCATGCGCGCCGGAGCTGGCCGCTTTCTGTGCCGCTCGTGCAGGCGCTTCCTGAGCCGCCTCTTCCGCCTCTTCCGCCTCTTCCGCCTCTTCCGCCTCTTCCGCCTCTTCCGCCTCTTCCGCCTCCACAGCCTCCACCGTCGCGGGCGGGGTCTCCACCGGCAGCGTGAACCAGAAGCGCGCGCCTTCCACGCGGCCGTCCGGCGCCATGCGGTTGAACGCGCCGATCGCGCCGCCGTGCGCCTCCACGATCGCGCGGCAGATCGCGAGCCCAAGTCCGATGCCCGGTTTCGCCGACTCCTTCTCGCCGCGCGTGAACTTCTCGAACACGCGCGCTTCCATGCCGGCGGGCAGCCCCGGCCCCGCGTCGTCCACGGTCACGCGCACGAACGGGCGGCCGCCTTCCTCGATCTGCTCCGCGCCGATCACGAGCGGCGTATCGAGCGGCGTGTACTTCGCGGCGTTCTCGAAGAGATTCGAGAAGAGCCGCTCCATCAGCACGGCGTCGAGCTGCAGCAGCGGCAAGTCGGCCGGCAGCTTCGTCTGCACGGGGTGCCGCTGCAACACGCGGCGGCACGCGCGCAGCGCGGCGCCCACGGTCTCTTCGAGCAGCGTCCACTGGCGGTTCAGGTGGAGGCTGCCCGCCTGCAGGCGCGCCATGTCGAGCAGATTCGTGACGATGCCGGTCATGCGCAGCGCCTCGTCGTGAATGGCCTCCACGAGTTCGCCGGACTTCTGGGCGCCCGGCGCGGCGGCCTGGATAGCGCCGGTCGCCTCGCCGCCCGCGCCCGCCTCGTGCATCTGCGCGAGCATCGAAGAGAAGCCGACGATTGTCGTGAGCGGCGTGCGCAGATCGTGCGAGATGGCCGAGAGCAGCGAGTTGCGCAGCCGTTCCGACTCCATGTTCACGAGCGCGTCGCGGGCGATCTCCACGTAGTGCACGCGCTCCACGGCAAGCGCGATCTGTGCCGCGAACGCTTCGAGCATGCGCTGCTGTTCGGGCACGTCGAGTTCGTGCGCATCGCGTGTCTCCACCGCGAGCACGCCCCGCGTGCGCATGGGCGCCTTCAGCGGCAGGTACAGCGCGCGGGCCGCGGGCAGGGTGTCGGTGCCGCGCCCCGCCGGCTGCTGCTGGTCGTACACCCACTGGCCCACGTCGACGTCGAGCGCCTCGCCTTCCAGCATGATGGCCGGGTCCGGCTCTTCCACTTTCTGCTGCAGCTTGTCCTGGCTGTCGGGCAGCAAGAGCGCCACGCGCGCGCGAAACACCTCGCTCACGTGACGGGTGCCGATGGCCACGATCTGCTCCATCGTGAGCGCCGCCGCGAGTTCGCGCGCCATCGCGTACATCGCGCCGGTGCGTTGCTCGCGACGCTGGGCGACCGCGGCCTCGCGGCGCAGGCTCGACGTGAGATGGCTGATCACGAGCGACGTGAGCAGCATGCCGAGAAAGGTCAGCAGGTACTGCGTGTCCGACACCGAAAACGACATGCGCGGCGGCACGAAGAAGAAGTCGAATGCCGCGACGCTCGCGAACGACAGCATCACGCCAGGCCCGCGGCCCAGCTTCGCGGCCGCGAAGATCACGCCGAGCAGATACAGCATCACGAGGTTCGTGAGGTCGATGTGCGTCCTCAACTGGCTCGCCACCGCCGTGATGGCCACGCAGATGGCGAACGCAGTCGCATACGCGCGGGGCGGCGAGCGGCGCTCGCGTGCCGCCGAGAGCGCGTCGCGCCAGGCGCCGGCGAGCGTGTCGGGGTGCGTCTCGCGATCGCGGCCGTGTTCGTCGGTGGAGGCGCGGATCAGCGTGAGATCGAGGTCCCCCGAACGTTCCGCGAGGCGCTCGCCGAACGGTCGCCGCAGACGGCGCGAGAAGCCCGAGCGCAGCGAACCGCCCGCCACGAGCTTCGAGACGTTGCGCACGCGCGCGTAGCCGAGCAGCGTCGCCACGGCGTCGTCGCCCGCGAGCGTAGCCGTTTCGGCGCCGAGGTCCGCCGCGAGCTTGAGGGCGGCGAGCGTGCGTTCGCGGCGGGCGTCGGGCAGACGTTGCAGCCTCGGCGTTTCGACGTAGACGGCGATCCAGTCGGCCTTCAGGCTCGCCGCGAGACGCGCCGCGCCGCGCACGAGCGTGGGCGCCTCCGGCCCCGGCCCGACGCACACCAGCAACCGCTCGCGCGCCTGCCAGATGCGTTGAATGGAGCGGTCGGCGCGGTACTCGCGCATCTGCGCGTCCACGCGGTCGGCGGTGCGACGCAGCGCGAGTTCGCGCAACGCGATGAGGTTGCCCTTGCGAAAGAAGTTGCGCACCGCACGCTCGGCCTGCGCCGCCATGTACACCTTGCCGTCGCGCATGCGGTCGAGCAGTTCCTCGGCGGGCAGGTCGACGAGCGTGACTTCGTCGGCGCGGTCGAACACGCGGTCGGGCACGGTTTCCCAGACGCGGATGCCCGTGATCTGCCCCACCACGTCGTTGAGGCTTTCCAGGTGCTGCACGTTCACCGTCGTATAGACGTCGATGCCCGCGTCGAGCAGTTCGTAGACGTCCTGCCAGCGCTTCAGATGGCGCGCGCCGGGCACGTTCGAATGCGCGAGTTCGTCCACCAGCACAAGCTGCGGCTTGCGCGCGAGCGCGGCGTCCAGATCGAACTCGCCGAGCATGCGGCCGCGGTACTCGATCTGCTGGAGCGGCAGCACGTCGAGCCCTTCCATCAACGCCGCGGTTTCGCGGCGCCCGTGCGTTTCCACGATGCCGACAACGACGTCCGCGCCCTCTTCCTTGCGGCGCCGCGCAGCCTGCAGCATGGCGTAGGTCTTGCCGACGCCCGCCGACGCGCCGAAGAACACCTTCAGCTTGCCGCGCTGGCGCTTTTCTTCATCGCGCTGCAGGCGGTCGAGCAGTTCGTCGGGATCGGGTCGGTTCATACGCCAGGGGAGTCGAGGGATGGCCCGCCGTTAAGCGGGTACGTGCGCCAGGTTTCTTTGGCCGTATTGCGCAGGCGCATTGCCGCGGCCATCGTCGCACCGCGCCGTGAAAATGGCAACGCGGCGGCGCCGTGTCGCGCGCCGCCGTCTGCCTCCGTCTAGCTCAACGTCGCTTCAGCCGTGCTGTGCAGCGTCGAGCGCGAGATTGAGCTTCAGCACGTTCACGCGCGGCTCGCCGAAGAGACCGAACTGGCGGCCCGACGTGTAGCGGTCCACGAGCGCCTGCACGTCGTTCGCGCTCAGGTGGCGCGCCTTCGCCACGCGCTCCACCTGGTACGCCGCGGCGGCGGGCGAGATCTCGGGGTCGAGCCCGCTTGCCGACGACGTCACGAGATCCACCGGCACCGGCTTCGACATATCCGTGCCCGCGGCCTTGAGCGCGTCGAGGCGTCCTTTGATCTCGTCGGCGAGCGCGGGGTTGGTCGGTCCGAAGTTCGAGCCCGACGAGCCCTGCGCGTTATACGGCATCGGCGTCGTCGCGGAGAGACGGCCCCAGAAGTACTGAGGCGCGTCGAACTGCTGGCCGATCAGCGCCGAGCCGACCGGCTTGCCGTTCACTTCGATCAGGCTGCCGTTGGCCTCGTACGGAAAGACGGCCTGGCCGAACGCCGTCATCACGGCGGGATACGCGAGCCCCGTGAGCGCCGTGAGCACGGCAAAGATCACGACGAGCGGACGAAATAGCGATTTCATGATGGTCGATCCTTCGATGTCCGGCATGTTTCACACCCACCCGAACGCGGTGAGCATCATGTCGATGAGCTTGATGAACGGGAACGGCAGCAAGAGGCCGCCGAGGCCATAGACCAGCAGGTTGCGGCGCAGGATGGCGGCCGCGCCGAGCGGCCGGTACTTCACGCCCTTCAGCGCGAGCGGAATGAGCGCGACGATGATGAGCGCGTTGAAGATCACCGCTGACATGATCGCCGACGACGGCGAACTCAGGTGCATCACGTCGAGCACGCGCAGTTGCGGGTAGGTCGTGGCGAACGCTGCGGGAATGATGGCGAAGTACTTCGCCACGTCGTTCGCAATGGAAAACGTGGTGAGCGAGCCGCGCGTCATCAGCATCTGCTTGCCGATCTCCACGATCTCGATGAGCTTGGTCGGGTTCGAATCGAGATCGACCATGTTGCCCGCTTCCTTCGCGGCCTGCGTGCCCGTGTTCATCGCGACGGCGACGTCGGCCTGGGCGAGCGCGGGCGCGTCGTTGGTGCCGTCGCCCGTCATCGCCACGAGGCGGCCTTCGGCCTGGTGCGAGCGGATCATCTTGAGCTTCGCTTCGGGCGTGGCTTCGGCGAGAAAGTCGTCCACGCCCGCTTCCGCCGCGATGGCCGCCGCCGTGAGGCGGTTGTCGCCCGTGATCATCACGGTCTTGATGCCCATCTTGCGCAGCTCCGCGAAGCGCTCCTTGATGCCCCCCTTCACGATGTCCTTGAGTTCGATCACGCCGAGCACACGCGTACCGTTCGCGCTCTTTTCCGCGACCACGAGCGGCGTGCTGCCGCGGCGCGCGACGTCAGTGACGGCCTGGTTGACCTCGGCCGGATAGCGGCCGCCGTTCGATTCGACGTACTGCTTCACGGCATCGGACGCGCCCTTGCGGATTTCGCGCGCGGCGGCGCCGGGGGCTGCGGGTGCAAGGTCCACGCCGCTCATGCGCGTCTGCGCGCTGAACGCGATGAACACCGCGTTGAGCGCGGCCATGTCGCGCTGACGGATGTTGAAGCGCTGCTTCGCGAGCACGACGATGCTGCGGCCTTCAGGCGTTTCGTCGGCGAGCGACGAAAGCTGCGCCGCATCCGCGAGCGCTTCTTCGGAAACGCCGGGCGCGGGCAGAAAGGTCGACGCCTGGCGGTTGCCGAGCGTGATGGTGCCGGTCTTGTCGAGCAGCAGCACGTCCACGTCGCCCGCGGCTTCCACGGCGCGGCCCGACGTGGCGATCACGTTGGCCTGCATCATGCGGCTCATGCCCGCCACGCCAATCGCGGAAAGCAGCCCGCCGATGGTGGTCGGAATCAGGCACACCAGCAACGCGACGAGCGCTGTGATCGTGACCACGTGGCCGGCCTTCACGGCCGCCACCGAGAACATCGAAAATGGCAGCAGCGTGGCCGTGGCGAGCAGCAGCACGATGGTGAGCGCGACGAGCAGGATCGTGAGCGCCACTTCGTTCGGCGTCTTCTGGCGCTTCGCGCCTTCCACCATCGCGATCATGCGGTCCAAAAACGCCTCGCCCGGGTTCACCGAAACGCGCACGACGATCCAGTCCGAGAGCACGCGCGTGCCGCCCGTCACCGACGAAAAGTCGCCGCCCGACTCGCGGATCACGGGCGCGGATTCGCCCGTGATGGCCGACTCGTCCACCGAGGCGACGCCTTCGATCACTTCGCCGTCCGCCGGAATCACGTCGCCCGCTTCGACGAGCACGACGTCGCCCTTGCGCAGGTCCGTGGCCGTGGTGATGCGCACGGGCGACTTCGGATGCGGCTCGTTGAGCTTCTTGGCCATCACGTCCTTCTTCGCCTGACGCAGCGAAGCGGCCTGAGCCTTCGAGCGGCCCTCGGCCAGCGCCTCCGCGAAGTTGGCGAAGAGCACCGTGAACCACAGCCAGAGCGCGACGGCGAGAATGAAGCCCGCGGGCGCCTCGGCCTCGCCGCCCAGCGCGGCGATCCAGAGGATCGTGGTGAGCACGCTGCCCACATAGACGCAGAACATCACCGGGTTGCGCAACTGCGTGCGCGGATTCAGTTTCCTGAACGACTCCGCGATGGCCGGGCGCACGAGCGCCGGATCGAACATGGAGCGGGTTGCGGAATGTTGATTCATGATTCTTGAGTTCCCGAATGCGTGTCAGTGGCCCGCCACCATCATCAGATGCTCGACGCCGGGGCCGAGCGCGAGCGCCGGCACATAGGTGAGCGCGCCCACCAGCACCACGGTGCCGAGCAACAGCACGACGAAGAGCGCGCCGTGCGTGGGCAACGTGCCGGCCGTCACGCCGATGCGTTTCTTTTCCGCGAGCGACCCCGCGATGGCGAGCACCGGCACGATGGTGCCGAAACGGCCGAACCACATCGCGATGGCGAGCAGCGTGTTGTAGAACGGCGTGTTCACCGAAAGGCCCGCGAACGCGCTGCCGTTGTTGTTCGCCGCGGAGCTGAACGCGTAGAGAATTTCGGAGAAGCCATGCGGCCCCGGGTTGGCGATACCCGCGGTGCCCGCACTCGTGAGCACCGCAATCGAGGTCCCGACCAGCACGAGCAGCGGCGTGAGCAGCACGACGATGGAGACCATCTTCATCTCGTACGACTCGATCTTCTTGCCGACGTATTCCGGCGTGCGGCCGATCATGAGCCCCGCCACGAACACGGCGAGCAGCGCGAACACGAGCATGCCGTAGAGGCCCGAACCCACGCCGCCGAAAATCACTTCACCCAACTGGATCAGCAGCAGCGGAACGAGGCCGCCCAACGGCGTGAGCGAGTCGTGCATCGTGTTCACGGCGCCGCACGACGCAGCGGTGGTCGCCACCGTGAAGATGCCGGACTGCGCGATGCCGAAGCGCGTCTCCTTGCCTTCCATGTTGCCGCCCGATTGCAGCGCGCTCGCCTGCTGATCGACGTTGAGCGACGCATAGAGCGGATTGCCCGCCTGCTCGGCGCTGATTTCGCCCCACACGCCGATGGCGAACGCGATCGTCATCGCGGCGAGCACGGCCACGCCCTGGCGGCGGTCCAGCACCATCTGGCCGAACGTGAGGCAGAGCGCCGCGGGCAGCAGAAGAATCGCAATCACTTCCACGAAGTTGGCGAACGGCGTGGGGTTCTCATACGGATGCGCCGAGTTGGCGTTGAAGAAGCCGCCGCCGTTCGTGCCGAGCATCTTGATCGCGACCTGCGAGGCGACCGGGCCCATGGCGAGCGTTTGCGATGCGACCTTCGTGTCGACCGTCACAGGGTTGCCCTTCGCGTCCTTCACCGGATTGCCCGCGGCGTCGAGCTTCGGCGCCGCGTACGTCGTGGTCTGGAGAACGGGCACGTCTTCATACGCGCGGAAGTTCTGGATCATCCCCTGGCTCATCAGCAGCGCGGCGATGAGCGCCGACATCGGCACGAGCACGTAGAGCGTGACGCGCGTCACGTCCACCCAGAAGTTGCCGATGGTCTTCGCGGTGTGACGCGCGAAGCCGCGAATCAACGCGATGACCACGACGATGCCGGTGGTCGCCGAGAGGAAGTTCTGCACCGTGAAGCCGAGCATCTGCGTGAGATAGCTCACCGTCTGTTCCGGTGAGTAGTCCTGCCAGTTCGTGTTCGTGACGAAGCTCACGGCCGTGTTGAACGCGCCGTCGACGGTCATGGGACCAAAGCCCTGCGGGTTGCCGGGCAATAAGCCTTGCACGCGCAGCAACAGATAGAGAAACAGCGCGCCCAACAGGTTGAACGCGATGGTCGCGACGGCGTAGTGCTTCCAGCCCATCTCGGCCTGCGCATCGACACCGGCCACGCGAAACAAAAAACGTTCGAGCGGCGCGAACAGGCGCACGACGCGCGACGTGCCGTCCATCACGTTCGTGAGGTATCGCGAAACGGGCACGGCGAGCAGCAGCAGAACGACCAGATAGACGAGCGGCTGCTGGAGGTTGTCGAGGTTCATTCCAGGTCCTCCGCGCGCAGCAGCGCATGGACGAGATAGACGAACAGCAACAGCGTGGCCGCTGCCGAGAGCCAAAGCATCCAGTTCATGACCGTGCCCCCTGGCCGCGCCGGTATTGCGTGAGCTTCTGGCAACCGGCGATCAGGGCATAGGTGAGCGCGGCGAAAGCCACGATTCCCCCGACGTACAGCGCATCCATGTTGGTGTTCTCCGATGATGGATTACGGATGGATGCAACGTTAGTCGGTTGGATGTAAAGGGCGGGTTAAAGGTGAGGGGCGGCGGTGTAAAAAGCGCGTAAACGCCGAGCGTCCGTTGGGCTCGTTCGACGCGCGGACGTAAGAAAAAACGGCGGCAAAGCTGCCGCCGTTTCTGCAAAAGTCGCCGGGAAAAAAGAAGCCTGTGCCGCTCAAGGCATCAGCACCGTGGAGCCCGTCGTCTTGCGCGCTTCGAGGTCCTCATGCGCGCGGGCGACGTCGGCAAGCGCATAACGCTGGTTGATGCTCGTCTTCACCTTGCCCGAGGCGAGCACGTCGAAGAGTTCGGCCGACATCGCTTCGTAGTCGGCGCGTTTGGACATGTACGTGAAGAGCGTAGGGCGCGTGAAGAAGAGCGAGCCGCGGCCCGCGAATTCGGACGAGTCGATGGGCGGCAACGGTCCCGACGCATTGCCAAAGCTCACGAAGAGACCGAGCGGCGCGAGGCAGTCGAGCGAGCCGGTAAAGGTGTCGCGGCCAATGGAGTCGTAGACCACGGGCACGCCCGCGCCGTTGGTGATCTCGCGCACGCGCTTCGTGAAGTTCTCGCGCGTGTAGACGATCGGGTGGTCGCAGCCGTGCGCCTTCGCGATGGCGGCCTTGTCGTCCGAACCCACGGTGCCGATCACGGTGGCGCCCAGCGCCTTGGCCCACTGGCACACCAGCAGGCCCACGCCGCCCGCGGCGGCCTGGATCAGGATCGTGTCGCCGGGCTTCACCGCATACGTGCGGCGCAGCAGGTATTGCGCCGTGAGGCCCTGAAGCATCACCGAGGCCGCCTGCTCGTACGAGAGCGCGTCCGGCAGCTTCACGACCTGCGCCGCGCCCAGCACGCGTTCCTCGGCATACGCGCCGGGCGGGCGCGCCACGTAGGCCACGCGGTCGCCCACCGCGAGGCTCGTCACGCCCGGGCCCACGGCCGCCACCTCGCCCGCCGCCTCCATGCCGAGCCCGCCCGGCAACGGCAGCGGATAAAGCCCGCTGCGGAAATACACGTCGATGTAGTTGAGCCCGACCGCGTGCTGGCGAACGCGAATCTCGCCCTCGCCGGGGTCGCCCACGGGCACGTCGACCCACTTCATCACCTCGGGGCCGCCGGTGCGCTCGAATCGGATTGCCTTGCTCATCTCGTTCTGTCTCCTGTTCCGTCGTTATTCGAAGCTGGAATCGAAGCTGCATTCGAAGCTGGAAGGGCGGATGGGCTTCATGCGCCCTTCTCTGCCGTCACTCGCCTTCCTGAGCGAGGCGCAGCGCCAGCACGTCGAGGATCATGCGTGCTGTCGAGATGTTGGTCGCGCACGGCACGTTGTGGACGTCGCAGGCGCGCACGAGCGCGTTGATGTCCGGTTCGTGCGGCTGCGGCGTCATGGGATCGCGCAGGAAGATCACCATGTCCACCTTGCCCTCGGCCAGTTGCGCGCCGATCTGCAGGTCGCCGCCGTGCGGGCCCGACAGCATGCGCTCCACTTCGAGCCCGTGCGCCGCCGCGATGCGCGAACCCGTGGTGCCCGTGGCGATGAGGTGGCAGCGGCGCAGCGTGTCGGCATACTCGCCGGCCAGCTTCACGATGTCGTCTTTCTTGTGGTCGTGCGCAATGAGCGCGACGCGTGTGGACATGAGGTGGGTCTCCCTTTGGTTGGTCTGGTTGAACGTGATGGATGCGGCGGGTCGGGTCCTGGCTGCTGGCTGCGGTTGTTAGAACGCGCCCTCCGTCAGAACGTACCCGGATAGGCGCCGCCGTCGATCAACAGATTTTGCCCCGTGATGTAGCCGGCGTGCACGCCGCACAGGAAGGCGCAGGCACGGCCGAACTCGTCGGGCTGACCGAAGCGGCCCGCCGGAATGGACGCCATGCGGTGCCGGCGGGCTTCCTCGATCGAGACGTTCGCGGCCTTCGCCTGCGCCGCCATCGTGGCGACGATGCGGTCGGTATCGAAGAGGCCGGGCAGCAGGTTGTTGATCGTCACGCCGTGCGGCGCGACCTTGCGCGCCACGCCCGCGACGAAGCCCGTGAGGCCCGAGCGCGCGCCGTTGGAGAGCCCGAGCACGTCGATGGGCGCTTTCACCGACGAACTCGTGATGTTCACGATGCGGCCGAACCCGCGCTCGATCATGGCGTCGACGGTGGCGCGGATCAGCTCGATCGGGGTGAGCATGTTGGCTTCGAGCGCGCGAATCCAGTCGTCGTGGCCGAACTGGCGGAAGTCGCCCGGCGGCGGGCCGCCCGCGTTGTTGACCAGAATGTCCGGGCGCGGGCACGCGGCGAGCGCGGCCGCGCGGCCTTCCGGCGTGGTGATGTCGCAGGCCACCGCCTTCACCTCGACGCCCGTGTTCGCGCGGATCTGGGCCGCCGTGGCTTCGAGTGTCTCCTGCGTGCGCGCGACGATGGTGAGATTCACGCCCTCGGCGGCCAGCGCTTCTGCGCAACCGCGTCCGAGTCCCTTGCTCGCCGCGCAGACGAGCGCGGTGCGTCCTGCGATGCCCATGTCCATCGGTATGTGTCCTCTTTGGTGTGCTGGCCGGCTGGCCGTTGCGCCTGCTGCGGTGTTGCTGTCGCGGCGGTACGGTGCCGTGGGTGGCTGCCGCGCGTGGGTGCCGCGCGAGTGCCGAGTAGCCGATTCTAGAAGAATCGGCGCGGCGCCGTTGGCTGCGGCGTCGGCCCATATCGCCGCCGCATGCTTTGTCGGTAAACTTGCAGCCGTGGCGCGCCTGCGGGACCCTTGCCGGACTGCGGCGCGCCTTCTCACCGGGCCGCCGTCCGGGCGCTGCGTCCGCCCCGCCGGTCCGGCCGATTTCCCTCTTGCCGCCTTGTGCCTTCGTCATGAAACAGGACAGCCGCTTTCCGAACCTTTTTATCCTCGATCACCCGTTGATCCAGCACAAGCTCACGCACATGCGCGACAGGGACACGTCCACCCGCACGTTCCGCGAACTGCTGCGCGAAATCACGCTGCTGATGGGCTACGAGATCACGCGCAACCTGCCCGTCACCACGCGGCGCGTGCAGACGCCGCTCGTCGAGATCGACGCGCCGGTGATCGCCGGCAAGAAGCTCGCCATCGTGCCGGTGCTGCGTGCGGGGGTCGGGATGTCGGACGGACTGCTGGAGCTGATTCCGTCGGCGCGCGTGGGCCATATCGGCGTCTATCGCGACGACGCGCATCGGCCGGTCGAATACCTCGTGCGGCTGCCTGACCTGGAAGACCGCATCTTCATCCTGTGCGACCCGATGGTGGCCACGGGCTACTCGGCGGTGCACGCGGTGGACGTGCTCAAGCGCCGCAACGTGGCCGGCGAGAACATCCTGTTCCTCGCGCTCGTCGCGGCGCCCGAAGGCGTCGAGGTGTTCCAGAAGGCGCATCCCGACGTGAAGCTGTACGTGGCCTCGCTCGACTCGCACCTGAACGAGCATGCCTACATCGTGCCGGGCCTCGGCGACGCGGGCGACCGGCTGTTCGGCACGAAGAACTGAGGGGCGTTGCGCGAAGGCCGGCGCGCAGCGCGGCGGCCTTTGCCGGGCAGCCTTCACCTTCTTCATCTTTTAGCGCGCACGGATCGCCGTGCTGCCGCGGCCCCGCCCTACAACGCCACCCCACTCCAGCCGGCTGCGGCTTCCCTGCAAGCCCGTCGCGGCACCGCTCTGCAGCCGCTCTCCCGCCCGTCCAGCCGCGCGCCGCACCGCCGGACGGCGGCGGTCGCGCCGCCCCGGCGTGGTAAAATCGATATTCGCTTCAGCAGGCTGATTCCGGGACTGACGGGGCAGAGGGCAGGGGCTGACAAGGAACAAGCGACGGGCGGTCAAATCGCCTGGCCGGCCTAACCGGTCGGCGCCTTCCCTGCCGGGCGGCGCGTGACAACACGATGGACACGAAGGCCATGCGGCCACGCCGCCGCACGACGGCGCGATCACGCGAACGGACCAACAGACATCGAGGCGCGCGAGGCCAGTGCCCCACGGCCGCCGGCCGCGCCCGAAATCGCAACGACGCAACGACAATTGCACACTGCGCGCGCCTTGCCGGCGAGCGCCACGGAGAAAGGTATGGCGGGTCATTCGAAATGGGCCAACATCAAGCATAAGAAGGCAGCAGCGGACGCCAAGCGCGGCAAGGTCTGGACGCGGCTCATCAAGGAAATCCAGGTGGCGGCGCGCCTCGGCGGCGGCGACATCGACACCAACCCGCGCCTGCGGCTCGCCGTCGACAAGGCGACCGACGCCAACATGCCGAAGGACAACATCAACCGTGCGATCCAGCGCGGCGTGGGCGGCGTGGACGGCGCCACCTACGAGGAAATCCGCTACGAAGGCTACGGCATCGGCGGCGCGGCCATCATCGTGGATACGATGACGGACAACCGCACGCGCACGGTGGCCGAAGTGCGCCACGCGTTCTCGAAGTTCGGCGGCAACATGGGCACGGACGGCTCGGTGTCGTTCATGTTCGATCACGTCGGCCAGTTCCTGTTCGCGCCGGGCACGCCCGAAGACAAGCTCATGGAAGCCGCGCTCGAAGCCGGCGCCGACGACGTCGTGACGAACGACGACGGCAGCGTCGAAGTGATCTGCCCGCCCAACGACTTTCCGAAGGTGAAGTCCGCGCTCGAAGCCGCGGGCTTCAAGGCCGAAGACGCCGAAGTGACGATGAAGCCCCAGACGGAAGTCGAATTCACCGGCGAAGACGCGGTGAAGATGCAGAAGCTGCTCGATGCGCTCGAGAATCTCGACGACGTGCAGCAGGTGTACACCAACGCGGTGATCGACGAGGCGTAAGGGCAAGGCGCGCGCGCCCTTCGTGTCACCGGCCTGACGTTCGCCCCGTGCGAACCTTGCGGATATCACGGCTGATGCGCTTGCATCGGCCGTCACTGTTTTTCAGTCTTCGGGGATTCAAATGAAGTTACTCGTCGTCGGTTCTGGCGGCCGCGAACATGCCCTCGCATGGAAGCTTGCGCAATCGCCGCGCGTGCAGCTCGTCTACGTCGCGCCCGGCAACGGCGGCACCGCGCAGGACGCGCGGCTCGCCAACGTCGACATCACGGCGCCTGAAGCGCTCGCCGATTTCGTCGAGAAGGAACAGGTCGCGTTCACGGTGGTGGGGCCGGAAGCGCCGCTCGCCGCGGGCATCGTCAATCTGTTCCGCTCGCGCGGCCTGAAAGTGTTCGGGCCGACGAAGGAAGCCGCGCAACTGGAAAGCTCGAAGGACTTCGCCAAGGCCTTCA
Source organism: Paraburkholderia kururiensis (assembly GCF_034424375.1). Classification (NCBI taxonomy): domain Bacteria; kingdom Pseudomonadati; phylum Pseudomonadota; class Betaproteobacteria; order Burkholderiales; family Burkholderiaceae; genus Paraburkholderia; species Paraburkholderia kururiensis. The sequence goes on along the minus strand of NZ_CP139965.1, from coordinate 5,365,367 downwards.
TGAAGCGCCACGCCATTCCCACGGCCGAATACGAAACCTTCTCGGATGCCGCCGCCGCCCACGCGTACATCGACGCCAAAGGCGCGCCCATCGTCATCAAGGCCGACGGGCTCGCTGCGGGCAAGGGCGTCGTGGTGGCCATGAGCGCCGACGAAGCGCACGCCGCCATCGACATGATGCTGGCCGACAACAAGCTGGGCGACGCGGGCGCGCGCGTCGTGATCGAAGAGTTCCTCGCGGGCGAAGAAGCCAGCTTCATCGTAATGGTGGACGGCAAGCACGTGCTGCCGCTCGCCTCGAGCCAGGACCACAAGCGTCTGCTCGACAACGACGAGGGCCCGAACACTGGCGGCATGGGTGCCTACTCGCCCGCGCCCATCGTCACGCCGCAACTGCACGCACGCGTGATGCGCGAGATCATCCTGCCCACCGTGCGCGGCATGGAAAAGGAAGGCATCCGCTATACGGGCTTCCTCTACGCGGGCCTCATGATCGACGCGCAAGGCAACCCGAAGACGCTCGAGTTCAACTGCCGCATGGGCGACCCCGAAACGCAACCCATCATGGCGCGCCTCAAGGGCGACTTCTCGAAGGTCGTGGAGCACGCCATTGCGGGCACGCTCGATACGGTGGAACTCGAATGGGACCGCCGCACGGCGCTTGGCGTCGTGCTCGCTGCGCACAACTACCCGGACACGCCGCGCAAGGGCGACCGCATCAACGGCATTCCGGCCCAGACGGAGAATTCCGTCACGTTCCACGCAGGCACGGCCATCGTCGACGGCAAGCTCGTTACCTCGGGCGGCCGCGTGCTGTGCGTGGTGGGCCTGGCAGACTCGGTGCGCAGCGCGCAGTCGGTCGCCTACGAGACGATCAACCAGATCTCGTTCGACGGCATGCAGTACCGCCGCGACATCGGTTATCGCGCGGTGAATCGCAAGCACGGATGAGGCGGCGTGCGGGCGGCTGCGCGGCAATGCGTGTGCTGCCCGCGAGTTTGTCGCTGAATAGCGTGTGCGGGGAACGCCGCATGTCGACCACGCGTATGCCGGCCTTCGCGTTGCGGCCGTCGATCGGCTGAAGATGCGAGGCGGCCAGCAGACAAGCCCACGTTCCAGACGCCGCGCCGCAGCAATGCAAGCCGCCTCGCCGCGGCCTCCACCGCGCGGCGGCGATGGCGCTACACTGCCGCTTATCGGGCGCCTCGCGGAGCATGAACAGAGCGGGCACGACGCCGGACCACGGAACAGGGCATACGAACGTAAGCACCGCGTCTTACCCCTTCCGCCCCGAACCCTCACAGAACCACTTCGCGGCCGCCGCAGCGGCGCCGCCCCTCGATACCGATGACCGACTCGACTCAAGACAGCGCGGCCGTCCGCACCTGGCTGCAAGGACTGCAGACGCAGATTGCCGACAGGCTCGGCGCCTTCGACGGCAAGCCGTTCGCCACCGACGACTGGCAACGCCCGCCCGGCGAACGCCTGCGCGGCGGCGGCCGCACGCGCATTCTCGACGGCGGCGACTTCTTCGAGCGCGGCGGCATCGGTTTCTCCGACGTGGCGGGCGACGCGCTGCCGCCGTCCGCGAGCGCGGCGCGTCCGCAACTGGCGGGGCGCGGCTTCGAGGCCATGGGCGTCTCGCTCGTGCTGCACCCGCACAATCCGTACTGCCCCACGGTGCACATGAACGTCCGCATGCTGATCGCGACCAGGGCCGGCGAAGCGCCGGTGTTCTGGTTCGGCGGCGGCATGGACCTGACGCCCTACTACGGTTTCGAGGAAGACGCCGCGCACTTTCACCGCGTCTGCCGCGATGCGCTCGCACCGCACGGCGACGATCTCTACCCGCGTTTCAAGCGCTGGTGCGACGAGTACTTCTTCCTCAAGCATCGCAATGAACCGCGCGGCATCGGCGGCATCTTCTTCGACGACTACGCCGAAGGCGGCTTCGAGCGCTCGTTCGCCATGCTGAAGAGCGTGGGCGAGGCGTTCCTCACGGCGTACGTGCCGATCATCGAGAAGCGCCGCGCGCTGCCCTTCGGCGAGGCCGAGCGCGCCTTCCAGGCCTACCGGCGCGGCCGCTACGTCGAGTTCAATCTCGTGTTCGACCGCGGCACGCTGTTCGGACTGCAAAGCGGCGGACGTACGGAGTCGATCCTGATGTCGATGCCGCCGGTGGCCAGCTGGCGCTACGACTGGAAGCCGCAGCCGGGCACACCCGAAGCGCGCCTTTACACCGACTTCCTGGTGCCGCGCGAATGGGTGTGACGCAGCAGGCGCTGCCGCGGCGCGTCGGCCTGCTGGGCGGCACGTTCGATCCCATTCACAACGGGCACCTCGCGCTTGCGCGGCGCTTTGCCGAACTGCTGCAACTCACGGAAGTGGTGCTGCTGCCGGCAGGACAGCCGTGGCAGAAGGCGGACGTGTCGGCCGCCGAACATCGCCTCGCGATGACGCGCGCCGCCGCCGGCTCGCTCGCGCTGCCCGGCGTCACGGTCACGGTGGCCACCGACGAGATCGATCACGGCGGCCCCACCTACACGGTGGACACGCTCGAACGCTGGCGTGAACGCGAGGCGAAGCAGATCGGGACGTTGGGGACGCCGGCCTCGCTGTCGCTCTTGATCGGCGCGGACCAGCTCGTGCACCTCGATTCCTGGCACGACTGGCGGCGTCTTTTCGACTACGCGCATGTCTGCGCCGAGACGCGGCCCGGCTTCGAGCTGGCGTCCGCGGCGCCGGCCGTTGCCGCGGAAATCGCCGTGCGCGAGGCCGATGCGGCCACGTTGCGCGCGACGTCCCACGGCCATCTGCTGATCGACACGGCGCTCGCATTCGACGTATCGGCCACCGACATCCGCAAGCACCTGCGCGAACACCTCGCCCAGCACGCGGACGCCGGCGGCACAGCGGCCATGCCGGAGGCGAGCCTCGTGCCCGCCGAGGTCTGGACCTACATTCTTCAACATCATCTGTACCACGGGTAATCATGGACATCCGCAAACTGCAGCGCGCCATCGTCGACGGTCTCGAAGACGTGAAAGCGCAAGACATCAAGGTGTTCAACACCAGCCACCTGACCGGCCTCTTCGATCGCGTGATCGTGGCGAGCGGCACGTCGAACCGGCAGACGAAAGCGCTCGCATCGAGCGTGCGCGAGAAGGTCAAGGAAGCCGGCGGCGAAATCATCAGCACCGAGGGCGAGGACATCGGCGAATGGGTGCTCGTGGATTGCGGCGACGCGGTGGTCCACATCATGCAGCCGGCGCTGCGCCAGTACTACAACCTCGAGGAAATCTGGGGCGACAAGCCGGTACGCGTGAAGCTCGCGAGCCGCGGCGGCTTCGGCGGCGCACGCGCCGGGGAGCCGATGGACGACGAGGACGAAGACGACGAGCCCGCCGCGCGCAAGACGCCGGCGCGCAAGAGCGCGGCGCGCCGCAGTTGAGGCCGCGTAGCCGTCCCGCACACTGCTTCCTCGCTAGCGCGTTGCTGTTGCGATGAAACTGCACATCGTTGCCGTCGGCCACAAGATGCCCGACTGGATCGCCGCGGGCTTCGACGAATACGCGAAGCGCATGCCGCCCGAGCTGCGTATCGAGTTGCGCGAGCTGAAGCCGGAGCAGCGCGCCTCGGGCCGCTCCGCGGAAAGCGTGATGGCCGCCGAGCGGCAGAAGATCGAAGCGGCGCTGCCGAAGAACGCGCGCATCGTCGCCCTCGACGAACGCGGCAAGGACTGGACCACGATGCAGCTCGCCGCCGCCCTGCCCGACTGGCAGCGCGATGGCCGCGACGTGGCGTTCCTGATCGGCGGGGCTGACGGGCTCGACCCGGCGCTCAAGGCACGTGCCGACCTGCTGCTGCGCCTCTCCAGTCTCACGCTGCCGCATGCCATGGTGCGCGTGCTGCTCGCCGAGCAGCTCTACCGCGCCTGGACCATCACGCAGAATCACCCGTATCATCGCGCGTGAATGTTGACGCGCGGGTCGGCGCAGGCGCCCCGCGTGCGCCGCGCCTCGTATGCCGATGACTCGCAGTCGACGCCTGCCGGTGCGTTCGCGGACGATGTGATGGGTCTCAAAGTAGCCGCGTAACGCGACGCACGCCTTGTCCGAAGCCTCCGGGACAGCGCGCAACGTCAACGCCAAAGTCGGTATCCGTCCAGGCCGCCTGCCCCGAATGCCCCGCCCACTTCCGGAATCCGTTCATGACTTCGCCATCCACGCTTTCCACACCCGCCTGGCCGTTCGTCTATCTCGCCTCCCAAAGCCCGCGCCGCCAGGAGTTGCTCCAGCAACTCGGCGTGCGCTTCGAGCTGCTGCTGCCGCGTCCCGATGAAGACGCCGAAGCGCTCGAAGTCGCGCTGCAAGGCGAAGCCGCCGACGCCTACGTCGTGCGCGTATGCCAGGCCAAGGCCGAAGCTGCGCGTCTGCGCCTCGAGCGGGGCGGCCACGCCGCGGCGCCCGTCCTCGTTGCCGATACAACCGTCACGATCGACGGCGCGATTCTCGGCAAGCCCGCCGACACCGACGACGCACTCGCCATGCTCGCGCGCCTGGCCGGCCGCGAGCACGACGTGTTCACCGCCGTGACCGTGCTCGACGCAGGCGGCGCGTTGCTGCCCACGGCGCTCTCGCGCTCGCGCGTGCGCTTCGCCGCCGCCACGCGCGAGGCGCTGGCGCGCTACGTGTCGAGCGGCGAGCCGTTCGGCAAGGCCGGCGCGTACGGCGTCCAGGGACGCGCCGCCGAGTTCATCGAGCATATCGAAGGGTCCTATTCGGGTATCATGGGTTTGCCGCTTTACGAAACCGCCGCGCTGTTGCGCACGGCGCGCCTCGATTTCTAGAACATCTAGAACAACACCATGAACGAAGAGATCCTGATCAACGTCACGCCGCAGGAGACGCGCGTCGCGCTGGTCCAGCAGGGCGCAGTGCAGGAGCTTCACGTCGAACGCACGCTGTCGCGCGGGCGCGTCGGCAACATCTATCTCGGCAAGGTGGTGCGCGTGCTGCCGGGCATGCAGTCGGCCTTCATCGACATCGGGCTCGAACGCGCAGCCTTCCTCCACGTCGCCGACATCTGGCACCCGCGTGTAGCGGGAGAACCGCAGCAGTCCGTGCCGCATCAGCCCATCGAAAAGATCGTGTTCGAAGGGCAGACGCTGATGGTGCAGGTCGTCAAAGACCCCATCGGCACCAAGGGCGCGCGGCTTTCCACCCAGGTGAGCATTGCGGGACGCACGCTCGTCTATCTGCCGCAGGAGCCGCACATCGGTATCTCGCAGAAGATCGAAAGCGAAGCGGAGCGCGAGGCGGTTCGTGCACGGCTCACGTCGGTGCTGCCCGCGGACGAGAAAGGCGGCTACATCGTGCGCACCATCGCCGAAGACGCCACGAGCGAAGAGCTGGCCGGCGACGTCGCCTATCTGCGCAAGACGTGGGCGACCATTCTCGCGCAGGCGCAACGCATGCCGGCCACGAGCCTGCTCTACCAGGACCTCAACCTCGCGCAGCGCGTGCTGCGCGACTTCGTGAACGACGAAACGACGCGCATCCAGGTGGACTCGCGCGAGACGTTCCAGATGCTCACGGAGTTCGCCGCGGAATTCACGCCGGCCGTGTCGTCGAAGCTGCATCACTACACGGGCGAGCGGCCGCTCTTCGACCTCTACAACATCGAAGCGGAAATCCAGCGAGCACTCTCGCGGCGCGTGGACCTGAAGTCGGGCGGCTATCTCGTGATCGACCAGACCGAGGCGATGACGACGATCGACGTGAACACGGGCGGCTATGTCGGCGCGCGCAACTTCGACGACACGATCTTCAAGACGAACCTGGAAGCCGCGCATACCATCGCGCGGCAACTGCGCCTGCGCAACCTGGGCGGCGTGATCATCATCGACTTCATCGACATGGAAAACGCCGAGCATCGCGACGCCGTGCTCGGCGAACTCAAGAAGGCGCTCTCGCGCGACCGCACGCGCGTGACGGTCAACGGCTTCTCGCAACTGGGGCTCGTGGAAATGACCCGCAAGCGCACACGCGAATCGCTCGCGCACGTGCTGTGCGAGCCGTGTCCGGTGTGCCAGGGCAAGGGCCAGGTGAAGACCTCGCGTACCGTCTGCTACGACGTGCTGCGCGAAATCCTGCGCGAATCGCGCCAGTTCAATCCGCGCGAATTCCGCGTGGTGGCGTCGCAGCAGGTGATCGACCTGTTCCTCGAAGAGGAGTCGCAGCATCTGGCCATGCTGATCGACTTCATCGGCAAACCGGTGTCGTTGCAGGTCGAGTCGAATTTGAGCCAGGAGCAGTACGACATCGTGCTGATGTAGGTCCGCCTGGGCCGCTTAACCACGGTCAATCTATCCCTTCCACACCACTCACGCTGATGACGTTCAGCAGCGAAAGGTGGCCGGCGACAGCCAGCGCGAAACCTGCGCCACAAGTGCCATCATCTATGGATAGCACGCGTCCGGCAATCAGCGGTTCTTGTTCGACTCGCCGCAGCACACGTTCAATCTGTCGCCGACAAGAGGAAGCTCCAACGGCAGCGGGCGTACATCTCACCCGCTCGCCAACTTCAGGGCCGCGTGTACCCCGCCCTCCAGAATTTCTTCCGCAAGCTGTGGATCTGCCACAGCCCGGGCAATTTGCATCGTTCCGACCATCAGACCAAAAATCGCAGCTGCCTGTCGTCGGCTTTTGGCTGATGCAGGATCGGGGAGTAACCTTGCCAGACCTTCGGTGTACGAAAGATAGGCTTTCTCGTACATTTTTCTCGTCGATTCAGGCTGACGTCCAATCTCAGGCAGCAATGCAGCGGATGGACATCCTTCTTCACACCCGATCAGGTGAGACATATTGAGGTAACGCCGAATAGCGTCTTCAATATTCGACGCCCCTGTCTCGTCGTTCGTCAATACGGAATACTGGTGCTGCAGCGCGCTGGAAAGCGCCTCCTTGACCAACGTTTCCTTGGAGTCGAAGTGAGGATAAAAGGCACCGTTCGTCAACCCGGACTCAGCCATAATGCCGGCCAAGCCTGACGCCGCGATTCCATCTCGTCGGAATCGCTTTGCGGCGACGTCAATGATGCGCCTGCGCGTATTTTCCTTATGGCCTTTTTCAAAACGCATGAGTTTTACCAATCATCTAATACATCAAACCTGGTGCGGAAAAGCTTGAATTCCCTGCTCCCGCACGCCAACAGTTCACGACACAGCCTCTTCGAGCACCGCACGAAGGTCTTTATCCAGTTGCACAGCAACCGCGTCGATCTCCGGGCTATTGAACTGCCCAAACGTCGACACGGGGCGGTCATACTCGAAGGACACTGCACCATCGCCGTCTTCACTCAGCAGGACTCGGATTGGGGCATAGAGACCCGCAGCAATATTGTGTCGCGTCATTTTAGACGCAGTAAGCGGATTGCCGATGTCATATTGAATGGCGTGACGGCGCGGACCCGCGATTCCCAGCAACGCCCCGTGATCCCGGAATCCAAAAATCGACAGCGCGGGCAGCGCCTCTAGCTCTTTCAGCGCACGTACTGTTTCGCCGTAGCGCAACAAGGTAAAGATCCCATCGTCAATGCGACTCACCAGGCGCTCCAGTTTGGTCTTGACGGCGGCGAATGAATTATTGGACCGAATGGTGATGTGCTCGACGGCGATCGTCGTCGTTTCGTAAGCAGGCGTAGACATTTGCATTCCTTCAGGTAGCGCAGCGCGCTCAGGCTGCGAACTAGTGACCGTTATTTTTCGCAACGATCAGATAGGCGCTGGCAACGTGCCCACCACCGCTTCCACGCGGCGGGCGACATACAGAAGTGCCCGATCCCGACCAAAGGGGCCGTCTAACTCTAGACCGATCGGCAGCCCCTTATCGGACGCTCCAATCGGAAGACTGATTCCCGGAAGACCTGCCGCACTGGCGGGAATCGTGTTATTGGCGAGCACCAGCTGGCTGGTCTCCTGACCACCCAACATGATCTTGTCTTCCTGCCCGATCATCGGTGCGACGGACGGCGTAGTGGGCAGAATCAGTGCCTCGGCACCCGTACTCGAAAATGCTTCAGCATACCGACGCTTGATTTCTGCGCGTTCGACCCACACCGCGTGACGATAGACCTCATCGGAGATGTAGCCTTGCCCGGTAGGGAGTACGAATTGAGTCCATACATTTTTCAGTCCCGGCTTCAGGCTATCCAGGATCGCATCGAACGTAGCAGGAACATTATTCTGGCGGATAAATTTCTCGACCGCCGCCTTCGCCTCACGGAAAAAGATGTTCCATGTTGCGGTTAATGCGCGGCCGGAGAAATCCTCTCCCAGATCGACTTCCACCACATTCGCCCCGGCATCGCGCAGTTGACGAATAGTTTCCTTGAACCGCGCATCGACTTCAGGCGCCACTCGTTCCAGAAACTGACGCGGCGCGCAGGCCAGCGTGACGCCTTTCAGGCCGGAATGAGTACGGCTGTCGGGCGTCTCGTCGCGGGTAACGACGCGATCTATCAAAATGCAGTCTTCCACATTTCGGGCAAACACCCCGGTGGTGTCGAGAGTGTGGGAGATGGGCGCTACGCCGCTGCGAGGCCAACGGCCGGTGGTGGGCTTGAAGCCGACCACACCACACAGGGACGCCGGCACACGAATCGAGCCGATGGTGTCGCCGCCCAACGCCGCCGGGACGAGGCGGGCGGCAACGGAGACACCGCCGCCGCCGGACGAACCGCCGGAGACGTGATTTGTGTTGTGGGGGTTCTTCGCTTGACCATAGGCTTCGTTATGGCCGGTCAGACCAAAGGACATTTCGACAAGATTGTTTTTACCGAAGATGATCCCGCCGCCATCTTTGATCGCCTGCACCGCGTCGGCGTCGTGCTCCGGCACAAAACTGTCCAATATCGAGAGACCAATGGTTGAACGAAGTCCCTCCGTAAGATAACTGTCTTTGATCGCAACGGGCACACCGCGAAGCGGCGCAATCGTTCCTGACGCAACCGTTTTGTCAGCTTTCCGCGCCGCTTCGAGCACGGCCGCTTCGTCGATCGTAACGAACGAGTTCAGATCCGCGTGATCGCGAGCCCGCTGCAACAACGCGCTCGCATACGACTCCGAGGAAACCTCGCCCTTGCGAATGGCCTCAACTGCCGCGACGACGCCAAGTGACGCAAGCGCGTCGGTCTTGGCGGTGCTGTTCGCTTCAATTTTTTGCTGCATGACATAGCCTCACTATCGAAACCTCATGACTGGCCGGGCGCCCCGGGGCCTCGGGGTGTTTTGAATTATGATCGTAATTTCACAGTGCGATCATAATTCAAAGACCCGACAAACGCAAGCGCCGACCAGGTTGCAGGGCAGTCCCGCGGGAATGGTCGCGAGGACACCGGCATTGCTGCCTGTGCATATTCAGGAATGCTTAAATAACTTTAACCGAAGCGGGACGGGTGAAAGAGGCCTTCAGCAGAGCCCCGTGGGAACGCGTCCAGCGTCAGTTCGAAACGGCCTTCGGGAAAGAGGATGCGCTGGAAAAGGGCCCAAATTTACGTGCCGACCAAGGTGACGCGGGTGGCGCAGACCGGCGTGCCGGACGCGGGTGGCGCAGACCGGCGTGCCGGACGCGGCGTACGAGGCCGCCCCCGCCGTATTCGACGAACGCGAGCTGGTGGATCTGCCCATCGCCATCAGCATGATGAATGCCTATAACCGCATGGCGATCAGCTTCCGGAACACGCCTCAGGCCGCGCTGGGAACGGTGGACTCGCGGGTGCGCCGCTTCTGCTCTGCAGCGAACGCGCTCCGCGTCGCGCCGCCCTGCTTGTCCCGCTCCATCGCCTAGAATCGATCTATCGGGTCGAACACTACGGAGGCTGCCATGGCGGAGTCGATGGTAAGCGTCGTCGTCGGACTGCTGGTACTCGCGCTGGTCGCCATCATGCTGACCTCGCGGTACCGGCACGATATTCACCGGGAGCGGATGCTGAGCCGCATGGAAGGACACCGCTGGTGGGAGCGCGAACGGCACCGCCACTGAGCCGTCGCATGCAGGTCGAACGACGGTAATCGACGGCGCACCCCACGGAGGCGATCATGTCCGAGCAACCCCATGCCCGCGAGGCCTGGCACCAGGCCGACTACGAGGGCTTCGAAATTCACGTGTGCCCTGTTCCAAAAGATGGCGAGAAGACCGCGCCCGGCGTCGCGGCGACGCCCGCTCGATACACGTATGAAGGCTACGTCTGCCATCCCGGCGCCGATCCGGCGCTGCCCGGCCACACGGTGCCGTTCCACGCAGACGGCGAAGAGTCGTTCGCCAGCGCCGATGATGCACTGCACGAAGGCCTGCATGTGGGACGCAGCATCGTGGAGGGCACGCATCCCGATCTTTCGGTGTTGGGGCTTGTAACGAGCGGGGTGTGAGCCGCTCCTCCATCGTCAGAGAGGGATCGCCTAGCTCAACGCACGCTTGATACGCGACTTCAAGAGCGCGCGACTCAGCTTCGCGCCCGGCGCCGGCTCGTCCACCGCCACCGCGCCCTCCACGGGCTGACCGCGCCGCAGGTAGAAGCGGTCGAAGGTGGCCTGCGTCATGCCCCATTTGTGCAGGAACTGACGGCGTCCGTCGTTCTTGACCACCTTGCCCGTGCTCTTCTGCTGGAAGTGATAGACGAGGCTGTCGCCCACACCGAGGAAAATCCGGCATCCGGCGTCCCAGAGCTTCATCGAGAAATCGTTGTCGCTGCTCATGCCCGGACTCAACTCGCTGCTGTATCCGCCCACTTTGAACCACCAGTCGCGATGGACGAGTGTCGGCGGCCACGTGGCGCCGCGCCAGTCGGCGCGTGCAAGCGTAGGCGCGGCTTCCACCAGGGCACGCGCGTCGAAGCTTGCGGCGTCACGGCCGAAGTCGCGCACCACGACGCATGGGTTGCCCGTATCGACGGGCTCGATCATCGTGCCGGAAAGCAGGAAGAGGTCCGACGGCATCTGCGCGATGCGACGCGCAAGCGCCTCGTCCCAACCCGGGCAGCAGTACATGTCGTCGTTCATGTAGACGATGTAGTTCTCTCCGGCACGCGCCGCGGCAAGATTCACGGCGTGGCAGATGCCGATGTTGGAGGGCGACGCCGTGTGCTCGATGCCCTGCTCCCGCACCCAGGCGAGCGTGCCGTCCGACCCGTCGTTCACGTGAACGATGATCTGGTGCGCGTGCGCGGAGTGCCGCCGCAGGCTCTCGATCACGAGTTGCAGGTAGGGCAGGTTGTTCCAGGTGGGGATGACGATGGAGAACATCGGGAGTGAGGATCCTTGTGTTGCGCCGCATCCGCGGCAAGTGCCTCGCACGGAAGGTGCGATTGTACCCGCCCGTACTCCTCGTACTGCCCGCACTGTCGGCCGCACTTAGCTCCGCGGCGTGGGGCGGCGGCGCTTGATCACCTTCCCGGCCCTTACAGGGTGCCGTAGCTCACGGTGGGCCGGTTATAATGCCGCTCGCCTTCGCATATCAAAATTGACGCCACGCCCCTCGTCGCTTCATGTCGCAACCGGCCGGCGTGGCCGCCCTGATTCGTCCCTATGACTTTATCGCCTCGCCTTGTGTGGCTTGTCGGCGCCCTGCTGTTTCTCGCCCCCGCGGTGAATCTCGTCTGGCGTGGCGGCACCGGTTACTGCTTCTTTCTCCTTGTCGCGATCTCGCTGTACGTCGCGTTCGCGAACCGGCATTCCCGCGAATATTTCGCACCGCTGCGCAAGTACCCGTGGTACACGGCGAGCATGCTGGTGTTCATGCTCGCGATCGCGCTTCAGCAAGCGGTCCAACATTACTGGCTGCCACGGCAGTTCGACGCTCTTTCGCGTTTCGCGCTGGCGCTGCCGCTGTTCCTCATGCTGTGCCGCATGTCGCCGCGGCATCTGCGCGCCGTGGGCTGGGGCTGCGTCGCAGGTGCGCTGGCCGTTGCGGTATGGGCCATCGTGGCGCGCCCGCCCGGCGGCTGGACCGACGCAACGCGCCTCAACAATTCTTATACGAACGCGATTCCGTTCGGAGACACCGCGCTGCTGCTCGCTTTCCTCTCCATTTTCACTTTCGGCTGGGCCCCAAGGCGCGACTGGCGCACGCTCGCCATCAAGCTGCTCGCGCTCGTGGCCGGCGGCTTCGTTTCCTACCTCTCGGGGACACGGGGCGGCTGGCTCGCCGTGCCGATATTCGTCGTACTGCTGGGTGCGCAATACGGCTGGTTTGCTCACTGGAAGAGGCTCTCGATCGCCACGGTGGTGGTGGTGGCCTGCGCCGCGGCACTGCTGTCGACCGAACGCATGCGACATCGCCTCGACGAAGCCACAACCGACGTCACACTCATGCAGCGCGGCAACGACGACACATCAGTCGGCTTGCGGCTGCAACTCTGGCAGGCATCGCTACGGATTTTCTCGCAGCACCCGGTCTACGGCGTAGGCAAAGGCCGGCTGGTCGATGCGCTCGGCGAGATGGCCAAACGCGGCGAAGTGAAGAGCGAGATCGTCAACGAACGCGCCCACAGCGACTTCTTCTCGACGCTCGCGGAGATGGGTACGGTCGGCGTGCTGTGCCTCGCGCTCTACTATTTCGGCACCCTGGTCTACTTCTGGCGTCATCGCCGCGCTACCGACCCCACCATCCGGGCAGCCGCCCATGCAGGGCTCGCGGTGTCGCTCAGCACCATCATCTTCGGGCTCACGATCGACGTGCTCGTGCCCATCATGGTGACCGTTCTACTTGCGTTGCTCACCGCGGCACTGCTCGCCATGATCGAAGCACGCGGCCGGGAGATTGCCTCGGCCGGCTGAGCAATCAGACGTCAATTGACGCCCTCGCCGTCCGCGGCGCATACCGCCAACATCAGGCGATAAAGTTCGGCCACGTGTGCATCGACGCCCGGGTCATACGCGAGGCTCTCCACCGGACGTTCGAGACGCGCATGACCTGCGCGTACCTGTTCGATCGCCGCGTGAATCGCGCGCTCGAAGCTGCCGGGCGTGCTACGCGAGAACTCGATCTTTCCGCCCTGTGCGACGGTCTCGGCCGACCCCACGTTATCCGCGATAACGAGCGGCGTGCCGCACATCACCGACTCCACGCCCACGAGGCCAAAGGGTTCGTAAGCTGACGCCACGACGGTGTAATCGGCGGCCGCGAATAACTTCTCGATATCGCGACAGTAGCCCACGTAGCGAATCGTGTCGCCCGTGCGAGGCACCGGACGTCCCGCCACGGCGAGACACACCGGCAGCGTCGTCTGGGCAAAGAACGCCTCGAGCAGGTCATACCCTTTGCGCTCGTGGCTCGTAGACGAAAACACGAAGACCACACGGTCTTCGGGCAAGCCGAAACGGCGCCGCGCCTCCATGCGCTCGTCGTTCGAAAGCGGCTTGAACCGGTCGGTATCGACGGGCGGATAGATGACCGAAATCTTTTCGGGCGCGACGCCATAGAACCGCTGCAACTCGCGGCCCATCAGTTTCGAGTGAGCCACGATGGCCCGCGCGTTGGTATAGGTGCGCCGCTCCAGTTCGATCTGCCAGCGGTCGCTGCGCCGCTCGCGGCGTCCTGCCGCTTCCAGCGAGCCCGGGTGGGTGCCGCCGCACAGCGCCACGTCGGCAAACGGCGAATGGTTAATTGCGAACAGGCACTGCGGCCGGTGTTGTCGCAGTCGCCGTCCGAGCCTCCAGTTGAACGCCAGATTGCGCAGCTTGCGCGGCGCCCAGCGCACGTTCAACGGCTGGGCGTCGATCCAGCCCGCCTCCTCCATCGACATGTCGATCTCGCGTGCGTAGAGCGTGGGCCGCAGTCCCATGCGATGAAATCCTGCGATGACGTCGCGCGTGTAGCGCTCCGCTCCGCCGCTCGCTTTCAACGCCTGCGCCGTGAGCGCGATGTCGACAAGCGGCAAGGAGGCATTGCGCGCCTGCACCATGGAAGCGGGGCTGGGAGGGGTCGGCGAATCTGGCAAGAACGACATCTCGGTAGGATGGATGGGATGGTCACGCACAGCCGTTGCGGCGAATCAGCGCGATTGTAATGGAACGGCGAGATGCCCAACCCATTAGAATCTGCCGGTTCGACTTTCGACACCTGCTCATGAACACACCTGAGGCATCGTCCGCCGCCGCAACCCAGGACGCCGGCACGGCAGCATCCGCCGCCCGCCCGCTCGTCTCCGTCCTGCTGATTGCCTACAACCAGGAGCGCGTGATCGGCGACGCCGTACGCAGCGTGCTGGCACAAACCTGGCAACCGACCGAGATCATCATTTCCGACGACTGCTCGCGCGACGGCACGTATGCCGCCATCGAAGCGGCCGTGCGCGGCTACACCGGTCCACATCGCGTCATCACGCGCCGCAATGCCGCCAACGAAGGCATCAGCGCCCACCTTTCGCGTCTTGCCGGCATGGCGCACGGCGAGCTGCTGTTCGTTGCAGCCGGCGACGATCTCTCCGCGCCGGACCGCTGCGAGCGCGTGGTGCAGTTCTGGCTCGCGCACGGCCGCCAGCCGGATCTGATCGCGACAGACCTGACGAGCATCGACCACACCGGCGACGCACGCGAACTCATCATGCCCGACGACCTTAGCCGCTACCGGATCGACGACTGGTTCGAGAAGCGGCCGTTTCTGGTGGGCGCGGCGCACACGTGGTCGCGGCGGCTCTTCGAGCGCTTCGGCCCAATGCTGCCGGGCACGGCCGCCGAGGACCAGATCATGACGTTCCGCGCCATCGTTACGGGCGGAGCAATGAGCCTGCACGAGCCGCTCGTGCGCTACCGGCGCGGCGGCCTGTCGGGCAAGCGGCGCTACCGGTCGGTGGCCGAGATGCTGGCCCGCGTGCAGCAGAGCAACCGCTTCGCGCTATCGGAGGCGGCGCAGTTACAGCGAGACGCGGAAGTGGCAGGTCTTGGCGACCGGATGCGGCGCGCCCTGGCGCCCAAGGTCGCCCGCGAGCAGTTCATTCGCGCGATGTTCGACGCGCGGGGGATCGGCGAACGCCTGCGGCTGGTCTTTGGCAAACGGGACGTCAAGTGGGGGTTGCGGTTCAGGATGCTGCTTCATACCACGTGCCCGGCGATCTACGCCCCGCTCCTCTGGGCCAAGCGGACATTCCGAAAGGGATAGCGACGCCCGGCTCAGACGCGGAACAATTTGCCAGCAGTCCGTCTGCCGCCGGCCTCCATGCCGAAGCGCAGCACACTGAGCCGCAGGCGGCGCAGCATCTTGAGGGAACGTATGAAGGTTTCGCCGGTGTGCGTGTTGGCGACGAACCACAATGCACCCGCCGTGCTCGCAAGGCCCTGCGAAAGCGCGGCCATGTCGGCTTGAGCGCGCGGCGGCAGTTCGTCGCCGAAGCGGGAAGCGAATGCTTGCAACTGCGCCGCCACGCCGTTGATCTGCCGGCAACGGCCGCGCTCGCGGCGTTCGCCTGGCGAGAGCGCCGCAAGAGCCGGGTCGCGAACGGCCTGGCAACTGCCCGTGGCCGCCGCCCCCACCGCGTTGCCCTCATGCTGCCGATACTTCAGATGGGGGCGGGCGACGTGCACGATCTCGCCGAACGCAGCCGCCACCATTGCGAGCCACCAGTCGTGCATCACGACCTGAGGCGGCAGCGGCAAGGCACGCTCGACCGCCGCCCGGTTCAGCAGCATGGAACAGCCGGGAATGTGGTTGCTCAGCAGGAAGTCCCGCAGCCGCGCGGCGTCCGGCGACTTCGTCGTAACGTGGAACAGCGACTTCGACAGACAGGCGAGACGTGCATCGACCAGTTCGATGTCGCAGAAGGCCAGCGCGGGAGTGTCCGGGCCGCGCCGCGCGGCCACGGCTTGCAGAGCCGCCACGGCGTCTGCGATCTTCTCCGGCGCCCAGACGTCGTCCTGGTCTGCGAGCGTGATGAACTCGCCTTCGCAGCCCGCCATCGCCCGCTCGAAGTTGCGCGCAATGCCTACGCGCTCGCCAGCCGCCACCACGCGCACACGGAGCGGGCCACGGTAGGACCGGAGCAGATCGGGTGTTCCGTCAGTGGAATCGTCGTCGGAGACGACGACTTCGAGATTGGGCCAGGTCTGGGCTTCGAGCGAGGCCAGGAAGTCGCGCAAATGCGGCGTGCCGTTATAGGTTGCGAGCGCGACTGAAACGAGCGGGAAGCGGGTGTGAGCGAGCATGCCGGGGAACTGCGGCCTCTCGCGCCGCATCGTTGCACAAACCAGCGCGCAGCATGAGGGACGGATTCGAAAATTGCAACAATTCGTTACAATCCCGGCGCCCGAGTGTGGCGCCGGCGCACTTCACCGCAGACGGAGAGGCCACGGGAGCTCCTCCCTGACCCTCTACACCCCCGCCTGCTGAAACTGAATCCGATGCAAATGCGCGTAAAGCCCGTCCTGCGCGAGCAGTTGCTGGTGGCTGCCGCGCTCGACGATGCGGCCCGCTTCCATCACGAGAATCCGGTCGGCGCGCTCGATGGTGGAGAGCCGGTGGGCGATCACGAGCGTCGTGCGTCCGCGCATCAGCGTTTCCAGCGCCGCCTGCACGTGGCGCTCCGATTCGGAGTCCAGCGCCGACGTGGCCTCGTCCAGAATCAGGATCGGCGCGTCCTTGTAGATAGCCCGCGCGATGGCGAGGCGCTGCCGCTGTCCGCCAGAAAGCCGCATGCCGTTGTCGCCCACGAGCGTATCGATGCCGTCCGGCATCGCCGTCACGGTGTCCCACAGGTTCGCCGCCTTCAGCGCTGCGGCCACGCGCTCGCGGTCCGGCGTCTCGCCGTACGCCACGTTGCTCGCGATCGTGTCGTTGAAGAGCGTCACGTCCTGGCTCACCATCGCGATCTGGCTGCGCAGCCCGTGCACGTTGTAGTCGGGCAGCGCGACGCCGTCCACGAGAATCTCGCCGCCGGTCGGGTCGAAAAAGCGCGGCAGCAGGTTCACGAGCGTGGTCTTGCCGCTGCCCGACGGCCCCGCCAGCGCCACCATCTCGCCGGGCGCCACCTTGAACGACACGCGGTCGAGCGTCGGCTGACCGGCAAGACCGTAGGTGAACGACACGTCGCGAAACTCGATCTCGCCGGTCGCGCGTTCGAGAGGCCGCCCGCCGCCTTCGGGCTCGGGCGGCTCGTCGATCAGGCCGAAGATCAGCTCCGCCGCGGTCATGCCGCGTTGCAACGGCTGGTTCACGTCCATCAGATGCTTGAGCGGCGAAATGATCAGCAGCATCGACGTGACGAACGCCACGAAGCCGCCCACCGTGGTCTGATCATGTGACGACTGCACCACGGCGATCGTGATGACCACCGCGAGCGCAATGGACGACAGGAACTGCGTGAGCGGCTGCGCGAGGCCGCCGGAGACGGTCATCCGCATCGAATAGCCGCGCAGCCGGCGGCTCAGCGCGTTGAAGCGGTCGATTTCGTACCGCTCGCCGTTGTGCACCTTCACGACCTTGTAGCCGCCCACGGTCTCTTCGACGATGTACGACAGCTCGTTGGTGAGCGCCTGGTGCTCGCGGTTCAGGCGCCGCAAGCGCCGGTTGATCTTGCCCACCAGCCACCCGATGCCCGGCAGCAGCACGGCCACGATCAGCGTCAGGCGCCAGTTGAGATAGAACAGGTACGCGAGCAGGAACAGCACAGTGAGCGAGTCGCGCACGAGCGTCACCATCACGCTCACCAGCACGTTGAGGATCTGGTTGACCTCGAACACGATGGCATTGATAACCGTGCTCGCTGTCTCACGCTGGAAGAACGCGACGCTCGTGTGAATCATCCGGTCGAACATCTTCATGCGTAGTTCGAGCAGGATGCGGTTCGATACGTACTGCAGCAGATAACCGGACGCGTACTGCGACACCCCGCGCACGAACGCGAGGCCGATCACGGCAAGCGGGACGTACCACTTCGCGCTGGGGTCGCCCTTGGCGCCGAAGCCGCGGTCGAGCAGCGGCTTCAAGAGTGCGGGAATGCCGGCGTCGGTGGCCGAGCTGACGGCCATGGCCGCGATGCCGGCAATCAATACCCACCACAACGGCTTCAGGTACGGCAGCAACCGCCGCAACACGACGACGGGCGAAGAAGCGTCGCCGGAACCGCCTATGGGCTTGCTTAACGTGGGCTTCGCGCTCAAGAGTTCCTCGGGAAATACGGAAAAACAGACGTCCGGGGCAACCGCGCCGCGGACCGATCGGAAAGACCAGCATTGTAAACCGCCGGCCACGAGGCACCGCACAGCGGGCCGATTACATTCGCTTGCTCGCGTGCCGGGCGCGTTACGGCATGGGTTCGATAGTGCGGGCGGGCCGGCCGCGCGCGCTGTGTATACTTCCGCGAGCTTTTCCGACGCCATCCCAGTCACCTCTACCGCCCGCCACTCACGCATGAACCAGCCCACGCTCGGGGTCGCCATCATCACCCGCAATGCCGCCGCGCGGCTCGCGGAGTGCCTTGCCGCCGTGGCCTTCGCCGACGAGATCGTCGTGGTGGACAGCGGCAGCACCGACGCCACGCTCGACATTGCCCGCGTCCACGGCGCTCGCGTCATCGAGCATCGCGACTGGCCCGGCTTCGGCCCGCAAAAGAACCGCGCGCTCGACGCACTCGCCACGGACTGGGTGCTCTCCATCGACGCCGACGAAATCGTCTCGCCGCAACTGGCCGCCTCGATACGCGCCGCCATCAGCCAGCCACGCGCGGACGTCTACGAAATCGACCGGCTATCGAGCTTCTGCGGCCAATGGGTGCGCCACAGCGGCTGGTATCCGGACTGGATTCCCCGCCTGTTCCGGCGCAGCACCGCGCGCTTTTCGAGCGACCTCGTGCACGAGCGCCTCGTCTTCGAGGGCGCGGCGCAGCGACTCGACGGCCAGTTGCTGCACTACTCGTACGAAGACTTCGAGAGCGTGCTGCGCAAGCTCGACGCCTATTCGAGCGCGGGTGCAGCGCAGCGGCACGCGGCCGGGCAGCGGGGCAGCTTCGGCAAGGCGGTGGCGCGCGGCCTGTGGGCTTTCGTGCGCACCTGGATTTTGCGGCGAGGGTTTCTGGACGGCCGCGCGGGTTTCATGATCGCCGTCTTCAACGCGGAAACGGTCTATTACCGCTTCCTGAAGCTCGCCCATCTGGGCGATCTGGACGAAGCGGACCGCCAGCGCACCCCGCAGGACGCCGGCAAGACCGCTCAATAAACGATTTCGATCGAGCTTCCCGCGAACTCGCCGCGCAGCGCCGCGAGCAGTTCGTCGGTGGGCTTCACGCGCCACGCGTCGCCGAGGCGCACTTCGCCTTCGGCGTTGTCGCTGCGATAGACGATCTGCACGGCAAGACCATTGGGAATGGGCGCAGGCGCTCCGCGGGAATGGCCGCCGCCGTTGCCGCCGTAGCCACCACCGTTCCCTCCATAACTTCCGCCGTTCGCGCCATTGCGGCCCGGCCCGCCGTTGCCGGCCCTGCCCGCGGGGGCCGATGCCAGCACAGCCGCGGCCTGCGCCTCGTCGGCACGGGCGCAATGCGCCTCCAGCACGCGACGCAGCGCGAGCGCGTCGGCATTGCCGTTCATCTGCACCTTCACGGCCTGGGCATAGCGGCTGCGCGCGCGCTCCAGGTCCATCACCGTCTCCGCCGTGAAGCGGATGCCGCCCGTGAACGCGTCGTTGCGCGCCTGGCCTTGCACGACGAGCAGCTCGTCTTCCTTGAACAGGTGCTTGTGCGCCTCGAACTGCTCGTTGAACACCGTCACTTCGCACTGGCCCGTGCCGTCGTCCAGCAGCGCGATCAGCATCTTGCCGCGCTGGGTCATCTGCGTGCGCAGCGACGCGATCACGCCCGCAATCAGCCGGTCGCGACCCTCTTTCAGTTCACCGATCTTGAGCCGCACGAAGCGGCGCACCTCGTCCTTGTAGGCATCGAAGAGGTGGCCGGACAGATAGAAGCCCAGCGCGCCCTTCTCTTCCTGGAGCTTGCGCTTTTCGGGCCACGCCGGCTCGTCCACGAGTTCGTGGCCTTGCGATGGGGCGTCGCCCATGTCGAAGAGGCCAGCCTGCAAGGCATTCGCGGCGGCCTGCTCGGCCGCTTCCATGGCGAGCGGCACCGACGCGATGAGCTGCGCGCGATTGGCGTGCAGCTCATCGAACGCGCCGGCGCGAATCATGGCCTCCACGGTGCGGCGATTGACGATGCGGCGATCGACGCGCGCGCAGAAGTCGAACAGGTCGGTGAAGGGACCGTCTTCGCGCGCCCGCAGAATTTCCTCGATTGCGTTCTGGCCGCTGCCCTTGATGGCGCCGAGGCCGTAGCGGATGGTCTTCGCGCGCTTGCCGTCGGGCTCGCCCACCGGCTCGAAGCGATAGGCCGAGTGGTTGACATCGGGCGGCAATACCGTCATGCCGTTGGCGATGCAGTCTTCGAACAGGATCTTGACCTTGTCCGTGTCGTCCATCGCGAGCGACATGTTGGCCGCCATGAATTCGGCGGGATGGTGCGCCTTCAGCCACGCGGTGTAGTACGCGAGCAGCGCGTAGGCCGCGGCGTGCGACTTGTTGAAGCCGTAGCCCGCGAACTTCTCCATCAAGTCGAAGATTTCGTCGGACTTCTCGCGCGAGAGACCGTTCTTCGCCGCACCCTCCGCGAAAATTTCGCGGTGCTGCGCCATCTCTTCGGGCTTCTTCTTGCCCATCGCGCGACGCAGCAGGTCGGCGCCACCGAGCGAGTAGCCGCCGATGATCTGCGCCATCTGCATCACCTGCTCCTGATAGACCATGATCCCGTAGGTCTCTTTCAGGACGGGCTCGACGCGCGGGTCCGGGTACTCCACCATCTCGCGGCCGTGCTTGCGCGCGCAGAAGCTGGGGATCAGGTCCATCGGGCCGGGACGGTACAGCGCCACGAGCGCGATGATGTCTTCGAAGCGGTCGGGCTGGGCGTCTTTCAGCATGCCCTGCATGCCGCGACTTTCCAGCTGGAACACGGCAACCGTGTTGGCCTTCTTGAGGATCGAGAACGACGCGGGGTCGTCGAGCGGCACCTGCGCGAGCGACCAGTTCTGCTTTGACGGATCGAGCCGGCGGATGTAGCGCTCCGCCCAGTCGAGAATGGTCAGCGTCGTGAGGCCCAGAAAGTCGAACTTCACGAGGCCGACGGCTTCCACGTCGTCCTTGTCGTACTGGCTCACCACGCCGCTTTCATCGCCCTGCGTGTAGAGCGGACAGAAGTCGGTGAGCTTGCCCGGCGCAATCAGCACGCCGCCCGCGTGCATGCCGACGTTACGCGTGAGGCCTTCGACGCGCTGCGCGAGTTCGAGCAGCTGGCGCACTTCGTCTTCGTTGTCGTTGCGCTCCTGGAGGAGCGGCTCTTCCTTCATCGCGTCGGCAATCGTGACGTGCTTGCCGGGCTTGAACGGAATGAGCTTCGCCACGCCGTCCGTGAAGTTGTAGCCGAGGTCGAGCACGCGGCCGATGTCGCGCACCGCGGCCTTCGCCGCCATGGTGCCGAAGGTGGCGATCTGCGAGACGGCGTCCGCGCCGTATTTTTCCTTCACGTACTGGATCACGCGGTCGCGGCCGTGCTGGCAGAAGTCGATGTCGAAGTCGGGCATCGACACGCGTTCCGGGTTCAGGAAGCGTTCGAACAGCAGGTTGTAGCGCAGCGGATCGAGGTCGGTAATACCGAGCGCGTAAGCGACGAGCGAACCCGCGCCGGAACCCCGGCCCGGCCCCACCGGCACGCCGTTGTTCTTGGCCCAGTTGATGAAGTCCGCAACAATCAGGAAGTAGCCCGGAAAGCCCATCTTGATGATGGTTCCGCACTCGAAATCGAGCCGCTGGTAGTAGCGCTCGCGTTCCTGCTCGCGCTCGGCCTCGTTCGGATAGAGCTGCACGAGACGCTTCTCGAGCCCTTCCTTCGAAAGCTGCACGAGGTAGTCGTCGAGCGAGAGACCGTCGGGCGTCGGAAAGAGCGGCAGCTTCGGCTTGCCGAGTTCGAGCGTGAGGTTGCAGCGCTTCGCGATTTCGACGGTGTTGGCGAGCGCGGACGGAATGTCGGCGAAGAGCGCCGCCATCTCGTCCTGGGTGCGAAAGTACTGCTCGGTGGTGAAGCGTTTCGGGCGGCGCGGATTCGCGAGGATGTCGCCTTCCGAAATACAGACGCGCGCTTCGTGTGCCGTGAAGTCGTCGGGCGTCATGAACTGCACGGCGTGCGTGGCGACCACCGGCAGCTTCAGTTGCACCGCGAGCGCCACCGCCTGCTGCACGTACGCTTCGGCACCGGGATGGCCGCCGCGTTGCAGTTCGATGTAGAAGCCGTTCGGAAAGACCTTCGCCCAGCGCTCGGCATGCCGCTTCGCCGCTTCCTCGTTGCCGGCGGCGAGCGCAAGCCCGATGTCGCCGTGCTGCGCGCCCGACAGCGCAAGCAGTCCTTCGGCAAGCCCGCCGTCGAGCCACGCCGCATCCACTTCGGCGCGGCCACGGTACTGGTTCGTGAGCCACGCTTTCGTGAGCAGCTCGCAAAGATTCAGGTAACCGCGCCGGTCTTTTACGAGCAGCAAGAGGCGCGAAGGCTTGTCGCGGTCGTCCGGATTCGTGATCCAGACGTCGCAGCCGGCAATGGGTTTGACCCCTTTGCCGCGGGCTTCCTTGTAGAAACGAACAAGACCGAATGCGTTGCCGAGATCGGTGAGTGCGAGTGCGCCCTGACCGTCTTTGGCCGCCGCCGCGACGATGTCGTCGAGGCGCACGATGCCGTCGGCAATCGAGAATTCCGAGTGGACGCGGAGGTGAACGAAGCGGGGATCTGACATGCGCGACATTGTACAACCGGGCGCCTGCCGCCTTCGGCTAATTTGGGCGGGTCGCCGGGGCGAAAAACCGCGCGCCGGGACTGTCTCGCGAGAGGCTGCGAGAGCCTCTACGGCGATGCAGCAGAGCCCCTTCGCAGTTGAGGGATAATAGCGGTTTGCGCTCGCGCCAGCGGCACGTCGCGGCCGTCACGCCATCACGGCTACGTCGGGGCAACATCACGGCAACATCGCCGCCGCACCATCGCGCGGGCCTGTCATATCGCAGAACGCCATGTCTATCCTGAATCTCGCTTCCTATCACTTCGTCACGCTCGACAAGACCGCCGAATGGCGCCCGCTCATGCTCGACCGCTGCAAGGCGCTCGACCTGCGCGGCACCATCCTGCTCGCGCCCGAAGGCATCAACCTGTTCGTCGCGGGCACGCCCGACAACGCGCGCGCGTTCATGGACTACCTTCGCCACGATCCGCTCTTCGAAGGCAAGTTCGCGGGCCTGCAATTCAAGGAAAGCCTTTCGGAGGACCGCCCGTTCAACCGCATGCTCGTGCGCCTCAAGCGCGAGATCATCACCATGAAGAAGCCGGCGATCCAGCCCGAGCTGGGTCGCGCGCCCGCCGTGGACGCCCGCACGCTGAAGGCGTGGCTCGATCGCGGCCACGACGACGAAGGCCGGCCGGTCGTGATGCTCGACACGCGCAACGCGTTCGAAGTGGACGTCGGCACGTTCGACGACGCACTCGACTACCGCATCGCGAAATTCAGCGAATTCCCCGCCGTGATCGAGGCGCATCGCGCCGACCTGGAAGGCAAGACCGTCGTGTCGTTCTGCACGGGCGGCATCCGCTGCGAGAAAGCCGCGATCCACATGAAGGAAGTGGGCATCGAGCACGTCTATCAGCTGGAAGGCGGCATCCTCAAGTACTTCGAGGAAGTGGGCGGCGCGCACTATCACGGAGCCTGCTTCGTGTTCGACCATCGCACGGCGCTCGACCCGGCGCTCAAGCCCACGGACATCGCGCAATGCTTCGCGTGCCGCACGGTGGTGAGCCCCGAAGACCAGCGCTCGCCGCTCTATACGCCGGGCAAGAGCTGTCCCGCTTGCCATCCGGCGCGCGCCAACGGCGGCGCTCAAGCCGGGGCGCACACGGCGGCGACTGCCGGCGAGCGTTCGCAGGCTGCTTGAGCCTGCCGAGCCCGCCTGGCTGGTCGAGTCCGTTAAGCCGCCAAGCTCCTTCCGCGCGTTGAGCACCCACCCACAATCCACCACAGCGGCCCGCACCATGCCCTACCGCGGCCGCTTCGCCCCGTCGCCCACCGGGCCGTTACACTTCGGCTCGCTCGTCGCGGCGCTCGCGAGCTGGGCGGATGCGCGCGCGCACGGCGGCACCTGGCTCGTGCGCATCGAAGACGTGGACGCGCCGCGCACCGTGCCGGGCGCGGCCGCCGGCATCCTTGAGACGCTCGCGCAATTCGGCATGCACGCCGACGAACCGCCCGTCTGGCAAAGCCAGCGTACAGAGCGCTACCAGCAGGCGTTCGACCGGTTGCAGGCCGCCGGGCTCGTCTACCCGTGCGGCTGCACGCGCAAGGAAATCGCGGACTCGCAGTTGCATGCCCACACGCGTCACACCACGCTGATCTACCCCGGCACCTGCCGCGACGGCTTGCACGGCAAGACCCCGCGCGCGTGGCGTTTGCGCGTGCCGGACAGTGCACCTGCGAATGGAACGAGTGCGCCCGACGACCCCGCCGCCATCTCGTTCGTGGATCGCTGGCAAGGGCTGCAGACGCAGAATCTGGCAACGGAAGTCGGCGACTTCGTGCTGCTGCGCGCGGACGGGCAATGGGCCTATCAGCTCGCGGTGGTGGTGGACGACGCCGACGCGGGCATCACGCACATCGTGCGCGGCGCCGACCTGCTCGACTCCACGGCGCGGCAGATTTACCTGCAGCGATGCCTCGGCGTGCCGACGCCTGCGTATCTGCACGTGCCGGTGGTGACGAACGACGAAGGCGAAAAGCTGAGCAAGCAAACGGGCGCCACCGCGCTGGACGCGAGCCGGCCGCTCGACGCACTGCACGCCGCGGCAAACCATCTGGGACTGGATCTGGACGAGACGCGCTATGCGTCGACAGCGGCGTTTCTGGCCGGCGCCACGGCGGCGTGGGCCCGGCTGATGAAAATCTCATGACGACGCGCGGCGACCGCGTCGCCCGGAGCGTGCAGACGGCGTGACCGCCGCATCACGACGAGCGAAGCCGGACGAAGCCGAGCCTGCCGGCCGCGATCAGGCCGTGACGTATCTCAGGACGAAGAACCCTTGCGTGCCATGCCGAAGCCGCCCAGCAACGCGGCGAGCGGCTGCTTCGACGCATTTTTCTGCGGCGCCGGGGCGGCGTTGTCTTCGGCCTTGCCGGCAGAGGAGGCCGACGGCTCATAAGGCTTGAGGAAGAAATCGTCGACGGGCGCGGCCTGGCGGTGGTGCGGCCGGTCGAACGACGCGGACCGCCGGTGCCCCGTCCGCTCCGTGCGGCCATCGCGCTCGCGCCGGCCGCCACGCTCCTCGTGATGCGCAACCGGCACGTCCACGGTCAGACGCTGCACCTCGATGGGCCGCTTGATCAGCTTTTCGATGTCGGCCAGTTGCTTGCGCTCGTTCGGGCTGCACAGCGACAGGGCATCGCCCGACGCGCCCGCGCGGCCCGTGCGGCCGATGCGGTGCACGTAGTCTTCGGCGTTGAACGGCAGGTCGAAGTTGATCACGGCGGGAAGCTCCGCGATGTCGAGCCCGCGCGCCGCCACGTCCGTGGCCACGAGCGCCTCGATCTCGCCGCGCTTGAAGGCGTCGAGCGCCTGCATGCGCTCGCTCTGCGTGCGGTCGCCGTGAATCGCCGTGGCCACCACGCCGCTGCGCTCCAGCTGGCGCGCAAGCCGGCTCGCGCCGATCTTGCTGTTGCAGAACACGATCACCTGCTTGAGCCCGCGTTCGCGGATCAGTTGCACGACCGCGCCCGTCTTGTCGCCCTCGGCCACCTCGTAGACGATCTGCGTGACGTTCGTGGCCGTCGAGTTGCTGCGCGCCACCTCGATGGTCTGCGGGTTGCGCAAGTAAGTGGCCGCCAACTTCTTGATTTCGGGCGAGAACGTGGCGGAGAAGAGCAGCGTCTGGCGCTCCTTCGGCAGCAGGTTCAGGATGCGCTGCAGGTCGGGCAGGAAACCCATGTCGAGCATGCGGTCGGCTTCGTCGAGCACGAGCATCTGCACCTGGCCCAGGTTCGCGGTCTTCTGCTGCACGTGGTCGAGCAGGCGCCCCGGCGTCGCGATCAGGATTTCCACGCCGCGCCGCAGCTCGGCCGACTGCGGATTCATGTCCACGCCGCCGAACACCACCGCGCTGCGCAGCGGCGTGTGCTGGGCGTAGGCGCGCACGTTGGCGGCGACCTGGTCGGCGAGTTCGCGGGTGGGCGTGAGGATCAGCGCGCGCACCGGATGGCGCGCCGGCGACGCGCTCGTGCTGGCCGACGGCAACAGCCGCTGGATGATCGGCAGCGAAAAGCTCGCGGTCTTGCCGGTGCCGGTCTGCGCCGCGCCCATGACGTCCCGCCCGGCGAGCACGACCGGAATCGCCTGCGCCTGGATGGGCGTGGGAGTCGTGTAGCCCTGGTCGGCAATCGCCTTGAGGATGTCGGGCGCAAGGCCGAACTGGTCGAAGGTCGAAGTGCTGGGCTGGACAGCTGTGTCGGACATGGTGGCTTTCGCTAAAAAGGCGCCCCCTTGGGCGCGCGGCGGCCGCTCGGGCCGCTACGTGGCGGCATGAAGCCGCTCGAAGCATCGGAATGAAGGTGGAACCGTTCGCTGCCGCGAAATTCCCGCACGGGCTAATCAGGCATGAATCGGATGTGAAGCGCGCATGCGTGGCCCGGAAGCTCCGGGCGGCGGCCTTTCTGCGGAGCCTGAGACGCCGAGGTCCCGGCATCCCGGCAGGCACGCTCAAAGGCCGACATTGTAGCACCGCAGCGCCCGTACCACCCCCTGGCCGGATGGCCAGGGGAGGCGGCTGTGGCGGCGGGCGCGGCGCCGGCGCACGGTCGTCGCGCCGAGCCGTCCGGCTGCGGCTCGGGGTGCCCCGTGTGCACCCAGGCGGCGCCCATGCCGCAATCACCGCGCACTTGCCACTCCAGCCTCCCGCCCTCGCCGTCTTCACCACGTCTCGCGCATGACCATCAGCCGCAACTCGGTCATGTCTTCGATCGCGTAGCGCACGCCCTCGCGGCCGAGGCCCGAGTCCTTCACGCCGCCATACGGCATGTTATCGACGCGAAACGACGGCACGTCGTTGATCACCACGCCGCCCACTTCGAGCGCGTCCCACGCGCGATGGGCATGCGCGAGCGAATTGGTGAACACGCCGGCCTGCAGACCGAAGTCGCTGTCGTTCACGGTGTCCAGCGCCTCGCCGAAATCGTGGAAGCGCTCCAGGATCGCGACCGGCCCGAACGCCTCCTTGCGGTAGAGGTCGCTTGCGCGCCCCACGTTCTCCAGCAGCGTCGCCTCGAACATCGCGCCTTCCACCCGGCCGCCCGCCACGATCTTCGCGCCGTCCTTCACGGCCGCGTCCATCCAGCCAGAGAGCCGCCGGGCCTCGGACTCCGAGATCATCGGCCCGACGAAGGTCTGCTCGTCCTTCGGGTCGCCCATCTTGAGCGACTTCGTCTTCGCAATCAGCTTCTCGCGCAGCGCGTCGTAGATCGCATCGTGCGCGAGGATGCGCTGCACGCCGATGCAGCTCTGGCCGGACTGGTAGAACGCGCCGAAGGCGAGCCGGTCCACGACGTAGTCGAGCTTGTCGCGCTGGTCGGCGTCCACAATGGCCGCCGCGTTGCCGCCCAGCTCCAGGATCACTTTCTTCTTGCCCGCCCGGCGCTTCAGGTCCCAGCCCACCGCGGGCGAGCCCGTGAACGAGAGCAGGCGGAAACGTTCGTCGGTCGTGAAGAGGTCCGCGCCGTCGCGATGCGCGGGCAGGATCGAGAACGCGCCTTTCGGCAGGTCCGTTTCAGCCAGCACTTCGCCGATGATGAGCGCGCCCACCGGCGTGCGGCTCGCCGGCTTGAGCACGAACGGCACGCCGGCGGCGAGCGCGGGCGCCACCTTGTGAGCGGCGAGATTCAGTGGAAAGTTGAACGGCGAGATGAACGAGCACGGGCCGATCGGCACGCGCTTCACGTAGCCGCGGTAGCCCTTCGCGCGCGGCGAGATTTCGAGGTTCACGATCTCGCCGTCGATCCGCACGGACTCTTCGGCCGCCACCTTGAAGGTGTCGATGAGCCGCGTGACTTCGCCGCGCGAATCGTTGATCGGTTTGCCCGCCTCGATGCACAGCGCCATCGCGAGTTCGTCGAAGCGTTCGCGAAAACGCTTCGCGCAATGTTCGAGCACGGCCTGGCGCTTGAACGGCGGGTACGCGCGCAGCGCCGGCAACGCGGCGACCGCGGCGCCGATAGCCGCGTCGATCGCCTTCGCGTCCGCGAGCGCGACGCGCGTAGCGACTTCGCCGCTGTACTTGTCGGTGACTTCGAGATCGGTGTTGGCCGCCACCGCCTCGTTGGCGAGGTAATACGGATAAGCCGGTTTCAACATGGTCGAGTTCTCCTTGAAGCCTGGGTTGAGAGAGCAGCGCGGCGGTGCGCCCGGCCCCGCGCCTAGATCTGCGCCGACAGCCGCTTGATCTCGCGGTTGAGCACACGCTCGTTGTCCGAGTAGTCGATCGGCACGTCGATCACATGCACGCCAGGCGCCGCGAAGCATTCGCGCACGAGCGGCGCGAGTTCGTCCGCGGCCGCGATGCGATGGCCCTGCGCCCCATAGCTCTTCGCGTACTCTACGAAATCGGGATTGCGCAGCGTCATGCCGTAGTCGGGAAAATTCATGTTCTCCTGCTTCCAGCGGATCATGCCGAACGCGTCGTCGCGCAGGATCAGCACCACGAGATCGAGCTTCAGCCGCACCGCCGTTTCGAGTTCCTGCGAATTCATCATGAAGCCGCCGTCGCCGCACACGGCCATCACCTTGCGCTCGGGATGCACGATCTTCGTCGCGATGGCCGAGGGCAGCCCGGCGCCCATCGAGGCGAGCGCGTTGTCGAGCAGCAGCGCGTTCGGCTCGTGCGCGCGGTAGTAGCGCGCGAACCAGATCTTGTACATGCCGTTGTCGAGACAGATGATGCCGTCCACCGGCATCGTCTCGTAGACGTCGTGCACCACGCGCACCGGGTACATCGGGAAGCGCTCGTCGTGCTGACCCCGCGCGAGGTGTTCCTCGAAGTGCTGCTTGATCTCGGTGAAGCGCGCGAAGTCCCACTGCGGCTCGCCGCGTTCGAGCCGCGCCTTCAGGCTCTCCTTCAACTGCCAGAGCGTGTTGGCGATATCGCCCACCACCTCGATCTGCGGGAAGTACACCGGGTCCACTTCGGCGCCGAGGAAGTTCACGTGGATCACCGTTTTCTCGCCCGCATCCACGCTGCGCATGAAGAACGGCGGCTTCTCGATCACGTCGTGGCCCACGTTGATGATGCAGTCGGCGTGGTCGATGGCGCGATGCACGAAGTCGCCGTCGGACAGCGTGGCGTTGCCGAGCCACAGCGGATGCGATTCGTCGATCACGCCCTTGCCCATCTGCGTCGTGAAAAACGGAATGCCGATCTGGTCGACGAACTCGCGCAGTTCCTTGCGCGTGGTCTTGCGGTTGCCGCCCGCGCCGATCATCAGGAGCGGATGACGCGCCTTTGCAATGGCGGCCACCGCGTGCGTCACCGCTTTTTCCTCGGCGATGGGGCGGCGACTGAAGCTCTTCGGAATGGGCTTGCCGTCGCCTTCTTCGTCCGCGACGTCTTCGGGCAGTTCGAGATGCACGGCGCCGGGCCGCTCGTCCTCGGCGCGCCGGAACGCTTCGCGCACGAGCGCCGGAATGTTGCCGATCGAGACGATCTGCCGCGTGTATTTGGTAAGCGGCTCCATCATGCGCACCACGTCCACGATCTGGAAATGTCCCTGCTTGCTGGTCTTGATGGGCTTCTGGCCGGTCACCATCAGCATGGGCATGCCGCCTAGCTGCGCGTACGCGGCGGCCGTGACGAAATTGGTGGCGCCGGGGCCGAGCGTCGCGAGACACACGCCCGTGCGGCCGGTCAGGCGCCCGTAGGTGGCCGCCATGAAGCCGGCGGCCTGCTCGTGGCGCGTCACGACGAGCCTGATTTTCGAGCGGCGCAGCGACTCGAGCAGATCGAGGTTTTCTTCGCCTGGAATGCCGAACACGTACTCGACGCCTTCCGCTTCCAGTGCCTTGACGAACAGATCCGATGCTTTCATGGGGAGTCTCGCGTCAGTGACGGCGCGTTCGCCCGCAGGAGGCAGCAGTCCACGTGCCCATGCCCGCGCCGGGAGTTCGCAACCGGACGATCGAAAAAAGAGAGAACCGTGCGGCACGTCGCGCCGATGCAGGTCGGCATCGGCGCGGTGCGCGGGTCACAGATTACTACCGGGCGGGAATAGGTGCGCGCTGGGCGGCAGGGTGTGTGCCTCTCAGCCGTGCCTCCAGGCCGCGCGGATCAGCGCTGGATGGTGACGCAGTCGGCGAGGATGGGCGGCGCGTTCTCGCCGGCCGTGGCGTCGTAGAGGTCGGCGCGCGGCCCCTTGGTCCACCACGTGTAGCGATCGGCCTGGTACTTCGCGCCCGAGGCCGCGAGCGTGTTGACGAACAGCATGGCGCGTCCGTTCACCGGCAAGACGGCAAAGCTCTGGCCGTTGGCGGCGCTCAGATACGAGACCTTGAACGTGCGCCCGCTCGAGCAGGTGTAGCGGAACGTGTGCCGCGCCTGCGTCTGGATCTCGCCGATGCTGAGCGGCCCGGGCGCGGCGTTGCCGTCCGCGGCGGCGAGCGTCAGCGTGGTTGCGAGAGTGGCGGCGAATGCGACAGGCCGCTTGCGGTTCTTCTTCATGTCGTTCTCCGCCGCTCGCGCCGTCGTGGCGCGCGTAAAGACGTTACGGATCGATGACGTCGGCACATGCATCGGTGGGCGCGGCGGCGGCATGGCCCACTACCGGTACGATTTTCAAACCCGCGGACGCGATGCGGCATGGCGCCGCCGCGAGCCCGCATCCGCCCAGACCCGCGATCAGCGCGACGCCGAGCACAGCGCACGCCGCAGCGCGCCCGGCGAGACGAACAATACCCAGGGCGCGAGGCGCATGGTGACCGTCGCCGGTGTAGCAGGATGCTGGCTTCATCGATCCCTCCTTCGTGCCCCGCCCTCGTAACCGCCCTGACCCGCGCGGCCTTTGCCTCGTTCGTTCGCCGCGCTCTGGGGCTTACTGACCGGCCTCTCCTGAGACCGGGCGCACGCGCGAGGCAGCCTCTTTGGCGCGCTCGAGCGCCTCGCCGATATTGGCGCCGGTCGCCAGCGCCACGCCCATGCGGCGCTTCACGAAGCTTTCGGGTTTGCCGAAAAGGCGCAGGTCCGTGCCCGGCACGGCGAGCGCCTCGCTGACGCCCTCGAACGCGATGCCCGGCTCTTCGAGCCCGCCGTAGATCACCGCCGACGCGCCGGGCGCCCGCAGCGCCGTATCGACGGGCAGGCCGAGAATGGCCCGCGCGTGCAATTCGAACTCCGAGAAGCGCTGCGAGGCGAGCGTCACGAGCCCCGTGTCATGCGGACGCGGACTCACCTCGGAGAACCACACTTCGTCGCCGCGCACGAACAGCTCGACGCCGAAGATGCCCCGGCCGCCCAGCGCGGTCGTCACCTTCTGCGCGATCTCGCGCGAGCGCGCGAGCGCCTTCTCGCTCATCGGCTGCGGCTGCCACGACTCGACGTAGTCGCCTGCCACCTGGACGTGGCCGATCGGGTCGCAGAAATACGTGCTGACGGCTTGCGTGGCCGGGTCCACGGCGCGCACGGTAAGTTGCGTGATCTCGTACTCGAAGTCGATGAAGCCCTCCACGATCACGCGCCCCCGGTTCACGCGCCCGCCCGCGAGCGCGTACTGCCAGGCCGGTTCCACGTCGGCGTCGCTGCGCAATACCGACTGGCCCTTGCCCGACGACGACATCACGGGCTTCACGACGCACGGGTAACCGACCTTCGCGATGCCGGCCCGCAGTTCTTCGAGCGAGTCGGCGAAGGCGTAGGGCGACGTCGGCAGGCCGAGTTCCTCGGCGGCAAGGCGCCGGATGCCTTCGCGGTTCATGGTGAGCTGGGTGGCGCGCGCGGTGGGGATGACTTCGGCGAGGCCGTCCGATTCCACGGCGGCGAGCGCATCGGTGGCGATGGCCTCGATTTCGGGCACCACGAGATGCGGCCGTTCCTGCTCGATCAGCGCGCGCAGCGCCTGCGGGTCCGTCATGTCGATCACGTGCGCGCGGTGGGCCACCTGATGCCCCGGCGCGTTGGGGTAACGGTCGACCGCGATCACCTCCACGCCGAGCCGCTGCAGCGCGATGATCACTTCCTTGCCGAGTTCGCCCGCGCCGAACAGCATGACGCGCGTGGCCGTTGCCGAAAGCGGCGTGCCGATCCGTTGACCGATCTGCATGAAGTCTCCAGAGAGTGTGAAGCGGATGTGAAAGAAAGTGCCACCGATGTTAACATGCGCGCCCCGCACGAAACCCCTGCGGCGGCCCGCAGCGCGGTGCGATACGCGCATCGGCCTCGGCCGGTCCTGCGTTCGTCCGACACCGGCGCGGCTCGCGTGCCGCGAAGCCGCCAGGGTACTCTTACACCTTCGTCCGTCCGAAGAGGAACAGCTTCATGGTCCCCATGTTCCGCGCGCGAAGCATTGCGCGCCTCACCGTTCAGACCGCCGTGTCGCGCAAGGCGGCGCTTGCCGCGCTCGTGTGCGTCGCGCTCGCGGCCTGCGCGCTGCCCAAACATCCCGACGCCTCCGCGCCGGCGCCCGATCCGTTCAACCCTGCGGCGACGCAACTGCTCGACGACACGCAATGGGAACTGACGGGCTGGAAGAATGCGGACGGCACCGCGCGGGACGTCCCGCACAGCGAAGGTACCAAGTCCATTACGCTCGACCTGTCGACGGCAACGGGACAGCGCCGCGCGGGCGGCTTTTCCGGATGCAACCGCTACATGGGCAGCTACACGCTGAAGGACGGCAAGCTCGGCTTCGGGCCGCTCGCCGGCACGCGCATGGCCTGCGCCACGCCCGCCGGCCAGATGGAGGGCGACTACCTCGCCGCCCTCTCGCACATCGACCGCTCGGGCGTGCAGATGCGCGACCCGCAGCAACTGTTGCTCGTGCTCGACGACGGCAGCACGCTGACTTTCGCGCGACGTGCAAAGTAAGGCCAGCGGGTATTGACGGTATTCGCGGTACCCGTGGTCGCGCCGCCGCGGCGCAACGCTTCGCCCGCTTCGTCGGCTCGCAGCGGGCTGTCTCAGAAGTGTCCGGCTTCAGCGGTTAAACTCGGCAAGTTGCTCGGCAGGTTGGTTTCCCCCCTCATTCGTTGATGTCTGGCATGCACACGGTTTTCGGCTGGTTCGGCGCATCGGCCCTGTGGTTTCTCCCTCTTTTCTGGCGTCTCGCCAAATCCGTGCTGCCGGGCGGCGCCGGGCTGCGCGGACCGGGAACGATTCGCCTGTGGCTCGGCTTCGTTGGCGTGCTGGTCGCGAGCATGGCGCTCGAGGCGACGCTTATCGGCATCGCGGGCAGCGACGCGCTGGGCCACGGCCTCACCGGTGCTTTCGGAAAACTGCTGGGCCACATCGGCACGCCGGTCGCGATGGCGGTGCTGTTCCTCGTGAGCCTACCGTGGCTGCTGGACTTTCGCTGGAGCGAGGCGTTTGCCTGGGCCGATGCCGCGTTCGGACTGGGGCTCGGTGCCGGCCGAGCGCCGCGTGAACCACGCGAGCCGCGCGAGTCCCGCGCCCGAGGCAGCCGCGGCGGAGAGCCGCGGATGCGGCGCGCCGAACCCGACGAATCGCTCGCCTCGCACACCGCGCCCGCGGTGAATACCATGGCGCCGCGCAGTACGGGCCGCTACGCGCGGCCCACTGTCTGGCGCCCCGCCGCGACGGGACGTGCGGCAACGGCGGCATCGGCCGCGACCGGCGCCGGGTCTGCCGCGGCGCTGGCCGCAGGCACCGTTGCTACGCCGCCCGTTGCGGCGATGGATCGAATCGTCTCGAGTCCTGTCCGGCAGACGGCGCCGGCGGCGCGGTCTGCGGGTTCCGCTGCGGCTCCTGCTGTGCCTGCGGGTTCTGTTGGCCGGGCGATGAGTGCGGCGGCCCGCGTGCAGAATGAGCCGCTGTCTGCGCCTGTGTCGCCGAAAGCCACGCCGTCTGTGCCTTCCATGCCTTCCGGCCGGTTGCGGGAACAGACCGCGCCGGGCCATGTGGCCTCTGCGCCTCGCGCTGCCATCGATTCGACCGTCGCGCAAACGCGTGCCACGACGCCACGCGCTGGCACAGCGGCGCCGACAAACAGCTTCTCCAGCGCCGTCGCCACGTCGACGCCAGGATCAGCCTCACCGCGTGCGGGCAGCGCGCTGGGCGCTACGGCGGCTACGTCGAAACTGCTCGCCGCACGCGGCATTCCGCCGTACGGGCCGGTACGGCGCGAACCGGCCCCTGCCGGCGCACCGCGATCGGGCGTTCACAATGCAAAGCCGCTCCCGCAATCGTCTGCCCTTGCGCGACAAGGTGAAGCGGCAAGCGCGAGCGGGCTGGCTGCAACCGGCGCTGGTGCAGCGGACGTGAGCCTGGGTGCGGCTTCTGGTTTGCCGTTGGGCCAGGATTCGGCGTCCGGTGCAGATGCCGCAGCGACTTCGGACGCGGCATTTCCGGCGTCCTCGGGCCAGCCGTCAGCGCCGCCGGTTTGGGTGGCTGGCGCACACGACGCCGCATCGCCGACGACGGCAGGCAATGTCGGTGCGCCGCCCGCCGGCACATCCGCGCGGCCCAACCGCATGCCCGCGCCGGCTTACTCGCGCCCCGCGCCCATCGACGAAGCCGAGCGACAGCCGCTTTCCTCGACCGTGCAGGAAACGCTGCGCAGCATCGAGGAAAACACCGCGCGCTGGACTTCGCTTGCCGGCGCGAGCCTTGCGCGCCGTGGGAACGTGGAAGCGGTGAATAGCGGCGCCACCGCTGCGACCGCGTCCCCGCAGCCACAGGCGGAAGCGCAAGCTGCGCCGCATGCCGGGCACAGTCAGCAACTGACCGATGCGCCGAGCGAAACGGATGCAATGGACTCCACGGACACAGTCGCCACGCAAGCCGCTCACTCGGCGCTTGCGCCTGCCGCGTCCGTGCCCAGCGCGATGGACATCGCCGCAACGGAGCCTTCGCTCGCCACCGCTCCCAGCGCACCGCAGCCGCACGTGACGCCGGCGCCCACCGCAATGGCGCCTGACGCCACGACGCGCCAGCTTCCGGCGCTGTCCGATGACGTCGTTCAATCGACGTCAGCCAACACGCAGCCGGCCATCGGCGTAACGGCGACCGAACCGGCAACGCAGTCGACTGCCTCGCTTGCGCCGGTGGCGCTCGCGGTTTCGTCGAACGTCGTGCGCTTTCCCGGCCCCGCGTCCACGCAGGGCAACGTCGCCGGCGAGCCGCCGCTCGCGCCGTGGCACGACACGCCGTCCGCAACGGCGCGCCCGGCGTTCTCGCTCGTCGAGCCGGAGCCGGGACGGAATGATGAAGCGTCAGAAGCGTCTGAAGTACCAGCCGGCCCGGTCGCATCCCACCTCGCGACCGCGACGGCGACGGGTGCCGCATCCGCGCCGAGTGCCGACGATGCCGCCGATGTCGCGCCGTCGTCGCCCCCCCTCACCGTGAGCACCGTCGCTACGCTCGCTCCGGTCACTCACACGGCCGTAGAAACGGCCGCAACGTTCGACGCCTCGGAGCGCCCCCCGACGCAGGTGACGCCCCAAAGCGACCCAGCCGGCACGCCGGAAACCGCCGCCGCTGGCGCCCGTGCACCGTTGCGCGGTCACGCGCACGCCACCTTCGAATTCCGCGCGCCGTCGGCGTCGCGTGTCGAACTGCCGGGGCTCGATCTGCTCGAACCCGCCGATGCGAGCATCGAGCCCGTGTCCGACGCGCAGCTCGCGCAGACCGGCCAGCTGATCGAGCAACGTCTGCAGGAATTCAAGGTGCCGGTGAGCGTGGTGGGGGCGTCGGCCGGGCCCGTCATCACGCGCTTCGAGGTGGAGCCCGCGCTGGGCGTGCGCGGCAGCCAGATCGTCGGCCTCATGAAAGACCTGTCGCGCGGCCTCGGCCTCACGTCCATTCGCGTGGTGGAGACCATTCCGGGCAAAACGTGCATGGGCCTCGAGCTGCCGAATGCGCGCCGCCAGATGATCCGGCTCTCCGAGATTCTCGAATCGAGCCTGTATCAGCACTCGCATTCGAAGCTCACCATCGCGATGGGCAAAGACATCACGGGGCATCCGGTCGTCACGGATCTCGCCAAGGCGCCGCACATGCTCGTGGCCGGCACCACGGGTTCGGGCAAGTCGGTCGCTATCAACGCGATGATCCTCTCGTTGCTTTTCAAGGCGACGCCCGAGGAAGTGCGGCTCATCATGATCGACCCGAAGATGCTGGAGCTTTCGGTCTACGAGGGCATTCCGCATCTGCTCGCGCCTGTCGTCACCGACATGAAGCTCGCCGCCAACGCGCTCAACTGGTGCGTGGGCGAAATGGAGAAGCGCTACAAGCTGATGTCGGCCGTGGGCGTGCGCAATCTGGCCGGCTTCAACCAGAAAATTCGCGACGCGGACGCGAAGGGCAAGAAGATCGGCAACCCGTTCTCGCTCACGCCCGAAGCGCCGGAGCCGCTCTCGGCGCTGCCGCTCATCGTCGTGGTGATCGACGAACTCGCCGACCTCATGATGGTGGCGGGCAAGAAGATCGAAGAGCTGATCGCGCGGCTCGCGCAGAAGGCGCGCGCCGCGGGCATCCACCTGATTCTCGCCACGCAACGGCCGTCGGTGGACGTCATCACGGGGCTCATCAAGGCGAACATTCCGACGCGCGTCGCGTTCCAGGTGTCGTCGAAGATCGACTCGCGCACGATCCTCGACCAGATGGGCGCCGAGTCGCTGCTGGGCCAGGGCGACATGCTGTTCCTGCCGCCGGGCACCGGTTATCCGCAGCGGGTGCACGGCGCGTTCGTCGCGGACGAGGAAGTACATTGCGTCGTCGAGTACCTGAAGCAGTTCGGCGAGCCCGAGTACGAGGAAGGCATTCTCGACGGCCCGGCGCCGGAGGGCGGCCAGCAGGACCTGTTCGGGGACGCGCCGGATGCCGAAGCCGATCCGCTCTACGACGAAGCGGTGGCCTTCGTGGTACGTACGCGGCGTGCCTCGATCTCGTCGGTGCAGCGTCAGTTGCGCATCGGCTACAACCGCGCTGCCCGGCTCGTCGAACAGATGGAGACAGCGGGGCTCGTGTCGCCGATGGGCATCAACGGCAGCCGCGAAGTGCTCGCGCCCGGGCCGGCGGAATGATGGACGCAATGACGCCGGAATGAGCCGCGAGGCGCACGCCGTTGTCTCGCGCGGACACGTTCAGAACTCGTAGCGCGCCCAGAAGAACGCGACGTCGCCTTTGCTCACACCCGGCACGCGCGGAATGAACGCGCCCATCACAGACGCCTTCGCGTAGCGGATCGACGCCACGGGCAGCGCGAGCGGCACCGGCAGGTAATGCAGGATGTCGCTGCGTGCCGTGAAGCCCGCAAAGTACCCCCCACCGATCGAAAGGCCGCCCAGCACGGGCGGCGTGTACCACTGGCGCGCCCAGCCGCCGATGGGCTCCGGGTTGTTGTGCGAGTCCATGAAGACGAACGCGAACAGGATGTCTTCGTTGCCGTTCGCGTCCGTGAAGTGCTTGCCCGCGCCGCCGCCCCACGACTGCGCGTTGAGATGGCGACGGTCGTCTGCGCTATAACCGTCGATGTGCCAGCCGTAGCCGGTGAGATACAGGTCCCACGTGCCCTCTTCGGCGACGCGCGCTACGCGGTTGCACGCAGCCTCGATCAGCGCCGACGAAGACGGACAGCCTGCATGCGCCTCGTTCACGACGAGCGGCGAAACGAGCGCCAGCGTTGCGAGCCCCGCTGCCGCGCCGAACGTTCTGCCTGCCTGCTTCGTTCTCATCGCGCGTTCCATCCTGCCGATGTTGCGGGTCCTGTTCCCGCCACCTTCCTTCTGCGGGCGCGACGCAATGCGCGCCCGCACGTCGTTGCGTCACATGCCCGACGCTCGCCGGCTCACGACGGCGACACCAGCTTGAAATCGACCGGCGACCCGACGTCGATACGCTTCGGATCGGACGCAAGCAGACCCGTCTGCGGATCGCGGCGGAACACGTAGGCCGTGTCGCTGTTCTGATTGCCGACGATGAGCCAGTGTCCGGTCGGATCGATCGTGAATTCGCGCGGCGTCTGGCCGAGGCTGGACTGCCGCCCCACCACTTTCAGGTGGCCGTTGGCGGCATCGACGGCGAAGATCACGATCTCGTTCGCGTCGCCGCGATTGGACGCATAGAGAAAGCGTCCGTCGGGCGACAGGTGGATTGCCGCCGCCCCCTGCTTGCCCTTGAAACCCGGCGCCGCCAGCGGCAGCGTCTGCACGGGCGTGAGCTTGCCGTCCTCATGGCGAAGTACAGTCACGGTGGCCGCGAGTTCGCTTGTCAGATAGGCGTAGCGGCCGTCGTTGTCGAACACGAGGTGGCGTGGGCCGCTGCCGCCCTTCATGGGAATGTAGCGAGTCTCCGTTGGGCTCAACAGACCGCGGCTGCCATCGGGCGTGTAGCGATAAGCGTAGATCTTGTCCGCGCCCAGGTCCTGGACGAACAGGTACTTGCCGTCCGGCGAGAACACGGTGGAGTGCACGTGCGCATTGTCCTGGCGCCCCTTCACCGGACCACCGCCCTCATGATGCACGGTGAGGACGGACGTGCCCACCTGGCCGTCCGGCTGGATCGGGAACACCGCGAAGCTGCCGCCCGGGTCGGCCGCTACCGAGTAGTTCGCGGTCAGCAGATAGCGCCCATCCGGCGAGAAACTCAGATAGCACGGGTCGTTACCCTCCGAGGAGACGCGATTGAGAAACGTCAGCTGGCCGCTCGCGGCATCGAAGCGAAAAGCGCTGATGCCGCCGCGCTGCGAGGCCGGGCCGTTGTCGCCCGGCAATTCGTTCACGGCATAGACGTAGTGCCGGTCGCGACTCACCACGAGGTATGAAGGGTTCACCGTCTTCGCCACCGAAACGCGCGTGGCGTCGCCGGTTTTCGTATCGAAGCGGTAGACGTAGAGGCCCTCGCTCTTCGGCCCGGTGTAGGTGCCGATCAGCAGATCGTAGACCCCGTCCGCGGGCGCGGCGGCCGAGTCCTGTGCCAGTGCATGCGTCGTGGCGATGGAAGCCATGATGGCAAGTCCCTTGATGAGCGTGATGAACGGACGGGAGAACCTGTACGGCCGTGCAACAGCCGCTTTCGATGATGCGGGCACGCGAGATGCGGCGCGGGCACTACGATGCATGTGACCTCCTTGACATCGGATTGTTGGATTCTGACGGTGTCGCCGGGTTGGTCTACAGCGCGGCCGTTAGCGCAAGCGGCAATGACGCGGATATAGTGTGCGCTCGTGCCTGCAAGGAAAGAATCGGCAGATCGGCTAACGGAACGGTTGGCCGAACAGTTTGCCAGGCGCCTTGGGCACGTTGTGATTATTGGGCGAAGTATAGAAGGTCACGCCGGATCGCGCAGGCGGTGCGCCATGCCCGCCGGCGCTGTCCCAAATGGCCGTCCGCCAACCTGTCGCCGTAAGGGAGTCTGCATGAATGTCACACTGAGCCTCGGCCCCATCGTTTCGCTGATCGCGGGCATTCTCATCCTCATCATGCCGCGCCTCTTGAACTACATCGTGGCGCTCTACCTCATCATCATCGGGCTCATCGGGATCTTCGGCATGGGCGCGTCGCATCTCTGAATGCGCGAGCGGCGCAAGCAATGCGTGCAGCCCGCAACGGCGCTGCACCAGCGCGAGCGGGCCGCCACGTTAGCCATTCGGACGACTGTTTCGTAGCCGGCTGCGGACTGACAATGAGCCCGTGTCAGTCGCAGGAGCCTTGTGCGCGAGCGTCGGGTGGGGTCAGCCGTTCGCAAGCTGGTCGAGGCGCAGCCTGCCCTGCAGTGACAAACCGCCCACGGCATAATGGCCGTCGCCGTCGCGGTAACGCTTGAAGCAGGCTCGCTCGATCAGGAACGCCGCAGCCGTTTCCATCCCGTTGCGGGTCAGCCCCAGGCGGCTCGGGTCCAGTGACAGCAGGGAGTCGTCGGCAAGTTCGCTTGCAGCGGAAAGAATCGTGATGCAATCGGATTTCGACAGCATGGCTTCTATCCTCGAAAACGTCGCGTGGGGCTCAACACGACGAGGCGAAAAGGACCGGCACACGTATCACAACCCGTGCACGGCGCGCTGCGATGAAGAGGTGACGCAAAGGGAACTGCAGACGCATCGGCGGTTGTGCTTCAATCATCTCGCCGTCGCCCGCTGTGGGATTGTAAGCAGTGAAAATGTCAAACGCTAGCGCCAAATGTCCAGATACCGGGTAAATGATGAGTCACGCCTGATGAGCAAGCGGCTGCGTCTCGCCGCGCACGGTGTCCCGGTAACATCGGTCTTACTCCGCTGCACCGAGCACACTTCTCGCGCATTTCTTACCTTCCGATCATGCCCGCCCTGATTGAAGACTACGCACTCATTGGCGACGGCCACACCGCCGCGCTCGTCTCGCGCTCCGGTTCGGTCGACTGGCTCTGCTGGCCTCGCTTCGATTCCGCCGCGTGCTTCGCCGCGCTGCTCGGCACGCAGGATCACGGCCACTGGCAGATCTCGCCGGCGGTAGGCGGTGACGTGAAGATTACGCGCCGCTATCGCGGCAAACCCGGCGGCGAAACGCTGATTCTCGAGACCGACTTCGAGACGTCCGAAGGCGCCGTTACGCTCATCGACTTCATGCCGCCCGGCAACGGCTGGTCCGAACTCGTGCGCATCGTCGTGGGCCGGCGCGGCACGGTGCCCATGCATATGAGGCTCGCGCTGCGCTTCGACTACGGCTTCTCCGTGCCGTGGGTCAGCCGCCTCGTCTACGAGAGCGGCATCAAGGCGATTGTCGGCCCCGATACCGTGGTGCTGCGCACGCCCGTGGAGCTCCGCGGCGAGAATATGCACACCGTGGCGGACTTCACGGTCTCCGAAGGCGAACGCGTGCCGTTCTCGCTCGCCTACGCGCAGTCGCATCTGCGCCTTCCGCCGCCGCGCGACCCGCACTCCGCGCTGGCGCGCACGGAAAACTTCTGGGCCGAGTGGTCCTCGCGCAATACCGTGACAGGCCGCTGGGCCGCGCCCATCCGGCGTTCGATGCTCACGCTCAAGGCGCTTGCCTACGAGCCCACGGGCGGCATCGTCGCTGCGCCCACCACCTCGCTGCCCGAGCAACTGGGCGGCACGCGCAACTGGGACTACCGCTACTGCTGGCTGCGCGACGCCACCATCACGCTGCTCGCCCTCATGCGCGGCGGCTACTACGACGAGGCACGCGCGTGGCGCAGCTGGCTTGGCCGCGTGATGGCGGGCTCGCCGCAGCAGTTGCAGATCATGTATGGCATTGGGGGCGAGCGCCGGCTGCCCGAGTCGGAGATCGACTGGCTGCCCGGCTACGAAGGCGCGAAGCCGGTGCGCATCGGCAACAACGCGGTAGGCCAGTTGCAGCTCGACGTCTACGGCGAAGTGATGAACGC
Organism: Paraburkholderia kururiensis; assembly: GCF_034424375.1. Taxonomy (NCBI): domain Bacteria; kingdom Pseudomonadati; phylum Pseudomonadota; class Betaproteobacteria; order Burkholderiales; family Burkholderiaceae; genus Paraburkholderia; species Paraburkholderia kururiensis. Next base: position 5,323,731 of record NZ_CP139965.1, on the reverse strand, counting down.
GCTGCATCTGGCGCGCGTGGGCGGCCTACAGGCCGACGAGACCGCGTGGTCGATCCAGTGCACGATGCTCGAACATCTGGAAACCATCTGGGAACAGCCGGACGAGGGCATCTGGGAAACGCGCGGCGGCCGGCAACACTTCACGTTCTCGAAGGTCATGGCATGGGTTGCGTACGACCGGGCAATCAAATCGGCCGAGTCGTTCGGGCTGCCGGCGCCGCTCGAACACTGGCACGCGATGCGCGCAAAGATTCACGCGTCCGTCTGCGAGCACGGCTGGAACCCGCGCATCAACGCATTCACCCAGGTCTACGGCGGCGACGATCTGGACGCGAGCGCCCTCCTGCTGCCGCTCCTTGGCTTCCTGCCGCCCAAGGATCCTCGTATAGCGGGCACGGTTGCTGCGATAGAAAAGCATCTGATGCACGATGGGTTCGTGATGCGCTACCGCACCATGGACGTCGACGACGGTCTGCCGCCCGGCGAAGGCACGTTCCTCGCCTGCAGCTTCTGGATGGTCGATAACCTCGCGCTGCAGGGTCGCGTGCAGGAGGCTCACGAGATGTACGAGCGCCTGATCGGGCTCGCCAACGACGTCGGGCTGCTCGCCGAGGAATACGATCCGGAGGCTGGCCGGCTGGTAGGGAATTTCCCTCAGGCGTTCTCGCATGTCGCGCTCGTCCATACCGGCCTGAATCTGATGCGCCACGAGCAGGAAATGGCCACGGCGACAGGCCAGCCGCCGCACAACGGCAAGGGAGACCGGCACGGGAGCGGCAGCGCGTTCAGCGACGCGAGCACGTCGCAATGACTGCACGATGAAGGATTACCCCTATATTGTCGGACTGTTGTTGCGTTGCACAATGATTGCCCGTCGGATATCATCGATCGACGCCATTGGCCGATAATTACATTGACCGTTTACCAGCCAAAAGCCAGTCACACGCAACCTTAAGCAACCCCCGGAAGGCCCGCCTCCAGGACCGCGCCAGCCCCGCGGCCCCGTGCGAACCGCCCTAACGCCCGGAGCGCCCACATGCTCTATCAGTTTCATGAATTCCAGCGGGCCCTGCTGGGCCCGCTGACCGCTTGGGCTCAGGCCGCGTCGAAATCGTTTGCCAATCCGGCCAGTCCGCTCGCCTATGTGCCGGGCGCGTCGCGCCTGTCGGCCGGGTACGAGCTGCTGTACCGGCTCGGCAAGGATTACGAGAAGCCCCAGTTCGACATTCACCAGATCGTCAAAGACGGCCACAACATCCCGATCGTCGAACAGACCATCGTCGAAAAGCCGTTCTGCCGGCTGTTGCGCTTCAAGCGCTATGCCGACGACAGCGAAGCCGTCTCCCAGCTCAAGGACGAACCCGTCGTTCTGGTGTGCGCGCCGCTCTCGGGCCACCACTCCACGCTGCTGCGCGACACCGTGCGTACGCTGCTGCAAGACCACAAGGTCTACATCACCGACTGGATCGACGCGCGCATGGTGCCGGTGGAAGACGGCCCCTTCCATCTCGACGATTACATCGCCTACATCCAGGAGTTCATCCGCCACATCGGTGCGAAGAATCTCAACGTGATTTCGGTCTGCCAGCCTACGGTGCCGGTGCTCGCGGCCATCTCGCTGATGGCGAGCCGCGGCGAGGACACACCGCGCACCATGACGATGATGGGCGGCCCGATCGACGCGCGCCGCAGCCCGACGTCGGTCAACTCGCTCGCCACGCAGCACTCGTACAGCTGGTTCGAGAACAACGTGATTCACACGGTGCCGCCCAACTATCCGGGCGTGGGGCGCCAGGTGTATCCGGGCTTCCTCCAGCACGCAGGCTTCGTCGCCATGAACCCTGAACGGCACGCCGCCTCGCACTGGGACTTCTATCAAAGCCTCCTGCGCGGCGATGAAGAGGATGCCGAAGCGCATCGCAACTTCTACGACGAATACAACGCAGTGCTGGACATGGCCGCGGAGTATTACCTCGACACCATCCGCATCGTGTTCCAGGAGTTCCGTCTGGCCGAAGGCACGTGGGACGTGGCGGGTGAGCGTGTGCGTCCGCAGGACATCAAGCACACGGCGCTCTTCACGATCGAAGGCGAGCTGGACGACATCTCCGGCGACGGCCAGACGCGTGCCGCGCAGGACCTGTGCAGCGGGATTCCCGAGGCGCACCGGCGTCATTTCACCGCAGAGAAATGCGGGCATTACGGCATTTTCTCGGGGCGGCGCTGGCGCACCATCATCTATCCGCAGCTACGCGACTTCATTCAGGAACACGCGAAGGCACCGCGCGTCGAGACAGAACACGCCGAAGCTTGAGGTTCCTCCGCCGCAACAACGCTTGTTGCGCAGCCGGTTCACACGCCGGCTGCGCGCATGGACCCCTGCACGGTGCTCAAAGGACGGTCAGCTTCAGCGCCTCATGAGATACGCGAGCAGCATCTCCGTATTCATCTGGACAAGCTCGGAGCGCTCGGCGGGCGTGCTGAAATCGCGGCCCAGCGTAGCGGTCAGCGTGAAGCGGTTGGACACGATGTAGTAGCCCATGCCGGAGAGCGTCACATAAAAGCGCAGCGGATCGACGTTGCTGCGAAAAAGCCCCGCCTTCTGCCCGCGTTCGAGAATGCTGCCGACGGTAGCGACGATCGGCGAGATCATCTCGCGAATGCGCGATGACTTCTGCATGTAGCGGGCTTCGTGCAGATTTTCGTTGTTCACGAGCCGCAGCAGATCGGGATGATCCCGGTAGTAGTCCCACACAAAATGCGCAAGGCGCGTCATCGCTTCCACAGGCGCCACGCCGTTCAGATCCAGCGAGCGTTCGGCCTCGTTGAGTGCGCTGAACGCGTACTCGAGTACCGCCGTGAAAAGCTGTTCCTTGCTGCCGAAGTAGTAATAGAGCATGCGCTCGTTCGTTTCTGCGCGCCTCGCGATCTGATCGACGCGCGCTCCGAAGAGCCCTCCGTTCGCGAACTCCTCCGCGGCCGCCAGCAGGATACGGCGACGCGTGCCTTCAGGATCTCTTTTGATTTTTGGCTGGTTCATGGTCTCAAGATGCTGCGTGAGCCGCGTTATCCGGGCCGCTGCCGAACGTCTCCTCGCCATGCATCGGCAGCGGTGAACTGGAGCGCCTTGGCTGGCGCGCCCCGCCGTTCCTGGGGTCTTTCCTGTAAAGCGTTTTGATTATGGCACATGGGTCGCCAATGGCAATCGGGGAAATCGGCGATAATGCCGCATTTGGCAAACGCGCGGCGGCAAGGCCTCTCCGAGCCCTGTTCACCTCATAACAGGCCGCCCAACACGGTGCAAACAGGCCGATCAGCAGGCTGATTTGCAGCCGTTTTGCGACCGTTTCGGCCAGCTCCTCATGTCGTGACCGTGACCGATTCGAAGACACTCGCAGATCGCATCGAAGATCTGCTTCCCCAGACGCAATGCACGAAGTGCGGCTACGACGGCTGCCGGCCCTACGCCGAAGCCGTCGCCGCCGGCACGGCGAACTACAACCAGTGCCCGCCCGGCGGCGCCGAAGGCGTGGCGCGCCTTGCCCGCCTGCTCGGCAAGCCCGTGATTGCGCTCAATCCCGTCAACGGCGTAGAACGGCCGCGTCCGCTCGCCGTGATCGACGAGAACCTGTGTATCGGCTGCACGCTGTGCATGCAGGCATGCCCCGTCGATGCGATCGTCGGGGCACCGAAACAGATGCATACGGTCGTCGCACCGCTCTGCACAGGCTGCGATCTGTGCGTGGCGCCGTGCCCCGTCGATTGCATTTCGATGGTGCCCGTGACGGACGGTGCGACGGGCTGGGACGCCTGGTCCCAGGAACAGGCGGACGCCGCACGTGAGCGTCACGACCGGCGCCTCGCGCGCATGGAGCGCGAGCGCGAGGCCGCGGAAGCGCGCGTGGTAGCCCGGCGCGCGGGCCTGCACACCGCACAGCAGGCAGCAAACCCCGCCACTCCGTCAGCCGAAACCGCGGCCCCAGCGCAGACGCAGATGGCCGCGACGCCTGCCGCGCCCGCCGCTCCGGCAAGCGACGCCGAGGCGAAGAAGCGCGCCATCATCCAGGCTGCGCTGGACCGCGCCCGCAAGAAAAAGGAAGAACTGGCCGCCAAAGGACTGGGACCGCGCAATACCGACCATGTCACCGCCGACGTGCAGGCGCAGATCGACGAAGCCGAAGCGCGCCGCCGGCGTCTCGGCATCGGCACCGACGAGGAAGGTGACGCGCCCTCGCGACCCGATACCGAATGACCGCCCAGCCAGCGCTGATCCTCGCCTCCACCCTGCACTCATTGCCCGCATGAACGCGAACAAACGCCGCGCCATCTTCGAGACGTTGCAGAGTCTCAACCCGCATCCGACCACCGAGCTCGAATACACCACTCCGTTCGAACTGCTGATCGCCGTGATGCTCTCGGCGCAGGCGACGGACGTATCGGTCAACAAGGCCATGCGGAAGATGTTCCCGGTGGCCAATACGCCGCAGCAGATCGTCGAACTGGGCGAAGCAGGCGTGGCCGACTACATCAAGACGATCGGGCTGTACCGCACCAAGGCGAAGAACGTCGTGGCAGCGAGCCGCATCCTGATCGAGCGCTACAACGGCGAAGTGCCCGAGGATCGCGAGGCGCTGGAAAGCCTGCCCGGCGTGGGCCGCAAGACGGCCAACGTGGTGCTCAATACCGCGTTCGGCCATCCGACCATCGCGGTGGATACGCACATCTTTCGGGTTGCGAATCGAACGGGACTCGCGCCCGGCAAGGACGTGCGCGCCGTTGAAGCGGCACTCGAGAAGTTCACGCCCGAGCCGTTTCGCCAGGACGCGCATCACTGGCTGATTCTTCACGGGCGATATGTCTGCAAGGCGCGGCGGCCCGAATGCTGGCACTGTGTGATCGAACCGCTGTGCGAGTTCAAGCAGAAGACTCCGCCGCCGCAGATGTGAGCCGCGGCGCCTCAGGTATGCTGGGGCCGCACCTGCGACAATTTGTCGCCACCCCTCAGCAACCGCCAATACGCCGCAACTGCCCCAACCCCGTAACGCACTCCCAAGCCGATCGCCCACGATGTTCAATCCCAGCCGTGACGAAGTCCGCCGCTTTTTCACCGAAACCTGGCGCAAGCAGCGCGAAGGCGAAATCCTGACGCCGCTCGAGGCCATTGCCGCCGACTGGATCGTCGAGCACCCCGAGTACCATGCCGCACTCGCCGACACCGACAGCGCGAATGCCGAGCATTACTCACCCGAGCGCGGCGAGACGAACCCGTTCCTGCATCTCTCGATGCACCTCGCCATCAGCGAGCAGCTTTCCATCGACCAGCCGCCCGGCATTCGCGCCGCGCACGAACGCCTCGCCGCGAGGCTCGGCTCGAGCCACGACGCACATCACGCGATCATGGAATGCCTCGGCGAAACGCTCTGGGAAGCCCAGCGCACCAACACGCCGCCGGACAGCGACGCGTATCTCGCCCGCATCGAGCGACGCGCCACGCGGGACTAAGACCACGCGGAACGGCGGGGCCCGCACGCGTCCGGACGCGCGCACATAAAAAAACGACACCCCGCCGGAAAGCGGGGTGTCGTTCTGTCATCGTCGTCGCCAGCCATCCGGCAACCAGGCTGCGGCGTTGGGCGCCGCGCAGCTTACTTCTTCTGCACGAGGTCGCCCGGAAGCGACTCGACATAGGCCGCGATGTCCTTCATGTCGCCCTGCGAAAGGCTTTGCACCTGCGCCTGCATGATCGGATTGTTGCGGCCCAGATGCGGGTTGCCGTTGCCCATCTGATACTGGCGCAGCGCCCAGTACACGTAGTCGGCGTGCTGGCCCGCGAGCTTCGGATACTCGGGGCTCACCGGCTTGTTGAGGCCCGCGCCATGGCAGGCCGCACAGTTGTGGCTGTCGGCGAGCACCTTACCGTTCGCGGCGTCGGCCGCGTGGGCGCCGGCAGCAAAACCGGCCAGCGCGAGCGCGGCACAAGCCGTCTTGAGCATCGCTTGAAGGGTATGAAGAGCCGTGTGGGGCTTGTTCATGAATTCTCCTGTCCCGTGAAATTAGAGTGCCGGGTGACCGCGCCGGTCACTTCTCGGGATTGTTCTTCGACGTGGACGACTGGGCCGCGTAGTAGGCCGCGATGTCCGCAATGTCCTGATCCGACAGCGAAGCCGTGATGGCGTGCATCGTGTCGAAGTGGCGATCGCCCTTCTTGTAGCCGTGCAGCGCGTTCTCGAGATATTTCTGGTTCTGGCCGCCGAGCATGGGAACCCGGTAGACCTCGGGATACGCGGTGCGGTAGTCCGGAATGCCGTGGCAACCAATGCACATCGCGACCTTGCCCTGGCCCGCCTTCGCGTTGCCGACGACGTCCGCGTTCGCGTTGGCGGCGAAGCCCGCGAGCACAGACACCGCTGCGATCACGACGTGTTTGCCGACGAATTTGTTCATAGCATGTAACCTGGCTTGAGGGGAAACGGACGCCCGAAAAGGCCACGGCCCGCGCCGTTATTTCTTCGAGGGCCGGACGCAGGCCAAAAAAATCGACCCGATTGTACCGCGACGCCGTGCCGCACGTCCACACGGCCAACAAGGGCGGCGGCCCGCCGGGCACGGCTCCTGCGGGTTGTCCCGAGGCTCGCCGACGATCGCCGGGAAAGCGCGAAGAGCGCAAGGCAACGCGGTTCGCGAATAGGCGATGGACGCCCGCGAACCAGAAGCGAATGCGCCGGAGAAAGCCCGGCTGAACGATACCGGAGCCCCTCCCGAGGCAACAGGGCTTCTGACTTATACTGGATTTTTTTCGCCCAGGTAGCCGCCATGCGCTTCGAAGGCTCTTCTCACTACGTCGCCACCGACGATCTCAAGCTCGCGGTCAACGCCGCCGTGACGCTCAAGCGTCCGCTCCTCATCAAGGGCGAGCCCGGCACCGGCAAGACGATGCTCGCCGAAGAAGTGGCCGCGGCGCTGAACATGCCGCTCCTGCAGTGGCACATCAAGTCCACCACGAAGGCGCAGCAGGGGCTCTACGAATACGACGCGGTCTCGCGTCTACGCGATTCGCAACTGGGCGACGAGCGCGTCAAGGACATCCGCAACTACATCGTGAAGGGCGTGCTGTGGCAGGCGTTCGAAGCCGATCAACCCACAGTGCTGCTCATCGACGAAATCGACAAGGCCGACATCGAGTTTCCCAACGACCTGCTGCGCGAGCTCGACCGCATGGAGTTCTACGTGTACGAGACGCGCGAACTCGTGCGTGCGGTGCACCGGCCGCTCGTCATCATCACGTCGAACAACGAGAAGGAACTGCCCGACGCGTTTCTGCGCCGCTGTTTCTTCCACTACATCCGCTTCCCCGATCCGGCCACCATGGAGCAGATCGTCGAGGTGCACTACCCCGGCATCAAGAAGACGCTGCTGCGCGCGGCGCTCGAAAGCTTCTTCGAGCTGCGCAACGTGGCGGGGCTGAAGAAGAAGCCGTCGACGTCCGAACTGCTCGACTGGCTCAAGCTGCTGCTCGCCGAAGACATTCCGCCCGAAGCGCTGCGCTCGCCCGACAACCGCCAGATCGTGCCGCCGCTCGCGGGCGCGCTGCTCAAGAACGAGCAGGACGTGGGCCTCTTCGAGCGGCTCATCTTCATGAACCGCAACAACCGTTGAAGGCCGCGGCGCATTCGCCACGGGTGAGCCATGAAGGAAGTTCCGGCATGCTGATCGATTTCTTCTACTCGCTGCGCGAAGCGAAACTGCCCGTTTCGGTGAAGGAGTACCTCACGCTCATCGAGGCGCTCAAGGCGAACGTGATTGCGCCTTCGCTCGACGAGTTCTATTACCTCGCGCGCATGATCCTCGTGAAGGACGAGCAGTACTACGACCGCTTCGACGCGGCATTCGGGGCGTACTTCCACGGCGCCGAGGCGAAGTCCACGCTCGCCTTCGAGATCCCCGACGAGTGGCTCAAGAAGAAGCTCGATCGCGAATTCACCGCCGAGGAAAAGGCGCAAATCGAAGCCATGGGCGGGCTCGACAAGCTGATGGAGCGCCTGAAGCAGCTCTTCGACGAGCAGAAGGAACGCCACGAGGGCGGCAACAAATGGATCGGCACGGGCGGCACGTCGCCCTTCGGCCATGGCGGCTACAACCCGGAAGGCGTACGTATCGGCGGCGACGCGGCGGGGCAGCGTTCCGCCGTGAAGGTGTGGGAAGCGCGCGCGTATCGCGACTACGACGATCAGGTCGAAATCGGCACGCGCAACATCAAGGTCGCGCTGCGCCGGCTGCGGCGCTTCGCGCGCGAAGGCGCGGCCGAGGAACTCGATCTGCCCGACACGATTCGCAGCACGGCCGCGAACGCCGGCTGGCTCGATCTCAAGATGGTGCCCGAGCGGCACAACAACGTGAAGGTGCTGATGCTGCTCGACGTGGGCGGCTCCATGGACGATCACATCCGCCGCACCGAAGAGCTTTTCTCGGCAGCGAAGACGGAGTTCAAGCACCTCGAGTTCTACTACTTCCACAACTGCGTCTACGACTTCCTCTGGAAGAACAACCGGCGCCGTCACACCGAGCGCACGCCGACGTGGGACGTGCTGCACCGCTTCACGCCCGACTACAAGCTGATCTTCGTCGGCGACGCCACGATGGGCCCCTACGAAGTGCTGCAGCCGGGCGGGTCCGTGGAGTACAACAACGCCGAAGCGGGCGCCGTCTGGCTGCGCCGGCTGGCCGACCACTTCCCGCACTTCGCGTGGCTGAATCCCGAACCGGAGGCGCTGTGGCCGTACCGTCAGTCGATCTCGGTGATTCGCGAGGTGCTCGGCCAGCGCATGTACCCGCTCACGCTCGCCGGACTCGAAGCGGCCATGCGCGTGCTCTCGAAATGACGCGGCACGGCGGTCGCGGTGTCAAAACAGCATCATCCGATTCGCCATAAAATAGCAGCACGAAGTGGCGCCTCAAGCCATACTGGCCGCCCCGGCAACACCCGCGGCAGAACCCGGCAAAACAACGGGCAGCCCAACGAACCACCTGACGGGCGGCCCCCCTTTCAACTCTTCTGGACCACGGCGCTCACGCGCTTTTCAAGGCTCGACATGACTACCTCACTCGACCAGCTGAAACAGTACACGACCGTCGTCGCGGATACCGGCGACTTCCAGCAGCTCGCGCAGTACAAGCCGCAAGATGCGACCACCAATCCGTCGCTGATCCTCAAGGCCGTCCAGAAGGACGACTACAAGCCGCTGCTCGAAAAAACCGTGCGCGACCACGCGTCGAAGCCGGTGGGCGCCATCATCGACCATCTGCTGATCGCGTTCGGCACCGAAATCCTCAAGATCATTCCGGGCCGCGTCTCGACCGAAGTGGACGCACGGCTTTCGTTCGACACGAAGGCATCCATCGACAAGGCCCACGAAATCATCAAGCTCTACGAAGCGGCCGGCATTGGCCGCGAGCGCGTGCTGATCAAGCTCGCCTCCACGTGGGAAGGCATTCGCGCGGCCGAGGTGCTGCAGAAGGACGGCATCAAGTGCAACATGACGCTGCTGTTCTCGCTCGCGCAGGCCGCGGCCTGCGCTGAAGCGGGCGCGCAGTTGATCTCGCCGTTCGTGGGCCGCATCTACGACTGGTACAAGAAGGCCGCCGGCAGCAACTGGGACGACGTGAAGAACGGCGGTGCCAACGACCCGGGCGTGCAGTCCGTGCGCCGCATCTACGCCTACTACAAGAAGTTCGGCTACACGACCGAGGTGATGGGCGCCAGCTTTCGCACCACGAGCCAGATCGTCGAACTGGCCGGCTGCGATCTGCTCACCATCAGCCCCGACCTGCTGCAAAAGCTGCACGACAGCACGGAACCGGTGCAGCGCAAGCTGTCGCCCGAAACCGCGAAGGGCGAGCAGATCGACCGCGTGCCGGTAGACGAGCCGTCGTTCCGCTTCCTCGTCAACGACGACGCGATGGCCACCGAAAAGCTGGCCGAAGGCATTCGCGCGTTCGCGGCCGACGCGATCAAGCTCGAAAAGCTGATCGAAGCGCTGCGCTGATCCCCGTCACGCTCGCGTGTCGTTGAGCGGATCACGGTGCTTGCCACCGTGCCGTGATCCGTTCGGTACAGCGAAGCGGTCGTCTGCCGTCACGGCCGAAGCGAGTCACGAAGCCGCGGCGTGCCGCTCGATATTCCACTGCGGCTCGGTTTCCACGAGCAAGGCTCGCAGGCAATCCACCTGCCCCGCAATGCGTTGCCCTAGCCAGCACGGGCCCAACAAGTCCAAAGAAGCACCGGCTGACGATGCAGCCTCCACTGCGCTGATCTCTCCCTCCGGCACCCCGACCATCGGCGTATTCGCCATCCGCAACCCTTTCGCGCCCGCGAACCGCAAGGCTCTTGCCATCGCGAGCAGGGCCGCCCTCACCTCCGGCGCATCGACATTCGCCGCGCGTGCGAATGCTGCGCGCGCGGCGGGATCGGTCTGTCCGAGCGCGGCTGTCGAAAGCATCTCCAGCGCGCTCAGGAGCGAGCGATGCAGCCGCTGGATGTCTTCCAGTGTGCTCATCGGCACGCCGGTCTCCTTCGTCACGGACGGCATCAGCGAGCGCAGCTGCACGAGCCGCTCGCCGAGGCGCAGAAAGGTCTGCACCTGCGCTTCGGCGTCGAGCGCTTCGCCGCTCATGATCTTCGCGTAGACGCGCGCGGATTCACGCAGATTCTGCGCAAGACGATAGCGCCACGAGTACGTCGCATAGAGCGGCAGCGCAAACGAAAACGCGAGCGCGATCACGATGCCCACCAGCACGTTGAACGTGCGCCACAGGCCGACCGAGATGAGGTTGTCGCCGTGGCCCGCCACGATGTACATCGTGATCGCCGTGAGCAGCGCGACGTAGGCCGGCTTGCCGATCGCGTAGTAGCCGCACACGCCGGCCACGATCGACATCAGCACATAGGTGAGCGCAGGTGATCCGATGACGTTCGCCTGCAGGATCACCGCAAGACCGATCACCGCGCCGAGCAGCGTGCCGATGGCGCGCTCCGCCGCCTTCTTGCGGATATTGCCCTGATGCTGAAGGCCGCCGATTACCACGAGCAGCGTCACCGAAGCCCAGATGCCATGCGGCAAGTCGATGCCCGTCGTCGCGAGAATGGAGACGAGCATGGCGAGCCCCACGCGCACGCTGTGAATCACGGCCGCATTGCGATAGCGGTAGTACGGCGACGTGACCGCGCGCCAGGCACGCGAGACGTGCGAGAGCGGCGCGCGGCGGCGCGTGCTGGCAGAGCGGGGCGAACGGTCAGGATCGGATGAAGCCATGGGCGAACGAGGCAAGGTATCGAAGGCAGGCACAAGGGGAATGCCGTGAGCCGCAAGACGAAGCAACGGGCGATCAGCACGCCGGGCGAGGCTCAAGCACTCAAGGCAGGCACAGGCGAACCCAGGCAGGCTCGATATCGTGCACCGGAAAAACAAATGCCCGCAACCTTGCGGTGCGGGCATCGGTGTCGGCGTGTCGAAACGCCGGTGAAGCCGCTACGAAGCCGGTCAGCTTTCGACCACGTCCAGATAGTCCTCCGGCCGCGTGCGGTCTTCGGCCTTCTTCACGCCCGCCACGTGGATCAGCACGCTCACCACCACGGCCACCACGAGGTTCACGATGAGCGACCACACGGCGGCATAACCGGGAATCGCCATCCCGAACAGATGCACCGTGAAGATGGAACTAGCGAGCTTCAACGACACCGCCATCCACGTGCCCGTCACGATGCCCACCGCCCAGCCGATCAGCAGACCGCGATAGTCCAGCACACGCGTGTAGAGCCCGAGCACGATGGCCGGCAGCGTCTGGATGATCCAGATGCCGCCCAGCAGTTGCAGCTGGATCGCGTACGTGAGCGGCAGCCCGAGGATGAACGCCACTGCGCCCACCTTCACGATCAGCGAAACCAGCTTCGCGACGTTGGTCTCCTGCTCGTGCGTCATGTTGCGGTTGACGAACTCCTTGTGGATGTTGCGCGTGTAAAGGTTCGCAGCCGCGATCGACATGATGGCCGCCGGCACCAGCGCCCCGATGCCGATAGCCGCGAACGCGACGCCGACGAACCACGACGGGAAGAAGTGCAGGAACAGCGCCGGCACGGCGAAGTTCGGACCGAAGGCCTTGAAGTACGGCGCGAATTCCGGCATGTCCTTCACGCCCGAGGCCAGCGCCATGTAGCCGAGCAGCGCGAGCAGGCCGAGCACGAGCGAGTACGCCGGCAGCATCGCCATGTTGCGGCGAATGGTGTTGCCCGACGACGACGAGAGAATCGCCGTCACGGAGTGCGGGTACAGGAACAGCGCCAGCGCCGAACCCACGGCGAGCGTGGCATAGGCGCTGAAGCCGTTCAGGCTCGCGGCATCGGGCGCCTTCAGCAGCAGCTTGGCCGGCGGCACCGCGCTGAAGATGTGGCCGAAGCCGCCCATCTGCGCCGGAATCACGATGATCGCAACGGCGATCGTGACGTAGATGAGCAGGTCCTTGACGATGGCGATCATCGCCGGCGCACGCAGGCCCGACGTATACGTGTACGCCGCCAGAATCGCGAACGCGATGATGAGCGGCAGGTCGCCGACGAAGCCTGTCGTGTCGAAGCCGAGCGCGCCGATCACCACTTCGATACCGACCAGTTGCAGCGCGATGTACGGCATGGTCGCCACGATGCCCGTCACGGCGACCGCGAGCGCCAGCGTGCGGCTGCCATAGCGCGCGTTGACGAAGTCCGCCGAGGTCACGTAGCCGTGGCGCTTGGCGATGCTCCAGAGCTTCGGAAACACCACGAACGCAAACGGGTAGATCAGGATGGTGTACGGCAGCGCGAAGAAGCCGGTTGCCCCCGCGCCGAACACCAGCGCCGGCACCGCGACGAACGTGTAGGCCGTGTAAAGATCGCCGCCCAGCAGGAACCAGGTCACGATGGTGCCGAAACGGCGGCCGCCCAGACCCCACTCGTCCAGATGCGCCAGGTCGCCCTTGCGCCAGTGCGCCGCAACGAAGCCCAGGATAGTGACGCCGATGAAAAACAGCACGAAGACGAACGTGGCAGTGAGGTTCATCGTGCGCCTCCCGTCGTGCCGCTACCCTTGCGGGACTTGGTCTTGTGATAGACGAGCGCGGTGATCACGGCGCTGATCAGCACCCACAGCAGCTGGTACCAGTAGAAGAACGGGAAATCCCACAGCGTGGGCTCGATCTTGTTGTACGAGGGGACCCAGATCATTGCGAGCCAGGGAAGCACCAGCAACCAGAGCCACGCTTTGCGTGACTTGTTCGCGTCGGCGTCGTGTGCCATGACGTCTCCTTTTTCCTTTTATATTGAGTTGCCGCATCGCCTGGGGTGGGCAACCGTCCCGCAAGCGGATAGCCCGCGGGATACCCCGAAACCAGGACAGAGTATAGGCGCGCCGAACGGGCGGTCAAGCAGGGGCGACCCGGAGCGCCGCGCGGCGTGCGGCTCCCCGGGCGGTCAGCCGTTATCGACGGCTATGGGCTGGAATGCTGGCGGGCGGCTCGGGTGGGCACGCCACTGACGGGCGGCGAGCAGGTCGACGAGATCTGATGCCAGCCAGCCCGTTGGATTCAGATGGCAAACGACGCGCCCGTCTGCCCCGTCGATTCGCGCAGACCCTTTATCCACTTGCGCGCGGGCAGCCCGAGCTTCGCCTCGATCAGCTTCGCGCGCTGCTCCAGCTGTGCGTACGGCACGTCGAGCGCCGGGCCGGAGAACGCGATGGCGATCCGGTTACCTTCGTGCACTTCGGGCAACGCAACCACGCGGCCATCGAAGGCGGCCTTCAGATGCTTCATGTTGCGCACGAAGCTCGGGTGGTCGCCGAACAGGTTGATGGTCACGACGCCCGCCTCCGTGAGGCAGGCCCGCACCGCGCGATAGAACCCGACACTGTCGAGCACGGGGCCACGCGCCGTGGCGTCGTAGACGTCGATCTGCATGGCCCCGACGGTGCCGTGGTTGGCGCGGTCGTTGACGAAGTCCCACGCGTCGCGCTCGTGCACGGTGAGGCGCGCGTCGTCGGGCGGCAGCGCGAACATGGTGCGCGCGGCCACCACCACGGCCGGATTCAGCTCCACCGCTTCCACTTTCGCGGGACGCAGGAAGCGGTACGCGAACTTCGTCAGCGCCGCCGCGCCGAGCCCAAGCTGGACGATCCGCTTCGGCGTACCCAGGAACAACAGCCACGCCATCATCTGCTCGGCATACTCCAGTTCGATGACGTCGGGCTTGCTGAGGCGCATGGCGCCTTGCACCCACTCCGTGCCGAAGTGCAGGTAACGCACGCCACTCTCTTCGGAAAACGTGACGGGGGCGAAGCGCGGCTTGCGCGGCGCCTCGATGAGGTACGCGTTGTCCGTTGCAGCGTCGGATGTCGCGCCGTGGCGCCGCATGCGCTTCGGGCGCGCGGTCTCGTGGCGGTTGCCGGCTTTCGGGCCTGGAGCCGCGACAGCGAGGCCAGTGCGGGTTTCGCCGCTGTCGCGGCTGTCACGAGCAGGACGAGAGGCGCGGGCCTCGGCGGAAGCGCGTTTGATAAGCGTGGTCATGAAGGAAGGCCGGCTGAAGTACCGAAATTTCAAAGGATCGAGAGGATAGCATCCGGCGGTGCGGCGGCTGTCCGCGGGCCGCCGCTGCGGCAAAGGACCGGCAGGCCCTCGCGCGAACGCCATCGCCGCACGGCGCGGCTGCGGCTGCAGCACGTCACGCGCACCATTGCGCCCACATCTGGCGATACGCGCGCTCCACATTCGCCGCGAAGCGCGCGCCGTCCATCAGCGGCGACTGCGTCATACGCGGCCGCAGGCTCGCGCGCAACGTCGCCAGCCGTTGCGTGTCGTGGGCCAGATCAACGGCAAGCCGGACGAACTGCTCATCCGTGGAAGCGGCGAGTTCGGTGAGCCCCAGGTTTGCCAGTTGACTCAGTCCACCCCGTCCCACCACCGAGCGGCCCATCCGCGTGACGACCGGCACCCCCATCCACAGCGCGTCGAGGCTCGTCGTGTGGCCGTTGTACGGGAACGTGTCGAGCGCGAGATCGATTTCGCGATACGTCTCCAGATACTGCTCGCGCGGACGGAAAGCGCGGAACACCACGCGCTGCATATCGATGCCGTGCGCCGCAAGCCGCGCCGCGAGGCGCTCCCGCACCTGGCCCGACGGCGCCATCAGAACGAGGCGCGCTTCGGGCACGGCGCGCATGACCGGCGCCCACATGCCGAGCGTGCGGTCCGTGAGCTTGCAGGGATTGTTCAGGCAGCCGAACGTGAACTGTTCGCCCGGACGTTGCGGCGAAGGCTCGACAGGCGGCACCGAGCTGTGCGGGTCGTAGCACCAGAACGAGTCCGGCAGACGCACGGAGCGCTCGCTGTATTGGCTGTCTACGTGAGGGTCGCCAGCCGGATCGAGCCACGGGTCCGTCAGCCGGTACCCGATCGCCCGGCTGCCCGTCGTGCCCGGATACGCCAGCCACGCCACCTGCACCGGCGCGGGTTGCCGCGCGAACAGCAGCGGCCGGCCGTCGGCCATGTGCATCGTGAGGTCCACGAGAATATCGATGCCGTCGTCGCGAACGGTTTGCGCGAGCTGCGCGTCGTCGAGCGTGCGCACGTCGCGCCAGACGTCGGCCCACCCGGCGATGCGCTGCGTAAAGGTGTCGGGCCGCACCACGCTCGAATAGCAGACGATCTCGAACGCCTCGTGATCGTGATGCGCGAAAAGCGGCGCGGTGAAGAGCGACTGGCAATGATCGCGAAAATCCGCGGACACGTAGCCGACGCGCAGACGCTTATGCGGATCGCGACGATTCGCGTGGCTTGGCGCGCCGGCGAGCAGCGGTGCCTCGTGACGCGCGGCGAAGCGTTTGCACTCGTCGAGCACGGCATAGCCGTCCTCGGTCTGGAACGTGAGCCCGTACGCCAGGTTGCTGTGCGCCACGACGTTATGCGGATCGCAGTCGAGCGCCCGCCGATAGCAGTCGAGAGCCTCGTCCAGCGCGCCCGTGTCTTTCAGCACGTTCCCGAGATTGTTCCAGCTTGCCGAATGACGCGGGTCCGCCGCGAGCGCCGCGCGGTAGCGCGCCTCGGCGTCGTCCATGCGACCGAGCGCGCGCGCGAGGCTGCCCGCGTTGTTGTACGCGGCAACGAAGCCGGGCCGCGCGCGGATGGCCGACTCGAACGCCGCGGCCGCGGCCTCGTGGTCGCCCAGTTCCTTGAATAGGTTGCCGAGGTTGTTGTGGGCGTCGGCATGGGCGGGCGCGAGCGCGATGGCCGAGAGGTAGTGCGCACGCGCCTCCTCGCGTCGACCTTGCGCGTGCAGCACGCTCGCGAGGTTGTAGGCGGCATCGGCATGCTGCGGATCGAGCGCGCGCGCCTGCTCGAGGACTGCGGTGGCTTCGGCGTGTTCGCGTTGTTCCGCGAGCGCCACGCCCAGGTTAACGCGATGCGCCGCCACGCCCGGCTCGGCAACCACCGTCTCGCGCAACAGCGCAACAGCTTCGTCCAGATGGCCGCGCGTCTGAAGAAGCGTGGCGAGATTGGCGAGCGCGCTCGCGTGAGCAGGCTGTGCGGCGAGTGCGCGTCGATACGCCCCTTCGGCCTGCGCGATGTCGCCCTGCTGCCGGTAGCAGTTGCCGAGATTGTTGAGCGTGTCCGCGTGGAACGCATCGAGTTCGAGCAGCGCGGCATAGGCCCCGATCGCTCCCGCCCGGTCCCCGGACGCTTCCAGCACGGAGGCGAGCGCGAACCACGCGTCGATACTCGCCGGCGCATGCGCGAGCGCCTCGCGATACGTCCGCACCGCCTGCTCGTAGCGGCCCAGGGTGGCGAGGATCTGCCCTTCGCCCAGGCAGTAGCGCGGCTCGGCCGGATGTTGCTGCCGCGCGAGCCCCACCCATACCAGCGCCTCGTCGGTCTGCCCCGTCTGTAGCGCCAGGATGCCCAACCGGAAGGTCACTTCATGGTTCGAAGGCGCAATGGCCAGAATGCCGTGGTAAAGCTCGCGCGCCGCGGCGAGATCGCCGGCCAGGTGTCGCGCCTTGGCCTCGGCAAAGCGTTCTTCGATCGACATGACCCGTTGTCTCGCAGGAATGGAAGCCGCGATTCTAAACGGGCCGGATTACATAAAGCCGATGCAAGGAAGACGCGAACGGGCCGCTGCAGGCGGCTTCGGTGATTGGGCGTCCTCACACCTTCGCCACACACGCCGGGCCGCCAAACCAGGTGCCTGCCTGCGCAGCGGCCCGCGCGTTTAGCCTGGCCGGCGGAACTCGTTTTCCACCCAGCTAGCGGCGCTCGCCTTGCTCAGCTTGAAGTTCGGCGGCACCTGCACTTGCGCGAGCTGCTCGCCGAAGGCGTCGAGCGCCGTCAACAGTGCGTAGGGCTCGTCCTCGTCGGGAACGATGTCCAGCGTGATTTCCAGTTCGCCATCGCCCTCTGCGGCCGCTACGGTCACGCTCTTGTGCAACTGGGCACGCAGTTGCTGCTCGTGCCGACGCAAGACCTCCGAAGCGGTTTTCACCAGCGTATTGAAGGCCGCGGTATCGAGCGGCTTCGGGTCCTTCTTGTTGCGGCCCATCGTCCACGGGCCGACGAGGGCCGGCTCCTGCTCGCCGTCCTTGATCATCTCGACGGCCCAGCCATCGTCGTCCTCGTTCTTGATGACGCGCGCGGTCCAGCCGCCGTCACGCCACAGGCCGTCCTCGTGCACGGTTTCGGGCACGTCTGCGTCATGGCGTTCGGCCGCGGAATCGAGGGTGGAGTCGGACGAGGAAAGGGACGTGTCGGTCATGTGTGGTTCGCTGATTTCGTACGGTGCATTCGGCACAATGCATGCGATTTTACCTGCGGCGGCACGCGAAAAATGCAGCGCTATAACGAACGGATAAGACGGTCGCGTTGCTGCGTCGCCCGATCGCCGATTGCCGCGCAATGCGGGAATCCGGCATGAATTGGCCGCGAAAAGCGAAATTCATCATTGCGGACAACGCACCTAGTGCTCTGCTGCCGCTTTCCTAAACTTGGCATTACGCGGCGCAGACTCGATTTCGTACAGTCGGCTAATTGCAACCCGTCGATGCTGCGCAATGCCAGCCCCACCAATCGTACCGTGCGCGGCTTGAATGAACGGGTTTTGTCTGCGTCGAAAATTCCGGTCCACAGTCCAATCAGAGAGGAGCGAGTCATGAACAAGGCAAACAGCACACTGATCGCAGCCGGTATTGCATCCGTTATTGCACTCATGCTGTCGGGTGGTGCTTATGCACAAGGCAACAACACACTGGCGACACCGACCACAAAGTCGCCGGCCGATACAAAGAGCGGTTACGGCACGCCGAGCGACACCAACTCGGAAAGCGGTAGCGGCTCGCCGACGCCGAGCCAGCGCAACAGTACGAACACCGGCACGGCGTTACCGTCGTTCGGGGGCAACAACACGCTCGCGACGCCCAGCACGAAATCACCCGCAGCCCACGATTAGCCACACGAAGAATAGTCAAAGGCGTGTCGTCGAACATGCGCAAGATGCGCCAAGGCAGGCAAGCGACTGAGGAACAGCGCGTGTGCAGGCCGTCCCGCCACATCAGCCTGGCGACGCGCTTACTCCAACCACGTCCGCAACGCCTCCCACGCCTTCAACTTCTCGGCGTAGGGAACGGCTGCATAAGCGGGGCTGCTTGAGGGAAGCCTGACGAGATCGAGCGACAGGCGGCTCTCCGCCAGCGCCTGCATACCGATCTTTGCGGCCGTGCCGCCGTTGAACGCGACAGCGACAAGATTCGGCAGACCGGCCACGAGCGCGGCAAGATCGTTCGTCGCATGGTCGCGAATCCGGCTGTCCAGGCTGCCCTCTCGCCGCGCTTTCGCGATCACATCCCAAAGCCCGACGCGATGATCGAGGAGTGCCTGCAGCCGCGCCTCATAGTCCATGCCGGGCAGCGGCTCCCCAATCACATCGCCGATCAGGTGCCAAAACCGATTCTGCTTGTGCGCGTAGTACTGCCCTTGCGCGAGCGACATCTCGCCGGGCAGGCTGCCGAGTATCAGGAGCCGCGTATTGCTGTCCACGACGGGCGCAAAGCAGCGTTTCAGTGACATAGGATCGGACGCTCTCAAGAGCGCGGGCGCCCAAGCGGCGCCTCCATCGCGCCGCGACGCCTCTGCGCGACGCCTTCATTGCTCGCGGGCCGTACATCAGCCGCATGCCATCCATGTGCCGTATGCGCGCGCGAAGCGACATGATCGAGCGGACCACGCCCGCGCAACGAATGCGCGCCGCGCGAGACAGCGGCCGTCATCGCATCGAGGTGCGCCCACAGCGCCGGCAGCATGCATTCGGTCACCATGAGCGGCGCGCCGTATCGCGTGAAGACGGAGCGCCGTGCCACCAGCGCGTGCGGCCGCTTCTCTTCGCCGCCCAGCGCCGCAGCCAGCCGATAGAGCGGATGCCGCGCATTCACGCGCCGGCTCACGAGCGCCGAGCGCGCCACGCTGCTGTCGCTGTAGAGCAGTTCGGCGAGCGGCCGCGTGCGCAGCCGCCGCATGGCCTGCCACACGCCGATGCTCGCTGCGAGCGGTGCAACGCTGTGTGCCGCGACGAACGGCACACCGTCCACGGCCAGCACGACCTCGCGCACCCACACGGGCGCACGCGGCGCGAGCCCCAGCGGACCATGCTCGTCGGCCCACGGCAACGCCACGGCCTCGCGCGTCACGCGCACCGCGACCGGCCCGAGCGTGCGCAGATGCGCGGTGAGCGAGCCACCGCGCGTGAGCCAATCTTTCTGATGGGATGTGAAGCCGGGCATGGGCGCGACGCGCCAGTGCGCGTCGGCAGCATCGAAACGGATAACCATGGCGGGCATTATAGGACGGGGGCCGCACCGGCGACGGCGAGCCGCCCGACAGCGGCCCGCCGCTCAACGGCCCCTGCTGCCCTGCTGCCCGTTACCCCGCCCGCGCGATCAACAGCGCATTCGTGCGCTTCACGAAGGCCGCCGGATCGTCCAGCGCGCCGCCCTCGGCGAGCAGCGCCTGATCGAAGAGCAGATGGCACCAGTCGTCGAAGTCCGCGCTGTCGGTGCGCAGCGCCTTCACGAGCGCATGCTCCGGGTTCACTTCGAGGATGGGATGGAACATGGGCGCCTGCTGGCCCGCCGCCTTCAGCATGCGCTGCAGGTAGCCGCTCATCTCGCCCTCGTCGGCCACGAGGCACGACGGCGAATCGGTCAGGCGGAACGTGAGGCGCACGTCCTTGGCCTTGTCCTTGAGCGCCTCTTTCATCTTCTCGACGAGCGGCTTGAGTTCGTCGGAAACCTTCTCCTGCTGCTTCTTTTCCTCGTCGTCGAGCGCGCCCAGGTCGAGGTCGCCGCGCGCCACGCTTTGCAGCGGCTTGCCGTCGAACTCGGTGAGGAACGAGAGCATCCATTCGTCCACGCGGTCGGTGAGCAGCAGTACTTCGATGCCCTTCTTGCGGAACACCTCGAGGTGCGGGCTGCTCTTTGCGGCCTGCCACGTGTCCGCGGTGACGTAGTAGATCTTCGTCTGCTCGGGCTTCATGCGTGCCACGTAGTCGGCCAGCGACACGTTCTGCTCGGCCGAATCGTTGTGCGTCGAAGCGAAGCGCGCGAGCTTCGCGATGCGCTCGCGGTTCGCGAAGTCTTCGCCGATGCCTTCCTTCAGCACCTGGCCGAACTCCTTCCAGAAGGTGGCGTACTTCGCCTTGCCTTCATCGGTCTCGGCGTTCGCCAGTTCTTCGAGCATGGACAGCGCGCGCTTCGTGACGCCTTCGCGAATCGCCTTCACGTCGCGGCTTTCCTGGAGAATTTCGCGCGACACGTTGAGCGGCAGGTCGCTCGAATCCACCACGCCCTTCACGAAGCGCAGGTAGGCCGGCAGCAGTTGCTCGGCGTCGTCCATGATGAACACGCGCTTCACGTAGAGCTTCAGGCCGCCGCGATGGTCGCGGTTCCAGAGATCGAACGGCGCATGCGCGGGCACGTAGAGCAGCTGCGTGTATTCGCTGCGGCCTTCCACGCGGTTGTGCGTCCACGTGAGCGGGTCCTGATGGTCGTGCGAGAGGTGCTGATAGAACTGCGTGTACTGCTCGTCGGTGATCTCGCTCTTCGGACGGGTCCACAGCGCGCTTGCCTGGTTGACCGTTTCGTCTTCGTCCTTCGTGACCATCTCGCTCTTTTCGGCGTCCCATTCCTCCTTCTTCATGAGGATGGGCAGCGCGACGTGATCCGAGTATTTCTGGATGATCGACTTGAGCTTGAAGGTGGAGAGCAGGTCGTCCTCGCCTTCGCGCAGATGCAGCGTGATGGTCGTGCCGCGTGGCTTGCGCTCGATGGTCTCCACCGCGAAGTCGCCCTCACCCGCGCTTTCCCAGCGCACGCCTTCGGAAGCCGGCAGACCGGCGCGGCGCGTTTCCACGGTGATGCGGTCGGCCACGATGAAGCCCGAATAGAAGCCCACGCCGAACTGGCCGATCAGCGCCGCGTCTTTCTGCTGGTCGCCCGAGAGCTTGCTGAAGAATTCCTTGGTGCCCGAGCGCGCGATGGTGCCGAGGTGCGAGATCGCCTCGTCGCGGCTCATGCCGATGCCGTTGTCGTCGATGGTGACGGTGCGCGCCGCCTTGTCGTACGAGACGCGGATGCGCAGGTTCGGATCGTCTTCGTAAAGCGCGCTGTCGGCGATGGCTTCGAAGCGCAGCTTGTCCGCCGCGTCCGAAGCGTTCGAGATCAGCTCGCGAAGAAAGATCTCCTTGTTGCTGTACAGCGAATGGATCATCAGTTGCAGAAGCTGCTTCACTTCTGCCTGAAAGCTCATGGTTTCTTGTGCCATGGTCGAATTTCCCTTCGGTTGCTGGTTGAGCCAGTGTCGTTGATCACGCGAGCGCCGAAATGGGGCCGGCGCCCGCTCTTTTCAAGAGGCCCGGCGCACCACGCTTTCCAGATAGCGATTGAGGAATGCGGGCAACGCCGGGTCGCCGCAATTGGCGACGTTGAAGCGCATCCAGGTGGAGGGCGACTGGTTCGGCGAGAACAGGCTGCCCGGCGTGAACAGGAAGCCGGCCTCGTGCCCGGCCGCGGCGAGCGCGTCGGAATCCACGCCGGTGTCGGCCCACAGGAACATGCCCGCGCCCGGCGCCGAGAAGAGCCGCAGTCCGGTCTTCTCGAGCATCCGGGCGGCCTTGTCGCGCACGCCGTCCAGCCGCGCACGCAGGCGCTCCACGTGGCGCCGGTAGTGCCCTTCGGTCAGCACTTTGTACAGCACGCGCTCGTTCAGTTCGGGCGTCGTCATGCCCACCAGCATCTTCTGGTCGGTCACGGCTCTCGTCACCGGCAGCGCGGCGGCGACGAAACCCACGCGCAGATTTGCCGCGAGCGTCTTCGAATAGCTGCCGAGGTAAATCACGCGCCGCAACTGGTCGAGACTGGCGAGCCGCGTGGCCGGATAGCCCGGCGGGCACAGGTCGCCGTAGATGTCGTCTTCCACCACGATGAAGTCGTACTCTTCGGCCAGACGCAGAATGCGGAACGCCTGCGCCGCGGTAAGCGACGTGCCCGTGGGGTTCTGCAGCACCGAATTCACGACGAGCATGCGCGGCCGCCAGGTCTGCACCAGCGTTTCGAGCGCGTCGAGGTCCGGCCCTTCCGGCGTGTACGGCATGCCGACCAGCCGCGCGCCTTGCGAAACGAAGCGGCCGAACATCTGGAACCACGCCGGGTCGCCCACCACAACCGTGTCGCCGGGCTGCACGTAGAGGCGCGCGAGCAGATCGATGGCCTGGGTAATGCCGGAGACCAGCACGATCTGTTCCGGCGACGCGCCGATCTCCAGTTCCTCGAGCCGCGTCTGCAACTGCTGGCGCAGCGGCAGAAAGCCTTGCGGCGTGCCGAAACCGAGCAGCTGGCCGCCGCTCTGACGGCCGAGCGAACGCAGCGCGCCCGCAATCAGTTCGCCGTTCAGCCAGCGGTTGGGCAGGTAGCCGAGACCCGGCCCCTTCTCGGGCCGCGTCGAGGTGTGCAGCATGTTACGCAGGAGCCAAACCACATCGATGGTGCTCGGCGCGGGGCCGGCATCCATTACGTTCGCCGCGTTCGCGGCTCCGCCGCCCGCGGCGCGGCGTTCGCCCGCCACCGGCGCGATGAGCCGTTCGCGCACGTAGAACCCCGAGCCGCGCCGCGAATCCAGATAGCCCTGGGCGACGAGCCGCTCGTATGCTTCCACCACGGTGAAGCGCGAAACGCCCTTGTCGAGCGCCAGCTTGCGGATGGAAGGCATGCGCATGCCCGGCCGGAACACGCGTTCCTCGATGCGGCGGCGGCCCCACTGCACGAGCTGGTCGACGAGCGTGAGCGTGGCCGCGTCGTGCGGCGCGGGAATCTGGTCGAGCGGGACGGACATGGCGGCTCCAACTGTACCGAACATTACCCGGCCGATTGTACCGTTACTGTGCAGGTCAGAACCGTTACATTCGACCGGACACGCTGCTTACCCTGGCGTCCTTTTGCCTTCCGAACGCTCATGACCGCACCGAAGCTCAGTCTCGACCACCTCGTCATCACCGCCCGCACCCTCGAAGAGGGCGCCCGCCATGTCGCCGACACGCTGGGCGTGGAACCGACCGGCGGCGGCGCGCATCCGCTGATGCGCACGCACAACCGCCTCGTGAACCTCTGGGGCGGCGTGTACCTCGAAGTGATCGCGATCGACCCGGACGCGGTGGCCCCGGCAGCCGGCACCCGTCCCCGGCTCTTCGCGCTCGACGACCCGCTCACGCACGCGCGCCTCGAAAACGGTCCGTACCTGTCGCATTGGGTGGCGCGCGTCGAGCGGCCGCGCAATCTCGCCCTGTGGCAGGCGCAGTACCCGGAGCGCATCGCGCCCGTCGTGCCCATGACGCGCGGCAACTTCAGCTGGACACTCACCGTTCCCGCGGACGGCGCCTTCCCCGCCTGGCACGGCGCGGGCGACGGCATCGTGCCCTCGCTGATCCAGTGGGACACGCCGCAGCATCCCACGACGGTGTTGCCCGAAACCGGTATCGCGCTGCGCTCGCTGAAGGGCTTTTGTCCGCCCACGCAGGTCGCGGCGCTGCGCGAGCAACTGGAATGGCTCGGCGCCGCGCATCTGATCGAGCTGAACGAGTGTGCCGAAGACGCGCTGCCGTCGCTCGCCGCCGAATTCGAAACACGCGACGGTTTGCGCACGCTGGGCGGAGCGACGCGATGAACGCACGCGAAGCGAGTTCCGGCTCAGGCCCGGCCACGATAAAGGCGGGCCACGCGCGCGAATCCCAGGGCATGCTGCTCGGGCTTGTGGGCGTCGTGATCTTCAGCCTCACGCTGCCGATGACGCACATCGTCGTCGAGCAGTTTCATCCGCTGCTCAACGGGCTGGGCCGGGCGCTCGTCGCCGCCGTGCCGGCCGGCGTGCTGCTCGCATGGCGGCGCGAACGCCTGCCAACGTGGCCGCAGGTGAAGGGCCTCGCGCTCGTCGCGCTGGGCGTGATCGTGGCGTTTCCCGTGTTCTCGGCATGGGCGATGAAGACCGTACCCGCCTCGCACGGCGCCGTGGTGGGCGGCCTCCAGCCGCTTTGCGTCGCGCTCTATGCCGCCTGGCTCTCGCACGAGCGGCCGTCGAAGGCGTTCTGGGTCAGCGCGTTGGCGGGCAGCGCGATCGTCGTCGCCTTCGCGTTGCAAGCCGGCGGCGGTCGGCCCGCCGCGGGCGATCTGCTGATGCTCGTGGCCGTGGGCATCGGCGCGCTGGGCTACGCCGAAGGCGCGCGGCTCGCGCGGCAAATGGGCGGCTGGCAGGTGATCTGCTGGGCGCTCGTGCTCTGTGCACCCATCCTGCTCGTGCCGGTGGGGTGGCTTGCGTGGCAGCATCATCTCCAGCATCCCGAACCCGTCGCGCTCAGAACGTGGCTCGCGTTCGGCTACGTGACGCTCTTCTCGCAATTCATCGGCTTCTTCGCCTGGTACGCGGGGCTCGCCATGGGCGGCACTGCACGCGTCGGCCAGGTGCAGCTGCTGCAGATTTTCTTCACGATGGCGTTTTCTGCGCTGTTCTTCGGCGAGGCCGTCGCACCCTCGACGTGGCTTTACGCGGCAGCCGTGATCGTCACCGTCGTGCTCGGCCGCAGGGCCGCGGTGCACACGGCGCTCAAGCCCGCCCGCGCCGCCTGAGGAACTCGCGTCATAATTGCAGTCTTTCCCGCGGACGTGGGGCTTGATACCCACGTCCGCGCAACCCGATTCATACACCGAGAATCACGCCCCCACCGAACGAGGAGACATATGGACCATAGCGACCTTCGCGCCCCTGCGTGGCAACTGTCCGAACGCGCCCGCAAGCTCACCAGCTCGGCGATTCGCGAAATCCTCAAGGTCACGGAACGGCCCGAGGTCATCTCGTTCGCGGGCGGCCTGCCCTCGCCCGCCACGTTCCCGGTAGCGCAGATGCGCGAAGCCTCGGAGCGCATTCTGCGCGATGCGCCCGCCGCCGCGCTCCAGTACAGCGCCACCGAAGGCTACCTGCCGCTGCGCGAGTGGGTGGCCGCGCGCTACTCGGTGGGCGGCGTGCAGATTCGCCCGACGCAGGTGCTCATCACGACGGGCTCGCAGCAGGCGCTCGATCTGCTCGGCAAAGTGCTGATCTGCCCGCAGAGCCCGGTGCTCGTGGAAACGCCTACCTACCTCGGCGCGCTCCAGTCGTTCTCGCTCTACGAACCGCGCTACGTCCAGGTGCCGACCGACGACGCCGGCCTGATTCCCGCCGGGCTCACGTCCGAACTCACGGCGGGCGCGCGCCTGCTGTACGCGCAACCGAATTTCCAGAATCCGACGGGCCGGCGCCTGTCGCTCGAACGCCGCCGCGCGCTGGCCGAATTCGCCATGAATGCGCCCTTCCCCGTGGTGGAAGACGATCCCTACGGCGCGCTCGACTACGCGGGCGAGCCGCTGCCTACGCTGCTTTCGATGGCGCCCGAGCACATCGTGCATCTCGGCTCGTTTTCGAAGGTGCTCGCGCCGGGCCTGCGCGTGGGCTACATCGTCGCGCCCGAGGAACTGCACTTCAAGCTCGTGCAGGCCAAGCAGGCAACGGATCTGCACACGCCCAGCTTCACGCAGCGCATCGTGCACGAGGTCGTGAAAGACGGCTTCCTCGACCGTCACGTGCCCACCATCCGCGCGCTGTATCGTGACCAGTGCGCCGCGATGCTGGCCGCGCTCGAACGCTACATGCCCGAAGGCGTGAGCTGGAACCGGCCCGAGGGCGGCATGTTCATCTGGGTGTCGCTGCCGGCGCACATCGACAGCATGAAGCTGCTCGAAGCGGCCGTCGCGAACAACGTGGCGTTCGTGCCGGGCGCACCGTTCTATGCGGACCATCCCGAGCACAACACGCTGCGTCTGTCGTTCGTTACCGTGCCGCCCGCGAAGATCGACGAGGGCGTGGCGAAACTCGCGGCGCTCGTGCGTACGCACCTGTAAACCTGTAAGCGGGTAAAAACGCGCGCCACCCCACCTTCTTTTTTGACCGAACCGAACGAGGACCTCTCACCATGGCTCAATCCAACGTCTACGACCGTCTCAAGGAACTCGGCATCGAACTGCCCGTGGCCGGTGCGCCTGCCGCCGCCTACGTCATGAGCGCGCAGACCGGCAACACGGTTTATCTGTCCGGCCATATCGCGAAGAAGGACGGCAAGGTGTGGGCCGGCAAGCTCGGCGACACACTGGCAACGGAGGAAGGCAAGGCCGCCGCGCGCGCCATCGCCATCGACCTCATCGCCACGCTGCACGCGCATGTGGGCGACCTGAACCGCGTCACGCGCATCGTGAAGGTGATGAGCCTCGTGAACTCCACGCTGACGTTCACGGAGCAGCATCTCGTGACGAACGGCGCGTCCGAACTGTTCGTGGAAGTTTTCGGCGAGCGCGGCAAGCATGCACGCTCGGCATTCGGCGTGGCGCAGATTCCGCTCGGCGCGTGCGTCGAGATCGAACTCGTGGCCGAAGTCGAGTAAGCCATGCCTGCGCAAACCGTGCGTTTCGCGCAGGTCGACGTCTTCACCGCAGTGCCGTTCAAGGGCAACCCGCTCGCCGTGGTGTTCGACGCCGACACGCTCACGACCGACCAGATGCAGCAGATCGCGCGCTGGACCAATCTGTCCGAGACAGCGTTCCTGCTTGCGCCTACGGACCCGGCCGCCGACTACCGCGTGCGCATCTTCACGCCGGGCGCGGAGCTGCCGTTCGCGGGACATCCGACGCTCGGCAGCGCCCACGCGGTGCGCGAGAGCGGCTATCAGCCGAAGCAGCCGGGCCGGCTCGTGCAGCAGTGCGGCGCCGGTCTCGTCGAGCTGACCGCGCGCGGCGGGCACATCTGGGCCTTCGCCGCGCCGCCTTGCCGCATCACGCCGCTGCCGGCAGAGCGTTATGCGGCGCTGTCTGCCGGGCTCGGCCTCGACGTGGATGCACTCGTCGAGGCGACGGGCGAACCGCCCTTCGCCGTGGACAACGGCGCGCCGTGGCTCGTCGTGCGGCTGCCCTCGGCCGAGGCTTGCCTCGCGGTGACCGCCGATCCTGCCGCGCTCGGGCCGGTCACGCACGCGGCAGGCACGCATGGGGTCGCGCTCTACGCGCCTCATCCCGCAGGCGGTCCTGCCACGTTCGAAGTACGGTGCCTCATGTCCGGCGGCGGCTTCGGCGTTGGCGAAGACCCCGTCACGGGCAGCGCGAATGCAGCCATCGCCCAGCTTCTGTCGTTGCGGCAGAAACAGCCGGGCCCGTCCTACACCGCGCGCCAGGGCACCGCACTTGGCCGCGACGGACGCGTCTACGTGGACTACGACCCGGGCGCCGGCAAAACCTGGATCGGCGGCGAGTCCGTCACGGTGATCGAAGGCACGTTCCGGCTGCCGTGAATGGGCAGCGGCGTTCGTGCCGGGGTTCGTGCCGTGGCGAACGCCGCCACGAACGCCTTCGATCGCCCCCACCTGCCTCCGCCGTTTTCCGGCCACGCGTTCCCTCCCTATCCATTGCTCATATCCGCCAAAAGCCGCGGCATGACAAAACAATGCAGACTGGATAGGAACGGCGCAAAACGATAAGACCAGGAAAGAAAACATTGGCGGCACGGCACGCCGCGTGCGGTGGATGAAATCCTCGAAAAGCCGCGCGGTGTCTGGGTTTGACCGCCGGCTGGGGAGCCCCGGCATAGCGGCGTTTTAGCGTGCCATTTCAGGGGCGCGTATACCCGGAGCGGCGACGCTTCCTTATTCCATTGCCATTCAGTAATATCGGGCCGTATATGGCGCCTGGTTGCGGCGGGCGCCTTCTCGTTCCCGTTTCCGTGCAGGCTTTGCGTTCCATTCCAGACCTTCATGCAGGGTTTGCACGCCACGGTTTGAGCACGGGGTTGTGCACATCGCCTCGCTCCGTCCGGTACTTCTGATCACCATGCAGCCAACCACTCGATACGCGCGGTCGACGTACACGGAGCCACTCGCTCGACATCAGGGGCGCCGGCCGGCACGATGAATCCTCTCCGGTTCCCCACGACGCGCGACGCCCTGTCCTGGCGTGATCCGGCCTCGGCCTTGTCGCGCCGGCGAGCGCTGCTTGTCATTCCCGCGCTCGGCGTCCTGATCCTGGTGCTGCTGTGGGCGGTCATCTTCGCCCGGCTTTCGGTGGAAAAGGAATCGGCCTATCGGGAAGCCATGGCGTCCGCGGCCATTCTTTCCTCGGCGCTCGAACAGCACACCGTGAAGGCGATTCACCAGGTCGACCAGATCACGCGCTTCGTCAAGTTCGAGTTTGAGAAGTCGCCGGACCGTTTCGATCTGTCCAGCACCGTGGAAAAAGGCGTCGTGCAGAGCGACACGCTGATCCAGGTCTCGCTGATCGACGAGCACGGCAAGCTCCTCGCCAATACCGCGGACCCGAACGCAAAGCACATCGACCTCTCGGACCGCGAGCACTTCCGCGTGCACGAGCACGAGAACGACGACCAGCTCTTCATCAGCAAGCCGGTGCTGGGCCGCGTGTCGGGCCACTGGACCCTGCAGATGACGCGTCGGCTCAATCATCCGGACGGCTCGTTCGCGGGCGTCGTGGTGGTGTCCGAAGATCCGAGCTACTTCACGAGCGATTTCTACAACAACGCCGCCATTGGCCGCGACGGCGTAATCGCCGTGATCTCGGACAACGGCACGGTGCTCGCGCGCCGCACGGGCAGCGCCGAGCGGGCCCTGGGCGCCTTCACGGCAAGCGGCATCTATCCGACTTCGGAGCACGTCTCGGGCACCTACGTCGACCCGATCGATCACGTGACGCGCATCGTCTCGTACCGGCATATCGACGGCTATCCGCTCGGCGTGCTGGTGGGCCTCTCGCAGGCCGAGGAATTCGCGGACTACAACCACACGCGCAACGTCTACCTGCTGATGGCGACGTTCATCTCGCTCGCCATGCTGTCGTTCTTCGCGGTGGCCACGGGTCTGATCGGCAAGCTGCTGGGGCGCGAGCGCGAGATGACGCATCTCGTCGAATACGACCTGCTCACGGGCCTGCGCAACCGCTACGCCACGCTGCAGAACCTGCGTCACGACGTGGCGCTGCCCGCGAACCTGGGGCGCCTCGCGATCCTCTTCATCGACCTCGACGACTTCAAGGCGGTGAACGACACGCTCGGCCACAACGCCGGCGACATCGTGCTGCAGATGACCGCCACGCGCCTCGCCGTGGCCGTGGGCGAAGCGGGTACGCTCTCGCGCATCGGCGGCGACGAGTTCGTGGTGGTGGTGAAGGGCGACAACGTCGAGAAGCGCGCCGTCGAACTGGCCGGCGCGATTGCGGGCGTGTTTTCGAAGCCGTTCGAGGTGCGCGGCAGCTCGTTCGTGCTGCATGCGAGCATCGGCATCGCGCTCTATTCGGTGGCGCACGAAAGCGAAATCGATCTGCTCAAGAAGGCGGACCTCGCGATGTACAGCGCGAAGGACGCCGGCAAGAACTGCTACCAGTTCTACTCGCCACAGCTTTCGCACCGCGCGGATCACCTGATGAAGTGGGAGCAGCAACTGCGCGTCGCGCTGGCCGAAGGGCAGCTCTTTCTCGCCTACCAGCCGAAGATCGATCTCGCGCAGCGTTGCATTACGGGCTTCGAGGCGCTCGTGCGCTGGAACCATCCGCAATACGGGCTCATTCCGGCCAACGAATTCATTCCCGTTGCGGAATCCACGGGTCTCATCGTGCCGATCGGCGACTTCGTAATTCAGACCGCCTGCCGCCAGCTGGCCGAGTGGCAGCAGCAAGGGTACGAAACGCTCTCCCTCGCGGTGAACATCTCGGCGGTGCAGTTCTGGCGCGGCGACCTCTATGAAACGGTCTCGCAGGCCGTGGAGGAAACCGGCATTTCGGCGCGGCGCCTCGAACTCGAAATTACCGAGACGGCGATGATGGAGTATCCCGAACTCGTGTCCGAAAAGATTTTCGCGTTGAAGCGCCTCGGCATACGTATCGCGCTGGACGACTTCGGCACCGGCTACTCGTCGCTCTCGTACCTGAACCGTTTTTCGGTGGACACGCTGAAGGTGGATCGCACCTTCGTGCAGGCCATTCCCGGCGACCGAAGCGTCTGCGTGATGGTGAGCGCCATCGTGAACCTCGCACGCTCGCTCGGCCTCACGGTCGTGGTGGAAGGCACGGAAACCGAAGAGCAGATTGCCTGGCTCGCGCAGCTCGGTCAAATCGAAGCGCAAGGCTTCCTGTTCTCGAAACCCGTGCCTGCGGAAGGCATTCCGGCGCTGCTCGAACGCTTCGGCGTCTGCGGCACCGAACGTCAACCGATTGCGCACGAGGGCCACGCCGACATCAGCGACGCGTCCAGCGCGGGCTGAGCGGCTGAGCGGCTGGGTATCAGCCTCGCTGACGTTGTCGGTTTTTCGCCCGCACGGCAACAGCCCGTCACTATCAATAACGGGCGCACACGCAGTCGATACAGTTTGGCCCGCGCCGTCCGGCCTGACGGCGCAAGGCCGCGCATCCATCCGGCCGAAAGAGGAGCACGCGCGCATTGCGAGCGCGCCGCAATCATGCCGACCACGACGACTGTCGAAACCACCGCGAGCACGAGAGCCGCCGAGAGTCGGCAGGAGCCGCTTTGGGTGCTGTTCCGCGTGGTGTTCCTGCTTTCCGCGATGTCGTGGGGCGGGCTCGCGTTGATGGCGCAGCTCGAACATCACTACGTGGAGCGCGAGGGCCGGCTTTCGCGCGTGGCGTTCTCGGACCTGATCGCGCTCGCGTGGATGGTGCCGGGCCCCGTGGGCTGCAACGTCGCTGTCCAGCTGGGTCATACGTTGCGCGGCAGTGCAGGTGCCTGGGTGGCCGGCGTGGCGAGCGTGCTGCCCTTCTTCCTGTTGATGACGCTCTTCGCGACCTTCTACCAGACACCCGCCATGCGCGCGATGGTGTCGCCCACGCTCATCAATCACTTCAGCGTGGTGCTCGCGTCGCTAATTCTCGTCACCTGGTACAAGCAGACGCGTGCGCTGGTGCGCGGCAGGCTCGAATGGGCCGCCATGCTCGCGGCCACGGTAGCGCTCGCCTACGCGCACGCCGCGGCGGCCTACGTGGTGATCCTCTGTGCGTCCTTCGGCGCGGGCTGGGCCGCGAGTCCCGAACGTCAGTCGCGGTTGAGACTCACCGTGGCCCGCGGCGACTGGCAATTGATTGCCGGCCTCGCCGGATTGATCGTCGTGTTTGCCGTGCCGCTACCGCATCGCTTCGAACTTGCGTTGCTGTGGCCGCGGCTCGCGGGCGCCGGCATGACGCTGTTCGGCGGCGGGTTCTCGGCGCTGCCCGTGTTGAAGACCTTGTTCGTTACGCCCGCCGTGGGCATTTCCGACAGCGACTTCACGCTCGCGTTCTCGCTCTCGCCGTTGTCGCCGGGACCGCTGCTCAACGTCGTGCCGTTCTTCGGCTACCTGGTGGACGGCTGGCCGGGCGCGCTCATCGCCACGCTCGCGCTCTTCGTGCCGTCGGGATGTCTTGTCGTGCTCGCGCGGCGCCATCTGCTTCAACTGAAGACGAACGCCCGCTTCGAGCACGGGCTGCGTCTTCTGCGCGCGGCCACCACGGCATTTCTCGCCGTGGCCGTGTTGCGCATTGCACGACATGTGCCGTTGCAACCGGCCTACTTCGTTACCGCCGCGTTCTCATGCGTGTGTTTCGCGCGGCTCAAGCTGCCGGTCTATCTGGTGTACGGCACTGTCGCCGTGGCGTGCGGACTGTGGCTCTTCTACGCGCACGTGCTGTGACGTGGCATGAAAAGAGGCGCCTATGCGCGCCTCGTCAGAAGGGTCTTGCGGGAATGCCTAGAAGCCCCGACCCAGCACCGCCATCCCCACCGTCACCACGCCCAGCACGATGTTGATGATCACGAGCTGACGCATGGTGCCGACGGCGCGCGCGCCATCGGGCCACTTCTGCGCCTGGACGGCACGTTGGATACGGGGAAAGACGGCAAAGCGGATGTGGCCGAAGATCAGCATCATCACGACGCCGATGCCGGCCATGGCGTGCATGGGCCACGACGCCTGGCCGCCGCCGAACTTGACGAGCAGAAAGCCGCCGGTGCCGAGAATGACGAGCACCGAGCCCGCCACCCAGTTGAAGAAGCGCCCGAACACCGACGCGACGAGCGGCAACCGCAACTGCGGCGACAGGTCTTCGAGTGCGGGGCGCAGGCAGAAACTCGCGAACACCATGCCGCCCACCCAGATGGCGACGGCCAGCAGATGCAAAAAGAGCGCGATGTCGATCGCCTTGCCCATGTGTGTCTTCCTCTCGTGATATAGAACCGCCGCGCAAGCCAGCTTTCGACCCGTCTCGCGCGGCGCAGTTCAGTGCATCGACGCATTCGAACGCAGTGCAGTGCAGCGCACCGCGACCGATGCCTCGATCAGTTGCCGGAGCCCGCCGGCAGCGCAGGCCGCAGGCTGCTCACCTTGAGCCGCGTCTCCGGCGCGCGGCCTTTGCGCGCACGCTTGCCGACGTGCGGTGCGAGCGCCGCACCCGCGAGCTTCTCTTCGGCCGCCTTGCCGCCGCGCCCCGTGCCCATGAGCACCACGCCCGCATCGCTGATCGCGAGGGCCTGGATGAGCGGCTCGTCGGGATCGAGCGCCATCAGCGTCACGCCGCGGCCGCCGCCCGAGAGCGTCTTCATCTCGTCGAGGCCGAACACCAGCAGCCGGCCGCCACCCGAAAGACACGCCACCTGGGTCACGCCCGGGAACATCGGCATGGGCGCGAGCGGTCGCGCGCCTTCGTCGATGGTCATGAACGACTTGCCCGCCTTCACGCGGCTCACCATGTCGCCCACCTTCGCGATGAAGCCGAAGCCGTTGCTCGACGCGAGCAGCAGCGCCTGCTCGGCGGGCGCCGCGAAGTAATGCATCAGATGCGAACCCGATTCGAGTTCGATCAGTGACGTCACCGGCACGCCGTCGCCGCGCCCGCCCGGCAGCAACGCCACGGCCACCGAGTAGACGCGTCCGTTGCTGCCCCATGCGATGAGCGTGTCCGGCGTGCGGCACTGGAACGCCGCG
The DNA here is from genome assembly GCF_034424375.1 of Paraburkholderia kururiensis. NCBI lineage: Bacteria > Pseudomonadati > Pseudomonadota > Betaproteobacteria > Burkholderiales > Burkholderiaceae > Paraburkholderia > Paraburkholderia kururiensis. The sequence goes on along the minus strand of NZ_CP139965.1, from coordinate 5,290,073 downwards.
TAGAGGCCGTCGCCGGCCTTGAACGTGAAGCCGGCCGGATCGAGCCCATGCCCCTTGAGCGCGCGCACCCAGCCGCGCTGCGACACGACCACCGTGACCGGTTCGTCCACTACGCGCGCTTCGAACGTGGCGCGCTTTTCCTGCTGGATCAGCGTGCGGCGATCGTCGCCGTATTGCTTCGCGTCAGCCTCGATCTCCTTCACGATGAGGCGCTTCATCGACGACTCGTTCGCGAGCAGTTCTTCGAGCTTCGCCTTCTCGTCGCGCAGCTCTTCGAGTTCCTTCTCGATCTTGATCTTCTCGAGCCGGGCCAGCTGACGCAGCCGGATTTCGAGAATGTCGTCGGCCTGGCGCTCGGTGAGCCCGAACGCGGACATCAGCGCGGACTTCGGTTCGTCCGACTCGCGGATGATGCGGATCACCTCGTCGATATTCAGGAAAACGATCATCCGCCCTTCGAGGATGTGGATGCGATCGTTCACCTTGGCGAGCCGATGCTGGCTGCGCCGCGTGACGGTGGCGAAGCGAAAGCCGATCCACTCGGCGAGAATTTCGCTGATGCCCTTCTGACGCGGCCTGCCGTCCCCGCCGATCATCACGAGGTTCAGCGTGGCGTTCGATTCGAGACTCGTATGCGCGAGCAGCGAGTTCACGAACTCGGTCTGGTCGATGCGGCTCGACTTCGGCTCGAACACGAGGCGCACGGGCGCATCTTTGCCCGACTCGTCGCGCACGGTGTCGAGCAACGCGAGCATGGACTGCTTGACCTGCAACTGCTCGGGCGTGAGCGACTTCTTGCCGAGCTTGATCTTCGGGTTCGTGAGTTCCTCGATTTCCTCGAGCACCTTCTGGCCCGAGGTGTTCGGCGGCAGCTCGGTAATGACGAGCTGCCACTGGCCGCGCGCGAGGTCTTCGATCTTCCAGCGTGCGCGCACCTTGAGGCTACCGCGGCCCGTTTCATACGCGGCGGCAATCTCGGCTTCGCTCGAAATGATCTGGCCGCCGCCGGGGAAGTCGGGCCCCGGCAGCTTCTCCATCAGTTCCGCGTGCGAGATGTTCGGATTGCGGATCATCGCCACGGCCGCCGAGGCGACTTCGCGCAGGTTGTGCGACGGAATCTCGGTGGCAAGACCCACCGCAATGCCCGATGCGCCGTTCAGGAGCAGCATCGGCAGACGCGCCGGCAGCGTCTTGGGCTCCTGGAACGAACCGTCGTAGTTCGGCATGAAGTCGACGGTGCCCTGATCGATTTCGTCGAGCAGGAGCTTCGCAATGGGCGTAAGCCGCGCTTCGGTGTAGCGCATGGCCGCCGCACCGTCGCCGTCGCGCGAGCCGAAGTTGCCCTGGCCGTCGATGAGCGGATAGCGCATCGAGAAGTCCTGCGCGAGACGCACGAGCGCGTCGTAGGCGGACTGGTCGCCGTGCGGGTGGTACTTGCCGAGCACGTCGCCCACCACGCGCGCCGACTTCACGGGCTTGGCGTTGTCGCCCAGCCCCATCTCGTTCATCGCGAACAGGATGCGGCGCTGCACCGGCTTCTGGCCGTCGCAGACGTCGGGCAGCGCGCGGCCCTTCACCACGCTCACGGCGTAGTCGAGATACGCGCGCTCCGCGTAGTGGCCGAGCGTCAGGAACTCGCCCTCGGGGGCTGTCGGCTCGGTGAAAAGATCGTCCTGTTGGTCCATTGAATCAATCCGTGTTCTGGTCCTGTCCTGCGTGGTGCGCGGGCCTCACACGTGCACGCGCGCCGCGCTCAGATGTCCGCTTCGACTTCGTTGCCCTTCTCTTCGAGCCAGCTGCGCCGCGCAGCCGCTTCGCCCTTGCCCATCAGCATGGTCATGCGCGCGACGGTGGAATCGAAGTCGAGGTCGCCGAGCGCCACGGGCGAGAGACGCCGGGTGTCGGGGTTCATGGTGGTGTCCCACAGCTGCTCGGCGCTCATTTCGCCGAGGCCCTTGAAGCGGCTGATGGTCCATTGCGATTCGCGCACGCCGTCCTTGCGCAGCTTGTCGAGAATGGCGTCGAGTTCGCCTTCGTCGAGCGCGTAGAGCTTCTGCGCGGGCTTCTTGCCGCGCGCCGGCGCATCGACGCGAAAGAGAGGAGGACGCGCCACGCACACATGGCCGCGCTCGATCAACTGCGGGAAATGCTTGAAGAACAACGTGAGCAGGAGCACCTGGATGTGCGCGCCGTCCACGTCGGCGTCGGAAAGAATGCAGATCTTGCCGTAGCGGAGGTTGGAGAGGTCGACGGTGTCGTCGGGTCCGTGCGGATCGACGCCGATCGCCACCGAAATGTCGTGCACTTCGTTGTTCGCGAAGAGCCGGTCGCGCTCGGTTTCCCAGGTGTTGAGCACCTTGCCGCGCAGCGGCAGGATGGCCTGGTATTCCTTGTCGCGGCCCATCTTCGCCGACCCGCCCGCCGAGTCGCCTTCCACGAGGAAGAGCTCGTTGCGCGAGATGTCAGTGGATTCGCAGTCGGTAAGCTTGCCCGGCAGCACCGCGACGCCCGAACTCTTGCGCTTCTCGATCTTCTGGCCCGCGCGCGTACGCGCCTGGGCCTGCTTGATGACGAGATCCGCGAGCTTCTTGCCGTGCTCGACGTGCTGGTTGAGCCACAGTTCGAGCGCGGGCCGCGTGAACGAGCCGACCAGCTTGACCGCATCGCGGCTGTTCAGACGCTCCTTGATTTGCCCCTGGAACTGCGGATCGAGCACCTTGGCCGAGAGCACGAACGAGACGCGAGCGAACACGTCTTCGGCCAGCAGCTTCACGCCCTTGGGCTGCAGATTGTGCAGCTCGATGAAACTCTTCACGGCCTGAAAAAGGCCTTCGCGCAAACCCGCTTCGTGCGTGCCGCCGGCGGGCGTGGGAATCAGGTTCACATACGACTCGCGCATGAGCGAACCTTCCTCGCTCCATGCGACCACCCAGGCCGCGCCCTCGCCTTCGGCGAAGGTGTCGTCGCTCGCGCGCGAACCTTCGGCATAGCGCTCGCCTTCGAAGAGCGGAATCACGAGGTCGCTGCCTGCGAGCCCTTCGAGCAGATAGCCGCGCAGGCCGTCTTCGTATTTCCAGCTCAGGCGCTCGCCGGTTTTCTCGTTGACGAGCACGACCTCGACGCCGGGCAGCAGCACCGCTTTCGAGCGCAACAGGCGCTGCAGCTCGCCCACCGGCAGGTTGGCCGAATCGAAGTACTTCGCGTCGGGCCAGACGGTGACGCGCGTGCCGCTCTTCTTGTCGTCGCGCGTCGCCGCACGCGTCTTCAGCGGCTTCACGACCTCGCCGTGCGCAAAGCCGATGTCGGCCACCTTGCCGTCGCGCCAGACCGTGACGTCGAGCTGCTTCGAGAGCGCGTTGGTGACCGACACGCCCACGCCGTGCAGGCCGCCCGAGAAGGTATACGCGCCGCCCGCGGCCTTGTCGAACTTGCCGCCCGCGTGCAGGCGCGTGAACACGATTTCGACCACGGGCACGCGTTCTTCGGGATGCAGGCCGAACGGAATGCCGCGGCCGTCGTCGTCCACGGACACGGAGCCGTCCGTGTTCAGCGTGACGGTGATCTGCTTGCCGAAGCCGCCGAGGGCTTCGTCGGACGCGTTGTCGATGACTTCCTGGATGATGTGCAGCGGATTCTCGGTGCGCGTGTACATGCCGGGCCGCTGCCGGACCGGTTCAAGGCCTTTGAGTACCTTGATGGACGCTTCGCTATAGGCCGCGTTTGACTTCTTCGTAGACATGGTGGATTGGGGTCCGTCCGTTCATCGTGGTTGTCCACATGTTCTGTGGACATCTGCGTGGACAAGGCGTTGAGTTTTCAAAATATCCGATACGAAACAACGGGCTGGATTGGGTTGCTCGCTACGCGGGCGGACCTGCGGCTGCCGGCTCATACGACAGGCCGGGCCGCACGGCGCGCCTGCGAAGGCGTTCGCGGCGGGCGCAGGACCACGGCACAGGGCCGCCGGCTGGCGGGTTCGCGGGGTATTTTACTGATTTCGCCCTGGGCGGCAATTCGCGACGCGCGGCACGCGCCTGGGTCGTGCACGCCCCGCGCCACGCAAGCACGCTCACTTGCGCTTGCTCTCCAGTTCTTCCCAGCGCTCGAGCGCGACCAGCAGTTCCTCTTCGATTGCGCCGTAACGCTCGGTGAGGCGCGTGCCCTCGGCGGCGTCTTTCGCGAAGATGGAGCCGTCTTCGAGTTGAACCGCAATGGTCTTCTGCTCGGCTTCGAGCGACGCGATGCGCTCCGGCAGCGCATCGAGTTCGCGCTGCTCCTTGAACGACAGCTTGACGGCGCGCGGCGCACTGCGCGCAGCGGCACTCTCCTTGTTCGGCGCTTCCTTCGCGCTCTCACGCGGCGCCTGCGCTTCGCGTAGCTGTTCCGAGCGATCGCGCTGGATCTGCCAGTCCGTAAAGCCGCCCACATACTCGCGCCAGCGGCCTTCGCCCTCCGCCGCGATCACGGAGGTCACCACGTTGTCCAGGAACGCGCGGTCGTGGCTCACGAGCAGCACCGTCCCTTCGTAGTCGGTGAGCAGCTCTTCGAGCAGTTCGAGCGTGGGAATGTCGAGGTCGTTGGTGGGTTCGTCGAGCACCAGCACGTTCGCGGGCCGCGCGAACAGGCGGGCGAGCAGCAGACGGTTGCGCTCGCCGCCGGAGAGCGACTTCACCGGCGAACGGGCGCGCTCCGGCGCGAACAGGAAGTCGCCGAGGTAGCTCATGACGTGCTTTCGCGCGCCGTTGATCTCGACCCAGTCGCTGCCGGGGCTGATGGTGTCGGCGAGCGTCTTTTCCATGTCGAGCTGCGCGCGCATCTGGTCGAAGTACGCGACCTGCAGATTGGTGCCGACCCGCACCTGGCCTTCGTCCGGCTTGATCTCGCCGAGAATCAGCTTGAGCAGCGTGGTCTTGCCCGCGCCGTTCGGGCCCACGAAGCCGATCTTGTCGCCGCGCATGACGGTGGCCGAGAAGCGGTCGACCACGGTGCGGTTGCCGTAGCGCTTCGTCACGTCGGTGAGCTCCGCGACGATCTTGCCCGACTTCTCGCCCTGCCCGACATCGAGCTTCACGTTGCCCTGCACGTTGCGGCGTTCCTCGCGCTCGCGGCGCATCTGCACGAGCCGCGCGATGCGGCCCACGCTGCGCGTGCGGCGCGCCTCCACGCCCTTGCGGATCCACACTTCTTCCTGGGCGAGCAGTTTGTCGAACTTCGCGTTCTCGATCCGCTCCACTTCGAGCTGCTGCGCCTTGCGCTCCTGGTAAGCGGAAAAGTTGCCCGGATACGAGAGCAGCCGGCCGCGGTCCAGTTCGACGATGCGGGTGGCCACCCGGTCGAGGAACGCGCGGTCGTGGGTGATGAAGAAAAGACTGGCGCGCTGGGAGAGCAACAGATCTTCGAGCCAGCGGATGCCGTCGAAGTCGAGGTGGTTGGTCGGTTCGTCGAGCAGCAGCACGTCGGGCTGCACGACGAGCGCCCGCGCCAGCGCCACGCGCTTTTGCATGCCGCCTGAGAGCGCGCCCACGCGCGCCTGCCCGTCGAGGCCGATCTGCGCGAGCGTGGTGGAGACGCGCGTGCGCCAGTTCCATGCGTCCGCCGCATCCAGCGAGGATTGCAGCGCGTTCATGCGCGCAAGCAGCGCGTCGTGCTCTGCGCCTTCAGGCGTCTCGGCGAGGCGGTGCGCAACGGTGTCGTATTCGTCGAGCAGTTGCTGCGCATCGGCGAGACCGGAAGCCACCGTGTCGAACACCGTTGCGTCGACGTCGAACTCGGGCTCCTGAGGCACGTAGACCGTCGTGAGATTCTGCTGGCGCGTGACGAGGCCGTCGTCGGGCTTCGTCAGGTCCGCGACGATCTTGAGGAGCGACGACTTGCCCGCGCCGTTGCGGCCGATCAGGCCGACGCGCTCGCCCGCTTCCAGCGAGAAGTCCGCGTGGTCGAGCAGCGCGACGTGGCCGAACGCGAGATGCGCGCCGGTGATGGTGTAAAGCGACATGGAAGAGACCGAGAAAACTGCGATGGACCGGAATCGCTCATTGTACCGGGCGTCGCGGCAGCGGCAGCCTGGCCAGATGGACAGCGAATGCGGCAGGGCCGGCAGAAGCGACCCAGGCGGGCCGCGCAGGCGCCCGCGCGGCGAATTCCGGTAAGATTGCGGCTCGCCGCCGCCCGGCGAGCCGCAGAGCCGGTCGCGCCTCGTGGCAATCGCACCGAATGTGCATTGAACGGATCGAAGAGTACGCCGTGAGTGATGTTGTCGAATACAAAAGCTGGGTCTGCCTGATTTGCGGCTGGATCTACAACGAAGAAGAGGGACTGCCGGACGAAGGCATCCCCGCCGGCACCCGTTTTGCCGATATTCCCGAAGACTGGCGCTGCCCGCTTTGCGACGTGGGCAAAGGGGACTTCGCGGTCGTGGAGTTCTGAAGAACCTTGCCGGAGTGCGTCGCGCGGTTCGGCTCAGCCCGGCAACGCGTGGTCACGGCTTCATGAGCGTGTCGCCACCACGATCAATTCAGGCGAGTCGGCGCCCAACGGCGCGCCCGACCAGTCGCCATACCACTGCGTCACGCTGAATCCGGCTTCGTCCAGCGTGGCCGCGAGTTCGTCCTTCGAGCGGAATCGCAACTCGCTCCGCACCACCACCTCGTCGTCCGTACGCTCGAACCGGTAGTGCGTCTCGAAGCGCACGCGCTGGCCGTCTCCGTCGGTTCGCACCTCGATCAAGCGCTGCCACACGACGGTCGCGCCGACTACCGGATGATCGACGGTTCGACGCGATCGCTCCGGCGTCCACCGCTCCCAGGGCCGCGCCTGCGGATTGCGGCTCTCGAACGCCAGCCAGCCGCCCGGATACAGCGCGCGACGAATGGCGGTCAACGTGGCGAGCCAACTGGCGTCATCCAGAAAAATCTGGGCGACGTGGCCCGTCATGAGCGCAAGCCCCGCGCTTGAAGGCGCCGCCGCGCGCGCGTCGCCCTCGATCCAGCGCACCTGCTGCGCTCCGCCGGCTCGCTGCCGCGCGACTTCGAGCATCGCACGGGCCGGGTCGATGCCCGTCACGTCGTGGCCGCGCCGCGCCAGTTCGCTGGCAAGCAAGCCTGTGCCGCAGCCGATGTCGAGGATCGGCACCCGCGGCAACGTCGCCGCAAGGTGCAGATAGAACGCCGTGTCGGCGGCGAATGGATTCAGCGCGTCGTAGAGCGCGACGAGGCGTGCATCGGTGTAGAGCGACATGGGGTCAGGCGTGGTCATGCAGCCATCGTAGCGGCTTGCCGATGCCTGAACCATCGTCCGAACGGTCATTCTCCGGCCCGACCGGCTTTGCTATACTCTTGCCCCTGCGGCGCCCGGTCCCTCTCCCCGTAGTTCAATGGATAGAACAAGTGCCTCCTAAGCGCTAGATACAGGTTCGATTCCTGTCGGGGGGACCAGCAGCGCCACGCCCCCTTTCCTCGCAGCAACCGCCGCCCCCCCTTCCGCTCCGTCACGTTTCCATCGTCCACGCCACGTCGTGCCATCGGCGCGAGGTCTTCGACCCGAGCCTGTTGGGCGGATAGCGGCCATTCTGGAGTTCGGCGAGCGCGCGCTCGTCGATTGCGGGATCGCCGCAGCCGCGCTTGAGCTGAACCGCCTGCACCCGGCCGGCATCGTCCAGCAGCACCCGCGCCAGCACGCGTCGCTGCGTACTTTGCTGCGGATTGGTTTTCGCGAGTAGTTTGTCCAGCAGACTCATCGTTGCGCCCTCCTCCACTGTTCACTGTTCCATTGCAGAACGACCCGAGCGGGCCATGTGCGAGAGGCAATTGTGGGTACTTCGCGCCGTTGCGCCCACCAATGTCAAGACGATCGCCGCCATTCTTTACAATCGCCGCCGCGGCACCTCGATGATGTCAACCCACGCCGCGTTGATACAGCGCACCGGTCCCTATCAAAACTGACAGGTAGCGCGACGTGCAAAACGTCATACATTACGAACATAGCAAGCAGCGACGTCCCGAACGTCGACAGAAACGCAACATCCATCACGGGGGCACACCATGGTCAGCCTTCTCGACCAGGAAATCGCGCACATTCAACGTGTGATGCGCGCATCGCTGGCAGTCGATGCCACCCGGGCGCTTTTGCCGCCCAGCTACTGGCGGCACCGCCTGCAGCGACTGCTCGCCGGCAAGCGCATCACCCAGCAGCAGTTTTGCGCCATCGACGGCCTGCTCGTCCAGCTCGACGCCTTCGATCACACCACCCCGCCAGCCCATGAAGTCCACGCCAAGGCCAGTTGAGTGAAATCGGCCGGCTGGCTGATCCGCCGCCACGGCGTCGCCGCGGGGCGGCGGATGAACTCCGGCCGACGCCAGCAGGCGCCGCCGTGCTGACAGCCCCACAGCGAGCCTAACGATGCACGGCGCGCCGCACGCCGCAGCCCGCCCGCAGCCGGGATACCGCAACATCGGGACATCCCGGACTCAAGTAACCGCCCAACGTGCCGTAAAACAGAGATGGCAGATCCCGCGAAATCGCAGGTGGGCTCGTATATGGCGAGCCTGATAGACGAAGACATCGCTCATATCGAGCGGGCGATGCGGCTTTCGTTCGCCCCCGATTACGACAGCAACGTGCTGCCCGCGGGCTACTGGCGCAAGCGCCTGCACCAGTTGCTGGACACCGTGCATCTCAACAAGGCCCAGTTGCGCGGCATCGACGCCCTGCTGCTGCAGCTCGATCGCCTCGAAGCTGAAACGGGACGCCGGCTCGCCGCCGCCCCGTCGCGCGCGCAAGCCGCCGAGGAAACGACGGTCGTGCCGCTGCGCCGCCAGGGCCAATGATCTGACGCCGTTGCGTCCAATTCCTCAAGAGCTCGCGCATTCCTTTTCCGTTCGCGACGCCACGTAGCAAAATCCCCTCGTTCCAGAACCAAAGCGCGACCGCGGGTCGTCTATCGGTCATAATGTCCGCCAAAATTCCCAGCGAGGACCTTCCGTGACCCCGGCTCCCCTGCCAGATCTGCTCAAGCAGGCACGCACCCGATTCACCCAGCGGCAGATCGCCGATCACGTCGGCAAGGACGTCAAGACCGTGCGTCGTTGGGAAAAAGGCGAAACGCCCTGCCCCGCGATGCTCGAAGCCGCCCTGCGCGAACTGCTGCGCACACCCGCGGCGACCCGCGTGCCGGAGGCGCCGCGCTTTCGCTTCGTCGACCTCTTCGCCGGCATCGGCGGCATCCGCATGGGCTTCGAGGCGCACGGCGGCCAGTGTGTGTTCACGAGCGAGTGGAACGAGTTCTCGAAGAAGACCTACATCGAGAACCACGGCGCCGACCATCGCTTCATCGGCGACATCGTCTCGTTTCCGGCCGCCGACGTGCCCGCCCACGACGTGCTGCTCGCCGGCTTTCCGTGCCAGCCGTTCTCGATTGCGGGCGTGAGCAAGAAGAACGCGCTGGGACGCCCGCACGGCTTCGAATGCACGACGCAGGGCACGCTCTTCTTCGACGTCGCGCGGATCATCGCGGCAAGACGCCCCGCGGCGTTCCTGCTCGAAAACGTGAAGAACCTGCTCTCGCACGACCGCGGCCGCACCTTCGAGGTGATCCTGCAAACGCTGCGCGACGAGCTGGGCTATGAAGTCCACTACCGCGTCATCGACGGCAGCCACTTCACGCCGCAACATCGCGAACGCATCATCCTCGTGGGCTTTCGCGAGCCGAGCGCGTTCTCGTGGGACGACCTGCGGCTACCGGCCGACGGTCCGCGGCTCGGCGCCATCCTGCATCGCACGGACGGCAGCGAGCCCCTGCTGCCGTGGGACGGCGACCGCTTCTTCGACCACGCGGCGCGCTGCGTGCAGCCGCGCTACACGCTGACGCCCGGTCTCTGGACGTACCTGCAGCAGTACGCCGAAAAGCATCGCGCCGCGGGCAACGGGTTCGGTTTCGGCATGGCAACCGCGGACAGCGTTACGCGCACGCTGTCCGCGCGCTATCACAAGGACGGCTCCGAAATTCTCGTGCATCAGGGCAACGCACAGCGTCCGCGTCGCCTCACGCCGCGCGAGTGCGCGCGCCTGATGGGCTTTCCCGACACCTTCCGCATTCCCGTGAGCGACACCCAGGCCTACCGCCAGTTCGGCAACAGCGTCGTGATGCCCGTGATGCGCGAGGTGGCGCGCATCATGCTGCCGCATCTGGGTGTCGCCACGAGCACGGCGGCCGTCAAACGCAGATCCGTTCGCACCGCGGCCGCGCTCGCGGCCTGAGCGCCAACCGCCGCTCGCCGCCCGCCGGATGCGCCCGCAGGCGGCAGAGGAGCCATGCAACATGGTGGATGTCGTCGACGCCGCAACGCGCAGCCGCATGATGTCCGGCATTCGCGGACGCAATACGAAGCCCGAGATGCTGATTCGCCGGCTACTGCACCGGCGCGGCTTCCGCTTCCGGCTCGATGTGCGCGAGCTGCCGGGACGCCCCGACATCGTGCTGCCCCGCTATCGCGCGGCGATCTTCGTACATGGCTGCTTCTGGCACGGCCACGACTGTCCGCTCTTCAAGTGGCCGCAGACGCGCCCTACGTTCTGGCGCGAGAAGATCGCGCGCAACCGGGCCAACGACGCGAAGGCGCTTGCCGCGCTCGCCGCGCAGGGCTGGCGCATCGCCATCGTGTGGGAGTGCGCGATTCGCGGCGCGGATCGCGACGTCGACGCGCTCATCGAACGACTGGACGCGTGGCTGCGCAGCGGGGCGTTCACGCTTTTCGAAGCACGCGGACCGCGCGCGGCTGAGCCGTTGCGGGCGCCTCGCTGAGATTGTCGGTCGGCGCTCGGGCTGCAACGGCCCGCACGCAGCTCGCTGCACCTGGCTGCAAGGAGCACCGCACATCGTGATGACGGGAACGATTCGTGCCCCTAGCAGACTGGCAGACGTTCGGTCTCATCGGCCCGTAGTCGGTAGCCCGTGGAGTGAAAGCACCATCCGTGCTGCTGCGCTAAACTCGGTCGATTGCGCCGGCCGCCTGCAGTAACCGCTATCGCGGCAACCGAGGCGGCGAACATCGCCGCCGACTTCCGGCAAAACGGCGTGGCAGTGGAAGACCCCATGGCCTGCGGTTTCATCCCACGCTGAACCGTTCTTGAGGAGACGTCCAATGGCTGATTTCCGGATCTGGTCCGACGACTTTCCGGCCAACGGCTTCATGCCGAAGGCGCAGGAACTGAACGAGCCCGCGTTCGGCTCCGACGGCGAAAACATCTCGCCGGCGCTGCAATGGGACGCGCCGCCCGCCGACGCGCAAAGTCTCGCCCTCACCGTCTACGACCCCGATGCACCGACCGGCAGCGGCTTCTGGCACTGGGTCGTGGTCAACCTGCCGCCCGATGCGCGGTCGCTGCCCCGCAACGCGGGCAAAGCCGACGGCAGTCTGCTGCCGCCCGGTGCGGTGCAGGTGCGCAACGACTACGGCACGGTAGGTTTCGGCGGCGCCGCGCCGCCGCGCGGAGACAAGCCGCATCGCTACATCTTCCGCATTCACGCGCTCAAGGTGCCGCAGTTGCCCATCACCGCGGATACGACGAACGCGGTGGCGCGCTTCATGATTCACCTGAACGAAATCGACTCGACAACCTACACGGGGCTCTACGAACTGAAGTAGCCCGCAACGGCGCTGCCGTTCTGATGGACCGCAGCGCAGGATGGCGTGGCGGCACCCAGCCGCCGCGCCGCTTCGATACCACCGATGCGCACCTCATTCCTTTCATCCGCACCCTCATCCGAAACCCTCGGCGCTGCCGCTGTGTCCGACGACACGCTCGCCGCATCCGGCGAGGCGCGTGCCAGCCGCCCTGCCGACGCCGGACAGCCGCCGCCACGCGGCAACGATCCCGAGCCGGGATTGCCATTGCCGCAGCGCTACGCGGCTATCGTCGTCGTGGCGCTCGGCATTACGCTCGCCGTGCTCGACAGCGCGATCGCCAACGTGGCGCTGCCCACCATCGCGCGCAACCTGCACGCGAGCGCCGCGTCGTCCATCTGGGTCGTCAACGCGTATCAGCTCGCCGTGACGATTTCGCTGCTGCCGCTCGCCTCGCTGGGTGATCGCATCGGCTACCGGCGCGTGTATCTCGCGGGTCTCGCGCTTTTCACGGCGGCGTCTTTGGGCTGTGCGATGTCGGGCTCGCTGCCGGTGCTTGCCATGACGCGCGTGATCCAGGGGTTCGGCGCGGCCGGCATCATGAGCGTCAACACGGCGCTCGTGCGCATGATCTATCCGCCGGGGCTGCTCGGACGCGGCGTGTCGATCAACGCGATGGTGGTGGCCATTTCGTCGGCCGTGGGGCCGACCGTGGCATCCGCGGTGCTTTCGGTCGCGCCGTGGCCGTGGCTCTTCGCCATCAACGTGCCGATCGGCATTGCGGCCTTCGCGTTGGGTATGCGCGCGCTGCCCGTCAACGTGAAGCACCGCGCGCCCTACGACTACGTGAGCGCCGTGATGAACGCGATCGTGTTCGGATTCCTGATCTTCGCAGTCGACGGTCTCGGCCACGGAGAGTCGGGCGTCTGGGTGTCCGCGCAGTTCGTCGTGGCCGCCGTGACCGGCTGGTTCTTCGTGCGTCGCCAATTGACGCGCCCCGCGCCGCTCTTGCCCGTCGACCTGCTGCGCATTCCCGCGTTCGGACTTTCGGTGGGCACCTCCGTCTGCTCGTTCTGTGCGCAGATGCTCGCCTTCGTTTCGCTGCCGTTCCTGATGCAGGAAACCTTCGGGCTCTCGCAGGTCGAGACCGGTTTTCTCATGACGCCATGGCCGCTCGTGATCGTGGGCGCCGCGCCGCTCGCCGGCATCCTCTCGGACCGCTACCCGGCGGGCATCCTCGGCGGCATCGGGCTCGCCGCGCTGACGGTGGGCCTGCTGCTGCTCGCCACGCTCGGCGCTCATCCTTCAGCCGTCGATATCGCGTGGCGCATGGCACTGTGCGGCGCGGGCTTCGGCATGTTCCAGTCGCCGAACAACCGCCAGATGCTCGCTTCCGCGCCTCGCGAACGCAGCGGCGGTGCGAGCGGCATGCTGGGCACCGCGCGGCTCACGGGCCAGACGCTGGGTGCCGCGCTGGTCGCGCTGATTTTCGGCGTGTCGCCGCATCAGGGGCCCGTCATCGCGCTATATCTGGCGGCGGGCTTTTCGATGCTTGCCGCTGCGGTGAGCCTGCTGCGGCTGAGACAGCCGGCGAACAGCGCGGCGGCTTGACGCGTACGCTGGACCAGGTCGTTGCGACTGCACGCGTGGCGCGCGTCCCCGCAAAAGAAGGAAGAAGAGAAAAACGACGGGCGCGGCGGAAGGATCTTGTGCCTTCCGCCGCGCCCGTCGTTCGTAGCTTGTGAGGCTGCTGCGTAGCGCTTACGCGGCGGCCATCGGGTAACCACCACGCGCCACTAAGCCGCCTTTGCGTGCGCGAGTTTGATCGGTTGCTTGACGGCCTTCGCCGTCACCGATGCCGCCGTCGCGACGTTGCGCAGATCCGCGAGGAACGTGTCGCGCCACACCGAGAGGTTGTTCTCGCGCAGCGAGGTCATCATGTCGGCGTGCCGCGCCTGACGCTCGGCGAGCGGCATCGAGAGCGCGCGCTCCAGCGCCTCGGCCATCTGCGAGAGATCGAACGGATTCACCACGAGCGCGCCCGGCATCTGCTCGGCTGCGCCCGCGAACTGCGAGAGCACGAGGACGCCCGGGTCCGAAGGATCCTGCGACGCCACATACTCCTTCGCGACGAGATTCATGCCGTCGCGCAGCGGCGTCACGTAACCCACCTGCGAGGTGCGGAAAAGCGCCATCAACAGATTGCGTTCGTACTTGCGGTTCAGGTACTGGATCGGCGTCCAGTCGAGTTGGGCGAAACGTCCGTTGATACGCCCCGCCTCGCCTTCCAGGTTCTGCCGAATGCGCTGGTAGGTCTGCACGTCCGAGCGGGTAGGCGGCGCGATCTGCACGAGCGAGACGCGCCCGTGCCAGCCCGGCCCATTCTGCAGCAGCCGCTCGAAGGCCTGGAAGCGTTCCACGAGGCCCTTCGAGTAGTCGAGCCGGTCCACGCTCATGATCAGCTTGCGGCCGCGCAAGCCGTCGCGCAGGCTGCGCACGGCCTTGCGGTCGGTGTACTGCGTGGCGGCCTTGGCGATCGCATCCGGATAGATGCCGATGGGGTACGCGGCCACCTTCAGCAGACGGTCGTAGGCATGCAGCATGCCGTCCTCGCTCGCCGAGCCGTGATGCCCGCGCTCAATGAAGTCGATGAACGACTGGCGATCCGCTTCGGTCTGGAAGCCGACCACGTCGTAGTCGCACATGAAGTGCACCAGTTCCTGGTGCGGCGGCACGGTGCGCAGCACCTCGGGCACGGGAAACGGAATGTGCAGGAAGAAACCGATGGGGTTCGTCACGCCCAGATTGCGCAGGCAGCGAGCGAACGGCAGCAGGTGATAGTCGTGCACCCAGATGATGTCGTCCGGGCGGATCATCGTGACGAGGCGTCGCGCGAGTGTTTCGTTGACGCGCAGATACCCCGCATAGTCTTCGCGCTCGAAGTGCGAGAGGTCGTTCCGGTAGTGGAACGTCGGCCACAGCGTAGTGTTGGAAAAGCCGCGGTAATACTGGTCATAATCGCGCCGCGTGAGACCCACGGTCGCGTACGTGACGTTGCCCTGCTGCTCGATTACCGGCTCTGATGGTTCGCCGACGATCTCGCCGCTCCAGCCGAACCAGACACCGCCCGTTTCCTTGAGCGCGTCCAGCACGCCGATAGCGAGACCGCCGGCGGAAGGTCGCCCCTCCTGGGTCGGCGCGACACGATTCGATACCACGATTAGTCTGCCCATGCAGCAGTACCTCCTTTCTCGTTGCATGCGGGATGCCCGCCGAACACACGCAATTCGCGTGCCGCCTTGCCCGAGAAAGAAAAATAAAACCGCAAGGCGCGGGCACGCCCGAGCGAATCTGTGCCACCTCGCGCCGCGAGGTAGCAATAAACTTTCCGCTGATACGACTGAAACGCGAATATTGCTTAGGCGTCCTGCTCTGAACCCAGATCCCGTTGGTAGTCGAGACCTTCGGCACGCGCGCCGCCCTGGTTGTGCTCGCCGTCTGCCGGGATGCCGGGCGCGGGGCGGTTTTGCGCCGCCGGGTCGCTCAAGTCCGGCGGCGGACCGCCCAGTACACCTTGGGGTGCGCCGTCGCGCGCGTTGCGCTTGCCCGAGTGACGTGCAGAACGCCGCAATGCAGGGTGTCTCATGATCGAAGCCTCCAGGTGGAAGCGGTCACCCACGCGGGTGACATCTTTTCAGTCTAGGTCCGGCGAACCGGATTGCCGGTAAAAAAGTTGGGCTGCCTTGTAACAAGTACATCAATTCGCATCCGGTGGCGGGTGGGGTCATACCAGCATTTACAAGCCGCGAAGTTCGCCGCGGTGCCCGTGGCCCGGCGCTTTCGGCACGGCGTGCGGTACCTCGCCCGGCTGCGCGGGCGGATCGCCAATCGGCGGTGCCTCGGGTTCGTCCGGCTCGTGCGAAGGTTCGGGCGGCATCGGCGTAGGTTCGCCGGGCTCGGGCGGGTCCTCGGGCTGCGGGGTATGGGCACGTACGGGTATCGCGGGCAATACGACCCAGGCCGCCGAGGGCTGCATGGGAAGCGATGGCAGGTGACGCAGCATGTCGGGCTCCTTCGTCGTGTCGTTTGTCGATGAAGTGCGCGGTGAACTGCGCAACGAACTGCGCGGTGCACGACGCGTGCCCCAGTGCGTTGCCCGGCACGCTCGTGCAGCATGCCGGGCGCAACGCTCACACGTTCGCGCGCCCCACCGCCTGCGATTCGTCGCTGGCTTCGCCTTCTGCGAGCTTCGCGTCGTTGCCGTACTCCACGAGCCGGTTATAGAGCGTCTTCAGGCTAATGCCGAGAATTTCGGCCGCGCGCGTCTTCACGCCACCGCATTGCTCGAGCGTGGCGAGAATCAGTTGCCGGTCCGCTTCGGCGAGCGACGTGCCGAACGGAATGGTGATCGCGGTACCCGCCGAGGGCTTCGCAATGGAGATCTGCAACGGCACGACGGCGGTGGCGTCCGAATCCGCGCTCGACATGATGTGCGCGCGCTGCACGTAGTTCTTCAGTTCGCGCACGTTGCCGGGCCACGGGTACGACAGCAGCATGTCCTTCACCGCGGGCGGGAAGTGCTTGCGCGTGCCGTACCGCTCGTTGAGTTCTTCGAGAAACGCCTGCGCCAGCAACTCGACGTCTTTGCCGCGCTCGCGCAGCGGCGGCAGGCTGATCGGAAACACGTTGAGCCGGTGATAGAGGTCGAGCCGCAGCTTGCCCTCCACGACGGCCTGCTCGGGGTCGCGGTTGGTGGCCGCGATCAGGCGCACGTCGGTCTCGATTTCCTTCGTCGTGCCGACGCGCATGAACATGCCTGTCTCGAGCACGCGCAAGAGCTTCACCTGAAGCTCCACGGGCATCTCGGTGATCTCGTCGAGGAACAGCGTGCCGCCGTTGGCGCGCTCGAAATAGCCCTTGTGTTGACGGTCCGCGCCCGTGAACGAGCCGCGCTCGTGGCCGAACATCTCGGACTCGATGAGGTTCGGCGAAATGGCGCCGCAATTCACGGCGAGGAACGCATGCTTGCGGCGCAGGCTCAGCTGGTGCACGGTCTGCGCGGCCACTTCCTTGCCGGTGCCGGACTCGCCTACGAGCATCACCGATGCCGCCGTGGGCGCCACGCGGCCGATCTGGTCGTAGACCTCCTGCATGGCCGGCGAGCTGCCGAGCATCAGTCCGAAGCGTCCCATGCGGCGCAGCTCGCCGCGCAGCGTGCCGATCTCGGCCTTGAGGTCGCCGGGTCGCGGCAGGCGGCTCAGAATCGCCTTCACGCGCTGCATGTTGATGGGCTTGACCAGATAGTCGGTCGCACCCATCTTCAGCGCGTTCACGGCCGACTCCACCGTGGCATGGCCGGTAATGACGATGACTTCGACGCCCGACGTGGGATCGAGGTCTTCGAACAGATCGACGCCGCTGCCGTCGGGCAGCTTGAGGTCGGTGAACACCACGTCCGGGGTCTGGCGCACGAGCTGGATGCGGGCCTCGCGCAGGTCGCCGGCCAGCGCGGTCGTCAGACCGTCTTGCGCGATGATGGCGGCCAGCGCCTCGCGGGTATCGGAATCGTCGTCGACAATCAGTACGTGTGACATCGCTTCTCGTCAGGGTTGAACATGAGCGAACCGGGATGCGGCGGCGGCGCGGGAACTGCCATCCGGCCAATCTGCGGATGCTCCCACGCCCAACTGAAGCGTTGCCGCCTTCGGCTCTTGAAACGCGCGGCAGCGCGGCCGCGCGGCGGTTTCGGGGCGTCGCGTTTCGCGAAAATGCGCCCCGTTCGGCGCATAGCTTCAGCAATGAATTCGCGAAAGCTGCATGCACAACGGTGTGCACGCCAACATGCAGCCACGCGAATCCAAACATTGTAAGACGATATCGATGGGGCCGTAACGGCCTTCACGTACCGAGCGACTCGAGCGGTGCCCCAGCGCCTGCTCAGCCGCGCGGAAACGGCCAGGCGTCCCTGCGCGCGGAGTGGTCTTCGCCGTTTGCCATCGCGCGCTGTGCCGCCATCGAATGGGCCGGCGCCTGCTGGGTTGCGTCAGTCGTATTGACGACCGTGCCGCCCTCTTCCTCCCAGCGGCTCAGATCGCGATTGAGCCACGCCTGCGAGGCGCGATGCTTCTGCGCCCAGCGCCACGCCAGTACGCCGCCCACGGCAACCAGGGCGCCGAATATGCCGATTTTCTGTCGAGCCATGGGTCTAGCCATCTCTTGCTCCTTCTTCTGCTGTATCGGATGAGCCCGCCTGCATGCATGCCGCTACCAGCGTCACGCAACGGGCCTTCCCTTTGCCGACGCGCCTCAGCTCGCCACGAGCACGCCCAGCAAAAAGCCGGCGCCGGCCGCCATGGCGAGCGACTGCCACGGATTGCCGCGCACGTAGCGTTCGGTACGCACCGTGGCCGCGCGATACTGCCGCTGTGCCGTGGACTGCGTCGTGGCAAGCGTGCCCTGCAGGGACTCGACGTGCATGCGCAGACGTTCGCGCAGCGCCTCCACACCCTCGCCCGTGAGCGAGGCAGTGAGCCGCAGCATCTCTTCGGAATCGGTCAGCAAAACGCGAAGGTCGTCGGCAATCTTCTGCCGGCCGAGAGCGAGTTGCTCGGTGGTCGGGGACATCGACGGAGACATCGTGGTGGACATCGGGCTCCTCCTTCGTTCGGTTTCAGTCGTTGTTTCAGTAGTCGCGTTGCAGCAGGACCTGCAACCGCTGCGTGTGCCGGTGAACGTGTCCGGTACTTGTCTGTCGATCGTTTTGCGCGTGACGAGTTCCACATGAGAGCGCCACCGCATGGGCACGGTGCGCCAAAACGGCAAACCTTGCCTGGACGCAAAACGCCGGCAGTCAATGTTGCCGCACTGCGCTACAACTAAAGCCCTCGTTCACGCCCGCGGAAAACGGTACGTTGCGGCGCGCGCCTGGCCAGTGGTTAAATGTTGACGAGATTCGCGCGGCAAGCCGGCCATGTCGAAGAGGCAAGGAACGATCCCGGCCCGCCGCCGCGCCAGCGAATGCCGCGCAGACGCAACCAGGAAGTGACAGCGACGATGCGTTGCGGCAAGAACCCTTTTATGCGGAACACCTTCACCATGGCGTCAATCGAGCTGGAAGCGCCCACCTCCGACCGCGCAGCGGCCGGGTCGGCGAACCCACGCGCTGGAGCGCTACAGTCGTACGGATTGCTGTACGGCTCGTCGCCGGCAATGCAGGAGTTGTACGAGCAGATCGAACGCGTGGCGAGCACCGATGCGACGGCGCTCATCATCGGCGAATCGGGCACGGGCAAGGAGCTGATCGCGCGCACGATTCACGAGCAGAGCACGCGCAAGGAAGCGCCCTTCATCGCCGTGAACTGCGGTGCGATTCCCGACGAGCTGATCGAAGCCGAACTGTTCGGCCACGAAAAAGGCAGCTTCACGGGCGCCATCCAGGGCCGCGTGGGGTACTTCGAACACGCGAACGGCGGCACGCTGTTTCTCGACGAGGTGACGGAAATGACGCCGGTGCGCCAGGTCAAACTGCTGCGCGCACTGGAAACCGGCACGTTCTATCGCGTGGGCAGCAGCGAGGCGAGTTATAGCGACGTGCGCGTGATTGCGGCCACCAATCGCGACCCCGTGACGGCGGTGAAAGAGAACGGACTGCGCGAGGACCTGATGTACCGGCTCGCCGTATTTCCGCTGCGCGCACCGCCCCTGCGCGAACGCGACGGCGATCGCGAACTGCTCGCCCAGCACTTCCTCAATGAACTGAACGAGCGCGAAGGCACGCAGAAGGTGTTCAGCAAGCGGGCGCTCGAAACGGTACGCAGCTGGTCGTGGCCGGGCAACGTGCGCGAACTGAAGAACGCGGTGTATCGCGCATTCATCCTCGCCGAGAAGGTGGTGGAGATTCCGCACCCGCACCTCGTTTCGAGGGTGAAGAAGCCTGTCACGCAGGGCGACGCGATGAGCGTGTGGATCGGTACGCCGCTCGCCGATGCGCAGAAGCAGATCATCCTCGGCACGCTCAAGTACTGCGGCGGCGACAAACGCCGTGCGGCGCGCGCCCTGGGCGTCAGTCTGAAGACGCTCTACAACCGGCTGGGCGCATACGGCAGCGAGGAACGCGAGGGCGAAGAAGAAGCTTGAGGCGTTCGAGGGCGCGAGCGCGCCGCGGTACGTTGCGAACCGCGCGCCGTCGCTCGGCCGGCACCTTCACGACACGCTGAGACTCGCATTCATACGCGCGTGTGCAATGCACGCGCTTTTGCAATTGCTTGCATTTTTTCTATGTCGCTCACACTTCGCGTATTGCACAATGCTGCACCGTGAGAAGCGCGCGGCACACGGGCTCATCACTCATTTGAGCCCGTAAAACAAGGCCCGCGCGCACGATACGGCCACGGGAAATGTTCAAAACAAAGCTTCCGATGCAGCGCATCACGCGCTGTCGCAACACGCCGCACGCACTGCACCGCGCCTTCGTCGTGAGCGCGCTCTGCACCACACTCGGCGCCACGGTACTCAGCGGCTGCAGTTCGATGTATTCGGAAGGCGCCACGGCGGGCGCCGGTATCGCAGGCGCCGCGCTCGCCAGCAAAGTGACGCGCAATGCGGCCGTCGCCACGGGCATCGGTCTGGGCACCGTCGCGGCGGCGAAGGCCGGCGTGCAGTACTCCGAACGCATCGTTCATCGCGACACCCAGGACACCATCGCGCGCGCGGCAGGCAGCCTCGACGTGGGCGCCGTCGCGCCGTGGTCGGCCACACATTCGGTGCCCATCGAAGACGACGAGCATGGCCGCGTCACGGTGAGCCGCACCATCAGCAGCGGCACGCTCGACTGCAAGGAGATTGTGTTCTCGGTCGACACGGCGGCGAAGCAGAACGCGCCTGCATCGAGCGCCTTCTATGTGGCTTCGATCTGCCGCGACGGCAATGCATGGAAGTGGGCCTCCGCCGAGCCCGCGACCGAACGTTGGGGCGCGCTGCAATGATGGGCGCCCTGCCACGATGGCATCGTCAGGCACGACCGGGCGGCGGCGAACAAAGTCGAAGCACGGCATGCACGACGAGCCTTGCACGCATCGCTGCCACAGCCGCGCTATGCGTTGGCGCAGCGCTCGTGATGAGCGGCTGTGGGTCGATTGGTGCCGCGAGCGGTGCGGCGGCGGGTGCCGCGTCGGGCCTCGTCACGGCCAACCCCGCGGTGGGTATCGGCGTGGGCATCGCCGTTCAGGCGGCCACCGACGAAGCCGTGAACCGCTACATGCGCGAGATGCACGGCGACCAGCAGGACATGATTGCGTCGCTCGCGGGTTCGATGCCGGTCGGCGACGCAAAGCCGTGGCGCGTGAAGCACACGCTGCCCATCGAGAACGGTCACGGCGAAGTGCGCGTTACGCGGGCGTTCACATCGGCGCTCGCGATCTGCAAGGAGTTCGTGTTTTCGGTGGTGGACGGCGACGACGCGAATGCGCCGACGCACTGGTTCACCGGCAGCGCGTGCCTTCAGGACAAGGGGTGGAAATGGGCCGCGGCGGAACCGGCTGTGGAGCGCTGGGGCACGCTGCAATAGGTCGGCATCCGCTGGTTGGCCGTGTGCCTGCGCGATAAGCGAGCGGGCCCCTGGTGTGGCATCTCCAGCCGGCGCTCAAGACTCCACATCCTCGAGACTGAAGATCTCCGTCTGGTCGTTATACGAGAAGATCTCGGCATAGCGCCCCCAGTCGATCACCGTATCGAGCGTCTCTTCCGCGGCCTGGTCCGACAGGAAGTCTTCCAGCTCCTGCTCGAAGCGCACGCGCGGTGCGCGGTGCCCCGGCCGCTCGTTGAGCACCTTCTTGATACGCGCGGCCAGCGGCACGTTGCGCAGCAGGTGCTCCGCGAACATCATCTTGCGCTCCTGCGTGCCGAACTCCGCGAACACCCGCCCCGGCGGCGTCAGGAACACGTCCCCCTCACGCACGTCCGCGAACCCCAGGTGCTGCAGCATCTCCGCGATCGGAAACAGGTCGTCCACCTCCAGGTGCAGCGAGCGCGCAATCTCCGGCATGTCCGCCCGCCCGTGGTACGGCGGCATCGCCAGCGTCTCGATCAGCCCCGCCATCAGGTTCGTCGACACCTGCGGCAGCCAGCTGCCCAGCTCCAGCTCCTTCTTGCCCCATCCGCCCGTCTGCCGCGCCGTCATCTTCGCGTAGATGTCGTCCACCAGCCGCCGGAACGCCGGGTCCAGCCGGTTGCGCGGATGCCGGAACGGCACCCGGATCTCCGCCAGCACCCGCCCGGGGTTCGACGACAGCACCAGGATCCGGTCGCACATGAACACCGCTTCCTCGATGTTGTGCGTCACGATCAGCACCGAGCGGATCGGCAGCCGACCCTGCGTCCACAGGTCCAGCAGGTCCGTGCGCAGCGTCTCGGCCGTCAGCACGTCCAGCGCCGAGAACGGCTCGTCCATCAGCAGCAGCGTCGGGTCCACCACCAGCGCACGCGCAAACCCCACCCGCTGCCGCATGCCGCCCGACAGCTCGCGCGGGTACGCGTTCTCGAACCCGTCCAGACCAATCAGGTCGATCGCCGCCAGCGCCCGCTCGCGGCGCTCGCGCGCCCCCACCCCGCGCGCCTCCAGCCCCGCCTCCACGTTCTGCAGCACCGTCAGCCACGGAAACAGCGCGAAGGTCTGGAACACCATCGCCACCCCCTCGGCCGGGCCCCTGAGCGGCTGCCCCAGGTACTCCACCTCCCCCGAGGTCGGCTCGATCAGCCCCGAGATGATGCGCAGCAGCGTCGACTTGCCCGAGCCCGAGCGCCCCAGCAGCCCCACGATCTCCCCCTCGTGCAGCGTCAGGTTCGCGTCGTCGAGCACCAGCAGCTCGCCCTGCGCCTTGTTGAAGCCACGGCTCACGTGCTTCACGTTCAGGATCTCGGCGCCCGCCACCGGCGCCACGTTCGCCGCGGGCGTCTGTCCGCCCGCCGCCGTTACCGTCTTTGGTTCCTGCATGATCTGCTCTCCGCTTCGCGCATTCAGTCGAGCCGCAGCCGCGATTCGGCGTACGCGTACAGCGGACGCCACAACAGCCGGTTGAACAGGGTGACGAACAGCGACATCACCGCCACCCCAAGGATGATCTTCGGGAAGTCCCCGTCGGCCGTGGTCTGCGCGATGTACGCCCCCAGCCCGTGCGCCACCAGCTTCGTGTCGCCCCACTGCACCGCCTCCGCGACGATGCTCGCGTTCCACGCCCCGCCCGAGGCCGTGATGGCCCCCGTGATGTAGTACGGCAGGATGCCCGGCAGCATCGCCTGGCGCCACCACTGCCAGCCCCGGATGCGGAAGTTCGTGGCCGCCTCCCGGTAGTCGTTCGGGTAGGCGCTCGCGCCCGCCACCACGTTGAACAGGATGTACCACTGCGTGCCCAGCACCACCAGCGGCGAGAGCCAGATGTCCGGGTTCAGGTGAAAGCGCACGATCGCCATCACGAACACCGGAAACAGCAGGTTGGCCGGAAACGCCGCGAGAAACTGCGCGAGCGGCTGGATCTTCTCGGCCAGCGCCGGGCGCAGCCCGATCAGCACGCCCAGCGGCACCCACACCAGCGACGACAGCGCGATCAGCACCACCACCCGCAGCAGCGTGATGAAGCCCAGCACGAACACGTGCAGCACCTCGTCCATGCCCACGCCCGTGTGCACGTACGCGATCACCCGGTACAGCACGTAGGCGGTGAGCAGCACCACGAAGATGCCCCACACGATGTCGGCCGCGCGCGTGCCCAGCGTGCGCGTCACGCCGAACGGGCTGGGCCGCTCGAACGCGGGCAGCTTCAGCGGCACGCGTGCAAGGCGCGCCAGCAGCCAGCCGAACGGCACCAGCATGCGGTGGATGAGCCGCGTGCGCCGGATCAGGTCCAGCAGCCAGGAGCCGGGCGCCGTGCCCGAACTGGTGTTCTCCATGCGGAACTTGTCGGCCCAGGCCACCAGCGGGCGGAACAGCAGCTGGTCGTAGGCGAGGATCACCACCGTCATGGCCAGGATCACCCAGCCCACCGCGTGCAGGTTCTTCTGCGCGATGGCCTGCGCCAGGTACGCGCCGATGCCCGGCAGCGTGATGGTGCTGTTGCCCACCGTGATGGCCTCCGAGGCCACCACGAAGAACCAGCCGCCCGACATCGACATCATCATGTTCCAGATCAGCCCCGGCATCGAGAACGGCACCTCCAGCTTCCAGAAGCGCTGCCAGGCGGTCAGGTGAAAGCCGCGCGAGACCTCGTCCAGGTCGCGCGGCACGGTGCGCAGCGACTGGTAGAAGCTGAAGGTCATGTTCCAGGCCTGGCTCGTGAAGATCGCGAAGATGGCCGCCAGCTCCGCACCCAGCACGCGCCCCGGAAACAGCGCGAGGAAGAACGTCACCGTAAACGAGATGTAGCCCAGCACCGGCACCGACTGCAGGATGTCGAGCACCGGCACCAGCACCATGCCCGCGCGCCGGCTCTTGGCCGCCAGCGTGCCGTAGGTGAACGTGAACACGAGCGACGCCACCATCGCCGCGAGCATGCGCAGCGTGGTGCGCATGGCGTACTCGGGCAGCATCGCCGTGTCCAGCGAGATGGCCTGCGTCTGCAGCGTCGACATCGGCGCGAGCGTCTGGTGAAAGCCGATGGCCGCCATCGCGATCAGGCACAGGATCAGCGGGAACGCCACAAAGTCCCAGCCGTTAGGCAGCAGCCGCCACGCCGAGGCGTTCGCGGTGCGGTTCAGGTTGAAGCGGAAGTCCATCTCAGCGAGCCTCCACAGATGCACCGCCGTGATAGTCGCCCACGGCAGCGCCATTCCATGGCTCGGTCATCGAGCGGAAGGCGGCGACAGGAAACGTGGGGAAACGGTCGGGAAAGCAGCGATGAGACATGGCAAAACGCATAGGCGCGTCATCCGTAGCAGTTCGATAAATACGTCGTCCGGCAGGCGCGACACGCCCGCATGGCACGCGACACGCATGCGACCTTGCCGCCACCCGCGGCTTGCACCTTGCCGCAGAGACCTCTCGCGCGAGGGCGCCTTGCGCTTGCGGTTGCCGTTCCAGGTTGCGGTTCTTTAGGACCGCATGACACTACTACAACCTGTGTGACAGGCACAACCGCGAGGCACAACAGCGAAACGCAACGTCTGGGGCCCGGCCTCGGCCGGGGACGAGCAAGCCGCCCGCCCATCGCGCATGCCATCGCAGAGGTAAAATCGCCGGACTGGCTGCGGGCCATGCCGGGCGGCGGAGACACCCCACGCGAGCCCGCCCTCGCAGACGCGAACACCCCGGCATCATGGCTTCCGGGGCCCGGCAGGACGGCATACGGCGGACGATCTCTCCCTACTGCCTTCATACGGATACCAGACAAATCGAAAGGCCGATGAACAGGACACCCTTGCGCCAGCTGGCGGGACCACTCGGCCTCGTGCTCGCGGCGCTTCTCTGCTGGTTCGCCGCGGGCGCCATCGCCGACCGCATGGTGCAGCAGGAACTCGCAGCCGCACTGGGCGCGCAGCGGCAGGTGACCTCCTCGATCGTCGACAACATGGCCGAAGTCATTGCAAGCGACCTCGCGCTTTCGCGCGCCATGCCATCGACGATGGCCGAGCTCGGCGCCGTGCAGGACGCCCTCGTCGCGGCCCGCCAGTATCGACCGGACGACGGAAAATCCGACGCCGGGCGACGGGCGCAGCTTACGGGCGTGCCCGCGCTCGCGGCCATCAACCGCTTCCTTCACGACGCCCAGGGCTTCTCGGGGCTCGACGCCATCTGGCTCATCAACGCCAACGGCCTGTGCGTGGCATCGAGCAACGCGACCAGCGCTCATCCGTATATCGGCAGGGACATGCACACCCGCCCCTACTTCCTCAACACGCGCCTCGGCGCCTTCACGGAAGCTTACGGCGTGGGACGACAGACCGGCGACCCCGGCATCTTCATCGCCGCGCCGGTCTATAACGAAGGCTTGCTCGTCGGCGCGGTGGCCGCGCGGATGTCGCTCTCACGATTTCGGCACTGGGTGGCACATCCCGGTTCGTTCGTGACGGACCAGAACGGCGTCGTCATCATGGCCAACGACAACCAGCTCGAAGGACACACGCTGCCGAATGCGCCGGTCCTCACGATGAACCCGGTCGAGCGGGTCAACACGTACCTGCGCGACCGGTTTCCGCCGTTCGAGATCCGCTCGCTGAGCGCGGACATGCGCGAACAGGAGCCGTGGGTGCCGAGCGCGGCCGCCGCCCAGTTGTTCGACATGCCGAAACACCCCACGCCGGCGCTCTACGAATCGCGCGACGGACTCAATTCCGGCCTGTCCGCCCATCTCGTCGACCCGATTGCCACCTGGCCCGAACTGCGCAGCTCGCACCGGCGCGATCGGCTGCTCGTGTTCCTCACGCTCGTGGGGACGGTAACGCTGACCTGGGTGATCACCGTATCGTGGAGGCGCGAGCTGCGGCACCACCGCGCCACGCGCGATCTCGCCCAGCAGTTGCAGGCGGCCAACGCGCTGCTCGCCGCCGAAGCGCGGCACGATGCGCTAACGGGCGCGCTCTCGCGCCGCTACTTTCTCGATTTGCTGCGACACGAGATCGACCGCGCGCGTGCAAGCGGCACGCCGCTTTGCATGGCGATCGCGGACCTCGACCACTTCAAGCAGATCAACGACTGCTACGGCCACGCGGCCGGCGACCGCGCGCTAGAGCATTTCGTCGATACGTGTCGCGCCGAGCTGCGCGGCTCGGATGCCGTTGGACGTCTGGGCGGCGAGGAATTCGGCATCGTGCTGCCCTCGACGCGGCTGGCCGAAGGCATCGACGTCATGGAGCGACTGCGCCGACGGTTCAAGGGATCGCAGCCCGCGAAGCTGCCCGAGGACATCGAACTCGCCGTGAGCATCGGCATTACCGAGTATGCGGCGGACGATCTGCCGGAGCGCCTCATCAGCCGCGCCGACATGGCGCTTTATGCCGCGAAGTCGGCGGGACGCGACCGGACCGAAGCTCACGCACCCGGCGACAGCCCGCCGCCTGCACGCACGTCGGCCAACGCTTCATGGCAGGCGTAGCAGGCGCGATAGGGTGGCAACGAGCGGCACCGCCACTCGACGCCTGCACGACCGACACCCTGCCCGCCGTTCCTCGCCCACACGCGGCACGCCGCCTTTAGCGGTTATCATCGGTCGGACATGAGGGCTTCGCGCCCTTGCACGGTTCTCGTTGATACGTTCTATCGGAGGTGTGCATGAAGGGGAATCTGGTCATCGTCTGCCGCGACCAGGATGCTCATGCGTTCGACCAGCTGATGGCCGAATACGGAGCGTTCCAGACGCGCCTGTCGTCGACGGCGTGGTATCTGAAGCTCGACGTGGCGCCCGAAGTGATTCAGGAAGAAATTCTGGCGCGTCTCGGCAAGTACACAACGAACTACATCTTCGAAGCCGACACGGTGACCTACAACACCGTGGATAGCGACGCCGCCGCGGCGCTCGATTCGCTGTTCTCCGAGTAGCCGCATAGCGCACGCCACTCACGTCGCTCACGAACCGCTCGCGCCGGCCGCCTGCGAACCGTCAAGGGATGCAAGGCATAGGCGGCCGCCTCACCAGGCGCTTTGCTGCGCCTCCTCTTTCACGCCACGCGGCATGGCGTCCTGCGAAAAAGTCATCAGCACGCGCAGGCCGCCGCCTTCGTGGTTGCCGATTTCCCATTCGCCGCCCGCACGACGCACGAGGCGCTCCACGATGGCGAGGCCCAGCCCGCTATGCCCGTTGCCGCCGCGCGCGGGGTCGAGCCGCACGAACGGGCGGCTTGCGTTGATGAGATCTTGCGGAGCGATACCTTTGCCGCTGTCGCTGACCGACAGCGTGTAGCCGGTGGCCGTACGCGCCGTGGCCACCACGACGGGCGGTGCGCCGTAAGCGTGCGCGTTGTCGAGCAGGTTCGACAGGACGCGCTCGAGCGTCGCCGCAGGAAGCTTGAAGCCGCTGCCTGCGGCAAGCCGCATCTCGATCGCGGCGGCGCCCGGTGCGACGGCCCGATACGAGCGCACCACACGCCGGCATTGCTCGTCCACTTCCACCGGTTCGCTGCGGTCCGCGCCGTCGTGCGCAAAGACGAGAAACTGGTCGACGATGTGCGCCATGGAATCGACGTCCCGCACCACGCCGTCGCGCATGCGCGCTTCTTCCATCATCTCGGCGCGCAGCCGCAGCCGCGCAAGCGGCGTCTTCAGGTCGTGCGCGACGCCGGCCAGCATGACGGCGCGGTCGTTGTCCGTACGCGCCACTTCCTGGACCATCTGGTTGAAGCCGTGCGTGAGCTGGCGCAGTTCGCGCGGTCCTCGTTCCGGCACGGGCGGCACGGGCAGCCCGCGGCCAAAGCGCGACACGGCCTGCGCGAGCGAGCGCAACGGCTGCTGAAGCTGCCAGGCCGCCACGAGCGCGGCGATGAGCGCCGCCGAAAAGATGATGATGAACCACGGCACCATCTTTTCGATGGGCCTCAGCAGGCGCAACGGCTGCACCGGCACGACGATCCAGCTGCGATCGGCCGGCGAGCGCACCCACAACGTGGGCGGATGCCCCGGCGTACCGACGCGCACGTCGGTGCCGGGCGGCATGCGGTCGCGCACGTCTTCGAGGAAGCGGCGCAGCGACGGCGGGAGGTCATCGGGATTGATGGGGACGTCGCGGCTGGTGGGGTCGACGAGCCGCACGCGCGAAGGCAACGGCTGGTCCGGCGTGCGCGCGACGTGCTGCCGCACCGCCTCGACGAGAAAGGTGGCCTCTTCGACGGCATAGCGCGTCTGCAGCTGGTTGCGTTCGAGCCGCATGAGCGCGAACCACGCCACGTGAGACAGCAGCAGCACCCCGATGAACAGCAGGGCCAGCCGCCCGAACAGCGAATCAACCGGTCGACGCATGAGCGTTCGGCTCTCCGTCCGGTACAAAGACATAGCCACGGCCGCGCACGGTCTGGATGAAACGCGGCGTGGAAGGATCGGTTTCGAGAATGCGGCGCAGGCGCCATACCTGCACGTCGATGCCGCGGTCGGTGCCGTCGTATTCGGGACCGTGCAGCAGTTCGAGCAGACGCTCGCGCGTGAGCGTGCGCATGGGGTGATTGACGAAGATCTTCAGGAGCGCGAATTCACTGCCCGACAGCGTGAGCGGACGGCCCTCCTGATGCAGCGCGCGCGACTGGAAGTCGAGCACGAAGCGGCCGAACGCGAACGGCTCGCGCTGCTCGGGCGCCGCGGCCGACGGCAGCGTACGGCGCCGGCGCAGCACCGCCTGCACGCGCGCGAGCAGTTCGCGCGGATTGAACGGCTTGCCGAGGTAGTCGTCGGCACCGAGTTCTAGACCGACGATGCGGTCCACGTCGTCGGCGCGCGCGGTGAGCATGATCACGGGAATGTCGTCGCCCGACGCGCGCAGCTTGCGCAGCGCCGTGAGCCCGTCCACGCCGGGCATCATCAGGTCGAGCACGATGAGGTCGGGGCGTTCGCGTTCGAGCCGGCGCTCCAGCGAGCCGGCGTCGTGCAGCACCGACACCTCGATGCCCTGTTTGACCAGATAGTCGCGCAGCAGGTCGCGCAGTTCTACGTCGTCGTCGACGACCAGGATTTGAGTAGCCATGGCGGCAGTTTACCGTGGGGTCCGTTACGTTTGCCCCCCGACTTTCCCCAAAGGGTTACGGGGTGTTACTACGAAAGGCTGCCGTAATGTCGCGTAACGACGCCGAACGGGGCCGTAACACGGCGCATCGTGCGCCTCTCTACGCTGTGCATCACCGGTTGCGGCAATGCGCGTCCATCACCGCGCACCCGCTCCGACTGACGATCACACAAGGAGCATCACGATGTACAGGAAGCCCTCTCGCATTCTCGCCGTTGCCGCCGCTGCGCTGACGCTTTCGCTTGGCGCCGCTTACGCCCAGATGCCGCCGCCCGGTGGTCCTGGCGGCCCTGGCGGTCCGGGCATGCACGAGCATTTCATGAAAGAGCTCACGCAGGTGCACGACCGGCTCAAGCTGAATGCGGACCAGGAAAAGCAGTGGCAGGCCGCGCTCGACACCATGAAACGCGACCACGAAGCCCAGCGCGCGCTTCACGAGAAGATGCGCCAGCAGTTCGACGCCATGAAGCAGCAGCCCATTCTCGATCTGAACGCCTTGCACGCGGCGCATCAGCAGGCCGAACAGCAGAGCGCGCAACTGCGTGAGGAAACGGCGCAGGCCTGGCTTGCGTTCTACAACGGCCTGAACGACCAGCAGAAGACGACCGTGAGCACGGAGCTCAAGACGCGCTTCGAGCGGATGGAAGCGCACCGCGAGAAAATGCGTGACCGTTGGGAACATCGCCGCGGTGCGGCGAGCGCGCCGGCACCGGCTGAGCAGTAAGCTCGCCCGGCGGCTGGGCACGCCTCGCGTGGTGTCCGGCCGCCGGCCCCTACGGTGACATCCCGGTTCCCTGACGGACCGTCCTTCCGTTCTTCCCCTTCCAGCCGCTTCGGCGCTCCAACGATACGCCCGCGCGTCCGTGGGCCGTGGGTAGACGCCGCCCCTTCCGGCCCCTTGCAGCAGCGCTGGCACACCCATCCGGTTCAGGTAAAATACCGCGCTTTTCGGCCCGCGCCCGCCTCGCCGCGCCTCAGGCAGGCGTCGGCGCAAGACGGGCAGCGCCCGGAACACCGGCTTCGCGCCCGCTTCGATGCGACGTGAAACCGGGCGCAAGCTGCGCCACAAGGCAAGGCCGCGGTCCATGACCGGGCCGAGCATGCCCGCCGTCCAGCAGGGCAAAAAAGCAGTGTCGCCAATTTTTGACCGCCTAGAATAGCGGCGGCCGGTCACGAGCCGGCCGGCGGATGTCGCGCAGCCACAGCGACAGCCGCCAAGTATCAGGAGAATCATGAAGAAGCTCGCAGTTTGCGTGGCGCTCGCTGTCATGGCCACGGGGGCCATGGCGAAAGAATGGAAGACCGTGCGCATCGGCGTCGATGCCAGCTACCCGCCGTTCGAGTCGAAGGCGCCCACCGGTCAGATGGTCGGCTTCGAAGTCGATCTCACGCGCGCGCTGTGTGCGCGGATGAACGTGAAATGCGTCTGGGTGGAGCAGGACTTCGACGGCATGATCCCGGCCCTGAAGGCGAGGAAGTTCGACGCAATCGTGTCGTCCTACACCGTCACCGGGCAGCGCCGCCAGCAGATCGCTTTCTCCGACAAGATGTATGACGCGCCCGCGCGCATGGTCGCCCAAGCCGGTTCGCCGCTTTTGCCCACCGCCGCGTCCCTCAAGGGCAAGCGCGTGGGCGTCGAGCAAGGCTCGACTCAGGAAGCGTACGCCAAAGCCTGGTGGGAGCCGAAGGGCGTGACGGTCGTGACCTATCCGAATCAGGATCAGGTCTATGCGGACCTGCTCTCGGGACGGCTCGACGCCACGCTGCAAGACGAAGTGCAGGCGGGCGCCGGCTTCCTCAAGACGCCGCGCGGCAAGGGCTTCGCCTTCGCGGGTCCCGAAGTGAAGGACCCGAAAACGATCGGCGAAGGCACGGCGATCGGGCTGCGTTCCGAAGACGTCGAATTGAAGTCGATGTTCGACACAGCGCTGGCCGAAGTCCATCGGGACGGCACGTTCCGCAAGCTCGCGAAGCAGTACTTCGACTTCGACATTTACCCGGGCAGTCAGTAGCACCCGCGCCCGGGCGAGCACCAATGGTGTTTCGTACGGCTGCGGTAATAGAGTCCACGACACCGTTTCGCCGGCAACGGCGGGACACCTCTGGTTTCATTTGCACAGCGGCACGCGAAGTGCCGCGTCTTTCGCGGCGCGCCCGACGCGCCGTCAAGGACCTCGATATGCTCTTTCAAGGCTACGGCCCGCTAATCCTCGCCGGCACATGGCAGACCGTCAAGCTGGCAGTTCTCTCGCTGGCGCTTTCGTTTCTGCTGGGCCTTCTCGGCGCGGCGGCGAAGCTCTCGAAGAACCGGCTCTCGCACGGTGTCGGCGCGCTCTACACCACCCTCATTCGCGGCGTGCCCGACCTCGTGCTGATGCTGCTGCTCTTCTACGGCATCCAGATCTGGCTCAACAACCTGACGGACCTGCTGGGCTGGGACCAGATCGACATCGACCCCTTCGCGGCCGGCGTGATCGTGCTCGGCTTCATCTACGGTGCGTACTTCACCGAGACGTTTCGCGGCGCGTTTCTCGCCGTGCCGCGCGGCCAGCTCGAAGCCGGCCACGCCTATGGCATGACGGGCTGGCAGGTATTCCACCGCATCATGTTCCCGCAGATGATGCGCTTCGCGCTGCCCGGCATCGGCAACAACTGGCAGGTGCTCGTGAAGTCGACGGCGCTCGTCTCGATCATCGGCCTCGCCGACGTCGTGAAGGCTTCGCAGGATGCCGGCAAGGGCACGCTGCGGTTCTTCTTCTTCACGCTGCTCGCAGGGGCGATCTACCTCGGCATCACGACGGTTTCGAACTTCGTGCTCATCTGCCTCGAAAAGCGCTACTCGACCGGCGTGCGCAAAGCGGAACTCTAAGGCGAAACCATGCTCGAGCTGATCCAGCAATACTGGCGCAACTACCTCTACACCGACGGCTACCGTTTTACCGGCGTCACGATCACGCTGTGGCTGCTTGTCGTGTCCATCGGACTCGGCTTCTGCCTTTCGGTGCCGCTCGCGGTGGCGCGCGTCTCGAAGAGGAAATGGCTCGCCGGCCTCGTGTGGCTCTATACCTACATCTTTCGCGGCACGCCGCTCTACGTGCAACTGCTGCTCTGCTATACGGGCCTCTACAGTCTCGAGATCGTCCGCTCGCACGAACTCACCAACGCGTTCTTCCGCGAGGGCATGAATTGCACGCTGCTCGCCTTCACGCTCAACACCTGCGCCTACACGACGGAAATCTTCGCCGGTGCCATCAAGGCCACGCCCTACGGCGAGATCGAAGCGGCTCGCGCCTATGGCATGTCCACCTTCACGCTGTACCGGCGCGTGATCCTGCCGTCGGCGCTGCGTCGCGCGCTGCCCTACTACAGCAACGAAGTGATCCTGATGCTGCACGCCACCACGGTAGCGTTCACCGCCACGGTGCCGGACATCCTCAAGATCGCGCGTGACGTCAATTCGGCGACCTACCAGTCATTCGGCGCGTTCGGCATCGCCGCGCTCCTCTACCTGGCCATCTCTTTCACGCTCGTGTGGCTGTTCCGCCGCGCCGAGCACCGCTGGCTCGCCTACCTGCGGCCGCAAGGCAAGTAAACAAGCGCCCGCTCAAGGATTTCGATGGACTCCCAGACGCACAAGCAGAAGCTCTTCGTCGATACGCTGCACAAGCGGTACGGCGACAACGAGGTATTGAAAGGCGTGTCGCTCAAGGCAAACGCCGGCGACGTGATCAGCGTGATCGGCTCCTCCGGTTCGGGCAAGAGCACGATGCTTCGCTGCATCAACTTTCTCGAACAGCCCAACGCGGGCCGCATCTTCGTGGATGGCGAAGAAGTTCGCACGCTGCAGGACAATCGTTCCGGCGCGCTGCGCGTGTCGGATCACAAGCAGTTGCAGCGCGTGCGCACCAAGCTTTCGATGGTGTTCCAGCACTTCAATCTGTGGGCGCACATGAACGTGCTTGAAAACATCGTCGAGGCCCCCGTGCACGTGCTCGGCGTGCCACGCCGCGAGGCGGAGGAACGCGCACGCACGTATCTGGAGAAAGTGGGCCTCGCGCCGCGTGTCGAGAAGCAGTACCCCTCGCATCTGTCGGGCGGCCAGCAGCAGCGCGTGGCAATTGCGCGCGCGCTCGCCATGCAGCCCGACGTGATGCTCTTCGACGAACCGACGTCGGCGCTCGACCCGGAACTCGTCGGCGAAGTGCTGAAGGTGATGCAGACGCTCGCCGAAGAAGGCCGCACGATGATCGTCGTGACCCACGAAATGGCGTTCGCGCGCAACGTATCGAACCACGTGATGTTCCTGCATCAGGGACGCGTGGAGGAAGAAGGCCATCCGAGCGAAGTGTTCGGCAATACCAGGAGCGAGCGCCTCAAGCAGTTTCTGTCGGGCAGTCTCAAATAGAGGGAAGCACGCGGCGGTATATCGCGGCTCTGAAGACCCTACGTCGTCCTTGTTGTTTCGATACGGGACGACGTATGTAGTCAATGTAGTTTTACAAGGCGCTTACGGCGCCTTTTCTTTTGCACTCGCGATTCTGCTCGCCTCGCGCGAAGGCCGCAAAAAACCCTCCAAAACTGGCTCAAACGGCCGTTCTTTCGCACTACTCCGGGACTTTTCCGGCGTCAATACAGGGAATCCTGAACACTCCCTGCCCAAAGCCGTGAGTCCTTTATCAGACAAGGCCAGGCGGAATTTTCACTGCCGTGGTCAGGCGTCCCGCAGCATCGATCTATTGCAATTTGACGACACCTGACCGAAGTCACACGAATTTGTTCGCCCGAGCGAGTCTTTTTTGCTAAATTAGTAACCAAAGTAGCAAAACAAAGTTGATTAAAAGTAGTTTCACTTCAAAAACGGAGGAGACACCGGTCAACGCAGGGTCGGCATGACGGGATAAGAGCCAGTTGTCTGGCCGCGTCACACCACAGCGATCCTCCGCGCACCGTCTCCCAATTCCGGTTCCTGTTCGCCGCGTGATGCGTGCGAACACCATTCGCAGTACTGGGTTGACTTCTTGACAGGGTATGGAGGAGAAGATGAAGAAAGCTTTGCTCGCAGCAGCTCTGATGTCGGCTGGCGTGGTTGCGCACGCACAGAGTAGCGTCACGCTGTATGGGCGCCTGGACGCAGGTCTCGAGTACATCAGTGGGCTGCCGAACAACAGCTACACCGGTTCGACCTCGCGCTGGCGCGCAGAGAGCGGTGACTGGGGCACGAGCCTGTGGGGCATGAAGGGCGTCGAAGACATCGGCGGCGGCAACAAGGTGCTGTTCCAGTTGGAAGGCAGCTTCAACACGATGAACGGCCAGGGTCCTGGCGGCGGCGGCCTCTTCAATCGCTGGGCGACCGTCGGTATGTCGAACGACAACTACGGTACCCTGCTCCTGGGCCGCGAACTGTTCATCTCGAACGGCGTGTGGGACTTCGATCCGTTCGGTCAGTCGAACTGGTCGTCGGCGTCGCTGGTGCGTGGCCGCAACTGGCCGCAGTCGAGCAACAACATTTCGTACCAGTCGCCGAAGCTCTACGGCTTTGACGTGTATGGCCAGTACGCGCTGTCGAACGCGACGAACTGGAACGGTAACGGCACGACGTCGCAAGGCCGTGAAGGCGGTCTGCAACTGACCTACACGTCGTCGCTCTTCCAGGTGCGCGGTATCTACGACGAAATCCGCAACAACGCCAACGGCCTCTTCACCGACGCATTCAACTTCTCGCGTGAATACACGGCTGCGGTCAACGTGTTCCTCGGCCCGTTCAAGATCCAGGGCGCGTATCAGGCGATCCGCACGTCGCATGACGCCACGCTGGCCGGCGCTTCGCCGACCTCGCTCGATCACGAATGGGGTGGTGTGACGTGGCAAGCCACGCCGGCCGCCGCCCTGATCGCGGCGGTCTATCACGTGAACGCGAACAAGGGTGGCGGCAACGCGACGATCTACACGATCGGCGGTTCGTACAACCTCTCGAAGCGCACGCTGCTCGACCTCCAGATCGCGACGGTGCGTAACAGCAAGACCGCGAACTTCGGCCTGGATGCAAACGCAGCCGGTGCGGGCGGCACGGTTTCCTCGACCACCTACAACGAGAACCCGCTGCAAGGCCACAGCCAGACGGGCGTGTACGCCGGCATCCAGCACTCGTTCTAATCGACGGGTGACGACAGAACAGCTGTAGAAACACTTTCACGCTGCTGCGAGAGGCGCGTATCGGTGCGGTACCCGAAAGGGTGTCGCACCGTTTTTTATTTGGCGGGCCCGCTTTGGATTGATCTATTGCGAGCGCCGCCTTGCCGGTGCGCGGTCTTTAAACCGCTGCCTCGTTTTCCTCGCCGGTGCGGATGCGGATCACGCGTTCCACTTCCGCCACGAAAATCTTGCCGTCGCCGATCTTGCCCGTGCGCGCCGCGCCGATGATCGCGTCGATCACCTGGTCGGTCTGCTCGTTCGCCACCACGACTTCGATCTTCACCTTCGGCAGGAAGTCCACCACGTATTCGGCGCCGCGGTACAGCTCCGTGTGACCCTTCTGACGACCGAAGCCCTTCACCTCGGTCACGGTCAGGCCCGTGAGGCCCACTTCGGCCAGCGCTTCGCGCACTTCATCGAGCTTGAACGGTTTAATGATGGCGGTGATGCGTTTCATGGCTTACCTCGTCTCGTATCAGTGTTCGAACGTTCAAAAAAAGAAAGGGTGCGTCGATTCTACGCCGGGGCCGGCACGCAGCCGACGCTAACCCCGTTCATTGCAGCGGCTCCGTGTAGCGCGACGTGATCGGATAGCGCCAGTCGCGGCCGAACGCGCGGTGCGTCACGCGAATGCCGATGGGCGCCTGACGCCGCTTGTACTCGTTGATCTTGATGAGGCGCGTCACGCGCTGCACGTCTTCCGGCGCGTAGCCGGCGGCGACGATCTCGGCGAGCGACCGGTCCTCTTCCATGTACATGCGCATGATGGCGTCGAGCACGTCGTAGGGCGGCAGGCTGTCCTGATCGGTCTGGTTCTCGCGCAGTTCGGCAGAAGGCGCACGCGTGAGAATGCGTTCCGGAATGACGTTCTGCGTGGCAAACCCAGGCGCCGCGTTACGGTAGTGGCACAGCCGGTAGACCAGCGTCTTGGCGATGTCCTTAATCACGGCGAAGCCGCCCGCCATGTCGCCGTAGAGCGTGCAGTAGCCCACGGCCATCTCGCTCTTGTTGCCCGTGGTGAGCACGATGGAGCCGAACTTGTTGGAGAGCGCCATCAGCAGCGTGCCGCGAATGCGGGCCTGGATGTTCTCTTCCGTCGCGTCTTCGGGGCGGCCGGCAAATTCAGCGGCGAGCGCGCCGCGGAAGGCGTCGAACATGGGCGCAATCGCAATCTCGTCGTAGCGCACGCCGACGCGGCGGGCCATGTCGGCGGCGTCCGTGGTGGAGATGTCGGCCGTGTAGCGCGAGGGCATCATCACGGCGCGCACGCGGTCTGCGCCCAGCGCGTCGCAGGCCACCGCGAGCACGAGCGCCGAATCCACGCCGCCCGACAAGCCGATGATCGCGCCCGGAAAGCCGTTCTTGCCGATGTAGTCGCGCACGCCCATCACGAGCGCGCCGTAGACCTTCGCTTCGAGCGACGTCTCGGGCGCGAGGGCAGCGGGCAACGGCCGCGGCGCGCCGCCTTCCGTTTCGATCTCGACGATCGCGTGCCCTTCCTGGAACTGCGGCATGCTCGCCACCACCTCGCCGTGTGCGTCGAGCACGAACGATCCGCCGTCGAACACGAGTTCGTCCTGGCCACCCACCATGTTCACGTAGACCATCGGCAGGCCGGTCTCGCGAATGCGCGCGCGCAGAATGTCGACGCGCGTGGCTTCCTTGTTCAGGTGATACGGCGAGCCGTTAGGAATCAGCAGCACCTGTGCGCCTGCCGCCTTCGCCATTTGCGCGGCCGACGCGTGCCACGCGTCCTCGCAGATCACCACGCCGTACTTCACGCCGTCGAGTTCGAACACGAACGGCTTCGCACGCGAGGCGAAGTAGCGCTTTTCGTCGAACACTTCGGTGTTCGGCAGGTCCTGCTTGAGGTAGGTGCCCACCACGTCGCCGTCCACGAGCAGCGATGCAGCGTTGAACGTATCGACAGGCGGCAGGCCGCGCTCGATCGGCGCGTTTGCATTACCATGGCCCTTCGCGCTGCCGGCGCCATCGTGCGCATCGCCGCTATCGCGCCACGGATGACCCACCACCACGTGCAGTCCCTTGAAGGGCTTCAGCTCCTGGGCAAGCTGGGTGAGCGCGGCCGCGCTCGCCGCGTAGAAGGCGGGGCGCAGCAGCAGGTCTTCGGGCGGATAGCCGGACAGCGCGAGCTCCGGGGCAACGACGAGCCGCGCACCATCCTCGTGCGCTGCGCGCGCGGCGGCCACGATCTTCGCGGTGTTGCCGGCGAAGTCGCCGACGGTGACATTGAGTTGGGCAAGAGCGATTCGGGTCTTCATGGCAGGGACAAGGGCAACGCGGTGAGAGCGCGCCGCCACGGTGGCTCGACGGGGACGCCCTCTACCTCACAGGCGCAACGGGTCGAACGGTGAAACGACGGTCAGAAAGATTGAATCAGGAACGCTTCGATTATCGCACGGGCATTCTGGGCTCACCGCTCGAGGTGGGCCGCGACGAATGGAACGCCCTTCTCGCGCAACAGGCCCAGCCCACGCCCTTCCTGCGCCACGAGTTTCTCGCGGCGCTCCACGAGACGCAGTGCGCCGTGGCGGACACCGGCTGGGCGCCGCGCTTCGTGACGCTCACCGACGATCGCACGAATCGCCTCGTTGCCGCAGCGCCGGTCTATCTCAAGGGCCATTCGTACGGCGAGTACGTGTTCGACTGGGCTTGGGCCGACGCCTACAAGCGCAACGGGCTGGAGTACTACCCGAAGCTGCTCTGCGCCGTGCCGTTCACGCCCGTGCAGGGCACACGGCTTCTCGCCGTGGACGATAACGCCCGCCGCCATCTCGCGGCCACGCTCGTGGCGTTCGCGGAGCAGGCCGAAGTGTCGTCGCTGCACGTGCTCTTTCCGACCCCGCAGGAAGCACAAACCTTCGCCGACGTCGGCATGATGCTGCGCGAGGGTGTGCAGTTTCACTGGATCAACGCGGGCTACCGCGACTTCGACGACTTCCTCGCGACGCTCGAACAAAAGAAGCGCAAGAACATTCGCGCCGAGCGGCGCAAGGTGCATGAGGCCGGCGTCACGTTCCGGCGCGTGCGCGGCGAGGACGTGACAGACGCCGAGTGGCGCTTCTTCAACCGCTGCTACCGACAGACTTACCGCGAGCATTTCTCCTCGCCGTATCTGAATCTCGACTTCTTCCGGCGTATCGGCGAAACGATGCCCGAGAACCTGCTGCTCGTGATCGCCGAACGCGAAGGCAAGCCCATCGCCAGTTCGCTCGTGGCCTACCAGCGCGGCGCAGCGAGCGAAGCGGGCACCGCGAGTCCGAGCGGCACACTCTACGGACGCTACTGGGGCGCGCTCGAACATGTGCCGTGCCTGCACTTCGAGACCGCGTACTATCAGCCGCTGGAATTCTGCATCGAAGAAAAGCTGGCCACCTTCGAAGGCGGCGCGCAAGGCGAGCACAAGATGGCGCGCGGCTTCCTGCCCACCGCCACGCATTCGGCCCACTGGCTCGCGCATCCCGCTTTCGCCGACGCCGTCGCGCGCTTTCTGTCGAGCGAAACGGAGACCATTCACGCCTACGTCGACGAACTGCGCGAGCACAATCCGTTCAGGAACTGACGCGCCCTACGCTTGCGCGCCTCGTCAAGCGCTCGCTCAGTCCGCACAAACGCCTCCACACAACCGAAAAAATTGATCGCCTCATGCCGTGGTTCCTCTATCTGATCGAATGTGCCGACGGCAGCGTCTACACCGGCATCGCCACCGATGTCGCCGCCCGCTTCGAAAAGCACGCGAGTGGCACCGGCGCGCGCTACACGCGCTCGCGCAAGCCGCTGCGGGTGCTGGCGTCGTTCGAGGTGGCCGATCGGGCGGCCGCCTCGCGCGCCGAATATTGGGTCAAGCAATTGCCGGCCCGCGAAAAGCGCGCGCTCGCCGCGGGCGCGCGTACGCTCGAATCAGTGCTGCCGACCACCTCGGCGGACGATGCGGCACTCACG
Source organism: Paraburkholderia kururiensis (assembly GCF_034424375.1). NCBI lineage: Bacteria > Pseudomonadati > Pseudomonadota > Betaproteobacteria > Burkholderiales > Burkholderiaceae > Paraburkholderia > Paraburkholderia kururiensis. The sequence continues at coordinate 5,250,607 of NZ_CP139965.1, read as the reverse complement.
GACGCCACGACCATCGAACCGGCGACGCTCGAATCGCTCGCCACCGACAACGCCGCGCCCCAGTCGCCCAACGTACGCAACGCGCAATAAAAAACCGCGCGGCCCTGCGGGCTCGCGCGGTTCCTGCTACCTGTCCGGCAGCGTCTACGCTTACTTCTTGTAGTTCGCCACGCCGTCGCTGATTTCCTTGTGAGCGGCATCCACGCCGGCCCAGCCTTCCACCTTCACCCACTTGCCCTTCTCGAGCGCCTTGTACTGCTCGAAGAAGTGCTTGATCTGGTCCTTCAGGTATTGCGGCACGTCGTCCACGGACTTCATGTGCGCCGTCATCGGGCAGATCTTGTCGTGCGGCACGGCGATCAGCTTGGCATCGACGCCCGACTCGTCGGTCATCTGCAGCATGCCGAGCGCGCGGGCGCGCACCACGGCGCCGGCCAGCAGCGGGAACGGCGTGATCACCAGCACGTCGACAGGGTCGCCGTCGCCGGAGAGCGTCTGCGGAATGAAGCCGTAGTTCGCCGGGTAACGCATGCCCGTGCCGATGAAGCGGTCGACGACGAGCAGGCCCAGTTCCTTGTCGGCCTCGTACTTCACCGGATCGCTTTGCGCCGGAATTTCGATGATCACATTGAAATCGTGCGGCAGATCCTTGCCGGGGGGTACGGTGTTGAAGCTCATGAGCGCTCTCTGGTGAGGATGAAATCCGGAACGCGGCGCGCGGCGCTCACGCGGCACATGCGCCGCGCGAAAGCCGGACCGTCGGGGAATGCGTCATTATAGCCAATCGGACCGTGGCGCCCGCCGCCGGCGGGGACGCCGCGCCCAAGGTGAAGCACGGCCTGTCCGGGGCGATAATGCACCGACCGGCCGGGCCCAGCGCGCGTCGGGTCCGGCTTGCATCCATCCGCACGATCCACCTGAGATCAAGAGGCGAGGCGCACGATGATCGAAGCGAAGCACTTCATTGGCGGCGAATGGTGCCCGCCGTCGAACGGCGAGACCCTCGCCGTACTCGACCCGTCCGACGGCAAGCCTTACTCGCGCATCGCGCGCGGCACGGCGGCCGACATCGATCGCGCCGTGCGGGCGGCCCACACCGCATTCGGCGGCGCCTGGGGCGCGGCCAGCGCCGCGGAACGCGGGCGCGTGCTGTACCGGCTTTCGATGCTCGTGGCCGCCTGCGGCGAAGAACTCGCGCAGATCGAGGCACGCGACACCGGCAAGCCGCTGAAGCAGGCCCGCGCGGACGCCGCGGCGCTCGCGCGCTATTTCGAGTTCTACGCCGGCGCCGCGGACAAGCTGCATGGCGAGACGCTGCCCTACCAGGCCGGCTACACGGTGCTCACCGTGCGCGAGCCGCATGGCGTGACGGCACACATCGTGCCCTGGAACTATCCGATGCAGATCTTCGGGCGCAGCGTGGGCGCGGCGCTCGCGGCGGGCAACGCCTGCGTGGTGAAGCCGGCCGAAGATGCGTGCCTCTCGGTGCTGCGCGTCGCCGAACTCGCCGCCGAAGCCGGACTGCCCGCGGGCGCGCTCAACATCGTGACGGGCTACGGCCACGAAGCCGGCGCGGCGCTCGCGAGCCACACGGGCATCCATCACATCTCGTTCACGGGCTCGCCGCAGACAGGCAAGCTGGTCGCGCACATGGCTGCCGAAAACCACGTGCCGGTCACACTGGAACTGGGCGGCAAGTCGCCGCAGATCGTCTTCGCCGATGCCGACCTCGACGCTGCCCTGCCCGTGCTCGTTTCGGCCATCGTGCAGAACGCAGGACAAACCTGCTCCGCCGGCAGCCGGGTGCTGATCGAACGCGCGGCGTACGAACCGCTGCTCGACCGGCTCGCCACGGCGTTCAACGCGTTGCGCGTGGGCCCCTGGCATGCCGACCTCGACTGCGGTCCGCTCATCAACGCGAAGCAACAGCAGCGCGTGTGGGACTTTCTCTCCGATGCGCAGCACGACGGCATCGCGATGGCCGCCCACGGCCAGGTCGTCGCGGACGCGCCCGAAAGCGGCTTCTATCAGGCGCCGACGCTGCTGCGCGACGTGCCCGCCAGCCATCGCCTGGCCCGCGAGGAAGTGTTCGGCCCCGTGCTGGCCGCCATGTCCTTCGAAAGCGAAGACGAAGCCGTGGCGCTGGCGAACGGCACCGACTATGGACTCGTGGCCGCCATCTGGACCCGCGACGGCGCACGCCAGTTGCGCATGGCGCGGCGCGTGCGCTCGGGCCAGGTGTTCATCAACAACTACGGTGCGGGCGGCGGCGTCGAGTTGCCGTTCGGCGGCGTGGGCCATTCAGGGCACGGCCGCGAAAAAGGCTTCGAGGCGCTCTACGGCTTCACCGTGCTGAAGACCATCGCGATCCGCCACGGTTGAGCGGCGCGGCAAGAAAGCGAACGCAACGCACAGCAGTGCAGGTATGGAAGGTGCGCCCCGAGCCTTTCCACCCAGACGCCCCTCCGAACGACAACAAAAGGAGACGACATGCGACTCACAGGCAAGACAGCCATCGTTACCGGCGCAGGCTCAGGCTTCGGCGAAGGCATTGCGAAAACGTACGCGCGCGAAGGCGCCAACGTCGTGGTCAACGACCTGAACGGCGCCGCAGCCGAGCGGGTAGCGAGCGAAATCGCGCTCGCGGGCGGCAAGGCCATTGCCGTGACGGGCGACGTCACACGCGAAGCCGACTGGCACGCGCTGCGCGAGGCTGCCCTGGAAGACTTCGGCAGCGTGCAGATCGTCGTGAACAACGCGGGCACCACGCACCGCAACAAGCCGGTGCTCGACGTGACCGAAGCCGAGTTCGACCGCGTCTACGCCGTCAACGTGAAGAGCCTCTTCTGGAGCGTGCAGGCGTTCGTGCCGTATTTCCGCACGCAGGGCGGCGGCGTGTTCGTCAACATCGCGTCGACCGCCGGCGTGCGGCCGCGCCCGGGGCTCGTCTGGTACAACGGCAGCAAGGGCGCCGTCATTGTCGCGAGCAAGGCGCTTGCCGTGGAGTTGGGCGGCGAGCGCATTCGCGTGAACTGCGTGAATCCCGTGATCGGCGACACCGGCCTCACCGCGCAATTCATGGGCGTGGAAGACACGCCCGAAAACCGCCAGCGCTTTCTCGCGGGCATTCCGCTCGGGCGCTTTTCCACGCCGCAGGACGTGGCCAACGCGTGCCTCTATCTGGCTTCGGACGAAGCCTCGTTCATCACCGGCGTGTGCCTCGAAGTGGACGGCGGGCGCTGCGTGTAGTGAAACCGAGCGTGAGGCCGCGCCCCGATAGCGCGGGCGAAATCACGCGCGTATAGTGCGCGCAGATCGTCTTTCCACGCACTCAAAACATAAACGAGGAGACAAGATGGCCAGTCCTGCGAATCCCCTGCCTCATTCCGGCGCCGGCGTGCCGCCTTCCAGCTTCGAGGAGGCGACGTACCGGAAAGTGGCCTGGCGGCTCACGCCGCTCCTGATGCTCTGCTACGTGGTGGCGTATCTGGACCGCGTGAACGTCGGCTTCGCCAAGCTTCAGATGAGCACCGACCTGCATCTGTCGGACGCGGTCTATGGCTTCGGCGCCGGCATCTTCTTTCTCGGCTACTTCATTTTCGAGGTGCCGAGCAACGTGATCCTGCACCGCGTGGGCGCACGGGTCTGGATCGCGCGGATCATGGTGACGTGGGGCATCATCTCGATGCTCACGATGTTCGTCACCACGCCGACGATGTTCTACGTGATGCGCTTTCTGCTCGGCCTCGCGGAGGCCGGCTTCTTCCCCGGCATCATTCTTTACCTCACCTACTGGTATCCGGCGCATCGGCGCGGCCGCATGACCACCTGGTTCATGACCGCCATCGCGCTCTCGGGCGTGATCGGCGGGCCGGTGTCGGGCTTCATCCTGAAGTCCTTCGACGGCCTGAACGGCTGGCACGGCTGGCAGTGGCTGTTCCTGCTGGAAGGGCTGCCGTCCCTCGTGGTCGGCGTGCTGGTGTTCCTCGTGCTGGACGACGGCATCGGCAAGGCGAAGTGGCTCACGGCCGAAGAGCGGCAACTGCTCGAAAGCCGCATTACCCATGAAGACGCGTCCAAGGAAGACCTGCCCATCGGCCGCGTGCTGGCAAGCCCGCGCGTGCTGCTCATGAGCCTCATCTATTTCTCGTTCGTGATGGGCCTTTACGGCGTGAGCTTCTGGCTGCCCACCATCATCAAGTCGACGGGCGTCACCGATGCCTTCGCGATCGGCCTGCTTTCCGCCGTGCCGTTCGCGGCCGCGGTGGTGGCGATGGTGCTGGTGGCGCGCAGCGCGGACCATCGGCGCGAACGCCGCTGGCACGTGGCGCTGCCGGCGGCGGCCGGCGCCGTCGGGCTCGTGTTCTCGGTGATCTGGGCGCACAGCACGGTGCTCGCCATGGCCTCGCTCACGCTCGCGACCATGGGCATCCTGACCACGCTGCCGCTCTTCTGGAGTCTGCCCACAGCGTTCCTCGCGGGCACGGGCGCCGCAGCCGGCATCGCGATGATCAACTCGATCGGCAACCTGGCCGGGTTCCTGAGCCCCTATGCCGTGGGCTGGCTCAAGCAGGCGACGGGCGCGAACGACTCCGGCATGTTCATGCTGGCCGCGTTCATGGTGCTGGGGGGATTGCTGGCGCTTTCCGTGCCGGCACGGCTCGTCAGCAAGTAAAGGAAGAAGGAAGGATCTCTCTCGTGGCTCCGTGCGGCGTAGAGACCGCACGGAGCCACGCACAGAGGCGTCAAACCACGTTCATCGCGAGCGCGCTCTGCCGGTAATGCTCGGCGGCCTTCTGCGTGTCGCCCAGTTGCTCGTGCAGGCGCGCCAGCGCGCGGTGCGAGCGGATCTTCAGCGGTTCGTTGTCGGCCAGCTTGAGCGCGGCTTCGAGGAACGACTGCGCCTTGCCCCACAGTTGCTGCTGCAGGCACAGCCGCCCCAGCGCGAATTGCAGGTCGGCGTCGTCGGGGCGTTCCTTGCGCCAGGCCTCGGCCTTCTGGATGAGCGGCAGCGCGTCGTCGCCCGCCGTATCCGGATAGCGGCGCAACAGCCGCGCGTCCCAGTTCTGCGCAAGCGCCTCTTCGACGATGCGCCGCGCGTCCTGTTGCCGGTTCAGCGCGATCAGCAGTTCCGCGGCGAGGTCGGCAAGGCGCGGCGAATGGCGTTCGACGGGCGAAAGCGACTGCCACAGTTCGAGCAACGCGTCGGCGTTGTGCCGCCGGTCGCGCAGCAGATTCTCCGCGGCGAGCTGGCGCAGGCGCACGGCCACCGCCGGGTGCAACGCCTCGCGCTTTTCGAGCGTTTTCACGAGCTTGAGCACTTCGCCCCAGTTCTTGAGCTGCTGCTGCGCGCGCAATGCGATCTGCTGGGCGTGGATGCGGCGACCGCCCTGCGACTGCATATCGGTGAGCGCGGCGAGTGCGCCGTCCGGGTCCCGGCCGTCGGCACGCATGTCGGCTGTGGCCATGAGCCGGGCATCCTGCCAGTCCGCATCGTCGATCTGCGCGAGCCATTCGTCGCGGCGCGCGTACTCATGCATGCGATGCGCTGCGTTGGCCGCGATCAGGCCGGCTGCGCCCTTGTTGGCCGAATCCGTGAGCGAGTCGCGCGCGGCCTTTTCAGCGCGCGTGAAGCGCCCCGCGTAAAGGTTGCCGATCGCGTCGCGCAGCGCCGCGGCCGCCTTCGCGGCGCGCGAGCGGGCACGGTACGCCGCGACGCGCTGCGGCATGTGCAGCACGCTGCGCACGAAGCGCAGCAGCGTGTAGATGACGATGAACAGCACCACCACGCCCACCACGAACAGGTTGAGCGAAACGTCCACACGATAAGGCGGATAGACGAACAGCACTTGCCCCGTGTCGAAGCGGCCGACGATCGCGAGCACCACCGCGATCGCGAACAGCAGCGCGAGCCAGACGAGTCCACGGATCGCCATGATTACCCCCGGCTCCGGTATTGACGGACGGCCTGCAGGCTCGTGTTCAGGTTCGGCAGCTCGACGGCGGCCGAGCCCGCGTCCACCTGCTTCACGAGATCGCGCACGTTCTGGGTCTGTTTCGAGGCGTTGTCGAAGTAGCGAGCGAGCGCGGCATCCGCGGCGTGCAGGTCGGACTTGAGCGCGGCCTGGTTGCGCGAGAGCAGCGAGATGCGCGCCGAGAGCAGGCGCAGCTTCACGTTCTGGCGCACGAAGTAGCCCTGATCGGGCGCGACCAGCATGGCGTCGGCGTTGTCGATGCGGCGCACCTGCACGAGGCTCGTCAACTGATGGCCGATGCCGCTTGCGAACGACTGGAGCCACACCTTCCAGCGCGGCTCGCCGGTGGCGGCGGCCAGCTTCGCCGTATCGGCCGGCTTGGGCGCCTGCGGCTTCGCGTGCGCCACGGGCGCCTCGCCCGCGAGCGGCAACGAATCCACGGCGTCGATGGCATTGTCGAGCTTGATGCCGAGGCCGGTGAGATCGGTGGACGGCGCGGCCTTCAGCTTGTCGATGTCCTGCGCGATGGCCTTGCGCACGGCGAGGGCCTGCGCGCCGTCGGAAGCCGCGAGCCGCTGGTCGGCGCTTTGCAGCGCGAAGAGCGCCAACTGCGTATTGCCCGTGAGCTGCAGCTGCTCGCTTGCGCTCGAAAGCATCTGGCCCACTTCGGCGAGCGTCCAGTCGTCGCGGTTGCGCGCGAGGTCGGCGTACTGCTGCGCGAGCGCCTGCTGGGCGTTCTGCGCGTCCGCGAGCTTGCCTTCGAGCTGGGCGATCTGCGAATCCATCTGATGCACGGTGGCGACGGCCTGATCCGTCTTCACGCGCAGCTCGGCCGTTTGTGCGTCGTTGGCCTGCTGGCGCTGCGCGAGACGCTCGTCCATGCGCGTGACCTTGCGGTTGAGCGCAAAGCCCCCCACGCCCGCCGCACACGCGATCACGACGACGACGAACCACAGCAACGGCCCGCTTGCGCTGCGCCGCAGCTTCAGGGCTTCGTAAGGCGTGAAGGGTGCGTTGACGGGTGGGACGGAGGACGAGCCCGGCGGCAACGGTGCCGTTGCGCCTCGCTGGGGTGAAGTGTTGTTCGAGTCGTTCGAATCAGTCATGCGTGAGTGAGCCGGGTTGGTCGAGACCGGTTTAACGTCGGGATGAACCTGAACTGCAGGCTCCGCTGCAGGATGAGCCGCGGCAGGAACCGCTGCGCGCAGGGCGCGGACGATGCGCTCGTCGCCCGCGCCGGACACCGTAATGCTATCAAAACCCAATCCCCGCGCCGTTTCGGCGATACGCGGATGCGGCGTGACGAGCGGCGCGCGCTTCAGCGCGGCGAGCTCGCCCGCGGTGAGGTGCTCGCGCGCGAGTTCGTCGAGATTGCGCACGCCTTCGGAACTGGTGACGAGCCACACGTGACGCTTGCCGCCCAGCAGCGCGTGCACGCGGTCCCACGCCGCGATGGAGGGCTCCGGCACGATGCGCCGATAGGCCGCCACGGGCTGAACCTCGGCGCCGGCCTCGCGCAGCCGTTCCGCAAGCCACTCGCGGCCGCCGTCGCCGCGTACGATCAGCACACGTTTGCCTTCGAGCGCGCGCTCGCCGAGGGTCGCTTCGATCGCGGCGAAGAGCGCTTCGGAATCGAAGCGTGCCGCCTCGTCGTCGGACGAAGCCGCTGCGGGGCTGATCACGCGCCAGGCGGGCGCCACCACGCCGTGCCGGGCCAGCGCGGCCACACTGCCCGGCCCCACCACGCCGATAGGCAGCGCATGCGGCCAGATCGCGCCGTAGCGGGCGAAAGCCTGATCCACGGCGTTGGGCGACACGAATACGACGAGCGCGTAACGGTCGAGCGAGGCGAACGCTTCGCGCAGCGGCGCTTCGTCTTCGGCCGGGCCGATCGCGATGAGCGGGAATTCGAGGGTATCGATGCCTTCGGCGGCAAGCCGCGCGAGGAGGTCCGCCGACTGCCCCGCGGGCCGCGTGACGACCGCCGTGAAACGCGCACCGTGCCGCGCGCCGGGGGTTCCTTCGAATGGTTCGCTGGTGGGTCCGGTCATGGGGTCTGTTGTTTGCGGCTGATTTGCGGCTATGGTTGGGCGCGAGGCGCGTGCGCACGGGTCGCCGTCATGGCTCGCGCCGCGCGGCGCTCAGGGCGTACCGCCGGGCTTGCCGCCGGTGCTGTCGTCGTGCGTATCGGCGCCGCTATCCGGCACCGCCGCGCTTTCAAGCGCGCGCACGATGTCGAGCGCGCCCTGCCCGATCAGCGCATCGGCCACTTCGCGGCCCAGTTCCAGGGCACGATCCACGGTGCCAGCCGATGCCGAGGCGCGCGCCTCCACCACGCGGCTCGCGTCAGGCGTCGCCACCTTGCCGCGCAGATGCAGCGCGCCGTCGTGCCAATAGCCGTAGGCCGCGAGCGGCACCTGGCAACTGCCGCCCAGCGCGCGCGACACCATGCGTTCCGCCTCGACGGCGAGCGCCGTATGCATGTGATGCAGCGGCGCGAGCCACGCCGCGAGTTCGGCGCGATCCGCGCGAATCTCGATGCCGAGCGCGCCCTGCCCGGCCGCCGGCAGGCTGTCCTCAGGATCGAGCCGCGCGCGGATGCGATCGGCCAGACCCAGCCGTACGAGACCGGCCGCGGCCAGGATGATCGCGGCATAGTCGCCGCGGTCCAGCTTGGCGAGCCGCGTATCGAGATTGCCGCGCAACGGCTTCACGACGAGATGCGGCCACGCGGCACGCAGCATCGATTCGCGCCGCAGGCTCGAAGTGCCCACCACGCTGCCCGGCGGCAGATCGGCAAGCGATGCGTAGTCGTTCGAAACAAAGGCGTCGCGCGGGTCTTCGCGCTCCATGACGACGGGCAGCGCGAAGCCGGCCGGCAGTTCCATGGGCACGTCCTTGAGCGAGTGCACCGCGAGATCGGCGCGGCCGTCCGCGAGCGCGTTTTCGAGCTCCTTCACGAACAGGCCCTTGCCGCCCACCTTCGAGAGCGTGCGGTCGAGTATCTGATCGCCGCGCGTCGTCATTCCGAGGATTCGGACGTCGCAAGATGGATATAATTTGTGCAGCGCACCGCGCACGTGTTCGGCCTGCCACATGGCGAGCCGGCTCTCCCGCGAAGCGATGACAAGCGTGCGGGGCGGTTGCGCGGATAACAGCTCGGAGTTCATTGCAGGAGACATCGCGAGGCGGGGTGGCTTGGGGGGATCGGATAACGGGCAATGTTAGCACGCGCCTTTGCGTACCTTTGCCGCCGCCGTGACCGCCCTGATCGCCCTTACCCGCCTGCGGCATGCGTTTGCAGCACATGGCAGAGCACGAGGCACGACCGTTCGCGCAACGTGCCGAGGGCTCTGCGATCATGCGACGCTCCGCTCGTCGCCGCCCGGCATCTCCTCTGCCGCAGCGCAACGGCAGTTCGACCGTAGTTTCCGAAGTTGCTCCTGAAGTTGATCCTTAGCTGGTCCCGCAGTAAGTCCTGTAGTTGGCAGCCTTTCATCAACAGACCCTGGCTTTCCCGAGGAAACCCATCGTGACGTCTTCCGGATCGGCGCGCGCCGCGCGCCGCAACACTACATCGCTGAACGCTTCACCGAACACCGCCACAGTGCCCGCGCCCAAAAAAGCCGGCGGCACGGCCAAAACGGCCCAGGCCGCCAAGCCGGGCAAAACCGCCAAACCGGATACCGCGAGGCTCGACGATGTGACGAACGGCAAGGCGCCCGCCGGCGGCGACGCGGCCCCCACGAAGCGCAACGGCCGCACCCGCGAGGACAAGGACAAGCCGCTCTTCGAGGACATCCGCTTTCTGGGCCGTCTGCTCGGCGACGTGGTGCGGGAACAGGAAGGCGACGCGGTGTTCGAGGTGGTGGAAACGATCCGGCAGACGGCCGTGCGCTTTCGTCGCGAAGACGACAGCAGCGCCGCCCAGGCACTGGAAAAGAAGCTGCGCGCGCTCTCGCCGGAACAGACCGTGAGCGTGGTGCGCGCCTTCAGCTACTTCTCGCATCTCGCGAACATCGCCGAAGACCGCCATCGCAACCGGCGCCACCGCATCCACGATCTGGCCGGCTCGGTGCCGCAGCCCGGCACGATGGCGCACTCGCTGGAGCGGCTCGTGGCCGCGGGCGCGGCGGCCACGCCGATGCTCCAACAGTTCTTCAACGAGGCGCTGATCGTGCCCGTGCTCACCGCCCACCCCACCGAGGTGCAGCGCAAGAGCATTCTCGATGCCCAGCACGACATCGCCCGGCTGCTCGCCGAGCGCGACCAGCCGCTCACGCATCGCGAACGCGCGCAGAACGAAGCGCTGCTGCGCGCGCGCGTGACCTCGCTGTGGCAGACGCGCATGCTGCGCGACTCGCGCCTGACCGTGGCCGACGAGATCGAAAACGCGCTCTCGTTCTACCACGCCACCTTCCTCGAAGAGATCCCGGCGCTGTATGCCGACATCGAACTGGCGCTCAAGGACCACGGCCTGCCCGCGCGGCTGCCGCCGTTCTTCCAGATGGGCAGCTGGATCGGCGGCGACCGCGACGGCAATCCGAACGTCACCGCGCCTACGCTCGAGCATGCCATCTCGCGCCAGGCCGCGGTGGTCTTCGAGCACTATCTGGAGCAGGTCCACAAGCTGGGCGCCGAGCTTTCCGTGTCGAACCTGCTCGCGGGCGCCAGCGACGATCTGAAGAAGCTCGCGGCCGCCTCGCCCGACCAGTCGCCGCATCGCGTGGACGAGCCTTATCGCCGCGCGCTGATCGGCATGTACACGCGGCTCGCGGCGAGCGCCCGCGTGCGTCTCGGCGAAGGCGTCGTGCATCTGCGCAGCGCGGGCCCCGGCGCTCCGCAGATTCGCGCCACGCCGTACGCGGACGCCTCCGAGTTCACGCGCGACCTGCACGTGCTGATGGATTCGCTCGCCGCGCACTACGGCGCCTCGCTCGCCACGCCGCGGCTCGCGCCGCTCGCGCGCGCGTCGGAGGTGTTCGGCTTTCACCTTGCGAGCATCGACCTGCGCCAGAGCTCCGACATCCACGAAGCCGTGGTGGCCGAGCTGCTCGCGCGCGCCGGCGTGGAAGCGGACTACGCGTCGCTTTCCGAAGACGACAAGCTCATCGTGCTGCTTGCCGAACTCGCGCAGGTGCGGCCGCTGCGCTCGCCCTATCTCGACTACTCGGACCTCGCGAAGAGCGAACTCGGCGTGCTCGAAATGGCCCGCGTGACGCGCGAGAAGTTCGGCGCGCGTGCCGTGCGCAACTACATCATTTCGCACACGGAAACGGTGAGCGACCTGCTCGAAGTGATGCTGCTGCAAAAGGAAACGGGCCTGCTGCAAGGACGCCTCGGCCACACGAACGAGCCCGCGCGCGGCGGCGTGATGGTGATTCCGCTCTTCGAAACCATCGCCGACCTGCGCAACGCCCCGCACATCATGCGCGACCTGCTCGCGCTGCCCGGCATCGACTCGCTCATCGAGCATCAAGGCGGCGAGCAGGAAGTGATGCTCGGCTACTCGGACAGCAACAAGGACGGCGGCTTCCTCACGTCGAACTGGGAGCTCTACCGCGCCGAACTCGCGCTCGTCTCGCTCTTCAAGGAACGCGGCGTGAAGCTGCGGCTCTTCCACGGCCGTGGCGGCACGGTGGGACGCGGCGGCGGCCCGACCTACCAGGCCATCCTCTCGCAGCCGCCGGGCACGGTCGAAGGGCAGATCCGCCTCACCGAGCAGGGCGAAGTGATTGCGAGCAAGTTCGGCAACCCCGACATCGGCCGACGCAATCTCGAAACGGTGGTGGCGGCCACGCTGGAAGCGTCGCTGCTGCCGCACGGCAATGCGCCCGCGCAGCTGCCGGAATTCGAAGCCACGATGCAGCAGCTCTCGGACACGGCCATGGCCGCGTACCGCGCGCTCGTCTACGAAACGCCGGGCTTCACGGACTACTTCTTCGCGGCCACGCCCATCACCGAAATCGCGGAACTGAATATCGGCAGCCGGCCCGCGTCGCGCAAGCTGCAAGACCCGAAGCACCGCAAGATCGAAGACCTGCGCGCCATTCCGTGGGGTTTCTCGTGGGGCCAGTGCCGGCTGCTGATTACGGGCTGGTACGGCTTCGGCGCGGCGGTGGGCACTTACCTCGACGAAGCCGGCAGCGACGCCGAACGCAGCCGGCGCCTCGCGCTGCTCAAGAAGATGAACCGCACGTGGCCGTTCTTCGCGAATCTGCTCTCGAACATGGACATGGTGCTGGCGAAGACCGACCTCGCGGTGGCGTCGCGCTACACGCAACTCGTCGCCGACAAGAAGCTGCGCAAGCGTGTGTTCGACCGCATCGTGGCCGAGTGGGAGCGCACCTCGCGCGTGCTCTCGGAGATCACGGGCCACGGCGAGCGTCTGGCGGACAACCCGCTGCTCGCGCGCTCCATCAAGAACCGCTTCCCTTACCTCGATCCGCTCAACCATCTGCAGGTGGAACTGATCAAGCGGCACCGCGCCGGCGACACGAACGACCGCGTGCGGCGCGGCATCCATCTCACCATCAACGGGATTGCGGCGGGGCTGCGTAATACCGGTTGAGTCGCCACAAGGCAGCACGAGTGCAGTAAGCGAAGCCCGGTGCGCAGCGGTTTGCGCACCGGGCTTTTTTTGCGGCGGGCAAAAGACGCTGCGTTTGGTCCACCTCTAGTCCACCTCCGGTCCGCCTCTGACGCGCCTTTTTACTGCCTGCGCGCCTCGATCATCAACGCGTCGAGCTTGAACGAGCCGTCCTCCTGCACCTCGAAGTACTGACGTACTTCGTCGGGCGCGTGGGTCCACAGCGAACGGATGGCCTCGGCCCGTACTTCGGGCGTGCGCATGCGCGCAATCCACGTCGCGAATTCGATGGGAATACGCCAGCGTTCGCGGACCGTCGCCTCGAAGCCCGCATCGTGGAAAAAGGCGAGCCATTCGTCCGCGCGGTAATTGCGGATATGCGAGCCGTCGCGCAACACTTCGGCGGCCTGGAAATGCGTATCGAAGAGAGGATCGTCCGCGCCCGCCACGTCGATGAACAGCACGCGCCCGCCCGGCTTCAGCACGCGATGCACCTCGGCCAGCGCCTTCGGCACGTCGCGCCAGTGGTGGGCGCTCAGCCGGCTGATGGCCCAGTCGAACGATGCGTCCGCAAACGGCAGGCTCTCCGCCGCACCCTGCTGCACGCGCACGGTGGCCAGCCCGCGCTCCTTCGCCGCTGCCGCGACGGTGGCCAGCATGGGCGGCGCGATGTCGTAGGCGACGACTTCGCGCACGTAGGGCGCCACCGCGAAGCTCGCGTGGCCCGCGCCGCAACCCATGTCCAGCACGGTGGCCCCGCCGCAGGTGGCCTTGAAGGTCGCGGCGAGCGTGTCCAGATCGGCGCCCGTCGCATGCACGTGGCTCGTGAGATAAGCGGCGGCGGTCGAGCCGAACGCATCGGCCACCTGGTCGTGATGCTTCATCGAATGCTCCTTGGCCCGGGTTGGCTGTCCGGGAGGGTAGGTGTGAGAACGGCTTCTTTTCACGGATGAACGCGCGCGGGATGCAATCCCTGGTCATTTCAGGCGCCGCAGGCGTCATCTGCCGCTACAATAGGCGCCGCCCGGTACCAGTACAAGTTAAGCAGTTATTCTGGTATCTCCAGCACCCGTCATACGTTCGATCACCGCTGTACGTACCTGCCCGCTGCCTGCGATGAACCTCTCACATTCGTCCTCCACGGCCAAGACGCTCGACCCCACGCCCGCGCGCGCGCTCGGCGAATTCATCCGCGCCCACCGCGAACGGCTTTCGCCGAACGCGGTGGGCTTGCCGCCCGGTCCGCGCCGGCGCACGCCCGGCCTTCGCCGCGAGGAAGTGGCGCAGCTGTGCGGCGTGAGCCCCACCTGGTATACCTGGATCGAGCAGGGCCGGCCGGTGTCGGCCTCCGCTGACGCGCTCGCGCGCATCGCCGTCGCGTTGCAACTCTCGCGCGCGGAGCGCGCCTATCTGTTCGAGCTGGCCGCGCAGCGCGACCCCGCCGAGCCCGACCCGGCCGCGAGCGACGCGCCCGCGGCGCTCATCGAAACCGTGAAGCTCGTGGATTCGCCGGCCTACGTGCTGGACCGGCAGTGGAATGCGCTCGCCTGGAACCGCCAGGCCGCGGACCTGTTCGTGGGCTGGCTCGACGAAGGCACGAGCGATGCTCAAACGCGCAACCTGCTGCGCTTCACGTTCACGCAGCCGCTTGCGCGCGAGTTGATCGTCGACTGGGAAACGCGCGCACGGCGGCTCGTGGCGGAGTTTCGCGCCGACTCTATCCGCCACCTCAACGACGCGCCCACGCGCGCACTGATCGACGCCCTCGCCTCGGCAAGCGACGACTTCGCGCGCTTCTGGGCGTCGCAGGACGTGGGCGAGCGCGAAGGCGGCCTGCGCGAATTCAACCATCCGCGCGAAGGGCGGCTCGCGTACGACCAGATCACGTTCAAGCCTGCCCAACGCGAAGACCTGAAGCTCGTGGTGCTCGTCGCGCGCGGGCCGCGCGGGCCGCGTTGACCCGACGCCGGGCGCGGCACGCGTGCGCGGCAGGCCGGCGGCCGTTGCGGCGCGCGATGTTAAAATCGGCGACTTCCTCGCGCCGCGGCCTGCACCGCAGCACCGCGCCATCGCGGCGAGCTTTCCCTGTACGCGGCCTCGCACCGCACGTTCACTGCCAACATCATGACGTCCCAACTGCACAAAAAAGGCGAAGCCTGGTCGGCTCGCTTCTCGGAGCCGATGTCGGAGCTCGTCAAGCGCTACACGTCGTCGGTCTTCTTCGACAAGCGGCTGGCGCTCGTCGACATCGAAGGGTCGCTCGCGCATGCGTCGATGCTCGCCGCGCAAGGCATCATCGGCGCCGACGACCTCGCCGCCATCCAGCGCGGCATGGCGCAGATCAAGGGCGAAATCGAACGCGGCGAGTTCGAATGGCAGCTCGATCTCGAGGACGTGCACCTGAACATCGAGGCGCGTCTCACAGCGCTGATCGGCGACGCGGGCAAGCGGCTGCACACGGGCCGCTCGCGCAACGACCAGGTCGCCACCGACATCCGCCTGTGGCTGCGCGGCGAGATCGATCGCATCGGCGGCCTGCTCACCGATCTGCGCACCGCGCTCATCGACCTCGCGGAGCAGCACGCGGCCACCATCATGCCGGGCTTCACGCACCTGCAGGTCGCGCAGCCCGTCACGTTCGGCCATCACCTGCTCGCCTACGTCGAGATGTTCTCGCGCGACGCCGAGCGCATGCGCGACTGCCGCACGCGTGTGAACCGTCTGCCGCTGGGCGCGGCGGCGCTCGCCGGCACGAGCTATCCGATCGACCGTCACGCGGTGGCGAAGACGCTCGGCTTCGACGGCATCTGCGCGAATTCGCTGGATGCCGTTTCGGACCGCGACTTCGCGATTGAATTCACCGCGGCCGCGGCGCTCGTGATGACGCACGTCTCGCGCTTCTCGGAAGAACTCGTGCTCTGGATGAGCCCGCGCGTGGGCTTCATCGATCTGGCCGACCGCTTCTGCACGGGCTCGTCGATCATGCCGCAGAAGAAGAACCCCGACGTGCCGGAACTGGCGCGCGGCAAGACCGGCCGCGTGAACGGGCACCTGATGGCGCTGCTCACGCTCATGAAGGGGCAGCCGCTCGCGTACAACAAGGACAACCAGGAAGACAAGGAACCGCTCTTCGACACCGTGGACACGGTGGCCGACACGCTGCGCATCTTCTCGGAAATGGCCGCGGGCATTCGCGTACGCCCCGAAGCGATGCGCGCCGCGGCACTGCAAGGCTTTTCCACGGCCACCGATCTCGCCGACTACCTCGTCAAGCGCGGCCTGCCGTTCCGCGACGCGCACGAGGCCGTCGCGCATGCAGTGCGCATCTGCGTGGACCGCAACTGCGACCTGGCGGATCTGTCGCTCGACGACATGCGCCGCGAGCTTCCGGCGGTCGCGCATCTGCTGAGCGAAGACGTGTTCGACGTGCTGACGCTGGAAGGGTCGGTGGCAAGCCGCAATCACCCGGGCGGCACGGCACCGGCGCAGGTGCTGGCGGCGGCGAAGGCCGCGCGGGCAGCGCTTGGGAAGTGAGGTTGAGAAGACCCGTCACGCGCCGCGCACGAAGCTGAACGAGCCGCGCTCAAGCTGAAACGCGCCAACGAAAAGGGCGAAGGACTGCGAACGCAGCACCTTCGCCCTTTTCACATGGACGGACGCATTGTGGGCGTCACGCCCCGCTACCAGAAATCAATCGTTGCCCACCGTCTCCGACAATCGCTTGAGCGTGGCCACCCGTGCGCCGATCAAGTCGAGCCGGCTGCGTGCATCGACAAGCGGTGTCGTGGCGTCGCGATACGCGAGCCACGCACGCTCGGCGCGCACGAGCACTGCGCGCGAACGCGCCGGCATACGCACGTAGAGCCGGCGATAGTAGCGATTCAGGTCGAACTCCGCGTGTTCGCACTGCGCGTCGCCACCGCAGCCCGGCGAGCCCGGCGGCGTGTTCACAGCATCCGTTCTCGCGGCTTCCGCGCGCAGCATCAACGCGCGATCGCGCACCGGTTGCAGTTCCATGTCGGCTTGCGAAAGCACGTAGGCCGTGCCGTGCGTCGTCGCGAATACCGCCTGCAACAGCGGCCGTTCCGCATCACGCCAGGCGCTCCAGCGCTTCTGGCTCTCTTCCCAGCCCTTGCGCCGCGCGTCGGAACCCCTGGTCATCAGTTGCCGGTACGCGATGTCGGTGGCGCCTTTCCATGCGGCGCGAGCCGTGTCCATGCACTGCACCTGCCCCGAGGTCGACGACATGTCGGCGCGCGCCGAACACGCGCGCATGGCTGCATCGATGGGATCGGCCGCGGCGACTTCGGCTTGGGCCGTGCCGATCGATCCCGCGAGCGGCAGAATCAGCGCGGCAGCAAGCGCGATACCGCCGGCCACCGCAGCCGCGACCGGCCTCGCGCGCCGGCGCGCGTCGCGGGCAAGCTGCCGGGCCGCCTCGAACAGGCGGTCTGCCGTTGCGCCGCCGATGTGTTTCCGCTCGGCCATCAGTCGCGCACGCAATCCACGAAGTACTCGATGCGGCCGTTGATCATCTCGCCGACCAGCCCGTGGATATCCGTATGGAAGCCCGGGAAGCGCTCGTTGAACTCGCGCGCAAAGCGCAGGTACTCGACGATCGTGCGATTGAAGCGTTCGCCCGGAATGAGGAGCGGAATGCCCGGCGGATACGGCGTGAGCAGCACGGTGGTGACGCGGCCTTCGAGCTGATCGATGGGCACACGGTCCACCTCGCGGTGCGCGAGCTTCGCGAACGCGTCCGAAGGCTTCATCGCGGGCTCCATGTTCGAGAGATACATCTCGGTCGTGAGGCGCGCGATGTCGTTCGCGCGGTACACGCTGTGAATCTGCTCGCACAGGTCGCGCAGACCGATGCGCTCGTACGCGGGATGCAGCGCCACGAACTCGGGCAGCACGCGCCACAGCGGCTGGTTGTTGTCGTAGTCGTCCTTGAACTGCTGAAGCTCCGTCACCATCGAGTTCCAGCGGCCCTTGGTGATGCCGATGGTGAACATGATGAAGAACGAGTAGAGCCCCGTCTTCTCGACGATGATGCCGTGCTCCGCGAGGTAGCGCGTGACGATGGCGGCGGGAATGCCGTTCTCGCCGAACTCGCCGTCCACGTCGAGCCCCGGCGTGATGATGGTCGCCTTGATGGGGTCGAGCATGTTGAAACCTTCGGCCAGCGCGCCGAAGCCGTGCCAGCGGTCGTTCGGGCGCAGCATCCAGTCGTCGCGCGAACCGATGCCTTCTTCGGCCAGTTCTTCAGGACCCCATACCTTGAAGAACCAGTCGTCGCCGTACTCGGCGTCGACCTTGCGCATGGCGCGGCGGAAATCGAGCGCCTCGGCGATCGATTCCTCGACGAGCGCCGTGCCGCCCGGCGGCTCCATCATCGCGGCGGCCACGTCGCACGACGCGATGATCGCGTACTGCGGGCTCGTGGACGTGTGCATGAGATACGCCTCGTTGAAGCGATGGCGGTCGAACGTACTGTTCTCGGAGTCCTGCACGACGATCTGCGATGCCTGCGAGATGCCCGCGAGCAGCTTGTGCGTGGAATGCGTGGCGAACACGAGCGCGCCCGTGCGCGGACGCCCCGCGCCGATGGCGTGCATGTCCTGATAGAACGGGTGGAACTCGGCGTGCGGCAGCCAGGCTTCGTCGAAGTGCAGCGTATCGAGCAGGTCGCCGAGCAGGTCTTTGATCATCTCGACGTTGTAGATCACGCCGTCGTAGGTGCTCTGCGTGATGGTCAGGATGCGCGGCTTGAGATTCGGGTTCTTCGCGAGCGCCTCGCGCGCGAACGGGTTCGCCTCGATCTTGCGGCGAATGTTCTCCGGCTTGAACTCGTCGCGCGGAATCGGACCGATGATGCCGAAGTTGTTGCGCGTGGGCGTGAGGAACACCGGAATCGAGCCCGTCATCATGATGGCGTGCAGGATCGACTTGTGGCAGTTGCGGTCCACCAGCACGATGTCGCCCGGCGCGACCGTGGCGTGCCAGACGATCTTGTTCGAGGTCGACGTGCCATTGGTCACGAAGAACAGGTGGTCGGCGCTGAAGATGCGCGCGGCGTTGCGTTCGGAGGCCGCAACAGGGCCGATGTGATCGAGCAGCTGGCCCAGTTCGTCCACGGCGTTGCAGACGTCGGCGCGCAGCATGTTCTCGCCGAAGAACTGGTGGAACATCTGGCCAAGCGGGCTCTTGAGAAACGCGACGCCGCCCGAGTGACCCGGGCAGTGCCACGAGTACGAGCCTTCGTCCGCGTACTTCACCAGTTCCTTGAAGAACGGCGGCGCGAGCGAATCGAGATAGACCTTCGCTTCGCGGATGATGTGGCGCGCGACGAACTCCGGCGTGTCCTCGAACATGTGGATGAAGCCATGCAGCTCGCGCAGGATGTCGTTCGGCAAGTGGCGCGAGGTGCGCGTCTCGCCGTACAGGAAGATCGGAATGTCGGCGTTGCGGCGGCGCACTTCGGTCACGAACGCGCGCAGCTCGATGATGGCCGTGGCGAGTTCCGGCAGCTCGCCGTCCGGACCTGTTTCGCCGAGCATCAGTTCGTCGTCGTCGATCGAGAGGATGAAGCACGACGCACGGCTCGACTGCTGGGCGAACGAAGTGAGATCGCCGTAGCTCGTGAGCCCGAGCACCTCCACGCCCTCTTTCTCGATGGCTTCGGCAAGCGCCCGTATGCCGGAGCCCGAGATGTTCTCGGAGCGGAAATCTTCGTCGATGATGACGACAGGAAAACGAAACTTCATGGGGCGATTCTCCAAAAAGAACGACCGCTGCCCGTGTTGCGCAGCGGCCACCCGTCAAGCCGGTGAGTCAGCGCGCAACCGTTACGTCTTGGGCAACGTCACGCCGTGCTGGCCTTGATATTTGCCGCCGCGGTCCGCGTACGACACCTCGCAGACCTCGTCGCTTTCGAAAAAGAGCACCTGCGCGACGCCCTCGTTCGCGTAGATTTTGGCAGGCAAAGGTGTCGTATTCGAGAATTCGAGCGTGACGTAGCCTTCCCACTCAGGCTCGAACGGCGTCACGTTCACGATGATCCCGCAGCGCGCGTAGGTGGACTTGCCGAGGCACACGGTCAGCACGTTGCGCGGAATGCGGAAGTACTCCACCGTGCGGGCAAGCGCAAACGAATTGGGCGGGATGATGCAGACGTCGCCCTTGAAGTCGACGAACGACTTTTCATCGAAATTCTTCGGGTCGACGATGGTCGAGTTGATGTTCGTGAATATCTTGAATTCGTCCGCGCAGCGGATGTCGTAGCCGTAGCTCGACGTACCGTAGCTCACGATCTTGCGGCCGTCCTGCGACGCGCGGACCTGGTCCGGCACGAACGGCTCGATCATCTTGTGCTGTTCGGCCATGCGCCGAATCCACTTGTCGGATTTGATGCTCATATTGGGACGCTACGCCACGAATTAGGATGGAAGGCGGATCGGCATACGGCGGCGCGCACAGGCGCATCGCAGGCGCTCACGGGCGCCGGGCTGTTCAGTGCCCGCCGACGAAAGCCGCTTATTTTACGCGATATGGGTGACGCTGCCGGGAACACCCGGATGCCCCGGCCGGCACGGCCATCACTGCGAAGCACGGGGCCGAAAGCACAGACAAACGGAAAAGGGCAAACGGCCGGCCGCGAGCGCGGGGCGCAAGCTGCGGCGCTGCACCATACGCCCCGCACTGCGCGCGATGCAGCAACGTCATTGCTGGCGGATGACCCCGCAGGCAAGCGCCGGACCGGCTCCGTGCTGCGGAAACGCGTAGGGGTCGCCCGCGTCGCGATGAACCAGCACCGAGCGCTGCAACACGGAGCGGATGCCGTCGAGCGAAACGTCCGGCGCCACGATGAAACCCGTGGCCACGCCATTGGCATCGGCGTGAATGTTGCCGAGGTCGCCCTCCACGCGCGTACCGCTCTTCAGCCGCTCGGCGGCGGGCGCGAACACGGGACCGGCGCTCGATCCGTCCGCGGCATTGCAGTCGCCGCGCTCGTGCACCTGAAGCGCGTGGTCGCTGTTGGGCGGCAGGCCTGCCAGGTTGTAGGTGACCTGAACGCCGTCCGAGTGTTCGAGGAATGTGACGGTACCGCGGACCTGGTTGGCCACGGTGGGGAGCAACTGCGCGTCGGCGCGCTTTTCCTGTGGTCTCAGGAACACGCTGCAGGCGGCGAGAAGCAGGCTGCCCGCAGCCAGGACGATGAGTGTGAATGCGCGCACCGCCTGCCCGTCGAGTCGTTTCTTCATGCGATCCTCTTGTCGGCGCGGCACCGCCCCTGCGGCGCCGGACCGGACCTGACGAAGCCCACATGATACCGCGACACCCACGCGGATTGACGCATCGGCAAGTGCGCACGCGTACACACGTGCGCGCCGGTCCTCGAATCGTCAGGTGTTCTGCACGACGATGTTCGGAAACTTCGAGGTCATGTCGCGGGCGCGCTCGGCGATGTGGATCGCGACCTTGCGCGCAATCTCGCGATAGATGCCGGCGATGCGGCCCTGCGGGTCGGCCACCACGGTAGGCTGACCCGAGTCGGCCTGCTCGCGGATCGAGATATCGAGCGGCAGGCCGCCGAGCACATCGACGCCGTACTCCTTCGCCATGCGCTCGCCGCCGCCCGCGCCGAAGATGTGCTCTTCGTGGCCGCAGTTCGAGCAGATGTGCGTGCTCATGTTCTCCACGATGCCGAGGATCGGAATGCCCACTTTCTCGAACATCTTGAGGCCCTTCTTCGCGTCCAGCAGGGCAATGTCCTGCGGCGTCGTCACGATCACGGCGCCCGTCACCGGAACGCGCTGCGCGAGCGTGAGCTGGATGTCGCCCGTGCCCGGCGGCATGTCCACCACGAGATAGTCGAGATCGCGCCAGTTCGTCTGCCGCAGCAACTGCTCGAGCGCCGAGGTGGCCATCGGGCCGCGCCATACCATCGGGTTGTCCTGCTCGATCAGAAAGCCGATCGAATTGGCCTGCACGCCGTGGCCCGCGAGCGGATTCATCGACTGCCCATCGGGCGACTCCGGACGGCCCTCGATGCCGAGCATGGTGGGCAACGACGGGCCATAGATGTCGGCATCCAGAATGCCCACCGACGCGCCCTCGGCGGCCAGCGCGAGCGCCAGGTTCACGGCCGTCGTGCTCTTGCCGACGCCGCCCTTGCCCGAGGCCACGGCCACGATGTTCTTCACGTTGGGCAACAGCTTGACGCCGCGTTGAACGGTGTGAGTCTCGATCTGCTGCGACACCTGGACGCGCACCTCGGCCACGCCCGGCACCTGGGCAAGCGCCCCGGCCACCAGCGCGCGGATCGCGTCGTACTGGCTCTTCGCCGGATAGCCGAGCACCACGTCGAGCGCCACCGTTGCGCCCTCCACGGTCACATTCCTGAAACCCTTCGCTGCCGCAAACGGACGGCCCGTATTGGGATCCGTGACGGCCGCGAGGGCGGCGTCGACCAAAGCCCGATCAATGCTCATTGATACTCCGTGGGGAACACTCGTGGCGCGGCCCGATCGAATCATCTGGCCGACAGCCGGAATTTGAAAAAGTTTGTTAGGCGGCATTGCGCGAATCGCACCTCGGAGGCACGCTTCGGCGGCTGCTAGCTCAAGGTCCGCATCGCGGTCCGGCCAGGGTCCTGCGACTTCGCATCCAGGTCCTGCCGACCCGGTGCACGCCTTCAGCCGCCATTGTAGTGGCTCGGGCGGCGCGCCGCCCCGAAGACCCTGCTACGCTGTCGGCGCTTGCCAGCAGGCTCATCGTCGCTGAGATCGGTTTCATTCAAAGAAAGGACCCAGAAAATGAAGACAAGAATCATGACCCGGCTGTCGGTTTTCGCTGTTGCCGGTGCGCTCGTCGCCGGCTGTGCAACCCAGCAAGGAACTAACACGGCTGTCGGCACGGGTGTGGGCGCCGGCGTGGGCGCCGGGCTCGGCGCGCTGATCGGCGGCGGCAAGGGTGCCGCCATCGGTGCGGGCGTGGGCGCGGTTGCGGGCGGTGTCACCGGCTACAACTGGCAAGCCATCCGCAACAAGCTCTCGGGCGCGACCAAGGGCACCGGTACGCAGATCACCGAACAACCGGACGGCTCGCTCAAGCTCAACATCCCGAGCTCGGTCACGTTCGATACCAACAGCTACGCGATCAAGCCGTCGTTCGCGCCGGTTCTCGACCAGGTCGCGCAGACGCTGAACCAGAATCCGGAAGTGGTCGCCCAGGTGGTGGGCCACACGGACAGCACCGGCCAGGCGGCATACAACCAGACGCTGTCGGTGAATCGCGCGCAAAGTGTCGCGAACTACCTCGCGCAGCACGGCGTGGCAGGACAGCGACTGTCGGCAACGGGCATGGGCGCAAGCCAGCCGATCGCGGACAACAACACGGAAGCGGGCCGCGCCCAGAACCGCCGCGTGGAAATCTATCTGCGCGCGACGGCTCAACACCAGGGCTAAGCGGGATACCCGGACAGGGTTGATCGCGAAATCCGCCGCCGGCCGCGCTGCGGTCGGCGGGAGGCGGGCCTGTGTCTCGACGGCGAGCGGCCCGGCTCCGTCAGGAAACTGCAAGGAAAGCGGGCGTTGGACGCCGGATCAGCAAGCCCGAAGGCAACACACGTAAGAGGCGCGTCAGCCACCCGGACAGCCAGCCGAAAAAATTTTCGGAACCGCGCGAACTCTCTGCAACGTTTGCTGTCTCTTTGTACGGTACGTGGCTGCGATGCTGCCGCGTCACCATTCTCCTCTTGTCGTTGTTGCTCCGGGGCCAGTGCCCCGGTTTTTTTTGCCCGCGCCCCTTGCGCCGCCGCGCTCGCGGCCGGCTCCTGCGCCTGCCGCGCGCTCCTAACCCGTCAGCATTCCGGTACCGCCGCCTCGCCCATCCGGCCAGGGACGTCGGCTCGTTGTGCCCTGCTAGAATCGAACCTTCGTCCCCTTCGCAACACCGGCAATACCGGAAATCCCCTATCCCTATGTCAGAACCCGTCACCGACCTCTCCGCAGCAGCCGGCGCGCCGTCGGGCCGCCGCCAGATTCTCGTCACGTCTGCCCTGCCCTATGCCAACGGGCAGATCCATATCGGCCACCTGGTCGAATATATCCAGACGGACATCTGGGTGCGCGCGCTGCGAATGCACGGGCACGAGGTCTACTACGTCGGGGCTGACGACACGCACGGCACGCCCGTCATGCTGCGCGCCGAGCAGGAGGGCTTGACGCCGAAGGCGCTGATCGACCGTGTCTGGCAGGAGCACAAGGCCGACATGGACGCGTTCGGCATCTCGTTCGACAACTACTACACGACCGATTCGGAAGAGAACCGCGTGCTCTCCGAATCCGTGTATCTGGCGCTGAAGGAAGCGGGGCTCATCGACGCCCGCGAGATCGAACAGGCGTACGACCCGGTCAAGAACATGTTCCTGCCGGATCGCTTCATCAAGGGCGAGTGCCCGAAGTGCGGCGCGAAAGACCAGTACGGCGACAGCTGCGAAGTGTGCGGTTCGACCTACCAGCCCACGGACCTCGTGAATCCGTATTCGGTGGTCTCCGGCGCCACGCCAGTGCGCAAGACGTCGACGCACTACTTCTTCCGGCTGTCGGATCCGCGCTGCGAAAACTTCCTGCGCGGCTGGGTGGAAGGGCTCGCGCAGCCGGAAGCCACCAACAAGATGCGCGAATGGCTGGGCGCGCCGGGCGAAGCGAAGCTCGCCGACTGGGACATTTCCCGCGACGCACCCTATTTCGGCTTCGAGATTCCGGGCGCGCCAGGCAAGTACTTCTACGTCTGGCTCGATGCGCCGGTCGGCTACTACGCGAGCTTCAGCAATCTCGCGCAGCGCCTCGGGCTCGACTTCGACGCGTGGGTGAAGGCCGGTTCCGCCGCCGAGCAATACCACTTCATCGGCAAGGACATCCTGTATTTCCACACGCTGTTCTGGCCCGCCATGCTGGAATTCTCGGGCCACCGCACGCCCACCAACGTGTTCGCCCACGGCTTTCTCACCGTGGACGGCGCGAAGATGTCGAAGTCGCGCGGCACCTTCATCACGGCGAAGAGCTACATCGACACGGGGTTGAATCCCGAATGGCTGCGCTACTACTACGCGGCCAAGCTCAACAGCACGATGGAAGACATCGACCTGAGCCTCGAAGACTTCCAGGCGCGCGTGAACAGCGATCTGGTGGGCAAGTACATCAACATCGCGAGCCGCGCCGCGGGCTTCCTGATCAAGCGCTTCGAGGGTCGCGTGCAGGACAGCGCCATGCAGCATCCGCTGCTGGGCACGCTGCGCGCAGCCATCCCGCAGATCGCGGCGAACTACGAGGCGCGCGAGTACAGCCGCGCGCTGCGCCACACCATGGAACTCGCCGACGCGGTGAACGCCTACGTCGACGGCGCGAAGCCCTGGGAGCAGGCCAAGGATCCGGCCAATGCCGCGGCGCTGCACGAGACCTGCAGCGTGAGCCTCGAAGCCTTCCGGCTGCTGTCGCTCGCGCTCAAGCCGGTGCTGCCGGGCCTCGTGGCCGGAGTCGAAACGTTCCTGTCGATCGCGCCGCTCACGTGGGCCGACGTCGGCGTACCGCTCTCCTCACAGCAGCCCATCAACGCGTACAAGCACCTGATGACGCGCGTGGAGCCCAAGCAGATCGAGGCGCTGCTCGAAGCAAACCGTTCGTCGCTGGCGCCGACCGAAGGTTCGGCAGCGAGCGCGACTGCCGCGGCGAACGGCGGCAAGGCAGCCACGTCGGCCGCCGCGAGGCCCGCGAAAGCCGGCAAGAACGCGCCCGCGGACGAAACGTCCGACGTCATCTCCATCGACGACTTCGCGAAGATCGACCTGCGTGTGGCGCTCATCGTCGATTGCCGCACGGTGGAAGGCTCAGACAAGCTGCTGCAACTCACGCTCGACGTGGGCGAAGACAAGCCGCGCAACGTGTTCTCCGGCATCCGCTCGGCCTACAAGCCCGAGGACCTGGTGGGCAAGCTCACGGTGATGGTGGCCAACCTCGCGCCGCGCAAGATGAAGTTCGGGCTCTCCGAAGGCATGGTGCTCGCCGCCTCCGCCGCCGACGAGAAAGCCGAACCGGGCCTCTACGTGCTTGAGCCGCACAGCGGCGCGAAGCCGGGCATGCGGGTGCGCTGAGGGCCGTCAGGGCTTTTCCCCACCTCGGCGGGGAAAAGCCCTCTGCGCGGCGCTACCACCGGATCCGGTCGAAGCGCCGCGTATAGAACAGATCCACGCCTTTGAACGTGCCGCCGTAGGCCGCCACCGACCAGTAGCGCGTCAGGTTCACCGTCGCCTTGATGGCGTTGGCGGCGGACTGCAAGCCCTGCTCGTAGCCCAGCACGAGCCATTCGTTGATCGCCTTCGAAACCAGCACCACCTGCGGGTCGGTCAGACCCACGTCGCTGCGTCCCACCGAAACTTCGTCGAGCCCCACCGTCTGCGCAATGCGTTTGCCGCCCGCGCTACCCAGCAGCGCGAGCGCGGTCGTCATCGAGCTCTGCTGACCGAGGTTGTTGCCTTGATCCGTGCCGTGACCGAACAGCAGCCACGAGAGCTTTTCGTTGTCCGGCACGTTCGGCTCTGACACGAGCCTCACATCCGGCGACTGCACCGTGCCCGTCACCTGCACGCCCGCTTCCACCTGCTGGTTACGCCGCATCGCGAGAATGTTGATGCCCGGATTCGCCACCGGCCCGTTGAACGTGAAGAACCCGTTTTCGATGGCGAGCTTGCGGCCGAACGCCGTATAGGTGGAGCCCTCGGTCACGCGGACGTTGCCCACCGCGCGCAGCGGCAGGTTCGGCGCGCTCATCGCGGTGATGGTGCCGCGCAGCCCCAGGTCCGCGCCCACGCCGCGGAAGCGGAAGTCGTTGCCCAGATCGATGTCGATGTTGGCGCGGGGCGCAAAGCGCCCCACCGGCTTGTTGCTGCCGCCCACCGGCGGCAGCTTGCCGCCGCGCGTGGTGCCGTCCGGCCGCACGATCACGACGTCGTCGCCCAGTTCCGGCGCAGACTGCTCGGGCATGTCGAAAAGCGCATGATCCACGCGGAACTTGCCGTTGATCGAAAGGCCGCCCGCGACCCCGGCGTTGGCCACGCTCGCGCTGCCGGAAAGCGACAGCCGCCGGTCCGGCGACGCGAAGAGTTCCAGCTTGTCGGCGACGATGCTCGCCGTGAGATCGGGCTCGTCGCTGTCCAGCCGCACGCGCCCCGTGGCGCGCAGCGTACCGCTCGCGCCGTGAAATTCGACCTGCTGGAAATCGACCAGGTTTTCCGTGAGCGCGATGTGGACCACGCCGTCCTTCAACTGCACGCCCTGGTCCACCATCGTCGCGGAAAGCCCGTCGCCCAGCAGCGACCCCGAGACGTTCGGTTTGCCGAGCGTACCCGCCAGCACGAGCTTCAACGCGACGTGCCCGTCGAGCAGGTAGCCCGGGCCGAACAGTCCGCCCGTGGTTTTGAGCTGCGGCACGTTCGCGTTGATGGCGCCCGTGAGCGGCGACGTTTCGTCCGCGGTCAGGACGCCGTCGCGCATCACGAGCGTCGTGGCGGCGTTGGCGTCGATCACGCCGATACGGCTCGCCTGCGCGTGCAGCGTGGTGTTCACGCGATTGCCGTTGCTGAAGTCGGCGCGCGCCGCGATTTCCGTGATGCCGAGCGGCGCGAGCCCGCGCGACACTTCGAGCGTGATGTCGCCCGAGCGGCGCTTCACGGCAATGTGGCCCGTGGCCGTCTCGGCGAGCGCGAAGTCCCAGTCGCTGTCGAATACGAGGTCGGTGCGCAGCGTAGGCGACGGCGCGCCCGTGATCTCGTGACGCAACTCGAGCACGCGCGCGAGCGATACGCCCGTCAGCGTTCCCGCCGAGCGGATGCGGCCGTGGTCGTAGGCGAACGACTTGAGGTCGAGCGAAGCGCCTTCCAGCGTGAGCCGCGTCGCGCCCAGCGTCACCTTGCCCGGCGCCACCGCCAGCGCAAGCGGTGCTTCGAGGTTTGCCCGCGGTGTGCCGCGATTCGCGAGGCGCGTGACCGTGCCGTCCCAATGCGTGCCGTCGCTCGCGTCCGTGAGACGGCCGTTGGCGGCGAGCGTCAGATCGACGGCCTGGTCCTGGATCTTGCCCACCGCGGCGGCTTCGAGCGTGTGCTTCGCCCGCGTGCCGGAGAGCCGCGCGGTGAGCGTGGAGAGGTTCACGCCCGCGGTCGTGAGGTCGCGGGCGTCGGTCGTGAAGGCGAGCATGCCGTTAGGGCCGTCGCGCATCTCGGCGTGGCCCTGCGCGTGACCGATGCGGTTCGAGCCCACCACCACGCCGTCGGCCTGGTAGTCGAGCGCCACGTCGGGATGCGTGAACGTGCCCGTGACGTCGCCGGCCGCGGAGACGAAACCCGCAAGGCCGAAGCCGAGGCGCTCCAGCTGCGGCGCGTTGACCTTGAAACGCAGCCGGTCGCCGCGCGCGCCGAAACTGCCTTGCAGATCGACCTCGTTGCCCGCCACCGAAAGATTCACCTTGCTCGGCAGGATGCGCGAGCCGGCGAGTTGCACGGTGCCCGAGCCGGTCATCGGCAGGTTGTCGTAGACGCTCGGTCCCAGGTGGAATTCGGCGCGCGTCGTGAAGGTGGGCGCGAGCACGCCCGTGGCGGCGAGCGTGCCGTTCACGCGCGCCTCGATGCGGCGCGACGGCGCGGCGGGCTTTGCCGTGGTTCGGCCGGCTTTTGCCGCGGCCCTGGTAGTCGCGTTCCCTGCGCCCCGCACGGACGCCGAAGGGCCTTGCGAGGTCAGCGTGAGCGGGTCGAAATCCGTGAGCGTCGCCTTCAGGTTCCAGGTGGAGCTGGCGTCGTGCTTGATCGCGCCGGACAGATCGATGCGGCCGCGGCCTGCGCTCACGCGCACGTCATTGAAGCTGGTGCGGGCCGGGTCGAACGTCACCTTGCCCTGGGCGCGCAGCGCCGCCTTGGAGTCGGCGAGGTCGAGCGTGATGGTCCGGATGTCGTCGTTGAGGCGAATGCCGATGGGCCCGGACAGGTCCGTGGGCCGCACGCCGGCTTCGAGCGCGTTCAGGTCCAGTCCCGCCACGCGCAGATCGAACTGCCCGCGCTTGCCGGCGAGCGTTCCGCCGCCCGTCACCGTGGCGTTCTTCACGAGCCTTACATTGAGGTTGGAGAGGCGCTGTGTCCTGGCGTCGAGCCACACGTCCGAACGGGCGTCGATGAGCGGCAGCAGTTTCGCGTCGAGCGCGCCGGGTTTGGCGTTGGTGATCGAAACCGAGCCAGCCACGGCGAAGGCATTGGCTTTCCGTGCGGGGGTAGCGGCAGCGGCGGCGCCCGTAGCGGTGGCGGGGCCGCCAATCGAAGCGACACCGGACGCAGCACCCGAAGCAGCGCTCGCGCCAGCCACGCGCGACGCAGCACGCGCGGACACCGCCGAAGCACCGCTCGCCCCCGTCGCCGAAGCGCCGCTTGCACCGACGCGCGATGCCCCGCCCGCCGGCTCGCCGCCCTGCCCCTGCCCTTGCTCCGCTCCCGCGGCCGGCTGCAACTCGGCACGCACGGCGAGATCGGCGAACGGCGCCGAAGGCGAAAACGCCTGCGGATTGACGTGATCGAAGGCCACCGTCGCTCGCTTGAGCGGCACGTCGGCAAAGGGCGTTGCTTCCACGTGCGCGTGGCCGGTCAGCTTGAGCCCGCTCGCATCCACTTCCGCCGCGAGCGACTCCAACGTGCCCGTGAGATGCGCGCGCACCTGCACGTCTTCGTCGTTGACCTTGCCCGAATAGCCGGCGTCGCCCGCCAGCGCGAACGGCCGCCTGCCGTCGAGCGTCGCGTGCGCCGTGACCGCGCCATACGGCGTGTCGAGCCGTTCGACCGACGCCTCGTGATGCCGGCCGTCGCTGCGGCCGTGAAAGACGAAGCGCGAGAAGGTGGTGGTCGATGCGCCCTCGTGCAGCACGAGCTGGTCCACCTGCACGTCGCGCAGGTCGAGTGCGAGCGGCAGTTGCAGGTCCTGCGGCAACGTGATGGGCCCGGACGATGGCGACGGCACGACGCGCGCCTCGATCGTGCCCACGTGGAGGTAGTCGACGGTGAAGCGCCACGGCTGCCGTGACAGCGCCCATTGGCCCGCGATGCGGTCGATCTTGATGTCCGTGCCGTCGCCGCCGCGCCATTCCACGCGCCGCAGCCGCACGCCGGCGGCCAGCGTGCCGCCGTCCAGCTGACCGGTCAGCTTGCCGCCCAGCAGCTTCACGGCGGCCTGCCACGTCCAGGCCGTGCCCCGCTCGGTGGTGAGCGCGCCGTACAGCAATCCCACGACGAGCACGGCCAGCACCACGGGCACGCCGATCAGCCACGCCAGCAGCTTGCCGGCGCGCGCAAGGCGGCCCGGACGCGGCGGCTCGCCGTTGCCCCCGGAACCCGCGGACGCAGGGCCGTCGGGTTCAGGCGCGGGCGGATGGGTGGATGGGTCCGTGGTCATGCTCGCTGCAAGGTCAAAGGTCAGTCAGTAAATGGCGGTTGATCGGAGACCCGAATGCGCGGGTCGATAAAGTCCAGACGCCATGAGCGGCATCAGAACGCGATGCCCAGCGTGAGATACGGCCGCACGCTGTGATTGCGGATGCCGTACGCCAGGTCCACGTTCACCGGCCCCACCGGGCTGCGCCACCTGGCGCCCACGCCCACGCCCGGATAGAACACTTTCTCGTGCCAGGAGTCCGCGGCGGTACCGATGTCGAAGAACGCCGCCGCGCCCCAGTCGTGATTGAACCAGTGCTGGTATTCCGTGGACGCCGTCATCAGGTATTTGGTCGGCAGGATCGAGCCGTCCACGTTGCGGCCGAGGCTCTGGTAGCTGTAGCCGCGCACCGAGTTCGAACCGCCCGCGCGAAACAGCAGCGAGGCCGGGATGCCCGCCGAACTGCCGCTCGTGAACACGCCGCCCAGCTCCGCCCGAAAGAGCACGAGGTCGTACTTGCCGATGGGCAGGTATTGCTGGCCGCGCACGTAGCCGCGAATGAACGACTGGTCGGTGAGCACGTGCTTGACGGCAAAGCCCGCCTCGGCGCGAATCAGGTTGCCCGAGCGCGGAAAGAGCGGATCGTCGACGTTGCGGCGCGTCCACGACCACGCCGGCACGAGCGCGCGGCTCGTCGTGGGCGCGCCCGTGTTCTGCGTCAGCCGGTCCTGGTAGTAGAGGATCGAGTAGCCGTAGTCGATGCGCTGCGACGTACGCGTGCGCTGCAAGCCGGCACGCGCGCTGTAGATGTGCGTGTCCGACACGTCGGTGCTCGTGTACGACGCCAGCGCGCTGTTGGTCCACGCGCGCGGACCCGGCGGCATGGCGAGTTCGATCTGTCCGTACTGCTGGATCTGGTCGATGCGGCCGTCCACGGAAAACGGCCACGCGCGACCGAACGTGTCGAGGTACGAATAGGAGCCCTGCACGTGCGGCCCGGTATCGGTGGAGTAGCCGACGCTGCCGCGAAAGCTGTTGTACGGGTACTCGCTCACCTTCACGTGAATGGGCGTGTCGAGCGGCTTGCTGGTGTCGTTGTCGACGTCGATGGCCACGCTCGCGTAGTACGGCGTGTTCTGCAACTGGCGCTGCAGTTCGCGAATGCGCTGGGCGTCGTAGATGTCGCCCTGGGACACGGGGTTCACGTCGCGCACGATCTGCTCGGGATAGCGGCGCGTACCCGACACGTCGAGCGGGCCCATCGTGAAGGTGGGGCCGCTCTCGAAGGTGACCGACAGCTTCGCGTCGTGCTTTTGCGGATCGATGCGCGCCTCGGACTGCGCGATCTTCGCACCCAGGTAGCGGCGCGCCTGCAACGCCTTGAGTGCGGCCTTCTTGGCGTCGTCCCAGCCGGACTGCGAGAACGCGTCGCCCTCGTGCAGCGAGAACGCGAAGCGCGCCGTGTTCTCCTGGGCCGGGTCTTCGGTCAGGATAGGTCCCTTGAACGACAGCGAAACCGACGAGATCGTGGTCTGCTCGCCGGGGTCGACGAACACCGTGACGCGCTTTCTGCCGTCCACCGTGCGCACGTCGGTGCGCACCACGGGCGAAAAATAGCCGTCGGTCGCCACGAGGTCGCGCGCCTGCTGCGGCGTGGCGGTGACGAGAAAGTCGAACTGGTCGTCCGAGATGTCCTTGCGCGTTGCGAAGCGCACGATGTCGAGATGCGCTTCGAGCAGCTTGCGCACCGAGCGCGGCGAGGCCTCCACGTCCACGTCGTACGCGCGCGACGCCGCATGCGCCGCGCCCCAGAACACGAGCACAAAGCACGCCGCGACCCGCGCCGCGATGGTCCATGCTCTTCGCCTACGTGACGGTTCGATTGCACACCCCGCCAAACGGGACCTCCCTGCGGCCGTTGTTGAATTCGTTTCAGTTGAAGCAGAAGCAGTGGCGGCGCTCGCCGCGCCGGCGCCACGGGCATGCCGGGCACAAGTGCTGTATTTGACCACATCGCCCCTGTCGTTGAGCGCATGGGCCGACATCGTGGCCCGCGCTGCACACCGGGCGCGCATGGCCGGGCGCCGCCGCACGCGGGCGATTGGACGCGCCTGCCCGCCGGTTGTTCCTCGGCCCGGCGCTTGCGGTAAAATTACGCGCCACACGAGAATCGACGGATCACCGGCGGCCGGCCACGCCGGAGCCGACGGGCCGCCGGTAGCCTTTTTGACGGACTTGACGGACGACGTGCCATGTATCAGTCGGATATCACCCAGTTCCTGAACCAGCTCAAGCAGCAAAAGCCCACCCTCGAAGAAGAGCAGCGCCGCGGCCGTGCACTGCTGTGGGACAAGCAGCCCATCGACCTCGAAGAACGCGCCGACCAGCAGGCCTCGCGCGTGAAGCAAACGCCGTACGTCTACTACCAGAACTTCTGATGTCGGCCGCGGACAGCGGCACGCCGGACGAAGGCGCCGCGCTCGCCACCCCCGCTACGGATTCCACGCCCGACACCGTCGACGGCGTGGCGTTCGCGCGTCTGTACGGCGAGCCGCTCTTCAAGGTGCCGCAGGATCTGTACATTCCGCCGGACGCCCTCGAAGTCTTTCTCGAAACCTTCGAAGGCCCGCTCGACCTGCTGCTGTACCTGATCCGCAAGCAGAACTTCAACGTGCTGGACATTCCCATGGCGGAAGTCACGGCACAGTATCTCGGTTACGTCGACCAGCTGCGCCACACCAATCTCGAACTTGCCGCCGAGTATCTGCTGATGGCGGCCATGCTCATCGAGATCAAGTCGCGCATGCTGCTGCCGGTGAAGAAGGCCGACACGGGCGAGGAAGCCGAAGACCCGCGCGCCGAACTCGTGCGGCGCCTGCTCGAATACGAGCAGATGAAGCTCGCGGCGCAGCGCCTCGACCAGTTGCCACAGCTTGGCCGCGACTTCCTGCGCGCCGAGGTCTACATCGAGCAGAGCATCACGCCGCGCTTTCCGGACGTGAACAGCGACGACCTGCGCGCCGCCTGGGCCGACGTCATCAAGCGCGCGAAGCTCGTGCAGCACCACAAGATCACGCGCGAAGAACTTTCGGTGCGCGAGCACATGAGCGTGATTTTGCGCAGGCTGCAAAACGCGCGGTTCATGGAATTCTCGGAGCTCTTCGACGTGACGCGCGGCGTGCCGGTGGTGGTGGTCAACTTCATCGCGATGCTGGAGCTTTCGCGCGAGTCGCTGATCGAGATCACGCAGGCCGAGCCGTTCGCGCCCATCTACGTGCGGCTCGCGTACTTGCCGGCTTGATGCTCGCGGCGGCGTGATTTTTCGCCTGTTCGAAGCGCTGTCGGCGCGGCGTGCCGCACCGCCGCCGCACCGAACCGAGGCATGCCTCGAATCGGTGCGTCAGAGAGGCAAATCGACTACAATCCGGCGCTTCGGACGCCGTCCCGCCGCCCTCGCGCGCCGCACGGAGCCGATACCCGCAGACACGGAGCCGCCACGGGGCGCGCCCGTTGCAGCCACCGTTCCGACCCGCATCGCGCGAATCCACTCAGTCCGATCATGAAAGTCATCAGCTCCATCCAGGAATTGCGCGACCAGTTGCGCGGCCAGAACCGCACGGCTTTCGTGCCCACCATGGGCAACCTGCATGAAGGGCACCTCTCGCTGATGCGCCTCGCGCGCCAGCACGGCGATCCGGTGGTGGCCAGCATCTTCGTGAACCGTCTGCAGTTCGGCCCGAACGAGGACTTCGACAAGTACCCGCGCACGCTGCAAGACGACATCGAGAAGCTTCAGAAGGAAAACGTGTACGTGCTGTTCGCGCCCACGGAGCGCGACATGTATCCGCAGCCGCAGGAATACCGCGTGCGTCCGCCGCACGACCTCGGCGACATTCTGGAAGGCGAATTCCGGCCCGGCTTCTTCGAGGGCGTCTGCACGGTGGTAATGAAGCTGATGTCGTGCGTGCAGCCGCGCGTGGCCGTGTTCGGCAAGAAGGATTACCAGCAGCTGATGATCGTGCGCGCCATGTGCCAGCAGTTCGCGCTGCCGGTCGACATCGTCGCGGCGGAAACCGTGCGCGACACCGACGGCCTCGCCCTCAGTTCGCGCAACCGTTACCTCTCGCCGGTCGAGCGCGCCGAAGCGCCGCAACTCGCGGCGACGCTCCAGCAGGTGCGCGAGGCCATCCTCGAGGGCCGGCGCGATTTCGAGCAGATCGAGCGCGAAGCGATGGCGCTGCTCGCGAGCCGCGGCTGGCAACCGGACTATGTGGCCGTGCGCAAGCGCGCCGATCTGTTGCCGCCCGGCGCCGCGGATACCGAGGCGCCGCTCGTCGTGCTCACGGCCGCGAAGCTCGGTGCCACGCGCCTCATCGACAACCTCGAAATCTGACGCGACAGCGCAGCAGGGAGACGAACATGCAACGCCACATGCTCAAATCGAAGATCCACCGCGCCGTGGTCACGCATTGCGAACTGCACTACGAGGGTTCGTGCGCCATCGACGAAAACCTGCTCGAAGCGGCGAACATCGTCGAAAACGAGCGCATCGACATCTGGAACATCAACAACGGCGAGCGCTTTTCGACCTATGCGATCAAGGGCGAGCGCGGCAGCGGCATGATTTCGCTGAACGGGTCGGCGGCGCGGCGCGCGCAATTGGGCGACCTCGTCATCATCGCGGCGTTCGCGGCCGTGGACGAAGCCGAACTCCAGGCGGGCTGGAAGCCGAATCTCGTGTTCGTCGACGAGCACAACCGCATCAAGGGCAGCCGCGACCACGTGCCCACGCAAAGCTGGAGCTGAGCGGATCAGCGGCTTCGCTCAGTGGCCTCACTCATTGGCTTCGATTAGCGGCCTCACTTAGCCGCCTCGATTAGCCGCCTCGATTAGCGCCCGGCAGCGTTCACCCATTCGAGGATCGGCTGCCACTGCTCCAGGTCCTTCTCCACACGGCTTTTGGCAACGTCCCACAGCGTGAGGCCGTGCGCCGCCAACTGCACGTAGTTCTGCGTATCGCGCAGATAGCCGAGCACGGGCAGATCGAGCCCTTCCACGAAACGGTGCAGCTGGTCCGCCGAGCGCGTGCGCGCATCCACGCGCATGCCCACCACGCCGACCTGGATCGAGCCCTTGCGCACAGCCTTTTCCTTCGCGAGCCGCTCGAGGAAGTCCTGGGTCGCGAGAATGTCGAAGAGCGACGGCTGCAGCGGCACGATGACCTTGTCCGCGAGTTCGAGCGCCACGCCTAGACGGTTGCCGTGCAGCCCCGCCGGCGTATCCACCACCGCGTGCTCAAGCCCCTTCGGCGGCTTCGCGGGCACATCCAGATCCACTTCCCAGGTTTCGATGGGCGGCAACCCCGCCGGCCGCAGGTCGAGCCACGCGTGCGCCGACTGCTGCCGGTCGAGATCGGCGAGCGCCACCCACTCGCCTTGCGCCGCAAAATAGCCCGCCAGATTGGTGGACAGCGTGCTCTTGCCCACGCCGCCCTTGGGATTCGCCACCACAATCACCGTCATGAAAACTCCCGTCAAGAAGGCTGGCGTACCGCCAGCCGGTTTGCCGTCGCCTGCGCCGGCTCGTCGCTGCGTCGGGTAGGACGTTGCCTGCGGCCAGAAACCGCGCGCCTGCCGCATGGCCACCCACGTTGGCCCATTCCGCAGCGGATTGCCGTATAGCCGTTGATAATATCGGCAAAACTGGCCGCGCCGAAGCCCCGCCGCGGTCATTCGACCATCCGGCCACCCGCCTGGAGCATGGAGACGACCCGATGAGCAAGCTGCGCGCGAACATGACCACCGATTTTCTGCGGGAGCGGCAACGCGGCCGGCTGCCCGAACTGCTCGGCGTGCGCACCGTCGCGGTGGAGCAGGACCGGCTCGTCGCGGAACTGGAGGTGCGCGGCGAGCTGCTCGCGCCCAACGGCTTTCTGCATGCGGCGACCGTGATCGGGCTGGCCGACACCGCCTGCGGCTACGCATGCCTCGCGCATCTGCCCGAAGCCGCGCGCAACTTCACCACGGTCGAACTCAAGAGCAACTTCCTCGGCACCGCGACCGAGGGGACCATCCGCGCCGAAGCCACGGCGGCCCATCTGGGCCGCAGCACGCAGGTATGGGACGCGAAGGTGACGGGCCCGGACGGCCGCACCATCGCCCTCTTCCGCTGTACGCAGATGGTGCTGTACTGACCGCCGCGCGGGCGGCATCGAGCAAGGGGAAGGGGGCCGTTCGAACGCGCGACCGAAATACAGGAAGGCCGTGCTCCCTCGCGGGAGACACGGCCTTCGCGTTTTGCGTTTCGATGCGGTGCGGCGGCGCCGCGGCGGCGTATCGAAACCGTCAGGCGGCGACGGCTCCTCGCGCCGCCTTGGCCTGCGAGCCCGACACCGCGGCGAGCCCGCCGCCCAGCAGCGACTGCACCACGAGCGTCACGGCCCAGAACGCCGGATATTCCCAGCCGCCGTGCGGCGACGCGAAGCCCCAGCCGTTGTGCAGGTGCGCAGACGTCGCGCCCAGCATGAAGGGCAGCAGCACGAGCGCGACCCAACGCACCTGGAAACCGGCGAGAAGCGCGATACCGCCCGCCAGTTCGATGAACGCCGTGACGTAGCCGAGCCAGCCCGGCAGCCCCAGCGACACGAAGAACGCGGCCGTGCCGGGCAGCGTGAAGACGAAAATCTTTTGCAGTGAATGAGCGAGGTACAGGACGCCGAGCGCGAGGCGCAGGATCAGCGCGGCGGCATCGGCGGTACGGGTGGAGTTCATGGCGGTTCCTTTGGACGGGCGGACGCCGGAGGGCGGCGTCGATGTCCCGCACTATATTCGAACCGTATGCGACAAAAAACCGCTGCCGTGGCGCAGATTGTTTCTCAACAGGAACGAATGAGCCCCTGCCGAGCTAGCGGATGGCCGCCATCAGGCGTGCGAGGTCCAGATGCCCGGCCAGCGTATCCGCCAGCCGGTCCAGCGACGCCTCGCGCAACGCCGCGTAGTCCACGGCTTCCACCCTAGCCAGGCCCGCCCAGGCGAGCAGCGCCTGGCACGCGCCCGGTGTATCGAAGAGGCCATGCACGTAGGTCGCGAGGATCTGGCCGTCGGCCGACAGGGCGCCATCGGGACGTTGGCCCCCTTCTGCCGTGTCGAGCAGCAATGCCGGTGTCTCGAGAGCGGCGCCTTCGGTCACGCCCATGTGGATTTCGTAGCCCGACACCGCTGCGGCGCCGGGCAGCGCGAGTGAGCCGCGGACGTTCACGAGTGTCTTCTCGCGCGTGAGCGTGGTCGCGAAATCGAGCCAGCCCAAACCTTCGTCCGCGCCGGGCACGCCTTCCACGCCGTGCGGGTCGGCAATCTCGCGGCCCAGCATCTGCATGCCGCCGCAAATACCGATCACGCGTCCGCCGTAGCGCAGATGCCGCCGCAGCGCCTCGCCCCAGCCTTGCTCGCGCAGCCACGCGAGGTCGCTGCGCACGTTCTTCGAGCCCGGCAGAATGACGAGGTCCGCCGCCGGCAGCGGACTGCCGCCGCGCACGTAGCTGAATTCGACCTGGGGATGCGCGCGCAGCGCATCGAAGTCGGTGTGGTTGCTGATGTGTGGCAGCACCGGCACCACGACACGCAGCACCGCGCCGCCCTTCGTCTGCGCGCGGCGATGCAGGTCGCGCGGCAGCATGTCTTCGGCGTCCAGCGTGAGGCCGTGCAGATACGGCAGCACGCCGAGCACAGGCTTGCCCGTCTGCGCCTCCAGCCAGTCGAGCCCCGGTTGCAGCAAGCTCACGTCGCCGCGAAAACGGTTGATGACGAAGCCCTGCACGCGCGCGCGCTCGCTCTCCGAAAGACAGGCGAGCGTGCCGACCAGATGCGCGAACACGCCGCCGCGGTCGATGTCGGCCACGAGCACCACCGGGCAATCCACCGCTTCGGCGAACCCCATGTTGGCGATGTCGCCTTGCCGCAGGTTGATCTCGGCCGGACTGCCCGCGCCTTCCACGAAGATCGTGTCGTACCGCTCGCGCAGCCGCGCATACGACGCGAGCACCGCCTCGCGCGCCACCGGCTTGTAGTCGTGATAGGCGCGCGCATCCAGATTCATGCGCACGCGGCCATGCACGATCACCTGCGCGCCGCAGTCGCTCGTGGGTTTGAGCAGCACGGGGTTCAGGTCCGTGTGGGCGTCGATGCCCGCGGCCACCGCCTGCAACGCCTGCGCACGGCCGATCTCGCCGCCGTCCACCGTCACGGCGCTGTTGAGCGCCATGTTCTGCGGCTTGAACGGCGCCACGCGCGCGCCCGCGTGACGCGCGAGCCGGCACAGGGCTGCGACGAGCGTGCTCTTGCCGGCGTCGGACGTGGTGCCCTGGATCATCAACGTGCCGCGCGGCACGCGCAGCCCTGGCGGCATGGGAACGGTCATCGGCATGGAAGGAACGGGAAGCGGACGGCAAAGGAAACGACAAAGAAAACTGAGGCGCATTCGGTGCACGAGGCGCCTCGCGGCGCCGTGCATTATCCCATCGCCCTGCACGAATTCCGAAGCGCCGGTGCCCGCAGCGCAGCCGGTACAATCACGCGATGATTTCGCGCGACCTCTCCTTCATCGTCGGCGGCGCGCGCTCGGGCAAGAGCGCGTACGCCGAGCGGCTTGCCGCGGCAAGCGGCCTCGCCGTCACCTACATCGCCACGGCGCAGATCGCCGACGACGAATTCGCCGCACGCGTCGAACATCACCGTGCGCGGCGGCCCGCGCAGTGGGAGGTGGTGGAAGCGCCGCTCGATCTTGCCGGCGCGCTCGCCGCCGCGGCGCAACCCGAACGCTGCGTGCTGATCGACTGCCTCACGCTCTGGCTGGTCAACCTGCTCTGCCCGCCCGATGGTGCCGCCCCGCGCGACGACGCAGCGGCGCGTCTCGACGCCTTCGTCGCGGCGTGCGCCGAGGCCGCGGGCAAAGTGATCGTGGTCAGCAACGAGATCGGCCTCGGCGTTGTGCCGCTCGGCGCGGTGACGCGCCACTACGTCGACGAACTGGGCCGCCTCAACCAGCGCATCGCCGCGCTTGCCGCACACGCCACGCTGATGGTGGCCGGCCTGCCGCTCGTGCTCAAAGGCGGGCACTGACGATGCTGTTCCTGCCGTTGCCACTGGCCGCCGCGCTTGCCGCGCTCGGTGTCGTGATCGACCGGCGGCTCGGCGAGCCGCGTCGTGCGCATCCGCTCGTCGCGTTCGGCAAGCTCGCCATGCGCATCGAAGCGCGCTTCAACACGGGCTGGCGCGGCCGGCTCGCCGGCATCCTCGCGTGGGCGCTGGCGGTCGTGCCGCCTGTGGCCGTCGCGGCCTGGCTCACGGTCGCGCTGCCCTGGCCGCTCGCCTGTGCCCTGCATGTGGCGCTGCTGTGGTTCTCGCTCGGCGCCCGCAGTCTGCGCGACCACATCGCCCCCATCGCGGACGCCCTCGCGCGACGCGATCTCGAAACGGCGCGCGTGTTCACCTCGCACGTCGTCTCGCGCGACCTCACGCAGGCCGACGAGGCGGCGGTATCGCGCGCAGCGGTGGAATCGGCGCTCGAAAACGGCAACGACGCGATCTTCGGTGCGCTGTTCTGGTTCGCGGTGGCAGGCGGCCCCGGTGCGCTCGCGTTCCGGCTGGCCAACACGCTCGACGCGATGTGGGGCTATCGCACGCCGCGCTATCTGCGCTTCGGCTGGGCCGCAGCCCGCATCGACGACGTGCTGAACTGGATTCCCGCGCGCCTCACCGCCGCGAGCTACGCGTTGCTCGGCGACACGCGCACGGCGATTCGCTGCTGGCGCGAGCAGGCGCCGCGTTGGGACAGCCCGAACGCGGGCCCCGTGATGGCGGCCGGCGCAGGCAGCCTCAACGTGAGGCTGGGCGGCCCCGCCGTCTATCACGGCGTGATGGAGGAACGGCCCGCGCTCGGCGACGGCGACACGGCGCGCGCCGCGCACGTCAGTGCCGCGTTGACGCTAGTGGAACGCACCACGCTGCTGTGGCTCGCCATGCTGATCGTGCTGGCCTTTCTGAGCGTGGGCGCGCATGGCTGACATGCCGATGCCGCCCCGCGAGTACCCCGCCGGAACGCCGCGCATCTCCCACGGCGGCAATCTGCACGAAGCCGCGCGCCGCTACGGCATACCGCACGACGCGTGGCTCGATCTCTCGACGGGCATCAATCCGCACGGCTATCCCGTGCCGCCCGTTCCCGCCGACGCGTGGCGCCGCCTGCCCGACGAAGACGATCCCGCCTTCGCCGCTAGCGCCGCGCGTTACTACGGCGCGCCCGACGCCGCCCACGTGCAGCCCACGGCCGGCAGCCAGGCCGCCATCCGCGCGCTGCCCGCGCTGTTGCCGCGCGCGACCGTGGCCATCGCCGCGCTGACCTACGGCGAGTACGCGCCCGCCTTCGCCGGCGCGGGCCACGAGGTGACCGCGCTCGATACGTCGTGGGACACGCTGCCTGCGGGCATCCGTCACGTGATGGTCGCGAATCCGAACAACCCGACCGCCGTGCGCCTCGACGCAGCCGTGCTGCTTCGCTGGCACGCGCAGCTCGTGGCGCGGGGCGGTACGCTTGTCGTCGACGAAGCGTTTGCTGATTCCTTTGCCGATGCCTTTACCGATGCCTCGGGCGACAACAAAGGCCCCGTCTCGCTCGCGCCGCACGTTGCGCAACCCGGGCTCGTCGTACTGCGTTCGCCCGGCAAGTTCTTCGGACTCGCGGGCGCGCGCTGCGGCTTCGTGCTCGCGCAACCAGCGCTGCTGCACGAGCTTGCGGCAAGACTCGGCGCA
The DNA here is from genome assembly GCF_034424375.1 of Paraburkholderia kururiensis. Taxonomy (NCBI): domain Bacteria; kingdom Pseudomonadati; phylum Pseudomonadota; class Betaproteobacteria; order Burkholderiales; family Burkholderiaceae; genus Paraburkholderia; species Paraburkholderia kururiensis. Next base: position 5,209,773 of record NZ_CP139965.1, on the reverse strand, counting down.
TGGACCGTGAGCGGTCCTGCGCGACACGCGGTCATGCACGCGTTCGCCGATATCGCCTGGCAAACGCGCATGCGCGCCCACCTCGCCGACGAGAGCGCGCGGCTGACCGCCCTGCTGCGCAGGCACGGTTTCGCGCCGCACAGCACGCCGCTCTTCACCTGGACCGCGGACCCGCGCGCCGAAGCGCTGCATCACGCACTCGCGCAACGCGGCATCTGGACGCGATTATTCAGGCATCCTGCGAATCCGCACGACGTGCCGAGCATTCGTATCGGCCTGCCCGCCGATGCCGACGAATGGCAACGTCTCGAACAACACTTCGCTGCGAGCGTCGACGTGCTCGCCCTCAACCGATGAATTTTTTCCGCAGGCTTCACGCGGTCGCTCGCTTGCGTTGCGCGACCACCGTTTCCGTCCGCGCCTTCGCGTCGCGCAGCACGGGCTCACGGCGAACCGCGGCAGGCTTGCTGCTCACCACTCTGGTGCTCCCCGCCGCCCAGACTGCGCACGCGGCCCTCACCGTGACCGACGACACCGGCGCAGCCGTCACGCTCGACGCGCCCGCGCAACGCGTGGTGAGCCTCGCGCCGCACGTCACCGAATTGATCTACGCCGCGGGCGGCGGCGCAAAGCTGGTGGGCGCGGTGTCGTACAGCGACTACCCGCCCGAGGCGAAGAACGTGCCGCGCGTGGGCGACAACAAGGCGCTCGACCTCGAACGCATCGCGGCGCTGAAGCCCGATCTCATCGTGGTCTGGCGGCACGGCAACGCGCAGCAGCAAATCGAACGATTGCGCGAACTGCATGTGCCGCTCTACTTCAACGCGCCGCATCACGTGGACGACGTGCCCGCCACGCTCGTGAAGCTCGGCACGTTGCTCGGCACGGGCGCAACGGCACAGGCCGCAGCCGACGCGTACCGTCGCGAGATCGACGGCCTGCGTGCGCGCTATGCGGCGAAGCCCGTGGTGAGCGTGTTCTATCAGGTGTGGGACCAGCCGCTGATGACGCTCAACGGCACGGACACGGTGAGCGACGTCATCGCGCTATGCGGCGGACGCAACGTCTTCGCGAACCTCGCGCCCGTGGTGCCGACCGTCTCGACGGAAGCGGTGCTCGCGGCCAACCCGGAAGCTATCGTCACGGCCGCGCCCGGCGCCACGACGCCGCGAGGCCGGCTTCCCGGGCTCGATCGATGGCAGGCGTGGCCGGCCATCACGGCGGTGGCACGCAACAACCTCTTTGCCATCGACGGCGATCTGATCGACCGGCCGGGGCCGCGTCTCGCGCAAGGCGCGGCCCTGCTTTGCGAGGACCTGGAACGGGCGCGGTCGAGGCGGCCCGGCAGCGCGAAGTAGTCGCGAGAGGATGGGAATTGAGCGAGAACGCCGGTGCCGCGGACGTCACGCGTTCAAACATTCCACCGCACGAGCGCCCACGGCGAATCCAGCGCGTCACCTCTGAGCCACACCACCGCCGGCAACGCGAGCGGCCATTTCATGCAGTGCGCGAGCGGCAACCCCAGCACACGCGACGCGATGGCGCGAATCACCCCCGCATGCGTGACCGCCCACAGCGCCGTGCTTTGCGCCGCAGGTTGCACCGTGTGCTCGCGAGCCGAACCCGCATCGACCGATGCATCGAACCATGCGCTTACTCGCGTCGTGAACTGCACCACGCTTTCGCCGCCATGCTCGCGCGCGTGTTCGAAGTCGGCGGCCCAGGCGTCGAGCGCGGCGCGATCGATTGCATCCCAACGCTGCAACTCCCATGCGCCGAAGTGCATTTCGGCGAGCCGCGCGTCCGTACGCAAATCGCAGCCCGCATTCATCGCGAGCACGTGCGCGACGTGCGCGCAACGCGACAGCGGACTCGTGAACAGCACGTGCGGCGGCGGCGCATCGAGCGCGGCCAGTCGCGACGTCAACGCGGCGGCGCTCGTTGCCGCGTCGGCGGCGAGCGGCACGTCGCTGTTGCCGTAGCAGACGCCCGGCTCCACAGCGACGGCCGGATGGCGGATCAGAACGAGATCCATGCGAGCGCGGTGAGGTAGAGCGCTATTTCGAACACCTGCTGCGCGAAGCCAAGACAGTCGCCCGTATAGCCGCCGATGCGGCGCACGAAGTAACGCCCCAACGCGTAACGCAGCACGGCGAGCAGCGCGATCACTGCGACGCCCTCACGCCAGTCGGGCCAGACGAACCACGCGAGCCACGGCAACGCGAACGCGCACGCAGCGAGCCACGCGGTCACGCTCATGCGTTGCGCCACGGGCTTCGCCTTGCCTTCGTCGCGCACGTAGTCGAGCGTGACGAGATAGCTCACCGCGCAGGCACGACTCACGGCGTGCGCCGCGATCATCAGTGTCGCAAGACGCCACGGCGTCAACGCCGCAGAAGTCATGGACGAGGCCGACGCCCCCTGCGGCACGGCCAGCGTCACGAGGGTTTGCCACTTGAGCGCGAGCGCCACGAACAACGCGATGGCACCGAACGCGCCGATGCGCGAGTCGTGCATGATGCGCAGCACGTCCTCGCGACGGTACGCGCCGCCGAACGCGTCGCAACAGTCGGCGAGACCGTCTTCGTGGAAGGCGCCGGTCATGGCGAGCGTGGCCGTCATCGAAAGCAGCACGGCCACGCCGGGCCCAAACACGCGCAACGCAGCCAGATAAACGAGTACGCCCAGCGCGCCGACGCAAGCGCCCACGAGCGGGAAATAGCGCGCCGCCGCGGTAAGCCACTGCGGCTCGTAGCCCACCCAGCGCGGCACGGGCACGCGCGTGAAGTAGCCGAGTGCCGTGAAGAAGTAGCGCAGTTCCGCCAGCGGATTCATCAGCGGGGCGCTCCCTTCATGCGCGGCTCGCGAAGTATGCCGATGCATGCGCCCGATGCGCGCTCGCGCATCGCGTATCGCGCGGCTGGGCTTGCCGGCTTACGCATCGCGGTCCGACACGCCGGCTGACTCGAAGCTCGCCATCTCGTTGAGAAACGCGACGGCCGCGCGCAAGAGCGGCACCGCGAGCGCCGCGCCCGTGCCCTCGCCGAGCCGCATGTCGAGCGCGAGCAACGGACGCGCACCGAAGTGGTCGAGCATGCGCCGGTGCCCGGCCTCGTTCGAGGCATGCGCGAACACGCAGTACTCACGCACGTCGGGCGCGATCGCGTCGGCCACGACGAGCGCGGCCGTCGCGATGAAGCCGTCGACGAGAATCACCATGTGCGCTTCGGCGGCGGCGAGGAAGGCGCCGGCCATCATCGCGATCTCGAAGCCGCCGAAGGTGGCGAGCACGTCGAGCGGATCGCCCGATACAGGGTGACGTTCGAGCGCCGCCGCCAGCACGTTGCGCTTCTTCGCGAGGCCGGCGTTGTCGAGGCCGGTGCCGCGGCCTACGCATTCGTCGATGGACACGCCGCACAGCCGGCTCATCAAGCACGCAGCCGACGACGTATTCGCAATGCCCATCTCGCCGAAGCCGATCACGTTCGTGCCGAGCGCCGCGTGATGGCGCACGCGCGCGGCGCCGGCGCGCATTGCCTCCAGCGCTTCGTCGCGCGTCATGGCGGGCTCGTGGGCGAAGTTGCGCGTGCCGCGCGCAACGGGAATGTCGACGAGGTTCGGGCTCGTATCGAGCGGCGTCGCCACACCGGCGTTGACCACTTCGAGCGCGAGATCCGCCACGCCGCTGAACGCGTTGACCGCGGCACCGCCCGCGAGAAAGTTCGCGACCATCTGCGCCGTGACGGCCTGCGGATAAGGGCTCACGCCCTCGTGCGCAATGCCGTGGTCGCCCGCGAAGATGATAAGTGCGGGCCGCGTGACCGAGGGCCGCGTGGTGCGCTGGATCATGCCGATCTGGCGCGCCAGCGTTTCGAGGCGCCCGAGGCTGCCGGGCGGCTTGGTGCGCGTGTCGATGAGATGCTGAAGCCGGTCGCGCAACGACTGGTCGAGCGGCTCGACGACGGGTAATGCGGTTGATAGCAAAGTCATGATGGGTCGACAAGAATCCGTGAAGCCTGATGCAGGACGCCGCAAGACCAGCGGCAACATGAGCGAAACGAGGTGGATCGGGCAGATGAAGCCATGCCGATATACGCGGGGCAATCGGGCGTCGCCCGTATGGAGTGAATGAGACCGCCAACACGCGCGAGGATCATCGGGACAGCTTCTCCGCCGGCAGCGCCGGGATCAACGCTTCGTGCGGGCCGTCGCGAATCAGCACGAGCGGGTAGCCGAACGCCCGGCTTGCGCGCTGCGGGGTCAGCACCTCGCATGCCGGGCCCGCATGCCACGTGCCTTCGCCATCGAGCAGCAGCGCATGCGTGGCGAAGCGGCGCGCAAGATTCAGATCGTGGGACGAAAAGACGACCGTTCGCGCGGCTTGCCGCGCCCACGCCACAAGCGCGTCGAGACAACTGATCTGATGATGCAGATCGAGGTGCGAGAGCGGCTCGTCGAGCAGCAGCAGCGGCGCGTCCTGGCACAGCACGGCGGCAAGCGCCACGCGCTGCCGCTCGCCGCCCGAGAGCGAAAGCACGTCGCGCGCGGCGAAGTGGCCAAGCCCGAGCAGGTCGAGCGCAGCATGCGCCGCGGCGCGATCGGCCTCGCGCTCCCAACCCCATCCGGCCAGATGCGGATAGCGGTTCAGCAGCACCACGTCGAGCACGCTCGCGCTGAACGCGTCGTGAATGTCTTGCGGCATCAGCGCGCGACGCTGCGCCAGTTGAACGGGCGGCCAGTCCGCGAGGCGCGCGCCGTCCAGCGCGAGGTGTCCCGCCGCGGGCTGCACGAGCCCCGCGAGCGCGGAGATCAGCGTCGTCTTGCCCGCGCCGTTCGGCCCGGCGATGCACCAGATTTCGTGCGCAGCAAAGGTCTGCGTGAAGCCGTCGAGCAGCGTGCGCGTTCCCGCGCGCAAGGTCAGATCGTGCGCGGTGAGCGCGACGCGAGTGGACAAAGCGGTTTTCATCGGTGCCGCCTTTTCAACAGCATCCACAGAAATACCGGCACGCCGGCCAGCGCGGTGACGACGCCCACGGGCAACTGCGTGGGCGCCACGACCGTGCGCGCGACGAGGTCGGCGGCCATCACGGCGACACCGCCCGCGAGCGCCGCCGCGGGCAACAGCATGCGCTGGTCGTTGCCGAACGCGAGCCGCAGCATGTGCGGCACGACGAGCCCGACGAAGCCGATGGTGCCGCCCGTCGTCACGGCAGCCGCCGCAGCGAGCGACGCCGTGAGATAGACGCGCAACCGCAGCGGCACGACGGGCACGCCCAACGCCTGCGCGGCGGCATCGCCCCGCAGCAACACATTGAGCTGCGGTGCAACGGGCACTACGACCACCAGCACGATAGTGAGCGCAACCAGCGTGAACCACGGCATGCCGACGCCGTTGAGCTCGCCGGTCAGCCAGAACAGCATGCCGCGCAGATGCGAGTCCGGCGCCAGCGTGAGCAGCAGCGTGATGGCCGCGCCCCATCCCGCAGCAATCACGGCGCCCGTGAGCAGCAGACGCGGCGAGGTGTCCTGCGGCTCGCCACGCCAGAGTTCGCGACGCGCAAGACCGAGCACGAGCAGGATCGACAGCAGCGCGCCCATGAACGCGCTCGCATTGACCATCCACCAGGCTGCCCCGGCGAGCAGCGCGAGCAGCGCGAACACCGCCGCGCCGCCGGAAACGCCGAGCACATACGGCTCCGCGAGCGGATTGCGCAGCAGCACCTGAAGCAGCGCGCCCGCCATCGAAAGCAGCGCGCCGCATGCGAAGCCCGCCAGCGCGCGCGGCAGCCGCAGCGTGCGGACGATCTCCGTTGCGATGTCGGCGCCGTGCGAACGCGCGGGCAGCAGTGCAGCGAGCGCGTCACGCCCGGTAACGGGCACGCTGCCCATCAGCAGCGACGCCACGAACACCGCGAGGGCGAGCGCGGCGAGCACGGCCCAGACCACGACGGCGCGTTTCGCCGTCATGCCGGGCGCGGTGGGCATGAAGAGACGGTTCATCGCCGCCCTTCACTGCTGCTGCCAGCCCAGCGTGAGGTAGGCGCTGCGCCGCGGCGTGTTGTACGTGTAGGCGAGCTCATAGTCCTTGTCGAAGAGGTTCTGGATCTGCGCGGCAACGTACCACGACCGGGTGATGTTATAGCGCGCCGAAAGATTCACGATGCCATAGCCGCCCAGGTTCGAACCGCTGTCGTTGCGCGCGCCGCTCAAGAGCCACTCGCCGCCCACCCGCCAGCTGCCGATACTGCGGTTCGCCGTGAACGAGGCGAAGCGGCGCGCACGTCGGTTGAGGTCGGTGTCCTTGTCTTCGTCCACGGGATTTTGCAGCGTCAGTGCGGCGCGCAGGTCGGTCTTGCCGACATGGCCGCTCCACGAGGCTTCGAGCCCCTGCACCTTCGCGTGCCCCACGTTCTCGGCCATGTAGACGCCGGGCAAGACCTGCGCGGCCTGGATCAGGTTCGAGTAGCGCGTCTGAAAGGCGGTGAGCCGCATGAGGCCGAACGCGTCGGACGCATATTGCAGTGCCGCTTCGACCGAGTGACTGCGCTCGGGCCGGATGGCCGGATTGCCGTAGTACGGGTAATACAGGTCGTTGAAGGTGGGCGCGCGAAACGCGTCGGACCAGCTTGCGGTCGCCTTCCAGCGTGGGGTGATGTCGAAGCCGTAACCGAGGTAGTAGCTGTTCGCGCCGCCGAAATCCGAGTACTGGTCGCGCCGTACGTTGGCCTGGAACTGGCTGCGTCCGAAGCGCCCGGTATAACCCGCGAAGCCGGAATCGACGTGCCGGTTCGGCGCGCTGTACTGGTTCGAATCGAGGGTCTGGTCCAGATGCTCGTAGCCCAGCTGGATCTTCTGCTGCGGCGCGAGCATGAAGTCGTTCTGCCAGGTGTACTGCCGGTTGTCCGAGCTGAAATGGTCCGTATAGACGCCGTTGAGCGCGGTCTGGCTGCGGTCGTTGCCCATCGCGGCGACGAGGTGCGTGGTCCACCAGTCCGTCACCTTGCCGTTCGCGAACACCGAGGCCTGCTGCACCTTCGTGTAGAGATTGTTGAGATCGGTAGGCGCGCCGTATGGGTTGTCGAAGCTGCTGTTGCCGTTCGACTGGAAGAAGCGCACGCCGGCGTCCCAGCGCTCGTTGAACGTGTGACGCAGCGACGCCGACGCGCTTTCGTTCAGATAACCGTTCGCGTTCGGGTTCACGGCCGGCACGAGCGCCGGGTTGATCGACGAGAAGCCGTCGTCCTTCGCGCGCGCGAGCGACACGCTGAAGGTCGTCTTGCCCTCGGCATCGAGCGCGCCCGACACGCCCACCTGCTGGCGCTGCGTGTGATAGCTGCCGTATTCGGTCTCGAAGTTGAAGCGCGGCGGGTAGCTGCCGCCGTTCTTCGTGAAGATCTGCACGACGCCGCCGATCGCGCCGGACCCATAGAGCGCCGACACGTTGCCGTTCACCACTTCGACGTGATCGATCTGGTCGAGCGGAATCTGCGCGATCTGTGCGCTGCCGAGGCTCGTCGAATCCACGCGCACGCCGTCGATCAGCACGAGCGATTCGGTGGCGTCCGCGCCGCGCATGAAGAGCGTGGCCGTGGAACCCGGCCCGCCGTTGCGCACGATCTGCGTGCCGGGCGCGAATTGCAGCAGGCCAGGCAGGTCGTGCTGCGTGGTGTCGGCGATGTCCTGGGCGTCGAACAGCGTGGTCTGCGGGATGGCGTCGGCGAGTCGCTGCGGCCCGCGATCCGCGGTAACGACGACGGGGGCGAGCGTTCGATCGCCGGCAGCGGCGGTCGGCGAGGGCTGTGATTTTGCGTGGGTGCTTACGGCCGCAGCAGAAGCAGAGGCTGCCGGTGGTGCGATGGGCGGTGTGTCCGTGGTCGCGGCAGTATCCGGATTCGACGGCCCGGCCGATACCGCAGGCGTCTGGGCCAGGACGGCCAGCGGCAAGCCCGTCAGGGCGAGCAGCGTCGCGCGGGCGAGAGGGGTAAGCATGGAGCGATTTTCCTGTGGTAGCGTGCCCGGCTTCGCTCCCCGCGAAGCCGATGCGTCATGAGGCACGCACCCACGCCAGACAATCCGCCAGGGCCGCAGCCGGTGCCGGCAATGCTGGCGAAGCAGCGCGCCTCGCCCTCTGGCCGGTATCCGGGCTGACGACGCATCGATTCGCCTTCCCACGCACGTGTGCGCAGTGGCTTGCAGGCACGCCGCGCGACGGATGGAATCGTCGGCGGCGCACGTCGAATCGATAGGCACGCGATGTGATGCGCGTGCAGTCGCTTACCGTTGCGGGGGCAGCACAGGTTGACGCGTCCGGGGCCGGACTTCGCTCCCTGTTTCCCGTTTAACCGCGCTTGCGTTGGGCGCAGGCGCGGGCACCAGAGTGCGGCAAGTGTAAGGAGGCGTACGCGCGAGCGTCAAGGAAGCCCTGGGCGGTGCCGGGACATGGCGGGGAGACATCAAGGAAGACCGCGAAAACTGTCAAGGATGGTCAAGAACGTGATAGCGGAAGGTGTCAAATCGGCGGCGACAAGCATCGTCTTCAAGGGAGTACGAAGAAGCGCCGCAGCGGCGGGGACTGCACAAAAGTGCCTTGCGGCAAGGGCCGGCACGCATTTCGCGTTCCGCTGACGCGCGTTGCGGGGGCTTCGCAGCAGGAAGCCGGCTGTTACGTCTCGAAACGACACAGATGACAGAAGCGCGCGCATTCCGCGCTAAAATGCCCTCCTTTAGAGGACGCAGCACATGCTCAACGAACTCGAAACACTCTCCCAGAACATCGGGCGGCTGATAGAAATCAATCAGCAGCACCACGAGGCGCGTCACGCGCTCGAAGAGCAGGTCGCGCAATTGCACGCGCAACTTGATGGCGCGCGCGCCGAAATCGAACAGCTGCGCGAGGAACGCAACGCGCTGCAGGCGGAGCGCGACACGCTGTCGGCGAAGATTGACGACGCGCAGGTCCGGCTCAACGCCATCCTCGAAAAGTTGCCGCGCGCCAAGGGCCAGGGCGAACCGGACAACCAGCTCGATCTGCTCGCTTCGTCGCAACAGGAAGAAGAACGCGAAGAAGGACACCACGCGCACGGTGAAACGGCTTCGGGCACTCACGAAGCGCGCCACGGAGAAAACGCATGAGCACGAAACTGATCGAAGTGTCGATTCTCGGGCAGAACTATCGCCTCGCCTGCTCGCCTGAAACGGAGCCCGCGCTGATCGAAGCGGCGGCACGTGTGGATGCGGAAATGTCGAAGGTGCGCGAGCACAGCAACGTGCGCGGCACCGACCGCATCGCCGTCATGGCAGCGCTTTCGCTCGCATCCGAGTTGCTGCGCCTGCAGACGAGCGTGCGCCACGGCGAAGCTTTCCCCGCCGAAGAAATCCGGCGTACAATGCGCCAGATGAATGAGCAGCTGGGTACTGTGATTCAACAGTACGGCGTGCAGTAAAGTTGAACGGCAGTATTGAACACAGCGCGTTCAATCCATATATACTGCGCTCTTCAACAAACCGGCCGCGTTGCAGCGGCGCGAAAAAGCGGTTTGAGCAGCAACGGTTTCAAACAGGTTTAGTCAGCTTCCCTGCCTGGTTCGCCAAGGTCATATATTCCTTGAACCAATGCCATGTGCACGGTTGCGGAAATTTGTAGCACGGGCGTGCGCGTCACTCTGTCTGATGTACCCGAAGTGCTGCTAACTGCGACCAATTCTGAACCTCAGGTTCAGGATGCCGGCCTAGCGGCTAAGGCGGGGACCTATTCGAACGGCACCGGACGAGAGTCCGGTGCCGTTTTACTTTGCGGCTCGTTGTTTTGCGGCCTGTCGCCTTGCGGCCGCTCCCAGGCTGTTGCCTTGTCGTCCTCGTTGTCTCGCGGTCCCGTTACCGCACCGCCTCTTTCTTCAACGCTCACTTTCGACGTTCACTTCGACTCATGCGCTACTGGCTGATGAAGTCCGAACCGGACGAAGCAAGCATCGACGATCTCGCCAACGCACCCGGGCACACGCTGCCCTGGACCGGCGTTCGCAACTATCAGGCACGCAACTTCATGCGCGACACGATGCGCATCGGCGACGGCGTGCTGTTCTATCACTCGAGTTGCCCGGAGCCCGGCATTGCGGGGCTCGCCGAGGTCTCCTCCACGGCCTACCCGGACCCGACCCAGTTCGACGCGAAGAGCCCCTACTACGATCCGAAGTCGAGTCGCGAAGAACCGCGCTGGCTGCTGGTGGACGTCGTGTTCAAGAAGAAAGTGCCGCTGATTCCGCTCGCGGCACTGCGCGAGCACCCCGAGCTTGCCGACATGCGCGTGCTCGCGAAGGGCAACCGGCTTTCCATCACGCCGGTCACCGAAGCCGAGTGGCGCTTCATCACGAAGCACCTCATGTGATGCGAGCCGGCGGCACACGAAGTGCAGTGCCGTGCCGCCGTCGCATTCACGACCATCCGCCGCAATCGTCGAGACAGGGAACCCCGCACGCATGATGCGGGCCTAACGGCACGCAAGCGCTATGCCACGCGGGGCCGCGGCGGATGCACCTCCGCTCGCGACATTGCCGCGTCGTTGCGCGCTTGCGCTGCGCACGCATTCGAAGGTGCGAAGAACCCGTTCAGAAGGAGTCAAAAATGACCAGAAAGACTGCGCTTGCCTTCGCGATCACGCTCGCCACGGCCGCGCCGCTTGGCCTCTCGCTCGTCCCTTCGGCCGCCTGGGCGCAAAGCGACGCGCGTTATCAGCCTGCGGGCGTGCTGTCGCTCTCTGCCCAGGCCAGCGCCGAAGTCCCGCAGGACGTCGTGGAAATCACGATGTTCTACGAGCAGGAAGCAAGCGACCCCGCCTCGCTCACCACCACACTGAACCAGCACGCGGACCGCGCGCTTCAGCAGGCCAAGGGCACGGCAGGCGTGACGGCACGCTCCGGCCAGTTCTCGATCTATCCGTCCACGGACCGCGATGGCCGCATCTCGGCATGGCGCGGTCGGACGGAAGTGGTGCTGGAGTCGCGCGACTTTGCGGCGGCGTCGCGTCTCGCCGGGCAGCTCGCCTCCGGCATGCAGGTGGGCAACGTGCAGTTTTCGCTCTCGCCGGAAGCCCGCCGGGCCGCCGAACAGAAACTCTCGGGCGAAGCCATTGCGTCGTTCCGCGACCAGGCGTCGTCGGCCGCGCGCGCGTTCGGCTACAGCAGCTACTCGATTCGCGAGGTCAACGTCGGGTACGGTGGCATTCAGCCGAGGCCCGTCATGATGATGGCCGCGCGCGCCATGTCGGCGGAAGCGAAGGCCGCGCCGATGCCGCTGGAAGGCGGTACGTCGACCGTGACGGTCAACGTGTCGGGATCGGTACAGATGAAGTAACGTTGCGCCGTCCGCCGCTTCAGCGTGACGGCGCGAAATCAGGTGGGCTCAACGTGACGCCGGTTCGGTCCACCTGAATCCAGCCCGGTTCAACTCGCCTCGGCCGGCCGCCCCGCTTCGCGGCCATGCCGGCGATAAGCCCACACCATCATCGCGCAGCCCACGAGAATCATGGGCAGCGAAAGCCATTGGCCCATCGAAAGGCCGAGGGCGAGCAAGCCAAGGAAGTCGTCCGGTTCGCGCGCAAACTCCACCGTGAAGCGGGCCAGACCGTAGCCGATCAGGAACATCGCGGACACGGCGCCGAGCGGCCGCGGCTTGCGCGAAAACAGGATGATCACGAAGAAGAGCGTGATGCCTTCCAGCGCGATCTCATAAAGCTCCGACGGATGCCGCGGCAGCATGTGGTATTGCGCGAAGACGTCCGCGAGGTGCCACTGGGCTGCCTGCTGCGGATGCGCGACGAGCCACTGCGCGTCGTCGTTGGAGGCGCCCGGGAACATCATGGCCCACGGCGCCGCCGGGTCCGTCACACGCCCCCACAGCTCCCCGTTGATGAAGTTGCCGAGCCGCCCTGCCGCGAGCCCCGTGGGTACCATCGGCGCGATGAAGTCGGTCACCTGGAGCCAGTGGCGCTTGCGCTGCCACGCGAACAGCACCATGGCGAAGGTCACGCCGAGAAAGCCGCCGTGAAACGACATGCCGCCTTCCCACACCTTGAAGATGTCGAGCGGATGCGCGAAGTACCAGCTCGCCTTGTAGAACAGCACGTAGCCGAGCCGGCCGCCCAGAATCGTGCCGAGCACGCCGTAGAACAGCATGTCGTCGATGTCTTTCGCGGTCCAGCCTTGCGCCGCGACGTACGGCAGCCGCAGGCGCAGGCGGCCCACGACGATTGCCGCAATGAACGCGACGAGATACATGAGGCCATACCAGCGCACCGCCAGCGGGCCGAGGTGAATGGCTACAGGGTCGAAATTCGGGTGGATCAGCATCGTGGAGTCGGTTTCCCGCGATCGGTGTGAGTATCAGATAAGGACTAAAGGGCAACAGCGGGCAGACGCGCCGGCGGCAGCGTGCGGGGTTCGACCAGCGTCGCTCGACATTGTTCGCCGGCACCGATCCACCGCCCTTCGCCGTTCAACGCTCCGCTCATCCCGGCGGCCCCGCCGTGGCCGCGTGGGCGCGCACGATGTCGATGAAACCGGCCAGCACCGGGCTCACCTGCGCCGTGCGCCACACCAGCCCCGTTTCGATGGCGGGCACCGCCTCGCGCAAAGGCCGGTAGACCACGCCCGTGCGCCGCAGGTTACGCAGCGATTGCGGCACCAGTGCGACGCCCATGCCGGCCGACACGAGGCTGACGATGGTCTGCATCTGGATGGCCTCCTGGCCGATGCGAGGCGTCAGGCCGGCCGCGCCGTAGCAATCCATAATGATGTCATAAAAGCCTGGCGCCAAACGCCTTGGGAAGACCACGAGCGGCGCGTCAGCCAGATCGGCGAGGCTTACGGGCGTGTCGCACCAGCCGTCGGCGTCGGGGCCGCCCGCGCGCACCGAAACCTCCGTGGGCATCGCGATCACGAGCGGCTCGCGCGCAATCGGCAGATACGAAAGCTGCGCGGCATGGCGCGGCGGCAGCGGCGCGATGACGAGGCCGGCATCGATACGCCCTGCCACCAGTTCGTCGACCTGCACGTCGCTCGTCGCCTCGGCAAGCTGCAGGCGCACGCGCGGATAACGTGTGCCGAAGTCGCGCAGCAGCAGCGGCAACAGCCCGTAGTCGGCCGTGGAAACGAACGCCAGCGAAAGCACGCCGGCTTCGCCGCGCGCAAGGCTCTGCGCGAGCGGCCGCAGGCCGTCGGCGGCAGCGAGCAGGCGCCTGACTTCCGGCAAGAGGTCCACGGCCACGGGCGTGAGTTCCACGGTGCGGCGCGTGCGGGCGAAAAGCGCCACGCCGAGCGTCTCTTCCAGCGCGCGGATGGCCTGGGACAGCGGGGGCTGCGTCATGGAAAGCCGCGCCGCGGCGCGGCCGAAGTGCTTTTCCTCGGCCACGGCGACGAAGTAGCGCAACTGACGAAGATCGGGCGTTGTCGAGAGCATCGATTGATATGTTTTGCGACCTAATATGCCATCAATAATATATTGGACATTCGGTTCGTGAAACTGCATGCTTCTCGCCACATGCCGGCGACGGGGCGCTCGCGCCCGCCCGGCATCGCATAACAGCAACCTATGGAGCTCCCCATGTCGTACAACCGCCGCTCGAAGAACATCACCCAGGGCGTCGCGCGCTCGCCGAACCGCTCGATGTACTACGCCATCGGCTACGAAAAGGCCGACTTCGACAAGCCGATGATCGGCATCGCCAACGGCCACTCCACCATCACGCCCTGCAACGCCGGTCTGCAAAAGCTGACCGACGCCGCCGTCGCCGCCGTGAAGGGCGCGGACGCCAATCCGCAGACCTTCGGCACGCCCACCATTTCGGACGGCATGTCGATGGGCACCGAAGGCATGAAGTACTCGCTCGTCTCGCGCGAAGTGATCTCGGACTGCATCGAAACGTGCGTGCAGGGCCAGTGGATGGACGGCGTGGTCGTGATCGGCGGCTGCGACAAGAACATGCCGGGCGGCATGATGGCGCTCGCCCGCATGAACGTGCCGGGCATCTACGTGTACGGCGGCACGATTCGCCCCGGCCACTGGAAGAACAAGGACCTGACCATCGTGTCGGCCTTCGAGGCCGTCGGCGAATTCACGGCGGGCCGCATGTCCGAAGAGGACTTCGAAGGCGTGGAGCGCAACGCGTGCCCCACCACCGGCTCGTGCGGCGGCATGTACACGGCCAACACGATGAGCTCGTCGTTCGAGGCGCTCGGCATGTCGTTGCTCTATTCGTCGACGATGGCGAACCCGGACCAGGAGAAGGTGGACTCCGCTGCCGAATCGGCGCGCGTGCTCGTCGAAGCCGTGAAGCGCGATCTGAAGCCGCGCGACATCATCACGAAGAAGTCCATCGAAAACGCCGTGTCGGTGATCATGGCCACGGGCGGCTCGACCAACGCCGTGCTGCACTACCTCGCGATCGCGCATGCGGCCGAGGTGGAATGGACCATCGACGACTTCGAGCGCATCCGCCGCCGCGTGCCCGTGATCTGCGACCTGAAGCCGTCGGGCCAGTACGTGGCCACCGACCTGCATCAGGCAGGAGGCATTCCGCAGGTCATGAAGATCCTGCTCGACGCGGGCCTGCTGCATGGCGACTGCATCACCATCACGGGCAAGACGCTTGCCGAAGAACTGAAGGACGTGCCCTCGGTGCCGCGCGCGGACCAGAAGGTGATCTTCCCGATCGACCAGGCGCTCTACAAGCAGGGCCACCTCGCTATCCTGAAGGGCAACCTCGCGGAAGACGGCGCCGTGGCCAAGATCACGGGCCTGAAGAATCCGGTCATCACGGGTCCGGCACGCGTGTTCGACGACGAGCAGAGCGCCATGCAGGCGATCCTCGACGACAAGATCAAGGCGGGCGACGTGGTGGTGCTGCGCTACCTCGGCCCGCAAGGCGGTCCGGGCATGCCTGAAATGCTCGCGCCGACCTCGGCCATCATCGGCAAGGGGTTGGGCGAATCGGTGGGTCTGATCACGGACGGCCGTTTCTCGGGCGGCACGTGGGGCATGGTGGTGGGTCACGTCGCACCGGAAGCCTTCGTGGGCGGCACGATCGCGCTCGTGCAGGAAGGCGACTCGATCACCATCGACGCGCACAAGCTGCTGCTGCAGCTCAACGTCGACGACGCCGAACTGGCGCGCCGCCGCGCGGCCTGGAAGCAGCCGGCGCCGCGCTACACGCGCGGCGTGCTCGCGAAGTACGCAGCGCTTGCGCGCCCGGCGAACAAGGGCGCGGTGACAGGCTAACGCGAAGCGCGTCGGCGCCGGGTCGCATCGCACAAGCGGGCGGTCCCGGAACGCCGGCGTGCCGCGACTACGGCGGCACGCACTGCGCGGGCCATACAAGAAGGGGCGCACGGGAAACCGTGCGCCCCTTTGCTCTTATAATGCGACCACCACAGTCGGGCGATCGTCCCGGCGGAGACCATAATGAAACGAGAGTCGCATGCAGTAGCCGCACTGGCCGCTGCGCTGGCGGGCCTGTTGGCGGCGCCGGGCGCGGTGTTCGGGGAACAGGTCGCGTCGCAGGGTCTTGCGCTTGCACAGCAGCAGAACTGTACGAGCTGCCACGCCATGACGCGGCCCGTCATGGGGCCCGCGCTTCACGATATCGCCTTGAAATACGCGTCGCGCAGCGACGCCGCCACCTACCTCGCCCACAAGATCACCGACGGCAGCAGCGGCGTATGGGGCCGCGTGCCGATGCCGGCGAACACGCAGCTCACGCCGGATCAGGCCGCGACGCTCGCCACCTGGATTCTTTCTTTGAAGTAACGCGCAGTGTCGCTGAGTGGGCACCGCCGATAAGCGGAGAAGTGCGCCTCAGTGCCCTATAGGTGGTCCGGGCCGATCAGCCGGGGCCGACTGATGGGCGCGTTCTTCGCGCACCGCCTCCACCGCCTCTTTTACCCAGCCCGCAATCTCGGTTTCGAGCGCCAGCGCGACCTCGCGCACGACCGTGCCGACCAGCCAGTTCGCGTGCTCCTGCATCGCCTCGCGGCAACGCGCCTCGATGAGGCCGCGCCCTTCACCGGTCAGATAGTCCATGCAGCGACCGCGCAATCGCTCGATCAACGCGTGTTCCGCGTTTTCATCGGGCTGCACGCTTGCGCGTTCCCCTGCGGGTTCGTCTAACCGTTCGCTCAGGACCGGAATCTCACCCAGCGACGGCTCCATGAAGCGCGGCTCGACGACGTCGTCGACATGCGTCGTGAAGCCCGTCATGGCCGACGGCTCTAGCGGCTCGTCCACCGCTGCGCCTGCTGCGGGCACGAACGCGTCGGGCAACCCGTGCGGCGGCGTAGCGCGTGCGTGTTCCGGCTTGCCCGGCACGACAACGTCGTCGAGCATCGGAATCGAAGTGTCGTCATGATTGGACACGATCACCCTCCTTCGCTGTAGCTGGCGGCAAACAAAGCCGCGCACGATGCATGCCGGCGCGCAGAGCCCGGCATGCACGTGCCGCGCTCAGCCTTCCTGCCGGTAGTTGTTCAGCGCATAGCCGCGATCGCGGTAGAAGCGATACCGCTCGCGCCCCGCGGTTAGTTCCTCGGGCGCGTTGCCCACGACTTCGAGCAGCCGCTCGAAGCGAGCGAACTGGGGCGGCACGTGGGCGCCCAGGTTCACCAGCACCTGATAGTGCGGCGCGCCTTCCAGGTCCGAGGCGAGCACGACCGGTGTCTCGGCAGCCAGCGCGCTCTGCGCCATGCAATGCGGGACGAACTCGAGCGGCGCGAAGGTCCAGAGCTGGCCGTCGAGCGCACGCAGCCGCGCCGGGTCGGCGAGCACGACCGCCGGGTGGCCGGCCTGATACACCTTGCGCAGCAGTCGGCACGCGTACAGCAGCGCATCGCCGACGTTCGTATGAAAGTCGATTCGCGTCATCGCATTCCTCGCTCGCACGCGGCGGCCTTGCGGCAGAGCGCGCCGCACGCCGCGTGCCGCGTGCAATACCACGCCGGTCACTGCCCCGCGCGGTCGATCAGGAACTGCGTGAGCAGCGGCACGGGGCGTCCCGTCGCGCCCTTGGCGGCACCGCTCTTCCAGGCCACACCGGCGATGTCGAGGTGCGCCCACGGATACGCCTGCGTGAAGCGCGACAGGAAGCACGCTGCCGTCACGCTGCCCGCCGGACGGCCGCCGATGTTGGCAACGTCCGCGAAGTTCGACTTCAGCTGGTCCTGGTATTCGTCGTCGAGCGGCATGCGCCAGGCCGGGTCGTCGGCTTCGCGCGAAGCGTCGAGCAGTTCGCCCGCGAGCGCGTCGTCCTTCGAAAAAAGGCCCGCGTTGTGGTGGCCGAGCGCGATGATGCACGCGCCCGTGAGCGTGGCGACGTCGACCACGGCAGCCGGCTTGAAGCGCTCCGCGTAGGTGAGCGCGTCGCACAGAATGAGGCGGCCTTCGGCGTCGGTATTGAGCACTTCGATGGTCGTGCCCGACATGCTCGTGACGATGTCGCCCGGCTTCGTCGCATTGCCGGCGGGCATGTTCTCGCATGTAGGAACGAGCGCCACCACGTTCAGCTTCAGGCCCATTTCGGCGACTGCGCGCATCGTGCCGAGCACCGAGCCCGCGCCGCACATGTCGTACTTCATCTCGTCCATGGCCTCGCCCGGCTTGAGCGAGATGCCGCCTGTGTCGAACGTGATGCCCTTGCCGACCAGCACCACGGGCGCCTCTTTCGCGCCCGCGCCCTGATACTGCAGCACGATGAACTGCGGCGGCTCGACCGAGCCGCGCGTGACCGAGAGGAACGAGCCCATCTTCAGCGCTTCGATCTGCTTCTGGCCCAGCACCTCGACCTTGAGCTTCCAGTCTTTCGCGAGCTTCTTCGCGACGTTGCCGAGATAGGTCGGTGTGCACACGTTGCCCGGCAGGTTGCCAAGGTCGCGCGTGAGGTCCATGCCATTGGCGAGTGCGGCACCTTGCTTCGCGGCGACCTTCGCCGCTTTCTCGTCGGCGGAATCCACCGAGAAGACGATGCGCTTGAGCGCACGCGGCGTCGTGTCCGGCTTGCTCTTCAGCTGCGTGAAGCGGTACGTTTCACTGCGCAGCGCGAGAATAGCGGCGCGCACGGCCCAGTCCGACGAACGCTCCTTGACGGGCAGTTGCGCGAGCGTGAAGGTGACCTGCACGATCTTCGTGCCGAGAATGGCGCGCCACGCCGCCTTGACCGCTTCGCCGTAAGCCTTCTGCGTGAACGCATCCTGCTTGCCGAGGCCGACCAGCAGCACGCGCGAGGCGCCGATGCCCTGCACTTCGTGCAGGAACAGCGTGCTGCCCGCCTTGCCTTCCATATCGCCGGCCTTGACGATGCGCGTGACGAGCCCCTTGGTCGCTTCATCGATGGCGAGCGCTGCGCCCGACAGACTTTGCGACTCGAACACGCCAATTACGACGCAGTCCGATTTTCCGGTCAGGAACCCGCTCTGGGCCCCTTTGCTCCAATCACAGGCTTTTATGCTAAAGTCCATCGCGCTTGTCCTCGGATAAAATCTGGGCTTAGGATGAAAGCCGCAATTATCCGCTATTTTTCCCGCGGCGGCTGCCAAGGTCCGGCGCACGAAGCGCGGCCTCGTGCCAGAACCTCCCGCTCTTCTCATCAAGAATGATCTTCGAACGCTCCCTCCAGCGCGAACTCGCGTACACGGCTGGCGCCGTGTTCATGGTGCTGCTCACGATCATGCTGACGACGATGATGATCCGCATCGTCGGCTTCGCGGCATCGGGCGAAATCGACCCGCGCGACGTGCTGGTGCTGATCGGACTCACCGTAATCGGCTATCTCGCCGTCATGCTCGTCGTGACGCTGTTCGTGTCGATCCTGTTCGTGCTCACGCGCTGGTACAAAGACTCCGAGATGGTGGTGTGGCTCGCCTCGGGCGTGAGCCTCACGCGTCTCATCAAACCGGTGGGCGTCTTCGCCACGCCCATCATCATCCTCATCGTGTTCTTCGCGTTCGTGGGCTGGCCGTGGTCGAACCAGCAGAGCAAGCTGATCCGGCAGCGCTTTCAGCAGCGCGACGAAGTTTCGCTGCTCGCGCCCGGCCAGTTCCGCGAATCCGCCACCACGCACCGCGTCTTCTTCATCGAGAAGATGACGCCCGACCAGAGCAAGGTGGAAAACGTGTTCGTGACGAGCACGGAGAACGGCAAGGTCAACGTGATCGTCTCGAAGTACGGCCACACGGAAACGCAGAAGAACGGCGACCGCTTCGTCGTACTCGACAACGGCCGACGCTACGACGGCGAACCGGGGCACCCCGACTTTCGCATCATGGAGTTCGAACGCTACGGCGTGAAGATACAGAGCCAGCCTGTCGTCTCGACGCCCACCACCACGGGCACCTCCACACTCGATCTGCTGCGCAAGCCCACGCGCGACAACCTCGCGGAAATCGCGTGGCGCGCAGGGTTGCCGCTCATCGCCATCAATCTGATGCTGCTCGCCATTCCGCTCGCCTACCAGAACCCGCGCCGCGGCCGCACCATCAATCTCGTGATGGCCGTGCTCATCTATCTGACCTACTCGAATCTGCTCAACGTCGTGCAATCGTGGATCGAGCAGGGCAAGGTCTCGTTCGGCGTCGGGCTCGTCGCGCTGCACGTCGTCGTTGCGGCGCTCGTGGTGTTCATCTTCTGGCTGCGCGTGCGCAACCGCCCGCTGATCTCGCGCGCCATCTTCAGCCGCGCGGGCCGCACGGCGCAGGGAGCCTGACCCATGCGCATCTACGAGCGGTATTTCGCGCGCCAGGTCTACCTGACGTTCATCTTCATCCTGTTCGCGTTTTCGGGCCTGTTCTTCTTCTTCGACCTGATCAACGAACTGAACTCGGTGGGGCACGGCAACTACAAGTTCGGTTATGCGGTGCTGCGCGTCGCGCTGCAAACGCCGTCGCGCTTCTACGAGATCATTCCCGTCGCGGCGCTCATCAGCTCGATCTACGTCTTCGCGCAGATGGCCGCGAATTCGGAATACACCATCTTCCGCGTCTCCGGTCTCGCAACGGGTCAGGCGCTGCGCTCGCTGTTGAAGATCGGCATTCCGATCGTGCTCATCACCTATCTGATCGGCGAAGTGGTGGGGCCCTACACCGACCAGCTTTCCGAACGCGTACGGCTCGAAGCGCTAGGCTCCGCGGTGTCCACCAACTTCGAGTCGGGCGTGTGGGTGAAAGACACGCTTTCGGCACGCGCCGACGGCGAGCAGGTTACACGCTTCGTGAACGTGGGCGAACTGCGGCCCGACGCCACCATCAGCAACGTGCGCATCTACGAATTCGACGCGAAATTCCGGCTCTCGAACGTGCGCATCGCGAAGAGCGGCGTGTACCAGCCGCCCGGCCACTGGCAGCTGACCGACGTCACCGACACGCAACTGGTGGACGTCGCCGCGCCGAACGGCCAGAGCAAAGACGCGCTGAACCCCGTGTACCGCGCGCGGCAGATCACGCTGCCCGAATACTCGCTGCGCTCGGAACTCACGCCGCAAATTCTCTCGGTGCTGCTCGTCGCGCCAGACCGCATGTCGATGTTCAACCTGTTCCGCTACATCCAGCATCTGACCGAGAACCATCAGGACACGCAGCGCTACGAAATCGCGCTGTGGAAGAAGCTGCTCTACCCGTTCGCGGTGTTCGTGATGCTGGTGCTCTCCATGCCGTTCGCGTATCTGCACACGCGCGCGGGCGTGGTGGGCATGAAGGTGTTCGGCGGCATCATGCTCGGCATGAGCTTCCAGCTCTTCAACACGCTGTTCTCGCACATCGGTACGCTGAACACGTGGCCCGCGCCGATCACCGCGGCCACGCCGGGGCTGATCTATCTCGCCCTCGGCCTGTTCGGGCTGAAGTGGGTGGATCGGCACTGAACGCCGTATCGCCATAACGCCGCATCGATGCCGCGGCGGTACGGCAAACGCTTGAGTCTTCCTCGGGAGTTCCCGCCATGGGCGCACACGGCATCGTTCTATTCGGACACGGGGCACGCGATGCCCGCTGGGCCGAGCCGTTCGAGCGGCTCGCGGCACGGCTCGCCGCTGCGCATGGCGCGGCGGGGCCGGTGAGTCTCGCGTTTCTGGAATTGATGTCGCCGGACCTGCCCGCGGCCGTGGCCGCGCAGGTGGCCGCAGGATGCAGCGAAGTGACGGTCGTGCCGGTATTTTTCGGCCAGGGCGGCCATGTGAGGCGGGATCTGCCTGCCATCATCGAGCAGTGCCGGGCGGCGCACCCGGGCGTGGTGATTCGCAGCGTGGGCGCGGTGGGTGAAGACGACGCCGTGCTGGACGCGATCGTGCGCTATTGCCTCGCGGTCACGAACGCGCCCACGCCCACAGACGGCGCCGGCTGACCATCACGCCGCAAAGCGCATGCGGCCCTTGCTGCCGCCTTCGCTGCCGTCGTCGTCCCCTTCTTTTTCCACCGATGGCAACAACGCCGCGCGCTCGGCGAACGCTTCACCGATCATCAGCAGACTGGGTTGCAGCGGATCGAGCCATGCCTGCGCTTCACCCGCGGCAAGCCGCTCGAGCGTGAGCGTGAGGGTGCGCTCACGTGCCGTGCTGCACGCTTCCACGATGGCCACGGGCGTATCGGCTGCGCGGCCCGCATCGATCAGCTCACGCGCGATGTCCGGCCCGCTGTCGCGGCCCATATAGAAGACGAGCGAATCCGCGTTGACCTGCTCGCGGATCGCCTCCGTATCCGGCGCGCGGCTGTGCGTGGCGAGCGCCACGCTGCGCGCCACGCCACGCAGCGTCAGCGGACGGCGCAGCGCCGCCGCCGACGCGAGCGCCGCGGTAATGCCCGGCACGATCTCGTACTCGATGCCGGCCGCGTCAAGCGCCCGCATTTCCTCGTCGGCGCGGCCGAACAGCATGGGGTCGCCGCCCTTGAGACGCACCACCACGGCGTGCTCGCGTGCGGCGTCGACGATCTGCTTGTTGATGAAGTGCTGGGCCGTGGAGCGCTGGCCGCAGCGCTTGCCCACGGCGATCTTGTGCGCCTGCGGTGCGTAGTCGAGCATGGCCGGCTCGACGAGTGCGTCGTGCAGCACCACGTCCGCCGTGCCCAGAAGCCGCGCGCCGCGCACCGTAATGAGGTCTGCCGCCCCTGGCCCTGCACCAATCAAGTACACCTTGCCCATGTTTTCCTTCAACTCCGTCTGACCGTGTTCGGTGGCGCGCCGCGCATGTTCCGCGCCATCGCGCCCCGTCATTTTCACTCAGGCAGAAAACGCACGGATCATGCCAGCGGCCACGGTATGGTGAGTCGCTTCGTCGATCAGCACGAACGCGCCCGTGCCCGGATGCGCGTCGTAGGTATCGCAGACGATCGGCTTTTGCAGCGTGAGCGCCACGCGGCCGATGTCGTTCATCGCGAGATCGGCGCGGTCGGTTGCGTGCGAGAGCGTGTGCACGTCGAGTACCTGCTTCACGGCGCCGATGCGCGCGAACACGGTGGTCGTGGTCTGCTTGAGCAGGTACTTGCGCTGCGGCGAGAGCGGCTCTTCGTCGAACCAGCAGAGGTCGGCTTCGAGCTTCTTCGCGGGCGTGGGCGCATCGGTACGCAGCACGAACGTGTCGCCGCGCGAGACGTCCACGTCTTCGCCAAGGCGAATCGTGACGGTCTGGCCCGCGAACGCGCGCTCCACCGCCGCCGTGCCGCCGGGCACCGGCGCGATGATCTCGGCAACCGTCGCCTCGCGGCCCGCCGGCAGCACGACGATCGTATCGCCCACCTTCACCTCGCCGGCTTCCACGCGACCCATGTAGCCGCGGAAGTCGTCGGCGCTGCTGCCGTCCTGGCGCGCCACCCACTGCACCGGGAAACGCAGCGCGTCGCCCGCGGCCTGCTCCACGGGCAGCGCTTCGAGCACGTCGAGCAGCGGCTCGCCCGCGTACCACGGCATGCGCTCGCTCGCGGTCACGATGTTGTCGCCCTTGAGCGCCGACACCGGCACGAAGCGCACATCGGCAAGACCCAGTTGCCGCGCAAGCGCCACGTAGGCGTCGCGGATTTCGTTGAAGCGCGCTTCGCTGAAATCGACGAGGTCCATCTTGTTGATCGCGACGATCACGTGCTGCAGACCGAGCAGCTTCACAATAGCGCTGTGGCGCTTCGTTTGCGGCAGCAGTTGCGCCTCGCCGTTTTCGAACGTGACGCGCGTGGCGTCGATCAGAATGATGGCCGCGTGCGCCGTGGAGGCGCCCGTCACCATGTTGCGCGTGTACTGCTCGTGGCCCGGCGTGTCGGCGATGATGAACTTGCGCTTGGCCGTGGCGAAGTAGCGATACGCGACGTCGATCGTGATGCCCTGCTCGCGCTCGGCTTCGAGGCCGTCCGTCAGCAGCGAGAGATCGATCTCGTCGCCCACGGTGCGCTTGTTCTTCGCGCGTGACAGCGCGGAGAGCTGGTCCGACAGCACGGCCTTGCTGTCGTAAAGCAGGCGGCCGATCAGCGTGCTCTTGCCGTCGTCGACGCTGCCTGCCGTGATGAAACGCAGCACGCCGAGGTCTTCAGGCTGGTGGATTGCGGTGCTCATTGCTTCGTCCTCGTGTGCTTCAGAAATAACCTTGCTTCTTGCGCTGTTCCATCGCGGCTTCGGAGGTCTGGTCGTCCATCCGCGTCGCGCCGCGTTCGGTGATCTCGGTCACCGCGGTCTCCGCGATGATCTTCTCGACGTTGTCGGCATCGCTTTCCACGGGGCACGTGCAGCTGATGTCGCCCACGGTGCGAAAACGCACGAGCGCCGTTTCGCTCGTCTCGCCTTCGCGCATCGGCGTGAGCGGCGTGACGGGCACGAGCAGGCCGTTGCGGCGCACGATCTCGCGTTGATGCGCGTAGTAGATGGACGGCAGTTCGAGCCCTTCGCGCGCGATGTATTGCCACACGTCGAGTTCGGTCCAGTTCGAGATCGGGAACACGCGCAGGTGTTCGCCCGCGTGCAGGCGCGCGTTGTAGAGGCTCCACAGTTCCGGGCGCTGCGCCTTCGGATCCCATTGGCCGAATTCGTCGCGGAACGAGAAGATGCGCTCCTTCGCGCGGGCCTTCTCTTCGTCGCGGCGCGCGCCGCCGATCATCGCCGTGAAGCCGTGCGCTTCAATGGTCTCGAGCAGCGTGACGGCCTGCGCCGCGTTGCGCGAATCCGTTTCGCGACGCAGACGCACCGTGCCGCGGCGAATCGAGTCTTCGACGTGCCCGACCACGAGTTGCGCGCCGATTTCTTGCGCGCGGCGGTCGCGGAAGTCGATCACTTCGTCGTAGTTGTGGCCCGTGTCGATGTGCACGAGCGGGAACGGCAGCGACGTCTTGCGATTCGCGCCCAGGCCGAACGCCTTCAACGCGAGGTGGAGCACCACGACCGAGTCCTTGCCGCCCGAGAACAGCAGCGCCGGCTTGCTGCACTCGGCAACCAGCTCGCGCAGGATGTGGATCGACTCGGCTTCGAGCCAGTCGAGATGGTCCATGCGGTTCGCCGTATTCGGAAGCGGCGCGGCAACAGCGGAATCGAGCGTCGTGCTCATGTTCGGGTCCTTCGTTCGTTCGTGTTGCGGGCGGTTGGCCCGCAGCACAGGGTCTTCAATCTTTTCTTCGGTCCGGCTTCAGGCGGAAGCGTTTTCGCTCGCCGTCGCAATCGGAATGGTGATGTGCAGGCCGCATTCCTTCGTGTCGCGCGACTCCCACCACCAGCGTCCCGCGCGGCTGTCTTCGCCGGGACGCACGGCGCGCGTGCACGGCTCGCAGCCGATGCTCGGGTAGCCGCGTGCGTGCAGCGGATTCACCGGCACATCGAAGGCTCGCAGATAAGCCCAGACGTCGGCTTCGGTCCAGTCCGCGAGCGGGTTGTACTTCGCAATATTACGCGCCCCGTCGTGCTCTTCCTCGTGCAGTTCCGCGCGCGTCACCGACTGCTCGCGCCGCTGGCCCGTCACCCAGGCGGAAACGTCCGCCAGCGCGCGGTTGAGCGGCTCCACCTTGCGAATCTCGCAGCAGCGCTTGCGCAGTTCCACGCTCTCGTAGAAGGCGTTGAGTCCGTGCGCGGCCGCGTATTCGTCGACGGCGGCCTGTTGCGGATGAAACTGCTCGATCTCGTAGCCGTAGCGCTCGCGCACGCGATCGATCATGCCCAGCGTTTCCGCATGCAGGCGCCCCGTGTTGAGCGAGAAGATGCCGATCGACACGCCGCGCGAGAGGATGGCGTGCGTGAGCAGCATGTCTTCGGCCGCGAGGCTGCTCGCGAACTTGACGCGCTCGTGGCGCGCGGCGATGGAATCGAGCAGCGCGTCGAGTCGCGCAATCTTCGCGGCGAGTTCGGGCGTCGGGGCTTGCCGTGCGGCGCCAGCGGCGTTGGCCACGTTCGTCGCGGTGCTCATGCGCCCGCCTTCGCCGCGGCTGTCGAGGCAGCCGCGCCAGCCTCACGGCGACGGAACAGCGGCAGCGGCGTATCGACGGCGGACTGGTACTGCACCGTGAATTCCGTGAACGCGTTCAGCGCGTCGTGGATGTCCTTGTCGGCGCGCACCGCGAACGAATCGAAGCCGCAGCGCGAAAGGTAGTTGAGCTGGTCGCGCAGCACGTCGCCGATGGCGCGCAGTTCGCCCTTGTAGCCGTAGCGCTCGCGCAGAAGCCGCGCGATCGAATAGCCGCGGCCGTCGCGAAACACCGGAAAGTCGATGCCGATGAGCGCGATATGTTCGAAGTCGCCGGCGATGTCGGCGGGTTCGCTATCGGGCGCGAGCCACACGCCAAGTTCGGCTGCGGAACGTGCAGCGCTCAGCGCGGCGCGCTCGCTCTTCCACAGCGCGAGCGGCACGAGCACCTTGCCGGCCGGCAGCGCGTCCACGGCGGGCAGCGAGCCGTCTTCGGCGGGACGCACCACCGTCCAGTTGTCTTCGGCTACCGCGCGGTTTCTGATGATCCAGGCCATTTACTGTCTATCCTCGTTTCGGTGCTGCGCTTTTACGCGTGAGCCGGCTGGCGCGACGCGTAGACGCGCTCCTTGAACGGCGCGATGCCGATGCGGTTGTAGGTGTCGATGAAACGCTCGCCGTCGATGCGGTTGTCGACGAACGTATCGACGATGCTCGACACCACGTCCGGCATTTCGCCGGCCGAGAACGACGGGCCGATCACGCGGCCAAGGCGCGCGCCTTGCGCGCCCATGCCCTGCTCGCCGCCGAGCGACACCTGGTACCACTCGGCGCCGTCCTTGTCGACGCCCAGCACGCCGATGTTGCCGACGTGATGGTGGCCGCACGAATTCATGCAGCCCGAGATGTTGAGCGACAGGTCGCCGAGGTCGTGCACGTAGTCGAGGTCGTCGAAGCGCTCCTGGATGGCCTGCGCGATCGGAATCGACTTCGCGTTCGCGAGCGAGCAGAAGTCGCCGCCCGGGCACGCGATGATGTCGGTCAGCAGACCGATGTTCGGCGTGGCGAAGCCCTGCTCTTTCGCGAGGGTCCACAGCTCGAACAGATCGCGCTTTTTCACGTCCGCGAGAATCAGGTTCTGCTCGTGCGAGACGCGGATCTGGCCGTACGAGAAGCGGTCGGCCCAGTCGGCCACGGCTTCCATCTGCGTGTCCGTGGCGTCGCCCGGCGCCGTGCCGGTGCGCTTGAGCGACAGCGTCACGGCCGCGTAGCCGGACACGCGATGCGGGCGCACGTTGCGCTCCACCCAGCGCGCGAAGGCGCGGTTCTCGAGCAGATGCTTTTCGTAGGACGCGTCCGTGTCCGCGAGCTTTTCGTAGGCGGGCGGCGTGAAGTACTGCGCCACGCGCTCCACTTCTTCGCGCGTGAGCGTGGACGGGCCGTCCTTCAGGTGCTGCCACTCCTCTTCCACCTGCTGCGCGAACTTCGCGGGCGAGAGCGCCTTCACGAGAATCTTGATGCGCGCCTTGTACATGTTGTCGCGGCGCCCGTAGCGGTTGTAGACGCGCAGCACGGCCTCGCAGTACGTGAGCAGATGCTGCCAGGGCAGGTCTTCCCTGATGATGGCGCCGACGATCGGCGTGCGGCCCAGACCGCCGCCCGCCAGGATGCTGGCCACCACTTCGCCCGCCTCGTTCTTCTTCAGATAGACGCCGAGGTCGTGAATCTGCACGGCGACGCGGTCTTCCTTCGAGCCGCTCACGGCAATCTTGAACTTGCGCGGTAGCCAGGCGAATTCGGGGTGGAACGTGGACCACTGGCGCAGCACTTCGGCCCACGGACGCGGGTCGACGATCTCGTCGGGCGCCACGCCGGCGAACTGGTCGGCCGTGATGTTGCGGATGCAGTTACCCGAGGTCTGGATGCCGTGCATCTGCACCGAGGCGAGCTTCGCGAGTAGGTCCGGCGTCTCTTCGAGCTTGATCCAGTTGTACTGGATGTTGGTGCGCGTCGAGAAGTGGCCGTAGCCGCGGTCGTGCTCGCGCGCGATGCGTGCCAGCATGCGCAGCTGGTCGCTGCGCAGGTTGCCGTAGGGAATGGCGATGCGGTGCATGTACGCGTGGCGCTGCATGTACAGGCCGTTCTGCAGCCGCAGCGGGCGGAACTCTTCTTCGCTCAATTCGCCCGACAGCCGGCGGCGAACCTGGTCGCGGTACTGCGCGACGCGCTCGTCGACGATGGTCTGGTCGTACTGATCGTATTGGTACATTCGGGGACCCCAGGGTTGCTCAGTTGCACTCAACGCGACGTTCCGGTTACGCCGCGCCCGGATGATGGTGCCTGCCAGCGCTGCAAGCCGGCCCACGGCGCCGGCTCATTTGCAAATGACAAAAACAGATATCCATATTGGAAAAGTTTGATAGATCGTAATAAACTGCCCTTAGATTCCAAACGACTTAAAAATTCTTTTGATATGCGGAGAGGTTATAAATGAACCTGCACCAGTTCCGCTTCGTCCGCGAGGCGGTCCGCCAGAACTTCAACCTCACCGAAGCCGCCAAGGCGCTGTATACAAGCCAGCCGGGCGTCTCGAAGGCGATCATCGAGCTGGAGGACGAGCTGGGCGTGGAAATCTTCACGCGCCACGGCAAGCGGGTGCGCTCCCTTACGGAGCCGGGCCGCATCATACTCGCCTCCGTGGAGCGGATCCTGCAGGAGGTGGAGACGCTCAAGCGCGTCGGCAAGGACTACGCCGCCCAGGACCAGGGCAACCTGATCATCGCCGCCACCCACACGCAGGCGCGCTACTCGTTGCCGGCCGCCATCGCCGAGTTCAAGCGCCGGTTCCCGAAGGTCCACCTTTCGATTCTGCAAGGCAGTCCCACCCAGGTGGCCGAACTCGTGCTGCGCGATCAGGCCGATCTCGCCATCGCGACGGAAGCCATCGCCGGCTACAAGGACCTGGTGTCGCTGCCGTGCTTCCAGTGGCACCACGTAGCCGTCATGCCGCCCGACCACCCGCTGCTCGCCCGCAAGTCGCTTTCACTCGACGATCTGGCCCAATTTCCGCTCATCACCTACGACAATGCCTTCGCGGGCCGCTCGCGCATCGACCAGGCGTTCCAGCTGCGCGGGCTGTCGCCGGACATCGTGCTCGAAGCCATCGACGCCGACGTCATCAAGACCTACGTCGAGCTGGGGCTCGGCGTGGGCATCATGGCCGACATCGCCTTCAACCCCGAGCGCGACCGCCAGCTGCGGGCCATGCCCGTGGGGCACCTGTTCGGCGGCAACGTGACGCGCGTGGCGCTCAAACAAGGCGCGTACCTGCGCAGCTACGTCTACACGCTCGTCGAGCTGCTCTCGCCCAGCCTGAACCGCCGCCTCGTGGAGCAGGCGCTCAAGGGCGAGCATGAGACGTACGAACTGTGAGTCGCACGATGAGCCGCCGGCACTGAAACGCGCCCCGCCTTCGCCGAGATAGATTCACGACAGCCCGACAACAACGCAAAAGCGGCCGCGCCGTCCCACGAAAAAAAGACGCCGCCGCAGCCACCATTTCCAAAACCTGCCTGGAGATCTTCATGACGTCGTTCAAGCCCCTGCGTGCGCTGGCCCGTGCGGCCGCCGCTTCGTGTGTCGTGTCCTGCGCGCTGGCCGCCACGGCTGCCCGCGCGGACATCAAGGTCGGCATCGACCTCTCGAGCACCGGCCCCGCGGCCGCCATCGGCATCACGAGCAAGAACGCCATGCTGATGTGGCCGAAGACCATCGCCGGCCAGAACGCGCAGTACATCGTGCTCGACGACGGCTCCGACCCCGGCGCCGCCGTGCGCAACATCCGCAAGCTCATCAACGAAGACCACGTCGACGTGATCGTCGGCCCGAACATCACGCCGGCCGCGCTCGCGGCGCTCGACCCCGTCGCCGAAAGCCAGACGCCGATGATCACGCTGATCGGCTCGGCCTCCGTCGTGGAGCCGCAGGAAGGCAAGCGCGTGTGGGCCTACAAGATGGCGCAGACCGACCGCGCGATGGCCGATGTGATGACCCGCTACATGGCTAACCACAACGTGAAGACGGTGGGCTTCATCGGCTTCGCGGACAGCTACGGCGACAGCTGGCTCAGCGAGTTCACGAAGTTCGCGGAGCTGCGCCACATCCAGGTGGTCGCGACCGAACGCTACAACCGCACGGACGCCAGCGTGACGGGCCAGGTGCTCAAGCTGATGGCCGCCAGGCCCGACGCCGTGCTGATCGCCGGCGCAGGCACGCCGACGGTGCTGCCGCAGCGCACGCTCGTCGAGCGCGGCTTCAAGGGACCGATCTATCAGACACACGGCATCGCCACGCCGGAGTTCATCAAGCTGGGCGGCAAGGACGTGGAAGGCACGCTGTTCCCCACGCAGCCCGTGGTGGTGGCGCGCACGCTGCCTGCGGATC
This sequence comes from Paraburkholderia kururiensis, assembly GCF_034424375.1. Taxonomy (NCBI): domain Bacteria; kingdom Pseudomonadati; phylum Pseudomonadota; class Betaproteobacteria; order Burkholderiales; family Burkholderiaceae; genus Paraburkholderia; species Paraburkholderia kururiensis. The sequence goes on along the minus strand of NZ_CP139965.1, from coordinate 5,179,937 downwards.
ATCCGGCGAAGAAAGCCGCGCTCGCGTTCGTGAACGCGTATGAGGCGAAGTACGGCCCGGGCACGGTGACCCAGTTCGCGGGCGACGCAGCAGGCGTTTATCCGCGCCTCGAAGACGCCGTGACCCGTGCGCTGAAAACGGCCCAACCGGGCACGACCGAATTTCGCGTGGCGTTGCGCAACGAACTGGAGCACGCGCACGAACTCGTGGTGCCCAACGGCGTCGTCAATACGAGCGCGAAAGACCACGTGGGGCTCGACCAGCGCGCGAGCGTGATGGGTATCATCCGCGGCGGCAAGTTCGTGTACCTGAGTCAGTAAGTAAGCGATCCACCACCAGCCCGCCCAACTTCAAGGAGAGTCGATTCCTATGGCACGCACCACCCGCGCAGTCAACGCCGTCGAGCGTCTCAAGACGCGCAGCGGGAATCCGCAGTACGCCGCCGTGGGCATGCCGGGCGGGCTGTTCTATCTGGTGGATCGCACCGCGGGCGCCGGGCAGCCGCTCTGCGACCCGCTCGCGCTCGACGCCTTCGTCGCATTCGTGGACGCTTACGGGCCGCAGCAAAAGGTCCGCAAGGCCAGCAAGCTGGACCTCGCGTTCGAAGAGCAGATCAGGAAGAGCCGGAAGTAGGGGCACACTCGCGCCATGAGGCGAAGCGGGCGACTGACGGGAGAAGGCCGCGCCAGCCCCTTTCGCATAGGGACAAACACCGACGCAGACCGCCCGTTTGAGCCCGGGAAGAAAGCACGGTTTGGTACAATCCCGCCGTTCCGCAAGTTTAAAAATGGGCCGCCCGCGTGTGGTCCAACACCTTTCCCCTGGCTGTACCCGAACCTCATCGCCGAACCATCATGAACATCGAACAAGCGCGTTTCAACATGATCGAGCAGCAGATTCGCCCCTGGGATGTGCTGGACCAGGACGTGTTGAACCTGCTCTCCGTCGTCAAGCGTGAAAACTTCGTCCCCGCCGCTTACGCGAACATCGCGTTCGCGGACCTCGAAATCCCCCTGCCCGGCGGCGAGCACATGCTGGCGCCGCGCGTGGAAGCGCGCGTGCTGCAGGAACTGGCGGTGAAGAAGCACGAAAGCGTGCTGGAAATCGGCGCGGGCTCGGGCTACATGGCGGCGCTGCTCGCGCATCGCGCCCAGCACGTGCTGACGGTGGACATCAAGCCGGAACTGGCCGAACTCGCGCGTACGAACCTGGCCGCGAACGGCGTGCTGAACGCGGAAGTCGCCACGGGCGACGGCGCGCGCGGCTGGCCGGCAGCGGCGCCCTACGACGTGATCTGCGTCTCGGGCGGCCTGCCCGTGCTGCCGCAGGAAATGCTGGAGCAACTGAAGATCGGCGGCCGGCTCGCGGCATTCGTCGGCGTGGCGCCGGTGATGAAGGCACAGATCATCACGCGCGTCGACGAGAAGCAGTACCGCATTGCCGACGTGTTCGAAACGTACATCGAGCCGCTGCACAACGCCGTCCAGCCGCCGCGATTCAAGTTCTGAGCCGGTTTGCCCACCTGCAAACCGACGACAACGGACTGCCGACAACCGACGACATGCCATCATGCAAAACCTGACCGCCCCCGCGCTCGCCGAATGGCTGGCCGACTCCGCCCGCCCCGCGCCCGTGCTGCTCGACGTGCGCGAGCCGTGGGAAATCCAGACAGCGCAGATCGCCGGCGCCGTGTCGATCCCGATGCGCGAGATTCCCGCGCGCAGCGAGGAACTGGACGACGAAGCGCAGATTGTCTGCGTGTGCCACCACGGCGCACGCAGCGCCCAGGTCGCGATGTTCCTCGAGTCGCGCGGCTTCACGAAGGTCTTCAACCTGCAAGGCGGCATCGACGCCTGGTCGCGCCAGGTGGACCCTTCGGTGCCCACTTACTGAGCCGGCTTCCGCCCGCCGCCCGCCACGGGCGGCGGCGACACCCTCCTCCTGCTTCGCCCCTCCCCCTCCCGTTTCGCTGATCGTCTCGGCCACCGTGCCGAAGCTTGCGCCGAGCCGTGCGCTCACGATGTCCACCGCGATGGCGACCACGTCGTGCACAACGGCGCAGCGTGCATGCACTGCAAGCGCTCGCCGCAGCGCCCAGGCATTTCATCTTCGAGCACGCGTGGCTCGCTTCGTGTTCCGGTTCGATGCCCGGCCACCGCGACTGACCGCGCCTCGCCGCTCACCGCGCACCGCGACGATGCATGGCGCTCCTCGATGTCCGGGCATGCACCAGCATCGCCCGCCCACGCGCGGCTTACACGGCGATTCACTCGCGCCGCCACGTGCATGGATACGGACTTCGTGCCGATAAGGCCCCGTTGGCATATGCCTTGCAGTAACCCCTTCCGCCAGACAAGCAGATAACGCAGATAACCAACGCACGAAACCGCCGGCGCCGTCATGGCCTGCGTTTCGCGTCCGAGGGCCAACCTCCGAATCCACACCCATCCATTGGCAAGGGGAACCACATGAAGCGACGCAGTCTGTTGAAGCTGGGCACCATGTCGAGCGCACTCGCGCTGGCGGCACGCGTACCGTTCGCGAAGGCGGACACGGGCAGCGGCCCGATCAAGGTCGGCATCCTGCATTCGCTGTCCGGCACGATGGCGATCTCGGAGACCTCGCTCAAAGACACCGCGCTCATGACGATCGCCGAGATCAACGCATCCGGCGGCGTGATGGGCCGCAAGATCGAACCCGTGGTGGTGGACCCGGCATCGAACTGGCCGCTCTTCGCGGAGAAGGCGCGCCAACTCATTACGCAGGACAAGGTCGCCGTGGTGTTCGGCTGCTGGACCTCGGTGTCGCGCAAGTCGGTGCTGCCCGTGTTCGAGGAACTCAACGGTCTGCTCTTCTACCCCGTGCAGTACGAGGGCGAAGAGATGTCGCGCAACGTGTTCTACACGGGTGCGGCGCCGAACCAGCAGGCCATTCCCGCCACCGAGTACCTGATGAGCGCCGAAGGCGGCGGCGCGAAGCGCTTCTTCCTGCTCGGCACCGACTACGTGTACCCACGCACTACGAACAAGATTCTGCGTGCGTTCCTGCATTCGAAAGGCGTGCAGGACGCCGACATTCAAGAGGTCTACACGCCGTTCGGCCACAGCGACTATCAGACCATCGTCGCGAACATCAAGACCTTCGCGCAGGGCGGCAAGACCTGCGTGATCTCCACCGTGAACGGCGACTCGAACGTGCCGTTCTACAAGGAACTCGGCAACCAGGGGCTGAAGGCAACGGACGTGCCCGTGGTCGCGTTCTCCGTGGGCGAAGAAGAGCTGCGCGGCATCGACACCAAACCGCTCGTGGGCAACCTCGCGGCGTGGAACTACTTCATGTCGGTGAAGAACCCGGTCAACACGAAGTTCAAGGCGCAGTGGGCCGAGTGGGTGAAGTCGCAGAACCTGCCGGGCGGCACGAAGCGCGTGACGAACGACCCGATGGAAGCCACTTTCGTGGGCATCCACATGTGGAAGCAGGCCGTGGAAAAAGCGAAGAGCACCGACGTCGACAAGGTGCGCGTGGCGATGATCGGGCAGAAGTTCAACGCACCGTCGGGCTTCGTGCTGGAGATGGACGGCAACCATCATCTGCACAAGCCCGTGATGATCGGCGAGGTGCGCGCGGACGGCCAGTTCAACGTGGTCTGGAAAACGAAGACCGCAATTCGCGCGCAGCCGTGGAGCCCGTACATCGCCGGCAATCAGGGCAAGCCGGACGTGGTCAGCTCGATTCCCGAGTTCCTGCGCCGCCGGCGCGTGGCCTGACGTAGCGATGATGGCCATTGCAATCGCGATGCGCGCGGCGTCTTCGCTGGCGCACTACGTGCGGCGCGTCGTCCGCAAGGGTAGCGGCACGGCGCTCGCGCTGTGCCTGTTGCTCGGCACGGCGTCGGCGCTCGTGCCCGTGCGCGCGTTTGCGCTCACGGGCGAGGACGTCGCGCCGCTCGCGGCCGACGACTTCGACGCGAAGTCCGCCGCCATCGACAAACTGATCGCGGCGCACGACACGCCTTCGCTCGCGCTACTGAAGGCGCTTGCCGAAGACAGCGTGCTTGCCACGGACTCGGGCCAGGTGCTCGTGCAGGAAGGCGACACGCTGCGCGACGCGGTGACGGGCAAGGTGGTGCAAGCGAGCGACGCCCAGCCCATCACGCTCAACAACCTGTTGCGCTCGAAGGTGGCGGGCGCCGTATCGGGTCTGCAACTGGCCTCGCCCGACCTCGAAACGCGCCGCGCCGCGATTGCGGCGCTGCTGCAAAACCCCGACCCCGCGATGAAGCCGATGATTGACGCGGCCCGCGCGAAGGAAACCGACCCGGCGCTCAAGAAGCGGCTCGATACGCTCTGGGCCATGACCGCGCTGCACGACAGCGACCCGGCGAAGCGCCTCGACGCCGTGCAACTGGTGGCGGCACGGCACGATCTCGACATGTACGAACTGCTGCGTCCGCTCGTCGCGAAGAAGCCCGACGGCAGCTTCGTGGAAAGCGACGCGAAGGTGCGCTCTGCCGCGCAACAGGGCATCGACGCGCTCGACGCCATCCAGCGCCGCAGCGAGATCGCCGGCACGGTGTTCGCCGGGCTTTCGCTCGGCAGCGTGCTGCTGCTCGCGGCGCTCGGTCTTGCCATCACGTACGGCCTGATCGGCGTCATCAACATGGCGCACGGCGAGTTCCTGATGATCGGTGCCTATACGACGTACGTCGTGCAGACCTTCATTCAGAGCCACGCGCCCGGCGCGTTCGACTGGTATCCGCTCGCGGCCGTCCCGGCCTCGTTCGTGTCGGCGGCGGTGGTGGGCCTCGTGCTCGAGCGGCTCGTGCTGCGGCATCTGTACGGCCGTCCGCTGGAGACGCTCCTCACCACGTTCGGCATCAGCCTGATCCTGATTCAGGCCACGCGCACGCTGTTCGGCGCGCAGAACGTGCAGGTGGCCAACCCTTCGTGGATGAGCGGCGGCGTCACCGTCATGCAGAACCTGATCCTGCCGTACAACCGCCTCGCGATTCTCGCGTTCTCGCTGATCGTGGTGGCCATTGCCTGGGCCGTGCTCACGAAAACGCGGCTCGGTCTCTTCGTGCGCGCCGTCACGCAGAACCGCCGCATGGCGGCATGCGTCGGCGTGAAAACCTCACGCGTGGATTCCTATGCGTTCGCGTTCGGCGCAGGCATCGCGGGGCTGGGCGGCTGCGCGCTCTCGCAGATCGGCAACGTGGGCCCCGACCTCGGGCAGAGCTACATCATCGATTCGTTCATGGCCGTGGTGCTGGGCGGCGTGGGCCAGCTTGCGGGCACGGTGATCGGCGGCTTCGGGCTCGGCCTCGTGAGCAAGACCATCGAGCCGTTCTGGGGCGCGGTGCTCGCGAAGATCGCGGTGCTCGTGCTGATCGTGCTCTTCATCCAGAAGCGTCCGCAGGGGCTCTTTGCCCTCAAGGGCCGCAGCGCGGAGGCGTGACAACATGACGGTCGCCTCTTCTTCGAATGCAACGTCGAGTGGTGTTTCTTCAGCGGCAGCCGCGGGCGTCACGGCGGCAAGTGCCCAACGCGCCCTTCAGCAAGGCTTCGCGCTGGGCCTGCCGCCGCGCCCCGCGTTACTGTCGCGCGGCGCGTGGCTCGCGCTCATCGCGCTGATTCTCGTCGTGGGCATCGGTGTGCCCGTGAGCGCGCTCGTCATTCCCGAAACGAGCGCGCTGCATCTTTCCGCCTACGCGATGACGCTCGTCGGCAAGCTCATGTGCTACGCCATCGCGGCGCTCGCGCTGGATCTGGTCTGGGGCTACTGCGGCATCTTGAGTCTCGGCCACGGGCTCTTCTTCGCGCTGGGCGGCTACGCCATCGGCATGTACCTGATGCGCGCCATCGGCCACGACGGCAAGTACGGCAGCGACCTGCCCGACTTCATGGTGTTCCTCGACTGGCACGCGCTGCCGTGGTACTGGCAGGGCACGCAGCATCTCGCGTATGCGCTGTTGCTCGTGGTGCTCGCGCCCGCCGTGGTGGCCTGGGTGTTCGGCTTCTTCACGTTCCGCTCGCGCGTGAAGGGCGTGTATCTCTCCATCATCACGCAGGCCATGACGTTCGCCGCGATGCTGCTGTTCTATCGCAACGAAACAGGCTTCGGCGGCAACAACGGCTTCACGGACTTCAAGCGCATCGCCGGTTTTCCGATCACGCATCCGGGCACGCGCACCGTGCTGTTTCTGATGACGTTCGCCGCGCTCGTGCTCGCGTTCATCGCGGCGCGCGCCATCGTCACCTCGAAGCTGGGGCGCGTGGTGACCGCCGTGCGCGACGGCGAAACGCGCCTCATGTTCCTCGGCTACAACCCGCTTGGCTACAAGCTCTTCGTGTGGACCTTCTCGGCCGTGCTGTGCGGCATTGCCGGTGCGCTCTACGTACCGCAGGTGGGCATCATCAACCCGAGCGAGATGTCGCCGGGCAACTCCATCGAAATGGCGATCTGGGTCGCGGTGGGCGGACGCGGCACGCTCATCGGGCCCATCATCGGCGCCTTCGCCGTGAACGGCGCGAAGACCGTCTTCACGGCGTGGTTCGCGGAGTACTGGCTGTTCTTCCTCGGCGCGATCTTCGTGCTGGTGCCGCTCTTGCTGCCCAACGGCATCATGGGGCTCGTCGACATGGCTGCACGGAGAACGCGCAAATGAACGAGAACGCCATGACGCCCGACCTCACCCACCCGGACGAGCATGACGTGCTCACGCTCTCGGGCGAGGCCGGCCTGGGCCACGCCGTCACGCCCGGCGAGATCGACGTATCGCACGGCACGATTCTCTATCTCGAAGACGTGACCGTGAGCTTCGACGGCTTTCGTGCACTCAACACGCTTTCGCTTTCCATCGACGCGGGCGAGCTGCGCTGCGTGATCGGCCCGAACGGCGCGGGCAAGACCACGATGATGGACGTCATCACCGGCAAGACGCGCCCCGACGCCGGCAAGGTATTCCTCGGCCAGACCATCGACCTCACGCGGCTGAACGAACCCGCCATCGCGCGCGCGGGCATCGGCCGCAAGTTCCAGAAGCCCACCGTGTTCGAGCAGCACCCCGTGTGGGAAAACCTCGAACTCGCGATGAAGACGGACAAGCGCTGGTGGGCGTCGCTGCGCGCGCGGCTCGACCGCACGGCGCAGGCGCGCATCGAAGACACGCTCGAAGTGATCCGGCTGGAAAGCGAGGCCATGCGGCTTGCGGGCGAACTCTCGCACGGCCAGAAACAGCGCCTCGAAATCGGCATGCTGCTGATGCAACGCCCCGCGCTGCTGCTGCTCGACGAGCCCGCCGCAGGCATGACCGACGACGAAACGATGGAACTCGCCGCACTGCTGAACCGCCTGCGCGGCAGCTGTTCGATGATGGTGGTCGAGCACGACATGGAATTCGTGGCCGCACTTGCCGGCGACAAAGGTCGCGTGACGGTGATGGCCGAAGGCCGCGTGCTCGCGCAGGGCACGCTCGACGAAGTGAAGCGCGACGAGACCGTGATCGAGTCGTACCTTGGGCGATAGGGCCTGCACCCCCTTTTCACCGTCACACCGCCACGGTCCGCACAGAAACGAAGAAGCCCATGCTCAAAGTCCAGACCCTCAACCAGTACTACGGCGGCAGCCACATTCTGCGCGACGTGAATCTCACCGTGCCCGAAGGCAAGCTCACGGTGCTGCTGGGCCGCAACGGCGTGGGCAAGACCACGCTGCTGCGCTGCCTGATGGGCGTGGTGCAACCTCGTAGCGGCACCATCGAATGGCGCGAGCAAGCCATCACGAAGCTGCCGCCTCATGCGCGCGTGGCGCAGGGCATCGCCTACGTGCCACAAGGGCGCGACATCTTTCCGCGGCTCACCGTCGAGGAAAATCTGCTGATCGGCGCGGCCAGCAAGAAGGCGCCGAAGAAGATTCCCGACAGCATCTACGAACTCTTTCCCGTGCTGAAGGACATGCGCGCGCGCCGCGGCGGCGACCTGTCGGGCGGCCAGCAGCAGCAGCTCGCAATTGGCCGCGCGCTGATGAGCGAGCCGCAACTGCTGATACTCGACGAACCCACCGAGGGCATTCAGCCTTCCATCATCCAGGACATCGGACGCACGCTGCGCCACCTCGTGGAAGACATGCGCATGACGGTGCTGCTCGTCGAGCAGTACTACGACTTCGCGAAGGCCATTGCCGACCACTACTGGGTGATGAGCCGCGGCGAGATCGTGGCGGGCGGCGAAGGGGCGAACATGGATGCGGACGGCGTGCGGGCCATGATCGCGGTTTAACGCTGCGGGCGGAGTCTGAACGCGAGTCTGAATCGGAGTCTGAGCCCGAGGCGAGATCCGCACCACGCGTTGCCCGCGACCAGCACGCGCCGACGCGAACAAGGCCGCATCGGCTGCGTGCTATGCTCGGCCACCGTTGCGCCAGCCACGGTTCGGTGCGTCACGATGGAGCGTTATCGGCCGCCATGGACGCGCGACGCGTAGCGCAGCGCACCTCAGCGCACAATCCGGCACGCAAGCCACACACCTCCACGCATTCCACGCATGTCGCTTCACGAAGATCACCTCGCGCTCGCACAGCCGTCCGCCGCAGGGCGCCGCGAATGGCGCGCGCGCCTCGAACTCGGCTTCGCGCAGCAGGGCGCGCGCACGGCGCTCACGCATCGGCTGCACGAGGGGCCGCTGCGTGTGCAGCGTCCGCTCTACCCGGAAGGCGACGCGGTCTGCCACGCCGTGATCGTGCATCCGCCTGCGGGCATTGCGGGCGGCGACGCGCTCGATATCGGCATCACGCTCGACGCCGGCACGCATGCCGTGCTGACCACGCCGGGCGCGACCAAGTGGTACAAGTCGAACGGGCGTCACGCACGCCAGCGCATCGCAATCGACGTGGGCGCGCATGCCAGGCTCGACTGGCTGCCGCAAAACAACCTCTTGTTCGACCACGCGCATGCGGAACTGGAGTTCACGTTGACGCTCGCGAGCGGCGCTACCGCCATCGGCTGGGACGCCACGCAGCTGGGACGCCAGGCCGCGGGCGAGCGCTGGTCGCAGGGCTCGTTGCAGGCGGTGTCGCGCATCGTCGCGCGCGGCGCTGCCGCACAGCCGCCCGGTCAACACGCGCAAGGCCAGTTGCTCTGGTTCGAGCGCGCCCGGCTCACCGCGGACGACGCGCTGCGCGATGCTCCGCAGGGCCTCGCCGGCTACCCCGCCTACGGCACGCTGTGGGCCGTGGGCCCCGCCTGCGACGACGCGCTCGCGGAGTCGCTCACCGCCAGGCTTCCCTTCGACGACGCGTTGCGCGCCGGCGCCTCCTGCGTCTGCCCTGGCGTGCTGGTGGTACGGGCCGTGGCGCGATCGATGGAAACGCTTCAGCGCGCGCTCGTCGATTGCTGGATGCAGTTACGGCCCGTCGTGCACGGCGTGGACGCACGGCCGCTGCGGCTCTGGACAACGTAGCGTCTGTTGGGCGCCGCATGCACTGAGCCCGAGCCGCATGTTGTGGCCGCGTTCACCGTCACACTCGGTGTCAGTGCCGGTTGGCCGCATCGACGCCGCATGCGACGCCACACTCGCGCTGGCGCATAGGCGCGCCACGCCGCATGCGTTCGCCGCACCGCCCACGCACCACGTTCGAACATCGGCTCGCGCGGCATGCGCCGCCGCGGTGCATCAGGCCGCGCATCGATCCGCGCCGCCACCGCCGCACCGCGTTTGGCATATCCCTTGCTCCTGATCGGGCCTCGCTGCGCCAGTTGCCTGTGTGGTCCGCGCCATCGCATCACGTTCGCGTGCCTGTGCTGAACCGGTCGCCCGCTGCGGCACGCGGCGAAAAGAAACCACACGTTGCCCCGCTGGAGACCTCCCGCTCATGAATCACCTCGCCGTCCGTCTTGCCTCTGCTTTTGCGTCTGCTTTTACCCCTTCTCTTGCCGCCCCCCACGCGGCCCGCGCGTTTCGTCCGCTGCGTCGCGCCGCGCTCGCGGCCGTGCTGGCCGCGCCGCTCACCACGCTGCTCGCGCTCACGCCGCAAGCCGCCCACGCCGATGCGCTCGACAACATCGCCAAGGCCGGCGTGCTGAAGGTCGCCGTGCCGGAGGATTACCCGCCGTTCGGCTCGGTCGGGCCCGACATGCAGCCGCAGGGCTACGACGTCGACACGGCCGCGCTGCTCGCGAAAGCCATGAACGTGAAGCTCGAACTCGTGCCTGTGAACAGCGCGAACCGCATTCCGTATCTGCAGACGGGCAAGGTGGATCTCGTCATCTCGTCGCTCGGCAAGACGCCGGACCGCGAGAAGGTGATCGACTTCTCCACGGCCTACGCGCCGTACTACCAGGGCGTGTTCGGCCCGGCCGACATCAAGGTGACGGGCCCCGCCGACCTCACCGGCAAGACCGTGGGCGCCACGCGCGGTGCGCTCGAAGAAATCGCGCTCTCGCAGATGGCGCCGAACGCCACCATCAAGCGCTTCGAGGACAACAACGCGACCATCGCGGCGTTCCTCTCGGGCCAGGTGCAGTTGATCGCCGCGGGCAACATCGTGGCCGCGTCGATTCTCGCGAAGAACCCGCCGCGCCGCCCGGAGCCGAAGTTCGTCATCAAGAACTCGCCGTGCTTCGTGGGCCTCAACAAGAACGAGCCGCGCCTGCTTGCGAAGGTCAACGGCGCACTGCAACAGGCCAAGCAGGACGGCCAGCTGAACGCGATGTCGAAGAAGTGGTTCGGCGCGCCGCTGCCCGCCGACCTTTGATCCCCACGGCGCCGCCCGGGCCTGCCCGGCCCCGCGCCGATATGTTCAGCGCCGCACCTGCGTGAGATACTGGCGCGGGCCGCCACAGGCGGCCCGTGAAGCCCGCCGTGAGGCGCCCGCCGCCGCGCAACCACCACACACAAGCCGATGAAGCTCACTCCCCGCGAAAAGGACAAACTGCTGATCTTCACCGCCGCGCTGCTCGCCGAGCGGCGCCGCGCGCGTGGACTGAAACTGAACTATCCCGAGGCGGTCGCGTTCATCAGCGCGGCACTGATGGAAGCCGCGCGCGACGGCAAGACCGTGGCCGAAGTCATGCACTACGGCACCACGCTGCTCACGCGCGACGACGTGATGGAAGGCGTGCCGGAGATGATCCCCGACATCCAGGTGGAAGCCACGTTCCCGGACGGCACGAAGCTCGTCACCGTCCACCATCCCATTCCCTGACGCGGACCGGGCGCAGACTTTCCCGGTCTTTCCCTGCTGAGTTTCCCTCTTGAGGCACGCACCATGATTCCCGGCGAGCTCATTGTCGAAGACGGCCAGATCGAGTTGAACGCGGGCCGCGAGACGGTCACCGTCACCGTTTCGAATACGGGCGACCGGCCCGTGCAGATCGGTTCGCACTACCATTTCTACGAAGTGAACGCGGCGCTCTCGTTCAACCGCGAAGCGGCGCGCGGCTTTCGCCTCAACATCGCGGCGGGCACGGCCGTGCGCTTCGAGCCGGGCCAGGAGCGCACCGTCGAACTCGTCGCGCTCGCGGGCGAGCGCACCGTCTACGGCTTCAACGGCAAGGTAATGGGGCCGCTGTAAGGGCCGAACGGCAGCGCGTGCCGCACGGCCTCACCGGTCTGCAGCACCGCGCGCCATCGGCCTTCGTCAGCGCCCTCGTCAATCATCGAATCAGCAACGTCATCCGGTACTACCGACCCTTGCGGACCCACCATGACACTACGCATTGACCGCCGCGCCTACGCGGAAATGTTCGGCCCCACCACGGGCGACCGCGTGAGGCTCGCCGACACCGACCTGCTCATCGAGATCGAGCGCGACTACACCGTCTACGGCGACGAGGTGAAGTTCGGCGGCGGCAAGGTGATTCGCGACGGCATGGGCCAGTCGCAGCGCGTCGCGGCCGACGTGGTGGACACCGTCGTCACGAACGCCGTGATCCTCGATCACTGGGGCATCGTGAAGGCCGACATCGGCATCAAGAACGGCCGCGTCTTCGCCATCGGCAAGGCGGGCAATCCCGACATCCAGCCCGGCGTGACCATTCCGATCGGCGCGGCAACGGAGGTGATTGCGGGCGAAGGCATGATCGTGACCGCGGGTGGCATCGATACACACATCCACTTCATCAGCCCGCAGCAGATCGACGAGGCGCTCGCCAGCGGCGTCACGACGATGATCGGCGGCGGCACGGGCCCCGCTACCGGCACCAACGCCACCACCTGCACGCCCGGCCCCTGGCACATGGAGCGCATGCTGCAGGCCGCGGACGGCTGGCCCATCAACCTGGGCTTTCTCGGCAAGGGCAACGTAAGCCAGCCCGCGCCCGCCATGGAGCAGATCGCGGCAGGCGCCATCGGCCTGAAGCTGCACGAGGACTGGGGCTCCACGCCCGCGGCCATCGACAATTGCCTTTCCGTGGCCGACGACACCGACACGCAGGTCGCCATCCACACCGACACGCTGAACGAAGCGGGCTTCGTCGAAGCCACCATCGCGGCGTTCAAGGGCCGCACGATCCACACGTATCACACCGAAGGCGCGGGCGGCGGCCACGCGCCCGACATCATCAAGGTGTGCGGCGAAGCGAACGTGCTGCCCTCTTCCACGAACCCGACGCGTCCCTACACCATCAACACGCTCGACGAACACCTCGACATGCTGATGGTGTGCCACCACCTGGACCCGTCGATTGCCGAAGACATCGCGTTCGCCGAATCGCGCATTCGCCGCGAAACCATCGCAGCCGAAGACATCCTGCACGACCTGGGCGCGCTCTCCATGCTCTCGTCGGACTCGCAAGCGATGGGGCGCGTGGGCGAGGTGATCATCCGCACGTGGCAGACGGCGCACAAGATGAAGGCGCAACGCGGCGCGCTGCCCGAAGACAGCGGCCGCAACGACAATTTCCGCGCGAAGCGCTACGTCGCGAAGTACACGATCAACCCGGCGCTCACGCACGGCATCGCGCACGAGGTGGGTTCCATCGAGCCCGGCAAGTGGGCCGACCTCGTGTTCTGGGAACCCGCGTTCTTCGGCATCAAGCCGGCGCTGATCCTGAAGGGCGGCATGATCGCGGTGGCGCAGATGGGCGACCCGAACGCATCGATTCCCACGCCGCAGCCGGTCCACTATCGCGAGATGTTCGCCACGCGCGGCGGGGCGCTCGGGCGCACGTCGCTCACGTTCGTCTCGCAGCTTGCGGCGGACGCGGGCATCGGCGAACGGTACGGTCTGCACAAGCGCATCGTGCCCGTGAAGAACTGCCGCACCGTCACGAAGGCGCAGATGATCCACAACGCGTGGCAACCGTCGATCAGTGTGGACCCGGAAACCTACGAAGTCATCGCCGACGGCCAGTTGCTCACCTGCGAGCCCGCCAAAGTGCTGCCCATGGCGCAACGCTATTTCCTGTTCTGACATGCGCACGCTCGACAAACGCCTTGCCCCGCATCTGAAGCTCGCGCCCGTACTCGTCAAGCGCGCGCCCACGCTCACGCTGCCCTACGACGCGCGCTGCAAAAGCCGCCTCGCCGCGACGCTCGACAACGGCGAAGAAGTGGCGCTGGTGCTGCCGCGCGGCACGGTACTCGCCGACGGCGACGTGCTGGTGGCCGACGACGGCGCACTCGTGCGCATCGTGGCCGCCGCAGAAGCCGTGCTGCTCGTGCGCGCCGCGGACACGCTGACGCTCACGCGCGCCGCGTATCACCTCGGCAACCGGCATACGCCCGTGGAAGTGGGCGCGGATTATCTGAAGCTCGAAGCGGACCCCGTGCTCGAAGACATGCTGCGGCGCCTCGGCGCCACGGTGGAGCGCGCCACGCTGCCGTTCCAGCCCGAAGCGGGCGCGTATGGCGGCGGGCACCGGCATGGCCACGATGCGTCGTTCGCCGAAGACTATGCTCTCGCGCAGCAGGTGTTTGGTGAGCATCATGGGCATTCGCATGACCATGACCACGCCCATGCGCATGGTCACGCGCATGATCATGCTCACGACGCAAGCCACAGTCACGGTCATGCGCACGATCACGACTGCGGTCACGATCACTCGCACAGCGACGGCCACGGGTGCGGCCACGATCACGGCCATGCGCATCGCTGAACTCACGGCTCTGCTGCATCTCGCGTCGCCGGCTTTGCCGATCGGCGCGTTCAGCTACTCGCAGGGACTCGAAGCGGCCATCGAAGCCGGACTCGTCACCGACGGCGAGAGCGCGCGCGACTGGATCGCCGCGGGCCTCGCGAATGTGCTGGCGCCTGGCGAACTGCCCTTCGTCGCGCATCAGATGCAGCGCTGGCGCGACCACGACGAAGCCGCGCTCGCGGAGGCGAACAGCGAGTTCATCGCGAGCCGCGAGTCGGCGGAACTGCGTCGCGAGACCGAGCAGATGGGCTGGTCGCTGCGGCAGCTGTGCGCCTCGCTCGAATGGGGCGATGCAGAACGACGTGCCACACTCGCGGCGCTTGTGCCCATCGCGCAGCCCACCGCCTTCGCGTTCGCAGCCGTGGCGCACGAGGCATCCGCCGACGCCGCACTCGCCGCCTACGCCTTCAGTTGGGTCGAGAACCAGGCCGCCGCCGCGCTGAAGGCCGTGCCGCTCGGCCAGCTCGCGGGGCAGCGCATCATCGTCGCGCTGCGCGAGCCGATCGAAGCCGCCGTCGCACGGGCGCTCGCCACCGCCGCCGACGAACTCAACACCTTCGCGCCGCAACTGGGCGTGCTGTCGGCGCGACACGAATCGCAGTATTCGCGGCTGTTCCGCTCGTGAGCGTCCGCGTTGCAGCCTGCGCTGATTTCCGCGCTGATTCCCGTATCACCCGCCCGCTTCACCAGACCGAATTGCACTCACCATGAACGCACCTCACCTTTCCCCGACACAAGCCGCATCGAGCGGTGCCGCACGCCGCACGAAGAAGCTGCCGCCGTTGCGCGTCGGCGTGGGCGGCCCCGTCGGCTCGGGCAAGACCACGCTGCTCGAAATGCTCTGCAAGGCGATGCGCGAGCGCTACGACCTCGTCGCCATCACCAACGACATCTACACGAAGGAAGACCAGCGCCTGCTCACCGTGGCGGGCGCGTTGCCGGCCGAACGCATCATGGGCGTGGAAACGGGCGGCTGTCCGCACACGGCGATCCGCGAAGACGCGTCGATCAATCTGGAAGCCGTGGACCGCATGCTCGCGCGCTTTCCCGACGCCGACATCGTGTTCATCGAATCCGGCGGCGACAATCTCGCGGCCACCTTCAGCCCCGAGCTGTCCGACCTCACGATCTACGTGATCGACGTGGCGGGCGGCGAGAAGATTCCGCGCAAGGGCGGCCCCGGCATCACGAAGTCGGACCTGCTCGTCATCAACAAGACCGACCTCGCGCCGCTGGTGGGCGCGAACCTCGACGTGATGGCGTCCGACGCGAAGAAGATGCGCGGCGAGCGGCCGTTCGTGATGTGCAACCTGAAGTCGCTGGCGGGGCTCGACGAAGTGATCCGGTTCATCGAGAAGAAGGGGTTGCTGGTGGGGTGAGGGCGAAGCGCCCACGCGATAGCGGCGTGCGGCACGAGCGCACGCGCCTGGGCGCACGCCTCACGGCATGGGGTGAGCCGTCTCGCCCGACGGCTCCGGCAACAACGTCGTCAACACCTCCACCGTGCGCGCCGTCGCGCCGCGATGGCGCGCAGCGAAGGCCGAGGCCGCGGCGCCCATCGCCGTGCGGCGCGGGCGGTCGGTGAACAGTTCGCGCAGCGCCTTCGCGAGACCCTCGGGGTCCGGTACCTGCAACGCCGCGCCGGTTGCCACGGCATCGGCTGTGGCCTGCGAAAAGTTGAAGACATGCGGGCCGATCAGCACCGGCACACCGATGGCGCAGGCCTCGATCAGGTTCTGTCCGCCGAACGGCAACAGACTGCCGCCGATGAACGCGACGTCCGCCGCTGCGTAGTACGCGCCCATCTCGCCCATCGAATCGCCCAGCACGACGCGCACGTCGGCGGGTAGCGGCGGCACGTCCGTGCTCGCCGCCGCACCCGCCGCCGCAGCCGCTGCGGGCGCCCAGGCCGAGCGCCGCACCGCACGCAGGCCCTTGCGCTCCACGAGCGCCGCGACTTCGTCGAAACGTTGCGGGTGGCGCGGCACGAGGATCAGCACCGCGTCGTCGATGCCAAGCGCCGCGAACGCCTGCAGCACGAGTTCCTCTTCGCCTTCGCGCGTGCTTGCCGCCACCCACACGGGGCGCGCGCCGATGGCCTTGCGCCATGCGTGACCACGCGCCGCGAGCTCAGGCGGCGTCGCCATGTCGAACTTCAGGTTGCCGAGCACGGCCATGTTGCGCGCGCCGAGCGCGGAGAGCCGTTCGGCATCGGACGGGCTTTGCGCGAGCACACGCGAGAATCCGCCGAACACCTCGCGCGTGGCGCGGCCGAACTTCGCGGCGCGCCGATACGAACGCTCCGACATGCGCGCGTTCGTGAGCACGAGCGGCACGTCGGCGCGGCGGCATTCGTCGATGAGCGTAGGCCACACTTCGGTCTCCATGACGAGTCCCAGCGAGGGACGCCATGCATGCAGGAAGCGGCGCACCGCGTGCGGCATGTCGTAAGGCAGATAGCAGCGCAGCACGCGGCCGTCGAAGATGCGCTCGCCAGTGGCGCGACCGCTCGGCGTCATGTGCGTGAGCAGAATGCGCGCGTCGGGGCGGGCTTCGATAAGCGCCTCGATAAGCGGCTGCGCGGCGCGCGTCTCGCCCACGGAAACGGCATGCACCCAGATGAGCGGCGCGTCGTCCTCGGGCACGCGGCCCGCGCCGTAGCCGAAACGCTCGCCGATGTGCTCACGGTAGCCGCGCTCGCGGCGCGAACGGATCAGCAGACGCAGCACCGCGATGGGCGCGATGAGCCACCAGGCCGCGCGATAGACGGCCCTCAGCATCGTGCCTCCACGGGCATCGAGACTCGTACCGCGTACCGAAGGAAGAGAACCGGCAACACGCGCACGTGAACCGCGCACGCCCGGCACGCCGCCCGCGCCGCATCGAACAGCCGCTGACGCCGCCGCGCCAAAGAGGTCGCGCTCAAACCAGCGCCCTGCCCTTCAGGCGTTCGAGAATGCCGAGCGGCGCCCACTCGGGCTGCACCATCGCCTTCACGGGCAGGAAGAAGGTTTGTTCGAGCATGAACTGACCGGACATCACCGCGTGCGAGGCCTGGTCCGAGAAACAGATCCACACGGAGCCGGGCGGGAACGGCATGGTTTCCTGCGGGCTCGTCTTCTGGTAGTCGAGGTCGGCCTTCATGCTGTCGTGCAGGTTCAGCATGAGGTGGTCGTACTCGCTGCGCGGTGACTTCGTGATGTGCAACAGGTTCAAGAGCCACGCCGAGCCCGGCCATTGCGGCCGGATGGCGGGCAGGAAGCGCTGCGCCATGTCTTCGAACGGCTCGCCCACGCGCCACACGCGCGGCACGCCATTGGGATTCACGTTCGTGAAGACGCGCAGAATGCGCTCGCCGTAATTGGGCCGCGACGGGAACGCGTCCACGTGCAGACGGCTGTCGTCCTTGCGCCACGAGGTCTGCCGCGTTTCCACCTGATGCAGGCGCAGACTCGTGGGCGCCACGCGCAGCTTGCCGCCGTACTCGGGAAAGAGACCATCGACGAGCTTGCGCGCATTCAGTTGATAGCGCGCCACGAGCGCGCGCACGGCCGACTGCGTGACCGTATCGCCCAGCACGCCGTGCAGCGCGCCGCCGTTCGGCTCGAGGCTGATGTTCTTGCGCTTGGGGTCGGCAATGGCCGGGTCGAGCAGCGCACGCTCGCCGTTCTCAATGGCGAAGCGCAGGTTCGGAAAATACAGCACCTTGCCGTGCTCGACGCCTTCGAGCAGCGTTTCGCGCGGCACCGAAAGGTTCTGTCCGCTCCAGTCTGCGGACGCGACTTCGATAATCTGGGATTCGTTCATGATTGCCCTTCAAAGCGAGGCGGCTACCGGCATTCAGGATGGGTCCGGGTAGCGCTGCCGTGGTGTGGCCGCACGTTGCGGCGTGCGGCGCAGTTACAGCAGCCCGAAGCCGGCGAGCGCTGCCTTCACTTCCTGCAGCGTCGGCGGTCGCCCTGCCGTACCGAGATTCACGACATTCGGCGACCAGTAGCCGCCCGTGCGCCAGGCGGTCGCGAAATTGTACAACTCGACCGTTGGCCGCTTCAGCGCCGCGGCAATGTGCACGAGGCCCGTGTCCACGCCCACCGTCGCCGCCGCGCCGTCGATCAACCCGACCACCGCAGGCAACGAGAGCTTCGGCGGCACGATGGCCGCGGCGCCGAAAATCTGCGCGAGCCGCTCGCTCGTGGCCCGCTCGGCCTCGCTGCCCCACGGCAGCACGAGCGACGCACCGCGGCGCACCAGCGCCTGGCCCAGCTCGATCCACGACGCCTCGGGCCATTGCTTGTCCTCACGCGACGTAGCGTGGACGAACACGACGTAAGGAACAGGAAGGTTCAGACCAAGCTGCGCGATGGCGAGCGCCGCGCGCCGCGTGTCGAGGCCGAAGTCGATCTCGTCGGTGGGCTGGGGCTTCGGGTCGCCCAGCGCCGCGGCCACCAGTTGACGCGTGCGCTCCACGACGTGCGTGCGCGCTTCGATCGGCACGCGCTGGTCGTAGAAGAAGCGCACCGGCCATTCGTAGCCGGCGCCATCCGTGCGATTGCCGAGGCCCACGAGCGGCCCGCGCGCCCAGCTTGCCACCCACGCTGTCTTGATGAGCCCTTGGCAGTCGATCACGAGGTCGTACTTTTCGGCCGCGAGCGCGCGGCGAAACGCGCCGATCTCGCGCCAGTTCGCCGCGGAGAACAGACGCTTGCGCCAGCGGCGCAGCGAAAACGGAATCGCACGGCGCACGCCGCTCACGAGCTGGACGAGATCAGCGAAGCTCTCTTCCACGAGCCAGTCGATCTGCGCACCGGGATGGCGGCGCAGGATGTCGGTCACGGCCGGCATGTTGTGCACGACGTCGCCCAGCGACGACACGCGCACGATCAATATCTTTTGCGCACTCAAGGGGGTCCAGGGAATTGAAGGCGGCGCTCTTGCCGCCCATGCCAAACGGATAAGGTCCGCAATTTTATCGCGGCAAGGCGGCGGCGCCCCGGAAAACCGCAAGAAGCCGCGCTGGCGAGGCGCCGCTTCTTGCCGTTTCTTCTGATCGAGGTCAACGGGAGGCGGCGGGCGAACCGCAAGCTGGCGGCATGCGCACGGAGGGCACACAGCATGCAAGGAACGGCAAGGAATGGCCCAAAGGCCGATGGCGCGCGCGGCGATCAGCGCCTATTCTTAGGCTCAACAGGTTCCGGGCTCTATCGATGACGACGCACAAGCTCTACGCCGCCACCTCGCTCCTGCTCCTCGCGTGCCTCGCGGCGCTTGCCGTGCTGTCCGTGGGTCTGCCCGAGCCCAGAATGCAGGCGGTGTTGTTCCTCGGGCTCTTCGCGGTGCTCGTCGTCGTTCGCAAGCCGGCTACGCGGCCGGTGCTGCTTGTCTTCACCGGCTTTCTGGTGATCCGCTATATCGCCTGGCGCTTCCAGTCGTTTCCGGTTCACGGCGACCTGGCCTCGCGCCTCGCGGCCGGGGCGCTGCTCGGCGCCGAAGTCTACTGCATGGGCGTGGTGCTGCTGGGCTACTTCGTCGCCGCGCGTCCGCTCGTGCGCCGGCCGCCGCCGCTGCCCGAGGACGAAGCCGCCCTGCCGTTCGTCGACATCTACATTCCTACGTACTCTGAACCAATTCCGGTCGTGGCGCCCACCGTGTGCGGCGCAATCGAGCTCGACTACCCGAAGAGCCGCTTTCGCGTGCACGTGCTCGACGACGGCTTCCCACGCTCGAAGACGGCGAAGACAGCCGAACAGCGCGAGGCGCTCGCCATGCGCGCCACGCAGTTGCGGGCGCTCTGCGAAAAGCATGGCGCCGTGTACCTCACGCGCGATTCCAACGAGCACGCGAAGAGCGGCAACCTCAATGCGGCGATGCGCAACACCTCGGGCGACCTCATCGCCATACTCGATGCCGACCACGTGCCCACGCGCGACTTTTTGCGCTGCACCGTGGGCTTCTTCGTCGATAGCGCCAAGGTCGCGCTCGTGCAGACGCCGCACTTCTTCACGAACCCCGATCCGCTCGAAAAGAACCTGGGCCTCTTCAACGAAATGCCCGCCGAGAACGACCTGTTCTACCGCGCGGTGCAGCCGGGGCTCGACACCTGGAACACCTCATTCTTCTGCGGCTCGGGCGCGCTGGTGCGGCGCACGGCGCTCGAGGAAGTGGGCGGCTTCTCGACAGACTCCATCACCGAAGACGCCTCGACCTCGGTGAAACTGCACCAGCGCGGCTGGCAGTCCATCTACCTGAGTCGCCCCATGGTGGCGGGCTTGCAGCCCGAGACGGTCTCCGGCTTTCTCGTGCAACGCATCCGCTGGGGCGTGGGCATGATGCAGATCCTCATGAAGCAGAACCCGTGGATCGTGCGCGGGCTCTCGCCGGCGCAGCGCTTCTGCTACTGCTCGATCAGCCTGTTCTGGTTCTTTCCGTTCGCGCGGCTCATCACGTTTGCCGTGCCTGTCATCGGCATCGTCTTCAAGCTGCACATGTATCCGGGCGGTGCCGACGGTCTGCTCGGTTATACGCTGCCGTATCTCGTGGCCGTGCTGCTCACGGCCGAGCGGCTCAACGGACGCTTTCGCCGCATCTTTTCCTCGGAACTCTACGAAACGCTTCAGGCGTTCTACATGCTGCCGCCGCTCGTGTCCGCCCTGCTGCGGCCCAACGCGCCCACCTTCAGCGTGACGCCCAAGGGCGAGCAAAGCAACGCCGACTTCATCAGCGAATTCCGCGCCCCGTTCTACGTCATGTTCGCCGGGTCGGTGCTGGGCCTCGCGTGGGGGCTCGCGCGCGTCTTCCTCGAGCCGCAGCAGCGGCCGGTGCTCGTCGCGGCCCTGCTGTGGATCGTCTTCAACCTGTTTCTGTCGCTCGGCGCGCTGGGGGTGCTGTTCGAAAAGGCGCAGCGACGGGCGCGCCCGCGCATCGACATCGAGGAACCCATTACGGTGGTGAGCGAGGCCGGCGAGCAGCACGTCACGCTCGTGGACGCGAACGAGCTGGGCCTGCGCCTTCGCACCACGGGCGCGCCCGTCCCGCCGCGCTTCGACGTGCGCTTCGGCAACCGGTTGCTCGCCGCCCGTGTGCTCGCGCCCATCAACCCCGGCACCCACGAATACGTCGCGCTCTACACGCCGCGCTCGCCCGAAGAAGAGCGCGGCGCCGTGGTGCTTGCCTACGGCGACAGCGAACGATGGCTGCGGCAATGGAAGCGGCGCGAGGCATCGCCCAACCTCGTGAAGTCATTGTTCGGCATGCTCGCCATTTCGCTGCGAGGCGCGCACGCTCACGCGCGGCACGTGGGCCGCAAGGGCTTCCATGGTTAGCCGGCTCGTTCGGGCCGGATTCGGCGCGCGGCTTGCCGCGATGCTGGTGGCGGTTGCGGCGGCGATGCCGCTCGCTGCGGTCGCGCAGACCGTCACGCGGCCGTTCCAGGCACTGCGTCCCGCGAGCGGCCCCGCGGCCACGGCTCATGCGCTCGTGGTGGAACTGTCGCCGCGCGAGATACTGAGCGGCGTGCACCTCGACGTCGCGCCGGCCACGGCGCCTGCGGCCGGCACGCAATATGCCGTCTGGGTCAACGGACGTCTTGCGGCACGAACGGACGCGAGCGCAAGCCCACAGCGCATCGCGCTCGCACCGGCAGCCTTCTCGCCCGGCGTCAACAGCATCCAGCTGGCGCGCGTTGCGCCCAACACGCCGGACGCGTCGCTCAATGGGCAAACGGCGCAGAACGCCGCAGCGCCCGTGGATGACGCGCGTTCGTCCGTGTCGCTCGACTTCGCCGGGCTGCGGCCCAACCCCACGCCTACGCTCGCGCAGATTCCCCTCGCCTTCGATGCGCGCGCCCTGCTGCCGCGCACCGTCACGCTCGATTTCGGCCGGCGCGCATTGCCCTCGCCGGAACGGCTGCGCGCCGCCGCGCTTGCCGTGCAGGGCATCGCGGCCCGCATGCCGCACGCCGATGTGCGCGTGGCGTGGCACGGCGTGGACACGAAGCTCGCATGGTACGGAAGCCGCGACCCGGCGTCGTGGGCCATCGACCCCGACGCGGCCGCCGCAGGCGACGTGCTCGTCATCGGTACCCGCGAAGCACTCGCGGACTCGTTGCCGGCTTCGGTCGTGGCTTCCATCGGCGGACCGTCCGGCGCCCCGTTCATCGGCCTTTATCCGGCCAATGGCGGCAAGTCGGTGATCGTGGTGCTCTCGGGCACGAGCGACGCGGATTGCCTGCGCGCAGCCCAGGCCTTCGCCGACCCGGCCTTCGTGTTCCCGGCGCGCAATGGCAACGCTAACGGCGCCGGCAACGCCATCACGCTCGACAACACGATTGCCGTTCACGAACCGCCAACGCACCGCGCCATTTCACTGACCGGCGACGCCCCGCTCGTGCGCGCGGCGATGAACTTCGCGGCCATCGCCGCGCGCCACACGGGCGTACCCGTCGACTTCACGTTCGCGTTCCCCGGCCGCATCGCGAGCGCCGATCTGCTGTTCTCACAAGACAGCGCGGTAAGCGGACGCGTGCGCAGTGCCCTGCCCGTGTATCCGCCGCTGCGTCCGCACGAGGCGGTGTCGGTGGCGGCCGACCTGGGGCCGCACCGCCTCGTGGCGATCATCGGCAACGACGAGCCCTCGGTGGAGCAGTCCGTCGACCTGTTGCGCGGGCCGGCTGCGTGGTCGCTCTTCAACCGCGGGCCGGTGTTGTTCGACACGGCCGAAGCGTCGGCCATTCCGCTCGAAGCGGCGAAGCGCTCGCGCGTCGCGGCGCTGCGACTGCTGCTCGCCGATCCGGCCGTGTTCTGGCCCGTGCTGCTGGCGCTGCTGGTGCTGTGCGGGCTCTTCGTCAACCTCGCGCTGAAGGCGCAGGTCGTGCGGCGCCTCGGCGAGGCCGGCCCGTCCACGCATCCGGATACCCCTCTCAAACAAAAGACATGAATCGCACGGTCATTGCGACAGCCGCGGGCATTCTCTTTTCGTGGCACGGGCACACATGGGCCGCGACGACGGCGAGCGACGCCTCCGCCGGTTGGGGCAACGCGCCTCGGCCACAGGAGACGTTGCGGCTCGCGCCATCGGCTGCGCCGCGCGTCGCGCCCGCCGCCAGGGCGCCCGCTGATGCGCCTATGAAGCACGGGGCGCGCGGCGCGAAACAAGCGCATCACGAAGCGCAAGCATCGACGCCCGGCTGCACGAACCTGCCCGCGAAATGGGACAAAGCGAACGCCCTCGCCACCGCAGGCAACACCGCCGACGCCTACGCGGCCTACCTCGCGCTGCTGCACACCTGCTCGGATCCCGGCGCCCTCGCGGGCACCGCATGGCGTGCGGCCCAAGCGCTGCCGGGCGCCGACGTCGATCGCATGCTCGCGGACCCGGTCTTCGACACGCCGTCG
Organism: Paraburkholderia kururiensis; assembly: GCF_034424375.1. Classification (NCBI taxonomy): domain Bacteria; kingdom Pseudomonadati; phylum Pseudomonadota; class Betaproteobacteria; order Burkholderiales; family Burkholderiaceae; genus Paraburkholderia; species Paraburkholderia kururiensis. Next base: position 5,156,411 of record NZ_CP139965.1, on the reverse strand, counting down.
CTGCACAAGGTGCGCAACGATCTACGACTGCAGCGCCTGTATGCCGAAAACGAAGCGGGCCACTACGACAGCGCACTCGCCGCCTCGCGTGCGCTGCGCGCCGATCCGTCCGTCGAACTCGATGCCTCGGCGCTCCAAGTGTCCGGCTGGCTCGAAGACCGGGCCCATGACGATCACGCTGCCGAGCAGTTGTTCCGCGAGGCCGTGAAGCGCGGCGGCGATACGTCTTCGGCACAGCTGGGGCTCGCCGTCGCGCTCATGCATCAGCAGCGGCTGGCGGAAGCGGAAGCCGCCTCGCGCGACCTGACCACACACGACGGCAGGCGCCTGCACGCGTTCATCGCGCTTTCGCTCGCGAAGGACTCGGGCGACGCCGCGCAGGTCGATGCCGCGCTCAAGCTTGCCGAGGCGGCGGGCAACGCGAACGAACCCGGCACGCGCGCGCTGGCGGGTTGGGCCATGCTGAACAGCCGGCGCCCCGCGCAGGCCCAACAGATCTTTGCGCAGCTTCATGCCGAAGCCCCGGACAACGAGGAATATGCCCAGGGCCTCGCCTATTCGGCGTCGGCCAACCGCGATTACGGCACCCTCGACGCGCTCGCGGCTGCGGCCGGCACGTCCGGCACGTCCGGGCTCACCGCGCAGCCGTCGTCGGCAGCATCGCGACTGGCCCGCCAGACGCTCGCGGAACACGACGAACACCGTGGCCTCTACGACAGGGCGCGCGCACTCACGGGCCACCCTTCGGAAGCCGAAGAGCCCGCGGTGCAGACCGCCTTCACGCTCGACCGCAAAACGGGCGCGCCGGGTCAGGACAAGCTCACGATCTGGACCATTCCGCAGCTCTCCGTGAAGCTGCTGCCCACGCCGTCGCTCTCGGTACAGATCGACGCCGCCGCGATGCGCCTCGACAACGGCGTGCAGCACGCGTGGGGCAAGCAGTTGGGCGCCACCGTGCGCACCGAAATCGGCGACGGGGTGCTGACGGCGGGCGCCGCCATCGAAGCGCCCGGCAACGGTCCCGTGCAGGTGCCCGCGAAAATCCAGTACCTGCGTATCTCCGAAGGCGAGGACGAGTTCGTGCGCATCGCCGCGAGCCGCGACAGCGTCTACGACTCGCTGCGCGCGTATCAAGGCAGTGCGGGCACGGGGCCGGCCGTCTCGTCGTCGGTGGAAATCGCAGCGCGGCAGTCGATTGCGAGAAGTGCCTTTTACGTGGGCGAAACGCTGTCGGGCGGCGCCGTCACCGCGAGCGGCACGCCGTTCAATCCGTTCTATGCTGCAAGCCTCTCGCTCACGCGCGACTTTCGGCTCAACGGCTGGAGCTGGCTCAATGCCGGGCCGGAAGTGCGCATCGGCTCGTACCGCTACGACGCCAACCGGTACAGCGGCGCGTACGCCGGATACTGGAGCCCGAAGTCGAACCGCGAGGCCGGGCTCGTGTTCTTCGCGCAGTCCGACGAAGGCGGACGGTTCCTGTTCAAGACGGGCGCACGCGTGGGGTACGCCACGCGCGAGCTTTACACGGGGCGCGCGTCGGGCGCATTCGGGGAGAACACCACGACGATGGCGGGTCTCGTCTCGCCATGGCTGATTGCGGGCACGGGGATCGGCTACCGCACGTCGCCGGGCTATCACGACGTGAGCGTGTTCGCGTGGCTCAAGATTCCGTTCGAGCCGCGAGGGCACCTGCGCGCCGCAGACCTCTTCACGCCGCGCGGGTTTTAGCGGCGACATCGGGCACGCGGCCGGCAAGACAGGTCTTCAGCAGAATGCGCGACGAGGCGTGACGCCGGGCGACAAAACCGGCAAGCGCCGCCGTGAAGAAACCATCGTGAACCGTTGCGCGCCCCGCCTGGGGCAGCGAGGCGCGCAAGGCTAAAGAGACAGCGGGAACGAACCGCCTCAGAACGGCAGCTTCGCGTCCGGCTTCTCGGCGAGAATCACGCGCCGGAAGTCGTCCTGAATGCGCGCGAGCGCCGCGTCGCTGTCGGCCTCGAAGCGCATCACCACCACGGGCGTGGTGTTCGACGAACGCGCCAGGCCGAAGCCGTCGGGATACTCGACGCGCAGGCCGTCGATGGTGATCACGTCGTCGGCGCCCGTGAACCTCGCGTTCTTTTGCAGCTTCGCGATAAGTTCGAAGTTCTCGCCTTCTTCCAGTTTCAGTTGCAGCTCCGGCGTGGAGTGCGAGTTCGGCAGCGAATTGAGCAGCGCGCTCGGGTCGGCCACGCGCGCGAGAATTTCGAGCAGACGCGCGCCCGTGTACAGGCCGTCGTCGAAGCCGTACCAGCGGTCCTTGAAGAACACGTGGCCGCTCATTTCGCCCGCGAGCGGCGCGCCCGTCTCCCGCAGCTTCGCCTTCACGAGCGAGTGGCCCGTCTTCCACATGAGCGGCTCGCCGCCCTTCGCGCGCACCCACTTCGCGAGATTGCGCGTGCACTTCACGTCGTAGATGATCTGCGCGCCCTTGTTGCGCGAGAGCACTTCTTCGGCGAACAGCATCAGCTGGCGGTCCGGATAGATGATCTGGCCGTCTTTCGTGACCACGCCCAGACGGTCGCCGTCGCCGTCGAACGCGAAGCCGATCTCGGCGTCCGTTTCCTTCAGCGCGCGAATCACATCCTGCAGGTTTTCGGGGTGTGCCGGGTCCGGATGGTGGTTCGGGAAGTTGCCGTCGATCTCGGTAAAGAGTTCCACCAGTTCGCAGCCGAGCGCCTTGAAGAGGCGCGGCGCGAGACCGCCCGCCACGCCGTTGCCCGTATCCACCACGAGCTTCACGGGGCGCGCGAGCTTCACGTCGCTCACGATGCGCTCGATGTAGGCATCGGCAATGTCGTAGTCCGCGTACATGCCGTTGCCGCTCTCGAAGCGGCCTTCCACGATGCGCCGGTAGAGCGCCTGGATCTGCTCGCCGTAGATGGCGGCGCCGCGCAGCACCATCTTGAAGCCGTTGTAGTCGGGCGGATTGTGGCTGCCCGTCACGACGATGCACGAATCCACGCGCCGCTCGCCGCCCGCGAGCGCCAGCGGCACACTCGCCGCGAAGTAGCCCACGGGCGTGGGCACCATGCCGACGTTCACCACATCCACGCCCGCCGCGCGCAGTCCGTCGGAAAGCGCCGCGATCAGTTCGGGACCGGACAGACGGCCGTCGCGTGCCACCACCACCGCATCGCCGCCCTGCGCGCGCACTTCGCTGCCGAAGGCGCGGCCGATGGAGCGCGCCGCGTCGGCGTCGAGCGTCTTGCCGATCACGCCGCGAATGTCGTAAGCCTTGAAGATGGATTGGGAAATCATGAATGAGCTCTCTTGTGCGATGGAAAATCGGAACTGCGCGTGCGGATGCACACGGCTTCAACCCTGCGTGAATCCCTTGGCCTTCCCGTTGCGCCCTGTCCGGAGGCGGATCAGTTCCAACTTATAATGGCGGCTTTTCGATAAGCCGGCTCATTGTTCCCGCCATTTTAAATGCTTAGACGCCTTTGTCCCATAAAGTTGCTGCACCGCACGACCGACCGGTCTCACGACTCGACGCGTGCCGCGCAGATCCAGCGGGCCGCCGGCGCTTTATGCATGAAGTCATGCGCATGAAGTCATGCTGAAGGTGAGAGGCTTCGCGAATCCCGACGTCGCGCGGGCATTCGCCAACATCGTCTGGCTCGGGCTCGAACGCGTCACGCAGATCGCCGTGGCCATCGTTATCAGCGGTGTGCTCGCGCGCTATTTCGGCCCCGACGTGTTCGGCAAATGGCAGTACGCCAACACGCTGCTGCTCGTGCTCGCGCCGCTCACCTGGGTGTGCGGCGCCGAAATTCTCGTGCCCACCATCGTGGCCCGCCCGCCTGCGCAGCTCGGTACCGTTATTGGCAGCGCCTTCGCCCTGCGTCTGTCTGTTTCCGCACTTGCCCTCGTGCTCACGTGGGCCGGCATCGCGGCCGGCGCGACGGACCCGCTCGTCGGCGCCATGCTCGCGGGCCTCGCCGTGACGATGCTGTTTCGCGAGCCGTTCATCGGTGTCATCAATGCGTGGCTGCAGAGCATGACGTTCAGCCGTCCGCAGCTTCTGACGAGCATGGTGACGGCCATCGCGAAAGCCGCCCTCGTCTGGTTGCTCGTGCGCGCGGCCGCCGGGCCGGCGCGCTTCGGCTGGCTCTGGGCGCTCGAATCCGTCGCGATCGGCGCCGTGCTGCTCGCGTACTACCGCCATCGCCACGGCGGGCGACTCGGCTGGCATGTCGACCGCGGGCTCTTCCGCCATTTCGCGACGGCGGGCACGGTGTTCTGGCTCGGCCTCATCTGCATGTACCTGTTCCTGAAGCTCGACCGGCTCATGCTGGAACGCGCCATCTCGTTCGCGGATCTCGGCCGCTACTCCGCCGCGCAGCAGTTGAACGAAAACTGGATCGCGCTCGCGCTGATGCTCGCGCAGACCATCGCGCCCGCATTCGTCTATCGCGTGCAGGACGTCGCCCAACTGCGCCGGAACATGTGGCGGCTCTTCGGTCTCACGGCGCTGCTGATGCTTGCGGGTGCGCTCGTGCTCGATCTGCTCGCGGGCTTCATCATTTCGCACGTGTTCGGGCCGGGCTACGAAGAGGCCACGTCGATCTTCCGTTGGGCCGTGTGGCTTTCGGTGCCGGCCGGCATCGAGGCCATCGGCAATCTCGTCGTGCTCAAGTACCAGGCGAAATTCGTGCTGCTCGCCAAGTGGCTGCTCGCGCTCGCCGTGGCGTTCGCCGTGAATCTCGGCGCCATCGCACGGTTCGGCGCCTACGGCGCGCTGCTTGGACTCGCCGCGGGCTATCTCGCGGCGGCTTCCGTCAACTTCTACTACCTTCGCTTCAGGCTGCGCCCATGACGAACGCAAGCACGAACTCCACCGTGCCGGGCGCGCTCGACGACGTCGCCGTACTGATGCCCGCCTTCAACGGTCAGGCCGACGTGGAACGCACGCTCGCCTCCTTCGCCGAAGACGCGCCCATCCACGTGCTGATCGTGGACGACGGCAGCACGCCGCCCATCGTCGCGCCGCAACTCACGGGCATGAACGTGGAAATTCTGCGCATGCCGCAGAACGGCGGCATCGAACGCGCGCTGAAGGCGGGCATCGACGCGCTCGCCGCACGCGGCTTTCGCTACGCGGCGCGCATCGACGCGGGCGACCTCACGGTGCCGGGCCGGCTCGCGAAGCAACGCGCCTACCTGGAAGCGCATGCCGGCGTCGCGGCGCTGGGCATGTGGGCCCAGGTGGTAACGCGCACCGGCGCGCCGCTCTTCATGCTGAGCCCGCCCGCAGACCCCGCCGCGATTCGCCGCCTGCGCTTCGTGCGCTCGCCTTTCGTGCATCCGTCGATGATGCTTCGCATCGACGCGGTGCAGGCCGTGGGCAACTATCGCGTGGCCTATCGCGCGGCCGAAGACCTCGACCTGTTCCTGCGGCTCATGGAGCGTTACGACTGCGCGAACCTGCCGGAGCAGGGCCTCTTCTACGAGATCAACGAAGGCGGCATCAGCGCGACGAAGCGGCGGCGGCAGATCGTCTCCACGCTCAAGCTGCAACTGCGCTACTTCAACGCCGCCAACCCCTACGACTGGCTCGGCCTCGCGAAGAACCTGTTGCACTTCGTCACACCGTACGGAATGCTGCAACGGGTAAAGCGTGTACTGTATGCTCCGCGCGCGGGCGGTTGAGGGTGTGGAAGCGCGCGGGCCCCGGAGGCTCGTCAGCGGCTCGTTTGCGACGCATCCGCACCCGGCGATTTTTTTCTGCTTTTTTTCCCGCGCATTTTGTGCGTTCTTTCGTGCATCCGTCTGTGGATTCACTTCTGCATGAAACCTGCATCTGACTCTTCGACGGCCGCGCACGCGTCCGGCAGCGCCGCGGCGCGCCCGGCGGGCGCAGGCGAGCGCACGGCCGCAGCGAAGCTCTGCATCGCGCTCGTCTGCAACACCGCGTGGGCCATCTACACCTACCGGCAAGGGCTGATCCGCACGCTCGTGGCGGCCGGCGTCGAACTCATCGTGCTCGCGCCGCGCGACCGCACCTTCGAGCCGCTCGCCGCCATGGGCTGCCGCTGCATCGAGTTGCCGGTGGCCTCGAAGGGCACCAATCCGCTCCACGACCTGCGCACGCTCGTCGCGCTCTATCGCCATTACCGGACCATTCGGCCCGACGTCGTGTTCCATTACACGATCAAGCCCAATATCTATGGTTCAATCGCGGCGAAGCTGGCAGGCGTGCCGTCGGTGGCCGTGACGACGGGGCTGGGCTACGTCTTCATTCAGGAGAGCCGCGCCGCGCAGATCGCGCGCAAGCTCTACCGCTTCGCGTTCCGTTTTCCGCGCGAGGTGTGGTTCCTGAACCGCGACGACAAGGCCGCGTTCGTCGAACGCAACCTGCTCGTGCATCCGGAGCGCGCGCGGCTCTTGCATGGCGAAGGCGTGGACCTCGACCAGTTCGCGTACACGCCGCTCGCCGCGCGCGACGATTTCGTGTTCGTGCTGATCGGGCGGCTGCTCTGGGACAAGGGCGTGGGCGAGTACGTGGAAGCGGCGCGGCAATTGAAGGCGCGCTATCCGCATGCGCGCTTCCAGCTGCTCGGGCCGGCGGGCGTGGATAACCCGAGCGCCATCACGCACGAGGAAGTAGCGGCGTGGCAGCGCGAAGGCGTGATCGAATACCTGGGCGAAGCGCACGACGTGCGGCCCCACATCGCCGCCGCCGACTGCGTGGTGCTGCCTTCGTATCGCGAAGGCGTGCCGCGCACACTGATGGAAGCCGGCGCCATGGGCCGCCCCATCGTGGCGACAGATGTGCCCGGCTGCCGCGAAGTGGTGGCCGAAGGCGTCAACGGATTCCTCTGCGAGGCGCGCAACGCAGCGAGCCTCGCGGCGCGGCTCGCGCAGATGATCGAACTCGACATTGACGCGCGCCGCGCGATGGGCGAACGCGGCCGGCAGAAAGTCGCGGCGGAATTCGACGAACGCGTGGTCGTCGAACGATACAAAGACCTGGTGCGTCAACTCACGGGCGTTTCACTCTAACTGGAGCTGAGCATGGCAACAACGAAGGCGAAGGGCACCATCCTCGTGACGGGCGGTGCGGGGTACATCGGTTCGCATACGTGCGTGGAACTGCTGCAAGGCGGCTACGACGTGGTCGTGGTCGACAACCTCGTGAACAGCAGCCGCGAGTCGCTGGCGCGCGTCGAACAGATCACCGGCAAGGCCGTCGCGTTCTACGAGGCCGACGTGCGCGACGAAGCCGCGCTGCAACGCGTGTTCGACGCCCACCCCGTGACGGGCGCGATCCACTTCGCGGCGCTGAAGGCCGTGGGCGAATCGGTGGCGAAGCCGATCGAGTACTACCGCAACAACATCGACAGCCTGCTCGTGCTGCTCGACGTCATGCGTCAGCGCAACGTGAAGCAGTTCGTGTTCAGCTCGTCGGCCACGGTGTACGGCGTGCCGGAAAGCTCGCCCATTGACGAATCGTTTCCGCTTTCGGCCACGAATCCGTATGGGCAGTCGAAGCTGATTGCGGAGCAGATTCTGCGCGACGTCGAAGTGTCGGACCCGTCGTGGCGCATCGCGACGCTGCGCTATTTCAATCCCGTGGGCGCGCATGAGAGCGGCTTGATCGGCGAAGACCCGGCGGGCATTCCGAACAACCTGATGCCGTACGTGGCGCAGGTTGCCGTCGGCAAGCTCGAACGGTTGCGCGTATTCGGCAACGACTACGACACGCCCGACGGCACTGGCGTGCGCGACTACATCCACGTGGTGGATCTTGCGCGCGGGCACCTCGCGGCACTCGATGCATTGACCGCGCGCGATGCGAGCTTCGTCGTGAACCTCGGCACGGGCCAGGGCTACAGCGTGCTCGACGTGGTGAAGGCGTTCGAGAAGGCCTCGGGCCGCCCGGTGCCCTACGAGATCGTGGCGCGCCGCCCCGGCGACGTGGCGCAGTGCTACGCGAATCCGGCCGCGGCCGAAAAAATCCTGGGCTGGAAAGCGCAGTTCGGTATCGACCGCATGTGCGCCGATCATTGGCGCTGGCAGGAGCGCAATCCGCGCGGCTTCGCGGCCTGAGTGCCGGACTGAGCGGCGAACCGAGCGTCGAACTGACCGCCGTTCAGGCTCAGGCCAGCACCTGAACCACGTGCCCCGGCCGCAGCCCGAGCTGCGCCGCGGCACTGCCGCGATTCACGGCAATCTCCACGAGCCCGATCGAGTTCACGTACCAGAAGGCCTGCCCTTCCGGCACGTCCGAAAACACGCGGGCTCGCGTGAGTTCCACCTGCGCCACGCGCAGCCGCGCATCGTCTGCAACGGCGTCGGCACGCAGACCCGTCAGCGCGTTGCCGTAGTGATCGACGTAGACGATCTCGGCCAGGTCGCCCGCATCGAGCCGGACCTGCAATCCGCTGGTTTCTTCGAGCGTGCCCGCGGGCACCTCGCCGCTCGCGAGCCACGCGGCCACGGGCGCAAAGAGATCGCGCCCATGAAAGGAGGCCGACAGCCCGGCGGGACGCCACGTGATGCGATAGGTCCGGGCATGCGAAGCGCGCGCGGCAATCACGGAGAGCAAACCGTTGTCGGGGCCGACGAACCATTGCGTCTTGCCGTCCATCTGCGTCATGACGACAACGGGCTCGCGTTCGCTGCCCACGCCCGGGTCCACCACCGAAAGAAACACCGTTCCGTCGGGATACGCGCCGTGCAAAGCGGCGAGCAGATGCGCGGCGCCGCGCGCGTCGTAGTCGGGCACGCGGTGCAGCACGTCGACAATGCCCACATCACGGCCCTCGCGGGCGGCGTGCGTCAAAAGCGCGGCCTTCATCTGGCCGACGTAGATGTCGTCGGCACCGAAGTCCGTGAAGAGCGCAATCATCATCGTTCAGACTCCTTGTCGCGCGCCGGCACTCGAGGACGTCAAGACTTCGCCGTCGAGCAATGCTCCTGCCACCGCATGGCGATCAGCTTCGGCAGCCGCGGCACGCACTGCGCGAGCAGGCGCAGGTGCATCCACGTGAGCAGCACGTTGTCGCGCAGATAGTTGAAGTGCGATACGCCGCCCTCGCCCGGCCCGAAATAGCGCACGGGCGACGCGATGCGCACCGGCCGCACGCCCTCCCAGCACAGACGCACGGCCACTTCCGGGTCGAAGTCGAAGCGGCGCATCCAGCCGTGGCCGTGCATGATCGTGCGCAGCGGCGCGATGGGATACACGCGAAAACCGTAGAGCGAATCGCCGATACCGGCCCACAGCGTTTCCAGGTTCGCGCAGAGATTCGAGAGACGCCGCCAGTACACGCGCTCGCGCGGCGCCTCGGGGCCGAATTGCGGCAAACCGAGCACCATCGCGCCGGGGTCGGCCTGCGACGCCGCCATGAAGGTGCGAATGAGATGCGCGGGATGCTGGCCGTCGGAGTCCATCGTGAGCACGTGCGTGAAGCCGTACGCGGCGGCTTCGTCGAGCCCCGCCAGCACGGCGGCACCTTTGCCGCGATTGGCAGGCAGGACGATCACGCGCAGGCCCGGATCGCGCCCGGCCATGGCTTGAAGGCGCGCCGTGCTGCCGTCGGTGCTGCCGTCCACCACGACCCATACCGGGTTCCAGTTCTCGCGCGCGTGGCGCACGGTGTCGTCCACCCGCGTGCCCGGGTTGTAGCTCGGGATCAGAACGAGATGTGTGGACGATGCCTGAGTCGTGAACATGGAAAGCCGCCCGCTGGGACCTGCAACGCCGTGCGCTCAGCGTGTGCGGTTCGCCGCCACGTAGGCCGCGAGCGAGCCGATGGAGGCGAAGATCTTCTGATTGTCGGGATTGTCCGAGCGAAGCTCGAAGCCGTATTTCTTCGAGATCATCAGCGCGATTTCGAGAATGTCGATGGAGTCGAGCCCGAGCCCTTCGCCATAAAGCGGTGTGTCCGCCGTCACGCTGTCGGGCTGCACGTCTTCGAGATTCAGGTCGCGGATGATCTGCGCGGCCAGTTCTGCTTCGAGTGGGTTCATCGTCGTTGCCTGCGGGCGTTCACGGCGAGAGGTCGCAGCGCGACGGAGCGCATAACCCGGCGCCTGGGCTTGGCCCGGCGCTCCGGCGTGCGTTCCATCCTCCTGCCGGACCGGTCTGGTTGCCCGCCTGATATGAGATTGTTAGCCCGGCGATTCTAGACGATCGGCTCGCGCGGCGTACAGAAGAAAGGGTTACAGACCGTACGGCGTCGCTCTCGGGTAAGCGATGGAAAGGGGACAGAAAGGCACCGCCGCCGAGGGCAAAGCCACGGCCTGTGCGGGGTGGGCCCGCAAGCAGACGTTAGGCTAGAATGGCGCGCGCCCCGGCGGCCGGGGATGCCGCCGAACAATCGGTTACAAACCGCTGCAGAGCGGTAAACCGCCTGCGAAACCGCTTGCAAAACGTTACGCCAGGCTGTGGGCCTTTCCGGCACCATATCAAGCCAAACGCGCGTACCGCACCGTATCGCACCCAACGCGCCGATATGAAAGACCTGGCCCAGCAAGGCCATTCATGTGACGAAACGAGACAGGAGCGCGCCGCCTCACCCGGGCACGACGCCGGATATGCAGCACACCTTGACGAACCTTTCGCCGCTTTCAGGACTTTCGGGGCTTTCGGCACCTTCCGGTCATCCCGGGTCCCGCTGTTCGGGCGCGCGTCATGCTCGCGATGCCGACGCTACGCCGCGGGCTCGTTGCGCGCGCTGCGTCACACGCACAGGAGCCGCCACGTGAGTGCCCTCGCCCGCCTTGCTCGCATCGCTCCCCTCGCTCGCGCCGGCAGCGGCATCGTCGTTGTCGTGGCGTTGATGGCGTGTCAGATCGGCACGCACTACGCGGCAGCCACGCCGGGCATGGGCGGCCTCGGACTCGCGCTCGTGCTCGCCCCGGTGCTGGCCGCCACGCTCGGCGCCGCGCTGCGTGCGCCGCGGCGCACGGTATGGCTCGCGCTCTGGATCGCGGTCTGCGCCGCGCTGTGGGCCGCGCGCGAACCGCTCGCGCGGCACTTCGAATGGGGCGCCTGGCTCGAGCATGCAAGCTTCAATCTGGCGATGGCGTTCATGTTCGGCCGCACGCTCGTCGAAGGACACACGCCGCTGTGCACGCAGTTCGCGACGATGATGCAAGGCCCGCTTCCGCCCGCGGTCGCGCGCTACACGCGCACCATCACCCTGGCGTGGACGCTCTTCTTCATCGCGATGGCGAGCGTGTCCACGTTGCTGTTCGCGACGGTGTCGCCGCTCACGTGGTCCACGTTCGCCAACTATCTGACGTTGCCGCTCGCCGGCGCGATGTTCGTCGTCGAATACGCATGCCGGCGCATCGTGCTGCCGCACGAGCCGCAAGCGGGCCTGCTTGCGAGCCTGCGCGCCTATCGCGAGGCGAGCGAGGCGAGAGGCGCGAGAGGTCACGCCATGCCGGAGCGCGCGCAATGAGCGCGGCGCGCGCGAACAGACGATGCCGGCGCACGCCGTCGCCGCGCCTCGCATGGCGCCGCCGGCCGCGGGCGTTGTCATCGTCGTCGTATCGAGTCGTCACCTTTACCGAATAGCCGCAGAGTCATGTCGAGCCTTCCTCTGGTGTTCCACACGTCGCCCGATCAGACGATCGCGTGGCGCGACGGCGCGCCGTGTTCCGTGCGCACGTTCCTCGCGGACGTGCGGCGGCTGGCCGTCGCGTTGCCGGCGGGCAGGCACGTCTTCAACCAGTGCACCGACCGCTACCGCTTCGCCGTGGGCCTGTGCGCCGCGATGGTCGCGGGCAGGATCAGCGTGCTGCCGCCCTCGCATACGCCGGCCGCCGTGCGCGAGCTGCTGGCGTTCGCGCCGGACACCTTCTGCCTGCACGACAGCGACGACTGCGCGGTCGACCTGCCGCCGTTCCGCTTTCCCGAACAGACGGCCTCCGACCACGCCACCGCAGACGCCACATTCGACGTGCCGCAGATCGACGCCGCGCAAACCGTGGCGTATCTGTTCACGTCCGGTTCCACCGGCACGCCGGTGCCGCACAGCAAACGCTGGGGCGCGCTGGTGGCCTGCCTCCGCGCGTCCGCGGCGCGGCTGGGATTGCTCGACGGCGCGCCTTGCACGCTCGTCGGCACCGTGCCGGCGCAGCACATGTACGGCTTCGAGACCACGGTACTGCTCGCGCTCGTGAACGGCCTCGCCTTCAGCCACGCGCGGCCCTTCTATCCCGCCGACATCGCGCGCGAACTCGCCGCCGTGCCCGCACCGCGCGTGCTCGTCACGTCGCCCGTGCATCTGCGCGCGCTCACGCTGGCGGGCCACACGCTGCCGCCCGTCGCGCTCGCGCTTTCCGCCACGGCGCCGCTTGCACCCGAACTCGCGCGTGCGGCGCAAGCGCAGTTCGACATGCCGCTTGCGGAGATCTACGGCAGCACGGAGACCGGCCAGATCGCCACGCGCCGCACGGCACACGAGACCGCCTGGCACCTGCTGCCCGGCGTGCAGCTGCGCGCGAAAGAGACGAGCGCAACGCACGAAGACGGCATCGTGTACGAAGTCCACGGCGCCCACGTCGAACCACCGGTCGCGATGGGCGACGCGCTCGAACCGCTCGACGACACGCACTTCCTGCTGCACGGACGCAAGGCGGATCTCGTCAACATCGCGGGCAAGCGCACCTCGCTCGCGTACCTGAATCACCAGCTCAACGCGATTGCAGGCGTGGCCGACGGCGTGTTCGTCATGCCCGACGAAAGCCCGGCAGCAAGCGCACCCGACGCGCTGAACCCGCACCTCGCGACGCGGCTCATGGCGTTCGTCGTGGCGCCGCGACTCGCGGCAGCGGAGGTGCAGCGCGCGCTGCGCGAGCGTATCGACGCTGCCTTCATGCCGCGCCCACTCGTATTCGTCGAGGCGCTGCCGCGCGATGCGAACGGCAAGCTGACGCAGGCGGCGCTGAGCGCGCTGATCGAAGCGCATGCCCATGCCCACGTGCGCGATCGCACCCAGACGCAGCAGAACGCACAAGCGCACCGCCACACTCAGCCTAGTCACCAGACGCAGCACGAGCCGGTCGCACCGCTCACCTTCACGATCCCCGCCGATCACCCCGCGCTGCCCGGCCACTTTCCCGGCCGGCCCATCGTGCCGGGCGTCGTGCTGCTCGATCGTGCGCTCACGGCCATCGGCGCGGCGCTGAACCGTCCGCTCGACGCCTACCGTCTCAGTTCGGCCAAGTTCCCCAGTTCGGCGTCGCCCGACGAACAGCTCGACGTGCGTTACGACATCGCGGCGAGCGGCGCGGTGCGCTTCACCGTGTCGGCAAGCGGTCGCGTCGTGGCGAGCGGTGCGTTAGCGGCAAGCGCACCCACGCCGCGTCGCGAGGAGGGCTCATGATCCGCAGCGACTGGGCCCAACGCGAAGAGCGCAGCAACCTCAAGCTGCTGCGCGCCATGACGTGGGTGTCGTTGAACCTGGGCCGGCGACTGAGCCGCGTGCTGCTCGTGCCGATCACCGCGTATTTCCTCGCGTTCTCGCCCGACGTGTGCCGCGCCTCGCGCGCCTACCTCGCACGCGTGCTGGGTCGCCCGGCACGCTGGCGCGACGTGTGGCGGCACGTCTGGACCTTCGCCTCCACCGTCCACGACCGCATCTATCTGCTCAACGGCCGCTTCGATCTGTTCGATCTGCGTCTGCACGACCAGACGCTCGTGGGCGCCGCGCACGCCGAAGGCCGCGGCGCGTTCCTGATGGGCGCGCACCTGGGCAGCTTCGAGGTGTGCCGCACGATCGGCCGCTCGCGGCCCAGCCTGCGCGTCGCCATCACGATGTACGAGGAAAACGCGCGGCACATCAACGCGATTCTCGCCACTGTGAACCCGGCGGCGAAGCAGGACGTCATCCCGCTCGGGCAGATCGATTCGATGCTGAAGGTGCGCGCGTATCTCGACACGGGCAGCATGATCGGCATGCTCGCGGACCGCACGCTGCTGCGCGACGGCGGCGACGCCGTGCAGTCGTTCGACTTCCTCGGCGCGCCCGCCGCGTTTCCGCTCGGACCGCTGCGCATGGCCGCCATGTTGAGGCGGCCGGTCATCTTCATGACGGGCCTGTACCGCGGCGGCAACCGCTACGACATCCACTTCGAGATGCTCGCGGACTTCACGAACACGCCGCGCGGCGCACGCGAGGCCGAGGTTCAGGCGGCGCTCGCGCGCTACGTCGCGCTGATCGAGCGCTACTGCCGCGAGGCGCCCTACAACTGGTTCAACTTCTTCGACTTCTGGCAGACAGGCGCGCAACGCCGTCGCGACACGCCGTGCGCACGCGGGCCGCTCGCGCATCATCCGGATCTCGGCAACTCCATGAGGGACAGCTGACGCATGATGGTTTTCCGTAACCGCTTTCGTGGTGCCGTGGTGCCCGCCTTCGTCAAGCTCGCGCTCGTTAGCGCAGGCGCGATGGGTGCGATAGGCGCAATCGGGCTTTGCGCGTGCAACGAAGCACGCGCCGCGCAAGCGCCGGCAGCAAGTGCCGATGCGCCGTCTATCACCGCGCAGGCCGCGCCCGCTGCGAACACCGCGATGCACACCGACGCACGACCCGCATCGTTCGCAGCGCCGGCATCGTCCGCGTGGACGCTCGACCGGCTGATGGCCACGCTCGCGCAGAAGAAGTCGGGCCGCGCCACCTTCACCGAAACGAAGTACCTGGCCATCGCGGACCAACCCGTGGTCTCGTCGGGCGAACTCAGTTTCACCGCGCCCGATCACCTCGAAAAACGTACGCTGAGCCCGAAGCCCGAAGACCTCGTCGTGGACGGCGACAAGCTCACGGTCGCGCGCAACGACCATCGCTATACGCTCGCGCTCGCGCAGTACCCGGAGCTGGCCGCGTTCATCGAAAGCATTCGCGCCACGCTGGCCGGCAACCGCTACGCGCTGGAGCAGGTCTACAAGGTGGCCGTCGCGGGCGAAGGCGACGGCTGGACGCTCACGCTCACGCCGCTCGACTCGCGCATGCGCAAGAACGTGAGCGAGATCACGCTGCGCGGCACGCGCGACATGCTGCACAGCGTGGCGATCCAGCAGGCCGACGGCGACCGTTCGCTGATGCGGCTGCAAAACGCCGGAGCGCCTTGATGGCCGCCGCCACATCGCACGAGGCAAGCAAGTCGCAACCGCTGCCGCCAGGCGAGCCACGGCAACCGCCGCCCCGCCGCGGCCGCCTGCCGCTCGCCGTGTGGCTGTGGCTGCTGTTTCTCGTCGCGTGCGGCGTGGCCATCGCCCGGGCGCAGTTCACCGCCGACCTGTCCGCGTTCCTGCCGCGCTCGCCCGACGCGCGGCAACAGGTGCTCGTCGAGCAGTTGCGCGAGGGGCTCGTGTCGCGGCTGATCCTTGTCGGCATCGAAGGCGGCGACGCGGCCACGCGCGCCGCGCTCTCGCGCCGCATGGCGGCGACGCTGCGCAGCGACCCGCAGTTCGCGGCCGTCAACAACGGCGAGCCCGTGAACGAGGCAAGCGACCAGCGCTTCGTTTTCGAGCATCGCTACCTGCTGAGTCCAACGGTAACGCCCGAACGCTTTTCGGCGGACGGCCTGCATCGCGCGCTCGGCGACAGTCTCGATCTGCTCAGTTCGTCCGCGGGGCTGCTCACGAAGGCGCTCTTGCCGCGCGATCCCACGGGAGAAACCACCGCCTTCGCCGAGCAGCTCGCAAGCGGCCAGCAGCCCGCCGTACAGGACGGCGTGTGGGCCTCGCGCGACGGCCAGCGCGCGCTGCTGCTCGTGCAGACGCGCGCCGCCGGCTCGGACACCGACGGCGAGGCGCGCGCCATCGCCGCCGTCCGGCACGCGTTCGACGCCGCCACGCAAGGCACGGCGGCCTCGCCCTGCCGCCTCGTCATGACCGGCACCGGCGTGTTCTCCGTCGAGACGCGCGACAACATCCGCCACGACGTGGAGCGTCTTTCGGTGGCCAGCCTCGTGCTGATCGCGGCGCTGCTGCTCGTGCTCTACCGTTCGCCGCTCACGCTCGCGCTCGGCCTGTTGCCCGTGCTGTGCGGTGTGGCGGCCGGCATCGCCGCGGTGAGCGTCGTCTTCCATACCGTGCATGGGCTCACGCTCGGCTTCGGCACGACGCTGATCGGCGAGGCCGTGGACTATTCGATCTACCTGTTCGTGCAGTCGTCGCGAGCGGAACCGGGCGCGGATTCAGGCCCGCACGTCAGCCGCGAAGACGCCTTGCGCCAATGGACCGCGCGTTACTGGCCCGTCGTGCGGCTCGGCGTGCTGACCTCGGTGTGCGGGTTTGCGTCGATGCTGTTCTCGGGTTTTCCGGGGCTCGTGCAACTCGGGCTCTATTCGATTGCGGGGCTCGCCACGGCGGCGCTCGTCACGCGCTACGTGCTGCCGCATCTGCGCGGGGCACGTCACGCCATACGCGACGTTTCGCGGGCCGGTGCCGTGCTCGCGCAGGTCGCTCAGGCGGCCTCGCGGCTGCGCTGGCTCGTGGCGGTGCTCACGGTGGCCGCCGTCGCGGTGCTGGTCGCGCATCGCGGACAGCTCTGGAGCCACGAGCTCGCGGCATTGAGCCCCGTGTCGCCGCAAAGCCAGGCGCTCGATGCGAGCCTGCGCGCCGACATGGGCGCGCCCGACGTTCGCTATCTCGTGGTGATCGCGGGCGCGAGCGAGGAGGCCGTGCTCGAAGGCGCGGAGAAGGTGGGCGCGCAGTTGCAGCCGCTGGTGGACGCGGGCGTGATTGCGGGCTACGAGAGCCCCGCGCGGTATCTGCCGAGCGAGGCCACGCAGCGCGCGCGCCTCGCGAGCCTGCCCGCCGCGGACGTGCTTGCCGAACGCATGCGCACAGCTGTCGACGATCAACCGGTACACGTCAAGCCGCAGGTGTTCGCGCCGTTCATCGCCGACGTTGAGGCCGCGCGCAACGGCGGCCTGCTCACGCGCGACGACTTGCGAGGCACGTCGATGGCGCTCGCGGTGGAAGCCTTGCTCACCCACGACGGCAACACCTGGCGAGCGATGCTCGCCCTGCGAGCACCAACGAGCCAAAGCGCGACCCACACCGCGGGCGCCGCACCGCACCCGCGTGCCGACGAACCGAGTCTCGATGCCGGGCGCGTCAGCGCCGCGGTGGCGCGCGCCCACGTGCCCGGCGCGCTCTTCGTGGATCTGAAATCCGAGGCCGATCGCCTCTACGTGAACTACGTGGGCGAGGACCTGCGCCTCTCGCTCGCGGGCTTCGCCGCGATCGTGGTCCTGCTGCTCGTCGCGCTGCGCTCGCCGCTGCGCGTGGTGCGCACGCTCGCGCCGCTCGCGGCCGCCGTGCTCGTGGTGAGCGCGGCGCTCGCGCTGGCGGGCGTGGCGCTTACCATCCTGCATCTGATCGGCATGTTGCTGATCGTCGCGGTGGGTTCCAACTACGCGCTCTTCTTCAACATGCAGCAGCGCAGCGGCGACGACGCACGCATGGCTCCCGTCACGCTGGTGTCGCTGCTGGTCGCGAATCTCTCCACCGTGGCGGGCTTCGGCCTGCTCGCTTTCGCCCATGTGCCGCTGCTCCGGGCATTCGGTCTCACGGTGGGCCCGGGCGCCGTGCTCGCGCTCGTGTTTTCGGCAATGCTGGCACCGGCCGGCATGCTGCGCGCCGCGCACGCGACGCACGCCGTTCCCGCCGGAGAAGCGCGATGACCATGGAAACGCGCGTGCCGCCCGTCATGTCCGCCGCCATGCCGTTGCGTGCGCGTCGCTGGCGGCCCTCGCCGTTCATCGCCGGCACGGCCGGGCTGCATGCCATGGCGGCCACGGCGGTGGGCGCGGTGCCCGCCACGTGGCCGTGGGCGCTCGGCAGCGTCATGGCATCGCACCTCGCGCTGACCGCGGCGGGCCTCTGGCCCCGCAGCGCGCTGCTCGGTCCGAACTGGCGGCGCCTGCCCGCGAGTGCCGGCAATAACATCGCCCTCACCATCGACGACGGTCCGCACCCCGAGGTCACGCCGCGCGTGCTCGACGTGCTGGACCGCTACGGCGCCCGCGCCACGTTCTTCTGCATCGGCGACGAGGCGCGCCGCTACCCGAAGTGCGTGGAGGCGATCGTCGCGCGCGGCCACGCCGTGGAAAATCACAGCCAGCGTCATCTGCACCGCTTCTCGCTGCTGGGGCCCGCTGCAATGCGACGCGAGATAGCGGCCGCGCAAACGACGCTCGCCGACATCACCGGCACGCCGCCGCTTTTTTTCCGCGCGCCCGCGGGGCTGCGCAATCCGTTTCTCGAACCTGCGCTGTGCGCGCTGGGCCTGCATCTCGCAAGCTGGACGCGGCGCGGCTTCGACACCCGCGCGAACGACGCCGCGCGTGTCGCGCACCGACTGCTCGACGGTCTCGCGGCCGGCGACATCCTGCTCGTGCACGACGGCCACGCGGCGCGCGATGCGCACGGCCGGCCGGTCGTACTCGACGTGCTGCCGAAGGTGCTGGAAGCCGCGGCAGCGGCGCAGCTGCGCTGCATGACGCTGCGGGCGGCATTAGCAACGATGGAGGCGCGGCCATGAAGAGCAGGACGCCCCCGACCGCGCCGGCCAGGCCCTTTGCTACCATTGTCGCGCTCGCGGCCCAGCAGGCCGGCGCCCGCTCCTGCCGCATTGCACGCCGGATTCCATGCCCAATGGCAACCCGCAAGGCACCTATGACCCGCAACGGAACCACCGAGCCGTGACTCCTCTTCTCGTCTCGCACTTCACGGCCACCAGCTGCCTTGGCCACGGACTCGACGCCCTCGGCGATGCGCTGCGCCAGGGGCGCGGCGGTCTCGCGCCGTGCCGCTTCGAACGGGCGACGCTCGATACCTGGGTGGGCGAGGTGGCCGGCGTGGATGCGCTACCCGTGCGCGCGGATCTCGCCGACTTCGACTGCCGCAACAACCGGCTCGCGCAGATGGCCTTCACCGCGGACGGCTTCGACGCCGCGGTGCGCGAGGCGGCCGGACGCTACGGCGCGGCGCGCATCGGCGTATTCCTCGGCACCAGCACCGCGGGGATACTGGAAACCGAGCTGGCCTACCGGCAGCGCGATCCGCAGACAGGCGCCCTGCCCGCCGGCTTTCGCTATGCGCACACGCACAACCCGTGGTCCGCGGCGGCATTCGTGCGCACGTACTTCGGGCTGCAAGGGCCGGCCACCACGATTTCGTCGGCGTGCTCGTCGGGCGCGAAGGTGTTCGGATCGGCGCGCCGCATGATCGAAGCCGGGCTCATCGATGCCGCCGTGGTGGGCGGCGTCGATTCGCTGTGCCTCACCACGCTCTACGGCTTCAACTCGCTGGAACTGCTCTCGCGCGAACCGTGCAAGCCGTTCGACGTAGCGCGCAGCGGCATTTCGATCGGCGAGGCCGGCGCGTTCGCGCTGCTCGAACGCGCGCCGCAGCAAGCGACGGCGCTGCACGACGACGCGATCCTGCTGCTCGGCATCGGCGAATCGAGCGACGCCCATCACATGTCGTCGCCGCATCCCGAAGGGCTCGGCGCGCGCACCGCGATCGAAGACGCGTTGCGTACGGCGGGCATCGATGCCGGGAGCGTCGACTACATCAATCTGCACGGCACCGCGACGCCCAGCAACGACGCCGCCGAAAGCCTCGCGGTGAACGCGGTGTTCGAGCACACGCCGTGCAGCTCGACGAAAGGCGCGACGGGCCACACGCTGGGCGCCGCGGGCGCGCTCGAAGCCGTGATCGCCGCGTGGTCGCTGCGCGCGCAATGGCTGCCTGCGGGCGTCAACACGACCCAGCCCGACCCCGCGCTCTCGCCGGGCTATCTGCTGGAAGGCCGCGCGGCTTCGCTGCGAACGGCGCTCAGCAACTCGTTCGGCTTCGGCGGGACCAATTGCAGTCTGCTGTTCGGCCACGCGGGTCAACTGCGCGACGCAGGCCGGCTCGATAGCGGAGGGCAGCCATCATGAGCCGGCTCACCGCGTTTATCGAAGGCATCGGGCTGCTCGGTCCTGCACTCGGCGGCTGGGCGAATGCACGCGAGGTGCTCGCGGGACGCGTGCCCTATGCAGGCGGACCGAACGAGCGCACCGTGCTGCCGGCGCCCGCCGCCTTGCCGCCCGCCGAGCGGCGGCGCACCGGCGCGGGCGTGAAGCTCGCGCTCGCCGTGGGTCTGGAGGCCGTCGCCGCGAGCGGGCGCGATGCGTCCACGCTCGCCACCGTGTTCGCGTCGTCGGGCGGGGATGGTCAGAACTGCCACGCGATCTGCGAAACGCTCGCGGGCGAAGACCGGCAACTCTCGCCCACGCGCTTTCACAACTCCGTGCACAACGCGCCCGCCGGTTACTGGAGCATCGCGACGCGCGCCATGGCGCCCTCCAACGTGCTGTGCGCCTACGACGGCAGCTTCTGCGCGGGCCTGCTCGAAAGCCTGACCCAGGCCGCCGTAGACGGCACGCCGAACCTGCTGATCGCCTTCGACACCGACTACCCGCTGCCCATGCGCAACGTGCGTCCCGTACCCGACGCGTTCGGCGTGGCGTTCGTCTTCGCGGCGCAGCCGGGCGAGCGAACCGTCGCGCGCATCGAAGCCGAACTCACGGACGCCGCCGCCACCACGCTGCCCGACGCCGCGCTCGAAGCGCTGCGCGCGAGCCATCCCGCCGCGCGCGCATTGCCGCTGTGTGCCGCGCTCGCCGCGGGCCGGAACGCGAGCGTCGTGCTCGACTACCTGCCCGGCCTCCATTGCCGGATCGACATTACATGGCCGGATTCAACCGGCCACTTCCGCTCATGACGCTCAACGTTTCGCCCGCTCCACTCGTGACCGAACCTTCGTGTGTCCCGCCCTCCGCTGCCGCAGCGGCCACGCTCGCCGCGCCGCTCGCGAAGGACTGGATCGCGGCCCACATTCCCCATGCCGGCTCGATGTGCCTGCTCGACGCCGTCACGGCCTGGGACGACCTCTCGATCCGCTGCACGGCAACGAGCCATCTCGATGCGCACAACCCGCTGCGCGCGGACGGACGGCTCGCCGCGATCTGCGGCGTCGAATACGCGGCGCAGGCCATGGCCGCTCACGGCGCCGTGCTCGCCTCGGCGCACCCGCACACGAACGCGCCGCCGCGCGCCGGCTTTCTCGCAAGCCTGCGCGATCTCGAAGTGAACGTCGCGCGGCTCGATACGCTCGCCGGTCCGCTCGACGTCGAAGCCACACGGCTCGGCGGCGACGGCAACAACGTGCTCTACCGCTTCACGCTGCATTGCGGCGGCGAACTGCTGATGACGGGCCGCGCCGCCGTCATACTCGACGCCGACGCAGCGGAGCACGCGCCCCGGCCTTGAAGCCGCACCTTTGAACCACTCCAACCCAACCATCACGGGAGAACCCACGCCATGAAGAAAACGAAGCTCCTCGCCTTTACTGTCGCCCTCGCCGCCATCAGCCCGTTCGCTCACGCGGATCTCTCCGAAGACGCCCACGCGCTCAAGCAGGACGTGAAGACCGCCGGCAAGGACACCGGCCACGCGATTGCACACGGCGCGAAGGAAGCGGGACACGACATCGCGAGCGGCGCGAAGGTGGTGGGCCACGGCGTGGCGAGCGGTGCGAAGGTGGTCGGTCACGGCGTGGCGAGCGGAGCCCGGGCCGTGGGCCACGGCATCGCCGATACGAGCCGCAAAGGGTATGAGGCGACCAGGCGCGCCGTGAAGGGCGACGACAAGCCGGCGCAGTAAGTCGCCTGTTGGTGTGCCCGGTTGCCGACGGGGCTTGCAACCCGGTTTGCAACCGGCTTTGCAACCGGCTTTGCAACCGGCTTTGCAACCGAATTGGCATCCGGGCTGCCCGCCCGGATGCCGCCCCAGTCGGCAAGCACAGCAAAAACACACGCGGCCAACCACGCCCCACATCGGGCTTGGACCGCCAGCCCCATCGTCCAGCGCGGTCGGACCCCGTTGGACGTGGGCGGCCAACGGTGAGACTATGGTCCTTCCCTCGCGTGTCGAGGCTTCCGGAGCAGACCATGTACGGCCGTTACGCCCGAACCCAGTTCGGAGCCGCGTACGCCGCGGCGCTCACCCCAGGCCTTCCCGACGACGAAGTCGAACCGCTGTTCGACCCCGCCCCGTACGACGACGCACCCAGCTGGAACATCATCCCCGGCTGCCGGCAGCTGATTCTCTATCGCGAGTCGTCGCGCTGCGTTCGTTGGGGCTATCTCCCGCCGTGGGCCGCGGCGCTCAAGATTCGACCGCTCTCGCATGCGCGCCTCGAAAGGCTCAGCACCGGCGTGTGGTCGGGCCTGCTCGCGGACCGGCGCGTCATCATTCCGTGCGATCACTGGTACGAATCCATTCGCGACGACGACGGCGCCCCGCACTCGTTCGCCGTGCGCCGCGCCAATGGCGGTCCCGTCTGGATGGCGGGCCTGAGCAGCATGCTGCTGCACGGCGAAGAAGATGCGGAGAGCGGCTTCGTGGTGGTCTCGTCGGCAGCCGACGGCGGCCCCGCCGCGGCGGGCAACAGCCGCCCTGTGGTGTTCTCGCTCGGTATGGCGAAGGCGTGGCTCGACCCCCACACGCCGCTCGAACAGGCGAACTGCTTCGCGCAGGAAGCCGGCTTGCCCGTCGATGCGTTCGAGTGGCACCGCGTGTCGTCGCGCGTGCGTACCCGCTACGTCGACGACGCGAGCGTCATGGAACCGGACCGCGAGCCGTCCATCGCCAGCTTCATCCGCGGTACACGTACGCCGGAAAGCCGCGGCGCATTGGCCCGCGCAACGCCGCAGCCGGCACCACTCGTTTGAGGCGGCAGCGTGCTGGTGTGTAGCCTCGACCACGCGTAGGAAGCCGGCGCCGGTCGCGCGCAAAGACGGTCAGCGCAAACGGCGAGCGGCACGCGGCAGCTGCACCTTGCAGTGAAACGCTCCAGGCGCCCACGCGCCTGAAGCGTCTCGCGAGAACCGCAGAAGTGCCACGGCGCTGAAATCGCTGAGGGCATCGAAGGAAGCAAAGCCCTTCAACACCTACGCGCTCAAGCCGCCTTCTGCGCCTGCACGTTGCCGGCCTTCTGTGCGAACTGCGTGAGCTTGAGGTCGGTGGCCTTCTCTTCTTCCAGCGTTTCCTGGAGCAGCTTCACGGCGTCGTTGAGGCCAAGCTGCTTGCCGAGCGCGCAGAGCGTGCCGTAGGCCGCAATCTCGTAGTGCTCCACCTTCTGCGCGGCGCCCACGAGGCCCGCGTCCAGCACCGGCCCCTTCTCGATTTCCTCGATCAGTTCCTGTCCTTCCTCGACGAGCCCTTCCATCGCCACGCACTTGATGCGCTTGAGCCGGATGCCGCTCGACTCGACCACCTTGTCGATGCGCTCGATCTGCCCTTGCGTTTCTTCCAGGTGGGTCTGAAACGCCTTCGAGAGCTCCTCGTTGCTCGCGGCCCGGGAGAGCTTGCCGAGCGCGCGCGTGAGCTGCTTCTCCGCGCTGTAGATGTCCGAAAGCGAATGGACGAAAAGATCCTGAAGTGTCTTGCGCGTCATCTGTAGCTCCTGTGAGTGGATGGTTGATCGCGAATGCGATGGCGACATGGACCGCGTGCAGCGCCGAAATGCGTTGCGCGCATACGCGGACCACCTGCCTGTGTCCATCCGCAACGGGTGTGCCACACGGCGCGTCGAACGGCGTACGGGCGAGTCGCCCTACCTGGCGCGCGCGATGCAGACAGCGCGACATGACCGCGTTGTAACGCTTACCTGTGCGAATGAATATGGCGGGCAACGCGGCGCCATGCACGGGGCTGAACGTGCAGCGCAACGCACCTGCGAACGCACGACCAAACGCGAAGCCGACACGAGGCGGTCGCCGGGAAAGCCACTGGCATGCCCGTTGCTGTGATGGCTGCTGTCCGCACGAGGTGGACACGGCAAGTGGAAACGACATGTGGACAGCGACATGCCATCACGATCACGACAAGACGTTGGGACCACGCGGGCGCCGCGGGCAGGCACGAGCGCGTCCGTCGAACAGGGCAACGGCGTGGCGACAGAGATCGCCTCGATGGCCTCGATTGCATCCAGCGACCCCGCGCACGACCTGCAATACGTGAACGACCGCAGCCCCGGCATCACGCGCAAGCGCGCGGGCCGGCGCTTCGCGTACTTCGACACCGCCGGCCGCCGCATCCGCGACGCCAGCGAGATCGCACGCATCGACGCGCTCGCCATTCCGCCGGCCTACACCGACGTCTGGATCTGCGCCGACCCGCGCGGCTATCTGCAAGCCACCGGCCGCGACGCACGCGGGCGCAAGCAATACCGCTATCACCCTGCATGGCGCGAAGTGCGCGACGCCACCAAGTACGAACGCATGGCTGCGTTCGGCGACGCGTTGCCGCGCGTGCGTCGCCGTGTGGCGCGCGACCTGAAGCTGCCGGGCATGCCGTGGGACAAGGTGGTGGCCACTGTCGTACGGCTGCTCGACATCACGCTCGTGCGCGTGGGCAACGCCGAATACGCGAAGGAAAACCGCTCCTACGGTCTCACGACGCTGCGCAAGAAGCACGCGGCCATCGCCGCGGGCAAGCTGCGCTTTCGCTTTCGCGGCAAGAGCGGCGTCGCGCACGACGTCGAGGTGGACGACCCGCGCGTGGCGAGCGTGGTGCGCCGTTGCCTCGGGCTGCCGGGCCACGAGCTGTTCCAGTTCGTCGATGAAAACGGCGCGCTGCGGCCCGTGAGTTCCAACGACATCAACACCTACCTGCGCGAAGCGAGCGGCGCCGACTTCACGGCCAAGGACTACCGCACGTGGGCGGGCAGCGTGCTGGCGCTCGGCGCCCTCCGACGCATCGAGGCGCAACTCGGGCGGGAGGCCGAAGAAGAAGCGCAGAAAAAGGCCGCGAAAGAGGCGGCAAAAGAGGCCGCGAAGGAGGCGGCAAAAAGCGCAGCGAAGCATGCGGCAAAAGACGGCGCAACAGATCGGGCAAAAGGTGCGGCGAACCGCGGCACCAGGAAGCGCAAAGGCGCCATTCATCGGCATCTCGTGCAGACCATCAAGGACGTCGCGCAGACCCTGCGCAACACGCCTGCCGTGTGCCGACGCTGCTACATCCACCCGGCCGTGGTGGATGCCTTCGAGCAAGGCGAGCTTCACAGCCTCGCTGCGGTGCGCACGCGGCGCGGCCTCAAGGCCGACGAGGCGCTGTTCGCTCAATTGCTGCGCCGTCATGCCCGCGCGATGCGCGCCGCGGCGAGAGAGGCC
Source organism: Paraburkholderia kururiensis (assembly GCF_034424375.1). Taxonomy (NCBI): domain Bacteria; kingdom Pseudomonadati; phylum Pseudomonadota; class Betaproteobacteria; order Burkholderiales; family Burkholderiaceae; genus Paraburkholderia; species Paraburkholderia kururiensis. Next base: position 5,131,169 of record NZ_CP139965.1, on the reverse strand, counting down.
ACGCGTTCGGCGACACGCAAGCGCGCGCCGATGCGGGCACGCGGACCAGGGCATTCGGCCCGGCCGGCAGATTCCAGTCGTTCGACTAGCGCCGAGCGTTCGAGCCGTTCAAGTCATTCGAGCCATTCGAGTCAGGCAGGCCGCTCAGCCGGCGAACTCCAAGCGTCCTGAAACGTGCGCATGGGCGCATGACGACTCACCCGGCCACCATCGAGGTCGCCGTGCACGAACGCGCCCACAGCGTGTGGGGCCTGCACGGCGAGGCGCCTGACCCGGCGCGAAGCACATGGCCCTGCGGACCGTCCGGCATGGCCCGCCGTCCTGGCCCCGCCGTCGCGAAAGGCTGGTACGCGCGTTGCGCAACACAGAGCACAGAGCGCGTACCGCCTGGACGCGGGGCCCGGCCGCCCCCATAAGCGGCTTGAAGGACTCAAGGAAACGCCATGACCACCCCCAACGAACATCTGCTCGACTGGCTGCGCGACGCCTACGCCATGGAACAGCACGCCGAATCCATGCTGAAGGCCCAAGCCTCGCGGCTCGAACACTATCCCGCGCTGCGCCAGCGCATCGAACAGCACATCGACGAAACGCGCTCGCAGCAGAAGTTGCTCGAAGCGCGCCTGGACAGTCTGGGCAGCGGTCCGTCCACCATCAAGAACCTGGCAGCGCGCGTGGCGGCATTCGGCCAGGCCGTGGGCGGCATGACCACCACGGACGAAGTCGTGAAGGGCGCCATGGCCGGCTACGTATTCGAGAACATCGAGATTGCGGCCTACACGGAACTCATCGCCGCCGCGCGCGTGGCGGGCGACGCCGAAACGCTGCGCTGCTGCGAGCAGATCCTGCCGCAGGAAGTCGCGATGTCGCGCTGGCTGCTCGAACATCTGCCCGAAGTGGTGACGGCGTATCTGGAGCGCTCCGCCGCGGACCAGGAAGCGAAGCGCTAGCGCGGCGCCCGCCCGCGGAATCCACGCACCCGCACCAACCGGCAAGAGGAGCATCCGAGATGAAAGAGCGCGCGACCGTAATCTGCGAACGTGGCAGTCGCGTGCTGCTGGTGGGCAAGGCAGGCGCGCGCTGGAATCTGCCGGGCGGCAGGCTCAAGCCCGACGAAACGCTCATGCAGGCAGCGAGCCGCGAACTGCTGGAAGAAACGCATCTCGCGGCTGTGGAACTGCACTATCTGTTCGCGTTCGTGGGCACACGCACGCGGCATCACGTGTTTCTCGCCACCTTGCCGTCCGGCACGGCCGCGGCGCCCGGCCGCGAGATCGCGCGCTGCCGGTGGTTCGACGTCGCGCAGCTGGAACGCCTGCGCGCAAGCGCGGCGGTCAGGGTGATCGTCGACATGCTCGCGCTCGCGCGCCGTGATGCGCGAGCAAGCGAACCTGCGTTGAACGCCGACGCGCACCGCACTGCATCCGCGACGAACGTGACGCGCGAGGCAGAGGTCGCCTCGCGCGCCCCTGCCACGCTCAACGCCGCGCCGTAGCCAGATGCGCGTTGACCTTGATGGGCGGCGCTTCGTCGTGATACGGCGGCTTCGGCTCGAACTGTTCGATCACGCCGGGCCGGAAGATCAGGCAGTAGGTGCTGCCGCCGTACTGGAAGTAGCCGATCTGCTCGCCCTTCTCCATGTGCTGGCCCGGCAGCGCCACGATCCGGCATGACGACACTTCGGCCATCCCCACGAACACGCACGCCACTTCGCCGATAGCCGGCTCGTCGCAGTCGATCACGATCACCGCGCGCGCCGCGACGGCCGTGGTGTAGCCCTGCGAGTGGTTGAGCCCGCCGGGGTCCACGCCTTCGGCTTCCAGATTTGAGTAGTAGGTGCCGTCCACGTTGTAGGCGGCCACGATGCGACCCGCCACAGGCGCATGCCAGCGGTGATAGTTGAAAGCGCTTAGGTATCCCTGGTACACCGACCCGCCCACGAACCGGTGCGCCAGATCCTGCTGGCTTTCGGTCAGAATCTCGCGCAGCGAATACGGCTGGTTCTTGAGCCAGAAGCAGTCGTGCAGCTGCACGTTTTCACGCACGTCGAAGGGCGACGCCTCGCACGCGCTCACGATGATGCGATGGTCGCCGTATCCCGCCACGGGCCGCACGCCTTCGCGAAACTCCCGCGTGAAGAATCCGTTCCAGGAAGCGAAGCCCCAATACGGACGCGCCGGGTCGCAGACGAACTGGTCCATGCCGATCTTGCGCCGCGCCGCTTCGCAGAACCATCCGTGCGGTGCATGCGTGTTCAGATGCGTGCGCGAATGCGGGCCGCTCAGAAAGCCGCACCAGTAATCGAGCACGCGGCGCATCTGCTCGTTGAACGCGGGGTCGCGAAACACCGCGTAGCCCGACGGCATGCACATCGGCCATTCCAGCACCGCGTTGAGCGGCGTGGCCACCGGCGCCGAGGGATCGAACGGCGGCGCGTACGTCATGAGGTAATCGACGATCGCCATCAGTTCCTCGATCGACGTATAGCCCAGCTCGTAGCCCGCCTCGCGCGCCTCGCCGATGGCGCGCGTGAGGTTCATGCGCAGCACGGCGTCGCCCAGCAGGAGATCGGAGAGGTCTTTCACCACGCTCGCGCGCGGTGCGCCCTGCAGGCGGTTGGCGCGTTGCTGCGCCTTTCTGGCAAGGTCCAGCCTGAAGGTCTTCGCCGCGTCTTCGCTGGAGGGCATCCAGCCGCCCAGACGGCGGCGCGCCTTGACGGGTGTCTGCTTCTGCTCGCTCATGCGCTGGGCTCCGTGTGTTCGAACGCGCCGGCGTGGTTCATGCCGGCAGGTCGCCCTTGCCGGGCGGCTCGATGTCCTTCGGGTCGTCGAGGTGTCCGCGGGCCGGCGCATACGGGCCTTTGCCGGGCTCGGGCTTCTGCGGAATCATGGTTTCGTCCATGTTGCCGTGCGGCTTTTGCTGCACCCGGCCGTCGCGGTCCACGGATACGTCGTCGCCTTCGCGCGGCGAACGGCGGGCCGGATCGGCTTCGTCTGCGGGAGAACGTGCTGTACGTGCTGTCATGGGCCTCGCCCCTTTCGTGAGTCGATGCGTGGGTAGATGGCGAGAGGCGCCGCAAGCGGCGTGCCGCGTGCGGGCACGCCGAAACGTCGGGCAACGAGGGGGGAAATTCTTCGAGGCGCTTGAAAGAGCTACAGGGCGGCCCTAGGCGCGCGGCGCTAATGCTCGCGCCCGGCGCCCTTCGCGAGCGCCTTGAGCAGCGCGTTCACGTTGAACGGCTTCTGGCAGCGCGGATAGCCGCGATAGCCGTCCGCGATGGCGTCGTGCTCGTAGCCCGTCACGAGCACGAACGGGACGTTGCGCGTGGCGAGCGCGTCCACGGTCTGGTACGACGTCTCGCCGTGCAGGTTGACGTCCACCACGGCGCTGTCGATGGAGTCGCCGTCGCTCTGCACGAACGAGAGCGCTTCCTCGGCCCAGCCGATAGGGCCGAGCACGCTTGCGCCGGCCTGTTCGAGCACCGCCGAAAGCGCCTCGGCGACGAGGTATTCGTCTTCCACCACCAGTACGCGCCGCCCTTTGAGCGGTTGATCAAGCTGCTCCTTCATGGCTGGTTGCCTCCGAGTCCTCGTCGCCGCGCGCGCTCAGGCTCGCGAGCGGAATTTCGATGTGGCAGGCGATGCCGTCCCGGTTGAACACGAGATCGGTCTGCGCGCGCAGCGTGAACGTGAGCGCCTTCTCGATCAGCTTGCGGCCAAAGCCCTGCTTGCTCGAATCAGGCGCAACACCCACGCCCGACTCCTTCCAGTCGATCACGAGACACGTGCCGCGCGCGTCGCGCTCTTCGAGCGCCCAGCGAATCTCGAGTTTTGCGCCGGGGTCTTTGAGCGCGCCGTACTTCACCGCGTTCGTCGCGAGTTCGTGCAGCACCAGCGCCACCGTCTGCACGCCGCTGAAGCCGAGCGGCACGGGCGGCCCCGCCACGCTCAACGGCCCGCCGTCGCTCACGCCCAGCGTTTTGAACTCCAGCCGCACGATGTCGGTGAGGTCGATCATCTCGCCGTGTGCTTCGCCCAGCATGCCTTGCAGGCGCCCCAGCGCGGCGAGACGGTCGAGGAACGTATCGCGCGCGGCGCCCGCGTCGAAGGTCTGCTGCGCGATGGACTGGATGACCGAAAGCAGATTGCGCGTGCGATGCTGCAACTCGCCGATCAGCATGGTCTGGCGCTCTTCCGCGTGCACCATGCCGGTCACGTCGACGAACGAGACCACCACGCCGTCCGTCTGCCGGTTTCCGTTGCGGTACGGCGCGAGCCGCACGAGATAGTGCTGGGTGTTGTCGACGCTGCTGATGCGCCGCTCCATCACGATCTGCGATTCGAGCACCTTGTGGATGTCGTCTGCGAACGCGTCGAGCTTGAAGCGTGTGGCCAGCTCTGTAATGGGCCGCCCGCAATCGCTCGCGCGAATGCTGTAGATGCGGGCCATCGCGGGCGTGAAGCTGCGAATCACGAGACGGCTATCGAGAAACACCGTAGCCACCGACGTGCTCTCGAACAGGTTCTGCAAATCGCTGTTCGCGCGGTCGAGCGCCTCGATCTTGCCGCTGAGTTCCGCGTTGACGGTGTGCAGCTCCTCGTTGACCGAGACCAGTTCCTCCTTCGACGCCTCCAGTTCCTCGTTCGACGACTGCAATTCTTCGTTGACCGAAACGAGTTCCTCGTTCGACGACTTGAGTTCTTCGAGCGCGGTCTCGTACTCCTCGATCATCGATTGCAGACGTTCGCGCGTATCGCGCAGCTCCTGCTCGGTCTGCTGCGCGTTGCCGCTGTGCGCCGCGTGGGCGCGCGCGAGCGCCTCGTCGCGGCTCAGAATGGGCCCCTGGTCCGCGAAGACCACGAGGTACATCGGCTCGCCCACCGTGTGCTCGACGAGCGGCTCCACGGTCAGGCTGATCAACTGCACGCGGCCGTCGTCGGCTTCTACCGTCACGCCGTCGCGCGTCACCGTGCGGCCCGACTCCACCGCTTCGCGAAACGTCGTGCGCAGATCGAGCCCAAGGCCCTTGCGGGCCATCGAGATCAGCTGACGCGTGGGCACGCCAGGCGCGGCCTCCAGATATTTGCCGGTGCGGCCCGAGAAATAGAGCACGTCGCCGCTGCTGCTCACGAGCACGTGCGGCGGCGTGAAGCGCTCCAGCATCTGGTTGTCCACGAGCTGGCGCAGCGCAACGCCGCCCACAGGCGAGCGCGTGGGCGTGAAGTCGGAGAGGTTGCCCGCGCGCATGGCCGAGACCATCACGGGCAGGCGCACCTGCGGCGCGATGTCGGTTTTGCGCCGGAAAATGCGGCACTTCTTGTCGACGGGCGCGAACATCTCTTCGAACTGCGTGACGTTTTCCGAAGTGCCGAGAAAGAGGAAGCCGTCGGGCCGCAGCGCGTAGTAGAAGGTCGGAATGACCTGGTTCTGCACTTCCGTGCCGAAGTAGATCAGCAGGTTGCGGCACGAGACAAGGTCGATGCGCGAGAAAGGCGGGTCGCGAATCACGCTGTGCGGCGAGAAGATGCACATGTCGCGAATTTGCTTCGCGACCATGTAGCTGCCGCCGTCAGGCACAAAGAAGCGATTGCGACGCTCGGGGCTCACGCCTTCGAGCAGGGTTTCGGGATAGCGGGCGGCACGCGCCACCATGAGCGCGCGTTCGTCGATGTCGGTCGCGAAGATCTGCGCGCGGCGCGTCGTGCCGGTGCGCTCCATGTACTCGCGCAGCAGCATCGCGATCGAATAGACCTCTTCGCCCGTGGCGCAGCCCGGCACCCACACGCGTACCGGTTCGTCGGGGCCGCGCTGCTCGAAGAGCTTCGGCACCACCTGGGTCGCGAGCCCATCGAACGCTTCGGCGTCGCGAAAGAAGCTCGTCACGTTGATGAGCAGGTCGCGAAAAAGCGCGCTCACTTCCTGCGGGTCTTCGCGCAGACGCTCGAGATAGGCTTGCGGTGTTTCGATCTGCAACACCTGCATGCGCCGCTGCACGCGGCGAACGAAGGTCTTCACCTTGTAGCCGCTGAAATCGTGACCCACCTGGTTGCGCAACACGGCGTAGATCTCGCGGCGCGTGTCGTCCAGTTGTTGCCGTTCGGTCTCGCGTTCGGGGTTGAGGATGACGTCGTCGAGGAAGGAGAGTCCGCGCGCGAACTCCGCGAGCTTGCCGCCCATCTGACCGGCGGGTATCGCGAAGTCCACGAGCCCCGACGAGATGGCGCTCTCGGGCATGTCCGGATGCCCGGGCCCGAAACCGTTGGGCGCCTGCGCGAGCGTGAGGCCGCCGCGCTCCTTGATCGCCTTGATGCCGAGTGTGCCGTCGTGGTCGCCGCCGGAAAGCACGACGCCTGCGGCCAGTTCGTTCCGGTCGATGGCGAGCGAGCTGAAGAACCGGTCGATAGGCCTGCGCTCGCGGTGCGCGAGTTCCTGCGGTACGAGCCGCAGGCAACCGTCTTCGAGCGAGAGCAAGGCGTCGGTGCCCAGCACGTAGACGTGATCGACCTCGACGGGCATGCCGTTCTCCACGACATGCACGGGCAGCGAGGTATAGCGGCGCACGATGTCGTGCAGCATGCTTTCGCGGCCGCGCGGCAGATGCGTGACGACGACGAAGGCGAGGCCCGGTGCGTCAGGCACGCCGCGAAAGAAGCCCTCCAGCGCTTCGACGCCGCCGGCCGAAGCGCCCACACCGGCGACAGGAAAGTCGGAAGTAGAAGTCACGGCATCTCCATGTACATGTCGCACCCGCTCTGGGGCGGAGGCCATGCGACCTGATCGGACCGCTTCTGCTTTCTGGCTGAATCGTGATGAACAGCGCCACCGCCCGATGCCTCGCGCACCGCGTGGCACACGGCCGCGCTTCGTGCGGCGAAGTGGGCCGGGTATCTGGGCTGACCGAGGCTTGGGTGAGGGGTAATGGCGTGCTTGCCTCGCATGCGGCCCCCGTTAAAGGATGCGCGCTATTTTATGTTAGCTTCGCGCCCGCGCCGCACAGTAATTTTTTGCAGCCCACTCGCCGTCCTCGCCGTGTTCCTTCTGCGTTGGTTCTGCGTTGCCTGCTGGCCGCGGCCTCGGCTCGTCGTTCCCGTCGTGGCTGCCGACGCCTTCCCTGGCCGGCCTTTACCCTACCCGTCTGTGCGCTTTCACACGTTACCCGTCGCACTTCCTGCCGCACACGAGCGACGCTTCGCCCGCTTCAGCGATCCGGCCGGGCGGGCTGCGAAACCGCCTTCAGCGTGGCGCCTGCGTTTGCGCCATCGCCGCTCGCCACGTCGCCGAGCGCCACGATGCCTACGAGCCGTTTTTCCCGATCGAGCACGGGAACGCGGCGAATTTGCGCATCGGCCATCTTGTGCTTCACGTCTTCGATGTCGTCGTCTTCATAGCACCATTGCAGCGGTTGGCTCGCGATCTCGCGCACGGGCGCGGTGGGCTCGATGCCCTCGGCCACGGCCCGCACGGCGATATCGCGGTCCGTCACGGTGCCGATCAGTTTCTGTCCGTCGCATACGGGCAGCGAGCCCACCTTGAGGTCGGCCATCATCATCGCGGCCTGGCGGATGGTGTCCGACGCGCCCACGGTAATGGCGTCGCGCGTCATGCATTGCGATGCGGTAGTCATCTGGATCTCCTTTGCAGTGCGCGGCGGGGCGCGCTTCGTGCAGATGCGGCCCTCGTGCGCCCTCGCCGCATGCGTGTCTTTCAGCAGTGCGCGTTCCTGCTGCGGGTCATGCGCGTTCGATCTGAAACGTTGCACCGGGGCCGGCGCACGGGCGAGCCGCGTCACGATTCTTCCGTGTGCGTGCCGTTCGTTTTTTCCGTCGAGACCGACGACACCACCTTGCCTTCGCCGTCCACGATCTGCACCTTGCGCCGGCCCGCGCCGCTGGGGCCGGCTTCGGAAGGGCTCGCGGGATCGATCAGCGCCGTGGATGGCAGTACCGCGGGGACGCCCGCTGACTCTTTCTGCCCGATGGCCGCACGCGCCAGCGCGCCCCACGCGGATTCGAGGCGTTGCGTGCAGGCCGCGAGCGTTTGCAGCCCTGCGGAGGCCGTATCGGCGAGCGTCTCGACATGAATGCGGTTCACATGGCGCCAATACGAGAAGCTCTTCGCGAATGAGGCCTGTGCCTGCGCGGATTGCCAGACGAAGACGATTTCGGGCGACTGCGTGTCGAGCATCGACTGCGCGAGCGCCTGCTGTTCGGCCAGGCTCGTTCTGAGGGTCTGGAGATTGAGTTGCGCGAACCGCTCGACGCCGGAAAAAGCCTTATCGGCGACATCGGTCAACGAAGCAAGGACGGACTGCGCCGGCTGAGGCAAGTCGGCCGCGTATTCCTGCTGGGGCGTATTCATCGTGGAGGGCTCCGGTGGAAAGTGTGCGCGAGCAGTGCCGCCCGCGCGTCGTGCGATGCAGCAACGCACGTTCCTGTGGAGTCCGGGATGAGATGAAGTACTGCCCCGGGTGCCGGGTGGCGCTCCCAAGCGCCCCCTCAAAAGCCGCCCCAAAGCGGCCACGAAGCCCCGACGCAAACGCCGCCTAGCGCTGCCCGTACACCGTGATCGTCACGCGCCGGTCCGCCTGCAGACAGGCAATCACGGCAGCCGATTGCCCCGGCGGGCAATGCGAGACCGGCTGCGACGAGCCCACGCCTTCGGCGCGAACGCGTTGCGCGTCGAGCCCGTGCGCCACGAAATAGCGCTTCACGGTTTCGGCTCTCGCCTGCGAAAGCACGCGGTTGCGCTCTTCCGAACCGATGCGGTCGGTGTGGCCCACCACGTCGATGCGCGTCACGCCGTCCTCGGTGCGAATCTTCGCGATGGCCGCGTCCAGGTCGGCGCGGCCGCCCGGCAGCATCGAATCGAGGCTCGACTTGCCGAACGGAAACAGCGCCTCGCCCTGAATCGTGAACTCGTCGAGCGGCGCGGGCTTCGCCGCGTCGGCGGCGGGCGCGGCCGGCGCAGCGGTCTCGCGCACGAAGTCGGCGCACTGCGGGTCGCGCCAGTACGTGCCGCTCACGCGCATGTCCTTGTCGAACTGCACCTGGTACTGGCACGACATCACCTGATCGCCGCGACGGAAGTTGAACAGGTAGTTCCACACGTGGTTGCCCACGAACCACTCGTGAAACTGCGGCGGCCCGATCAGATCGTAGAGCTGGTCCTTGTTGAGCCCCGTGCTCACGTTGCGCAGGTTCGCCACGTTCACGAACGTGCCGCCCGCCGGCGACGCGGACGCGGCGTCCGGAAACTGCGGCGGCGTGTGAGGCACCGCGCACCCTTCGATGGCGACGGCAGCCACAAGGCACACCGAAAGCAGTACAGCCTGTTGAGATTTCATGGTTCGCTTGTTATTCCGTCTGTCATTCCGTTTCAGGTTTCGCATCGGCTCGCCTCGCGCTTGTCACTCGTGCTTACCACTCGCCTTTACCACTGGTAGCCCGCGCTCACCACAGCGCCATAGGTGCCGCGCGTATTGGTGGAGACGGCCGCCTTGTAGATCCAGTGGTTGTTCTCGGAAATGGTCGAGATGCCGAGCGCCTGGCCCGACTGGCCGCGATACACGCTGCCCGCAATCGAGACCATGCTCTTGCCGGGACCGGACGGCTGCGGCAGGCCGGCTACGGCCATCGCGGTAGCGGTGCCGCCGTCGGCGTCGCGGCGGTACGAGTCGAGGCTGTTGCGCAGGCCGGCCACCTGGCTGTCCGTGTAGCTGTTCGCCTGGGAGAGCGCATTGCTCACGCTCGCGTTCAACTGGCCCACGTTCACGGCGTCCGTCGATGCCGTGCCCGCCGCCACGTTGATGACCTGGCGCGTGGAGTTCGTGGAGCCCACGGCCACCACGTTCGAACGGCCGCCGTCGTCGCTGCCCGCGCCGATGGCCGCAGACCCGCTGCCCGACGACGTCGCGCCCGTGCCCACCACCGTCGAACCACTGCCGGTGGCCTGCGAGCCGTTGCCCACCGCCGTGCTGTTCGAGCCCGATGCCACCGCGCCGGACCCGCCTGCGGACGAGTTCGAGCCCGTCGACGACGGCCCCGTGGTGCTACCCGTGCCCGGCGTGGACGTGTAGCTGCCGCCGCTGTTCGAGGTGCTCTGGTTGATGAGCGTGGTGAGCTGCGAGGCCACGGCATCGAGCTGCGAGACGTTGACGGCATCCGTGCCCAGACGCCCGGGCGCGAGCCCCGTGATCTGCCGGTTGCCCACGTTGATTTCACCGGCCGACGACTGCGGGCTGCTCAGCCCATACGCCACGTAGTTGCTGAGCGCGCCAACGGTCGTGAGCGAACCCGCGCCCAGCGCGATGCTGCTCGCCATGGTGGCGCTCGCGCCGGAGCCGAACGCGATGGCATCGACGGCGCTGCTGCGTGCACCCGAGCCGATCGCGATGCTGCCCGCGTTCGCCGCGCTCGAATTGGCGCCCTGCGCGATGGACTGCGCGCCGCCCGCGAGGCTGCCGCTGCCGAGCGCGATGGCATCGGCCTGCGCCGCGCTCGATGCCTGGCCGATCGCCACGCCGCCGGGCGCCGTCGCATCCACGATGGCGCCGTTGCCCATGCCCACGCCGTTGTCGCCGTTCACCACCGTGGTCGGGCCCACGGCGATGGATTCCGCGCCCACGGCGAGCGAGTCCGCAGCCGTCGAATTCGCGTGGAAGTACATCTGCCCCGTCACCGCGAACGACGAGAGCGCGCCCGCGAGCTGCCGCACCGTGACGGCGTCTTGCGACTGCGTGCCGTCCGCGACGTTGGTGAGCTGGCGATACGTGTTCGTCGACGCATTGCCGAACGACACGGCGCCGAGCAGCGTGCGGTCCGAGGTGTTGTAGGGAATCGAATGCGTGCCGTTGGCAATGGAGCCGATGCCGGAGACCACCGCGCGATCTGATATGGACCCCGAACCAATCGCCACACCATCGGCGACCGAGACGCTCGACTGCGTGCCGAGCGCCAGCGAGTTCGCGCTCTGCGCCGACGCCCCGTTGCCCGCGGCGAGGCTCGACGTGCCGGCCGAGACCGCGGCCGGACCGATAGCGACGCTGTCGGTGCCGGTGGCCTGGCTGTCCGCGAGCGTCGAGGTCGCGTGGAAGTACTTGATGCCGGCGCCGTTGTTGATGTTGTCGATGGCGGTGGTGTTGGCCGTGACCTGCTGGTTCGTGGCGTACAGCTGCGAGCCGTTCACGGCGTCGGTGCTGGTCTGCGTCAGCTGGCCGGCGGCGACGTTCTGGATCTGCCGCGTGGAGCCTGCCGTGCCCACGCTCACCACGCCGGCGGGCGCCCCGCCGGCGAACGAGTAGCTCACGCCGCCGATGGTCGTGTTGGGCGTGGGCGTGGCCGCCGTGGTGGTGGAGCCCGCCCCCAGCGCCACGCTGTTCGCCACGCTGGCAATCGCGTTCGAGCCGACGGCCACGGCATTCGCCGCTGTGGATTGCGTGTTGCCGCCCACGGCGATCGAATCCGTGCCCGTGGCCGAGGAATCGGCCAGCGTCGAATTGGCGTGGAAGTACTTGATGCCGCCGCCGTTGTTGATGTTGTCGATGGCGGTGGTGTTGGCCGTAACCTGCTGGTTCGTGGCGTAGAGCTGCGAGCCGTTCACGGCGTCGGTGCTCGCCTGGCTCAGCTGGCCTGCGGCGACGTTCTGGATCTGCCGCTCGGCGCCCGGTGCGCCCACGCTCACCACGCCCGCAGGCGATGCGCCGGCGAACGAGTAGCTCACGCCGCCGATGGTCGTGCCCGAGGTGGGCGTGGCCGTGGTGGTCGTGGAACTGGCGCCCAGCGCGACGCTGTTCGCGACGCTCGTCGTGGCGCCCGAACCGAGCGCGAGTCCGCGCGACGCGGCGGCCTGCACCACGGCCGTATCGCCGAGTGCGACCGACCCCGCGCTATTGGCCTGCGATGCGTTGCCGAGCGCGACCGAACCTTGCCCCGTCGCCACGTTGCTGTTGCCGAGCGCAATGGCGCCCTGGCCGTTGGCGGTGTTGTTCGCGCCCATGGCGAGGGCGCCGTTGCCGATGGCCGAATTCGGATCGCCGATCGCCACCGCGCCGTTGCCGCTTGCGGTCTGCCCTTCGCCGAGTGCCACGGCGCCCGTGCCGCTCGTCACCTGCGAGTTGTGGCCGCCCGCAATCGCGCCGGTACCGGCCGCCGCCGCGACGATGTTGTTGGCGCCGAACGCGACCGTCATCGTGGCGAGCGCTTGCGAGCCGATGCCCATGGCCGTTGCGCCGGCCGCGGAGGCGACCGCGGTATAGCCCACGGCGGTGGCATTGCCGGCGCTGGCCGTGGTGGAACCGCCCAGCGCCGTGGCCTGCGTGGCCGTGGCGAGCGCGTTGATGCCGAGGCCCGTCGCGTTCAATGCCGTGGCGTGCGAGCCCGCACCCAGCGCCGTCGCGGACGTGGCCGTGGCGCTGGCATTGAGACCGAGGGCCGAGGTGTTGTCCACGGTCGCATTGGCGCCCGCGCCCAGCGCGACGGCCGAGGTGCCGGTCGCCTTGGCGAGATTGCCGAAAGCGCTGCTCGAGAGTCCGGACGTCACCGCGCCCACGCCCACGGCCACGGAACTGTCGCCGCTTGCCGTCGCGCCGTCGCCGTAGGCCTGCGCGGAAGCGCCGCCCGCAATCGTGTTGTGGCCCATCGAGATCGCGAAATTGCCGGTGGCCTGCGTGCCCGAACCGGGCACGCCCGCCGTACCGCCCACGCCGATCGCAATGGCGCCCGTGCCCGAGGCGCCGCTGTTCACGCCGATCGCGACGCCCGACGCGCCGCTCACCATCGTGCCCGAGCCCACGGCGACGCCCGCCGCGCCTGCGGCCGTGGTAATCGATTGATTGCCGATGGCGACCGACGTACCGCCGGCGGCGGTCGACGAGGGGCCGAGCGCCACAGCGTGATCGCCCGATGCCGTTGACCCGGCGCCGCCCGCAAAGGAAGAGTCGCCCGAAGCGTTAGCCGCACCTGCCGCGACCGCAGCCGAGCCGGAAGCGTTGGCAAAAGCGCCCAGCGCGGAACTGCTGGTATTCGACGCCTTCGCACCCGGCCCCAACGCCGCGGAATTGAGGCCCGTTGCGGCAGCGGACGTACCGTAAGCCGCGGCCCCTTGAGCCGTCGCGCTGGCCAGGTAACCCAGCGCGGCGCTGTTGGGTCCGCTGGCAACGCTGTTGCTGCCGATCGCTACCGCGCTGGCCTGCGATGCGACGGCGCTTAACCCTACCGCGACCGTACCCGTGGTGCTCGCCGTCGAGTTGATGCCGACGGCCGTCGCATTGTTTCCGGAAGCCAGTGCGCCCGGTCCCAGCGCGCTTGCCGAAATGCCCGTCGCCACCGCCAGGTTGCCCAACGCCGTCGCGTTCTGCTGCGAAGCCGTGGACCCCACACCGATAGCGATGGCACTGGTGGACCCGCTCGCGGTGCCGCCGTCGAGCGCGAATTGCGCGTGCGCGCTCGGAGCAGCGAGGCCGCTACCCAGCAGCACCAATGCCGCCGCGGCAAGCGGCGGCACGGCTCGCCCGTGGTGGCGCGCCGCGTCGGCACTGCCGTGCGCACCCTCGTTGCAGACGTTAACGGTGCCGCCCGACTTGCCCTTGCCATGGGCTCGATCGAGTTCGGACGCGGCCACGAAGGCGCCGAGCGCCGCGTTCCACACAGTGCGGTAAGTTCGATTCATAGATTTTCTGCCTGCCTTTCTGTAAACCGCGTGCCGGCTCGTGCGACCCGAATAGGCGCCAGTGCGATAGACGTCTGTCGAGCCGAACGAATAACCGTTCTTTATCGATGGGCGAGGTCTTACCTCGAATAATTCCAGTCAATCAATAACGCCTGACAAGGGCGAGCGAGGTTGCCGGTAATCAAATGGATTGCCGATTTTTTAAGCACGCCTTGGTCTGAATTTGATTGCCGGAATCAAGTAAGAGCCCGGTGAAACATAGAGTAAGGGATAGACCGAAAGAAAAGAGAGCAGACAATGTTGAACAATTGTCACTGAAATGTGACAAAGGTGAACCTCCGCGCTGGAAGGCCTGCCGGCGCGGCTCTCCGGGCACCTTCCATGCCACCACAACGCCCGGACAATGACGCATCCGGCATAGTTTTACGCAACAGAATTAATGCCTGACGCTTGTTTTTTCAGGTAATGTACAGGCCAGCAGAAATACAAATTTCGTTAAATCAAAGACGAGATAGCGGTATCGCGACGCGATTCTGTGTTGCCGCAAAACGGCTTTAAGCTATTCAGGATTTTTCAGGAAATACCGGGATGCGCATTCGCGCCCGCAGGCGGATGGCTTTTATTCAGGCGCGCCGGATTTTTTGGGCAGCAGAAGCGTGAACACGCAGCCGTGTCCCACGTCGCTCTCGACGTGAATCTGCCCGCCCAGCGTGTCGATAACGTGCTTGACGAAGGCAAGGCCCAGCCCGTGGCCAGGCGCGGGATGTTCGGAAGGAAGCCGAAAGAATTCGGTGAAGAGGTTCGGTATCTGGTCAGCGGGTATGCCTGGGCCGTTGTCCGCGATGGTCACGGCCCACCGCCCTTCCCGCTCGCCGGCCGTCACCCTCACCGTCGCGCCCGGCGGGCCGAACTTGACGGCATTGTCGATCAGGTTGGCAAACGCGCGGCGCAGCAACGGCGCATCGGCCACCACGAGCATGCCGGGCTCCGCGTTGAGGCGCACGGCCGTGTGCTTCGCGCTCGCCTGAGGCCAGAGGTCGTCCACGGCGTCGCCCAGCAGCAAGGCCAGATCGACGGTGCTCGCCGCAGGCGGCCGGCCTTCGGCGCGGGCGAGAAAGAGAAACTGGTCGGCCAGCGTCAACGCCGACTGCGCGTAGTGCGCCACGAGCTCCATGAAGCGCGCCTCGGGCAGCTCGGCGGGTGCATGGCGGCGCTGCTCGATCAGCGCGAGTACCGCCGTCTGCGGCGAGCGGATGTCGTGCGAGAGAAAGCGCAGCGCCGAGTCGCGCTGGCGCTCGGCGGTGCGCATGGGCGTGACGTCGGCGACGTGGAAGATCAACGCCGCGTCGCTTGCGTGCGGTGCCGGCACGACGGCGCACTTGATGAGCAGCGAACGCCGTTTCCCGTCGACGATCTCCATGCTGTTCATGGGCTCGAACCCGTCGTGGCGCGGGTTGTCGTCCGCGCTTGTGCCCGCGTTTGTGCCTGCGCTTGTGCCAGCTTTGACCGGTCCTTCCGTCGCCACGCCGGCGCCGTCGCTTCCGGTCAGCCGCCGCAACGCCTCGCGGACATACTCCACGGCGTGCTCGGACGCCGTCATGTCGCGCAGCACGTCGACGGCGAGCCGGCCCGCGGGGCGCGGCGGCGAATGAGCAGGATAGGCGTCGGAAGGGTACAGCCCCAGGGCCTTGCGGTTCGCCAGCATGACCACGCCCGACGACGCCACGACCAACGTCGCCTCGGGCAGGCTATTCATCCACTCGGAGATAAAGCGCGCGGAGCGCCGCAGCCGCGCAATCACGGCGCTCATCGCGAGCACGCGCCGATGCAGCGGGTCGATTGCGCGCCTGTGGGTGACGAACTCACCGGGCAGGCCCGGCTCGGCCATCGCACTCGCGGCGGCCTCGCCCAGATAGCGCAACAGCGCCTCCTGGCGACGCCATGCGCAAAGCGGATAAGCCGCAAGACATGTGGCCGCGGCGGTACTCGGGAAAAAGAACACGTGCGCGGCCTTGAGCAGCACCAGCGACGCAAGACACGCAGCCAACGCCAGCGCCAAGGCGGCGAGCAGGCCGGCGCGCGGCCCCAGTGCGAATTGAGCGGCGCACAGCAACGGCAGCACGCACAGACTGAAAAGGAGCTGGCCCACCCAGGACGCGTCGCGCACGAGCGAGCCGCTCGCGAGCGCCTGCGTCGCCTCGGCGAGAAACTCCACGCCCGAGAGCGGCGGTCGCGCACGGCCCGGCGTGACGAGATGCGTATCCGCGGTACTCGTGGTGGGCCCGATGAGCACGATCGCGCCCTTCAGCAAGGAAGGTGCAACGCGCCCCTCCAGCACGTCGACGAAGGGAAACGACGCGTAAGACGGTGCGGGGCCAAGCGGCACATAGCGACGGCAGGCGCCGAACCAGCGCTGCGCCTCGCGCTCCAGCGGCTCGCCGCAAGGCGGCACCGGCACGCCGCTCGCGCGCAGCAGCGACACGCTCATGTGCTCGTACACCGCGGACGGTGCGCCCTCTCGCAGATAGAAGCTGCGCGCCACCCCGTCGGCATCCGGCGCGGCGTTGGCTTCGGCGATAGCGAACGCCGCGTCGGCCATGGGCGTGGCCGGTTTGATGACGGGCCTGATGGCGGACGCGGTCAATGCCGTCGCGTCGCTCGCGTCGGCAACCACCAGAGGCAACACCACGCGACCGTTTCGCGTCATCGCTTGCGCGAGCGGTTCATCGCCGGACGGCTGGAGCCGGCCGCGGTTCGGCATCGCCACGTCGAGCCCCACGGCCCCAACGCCGGCCGCGGTCAAACGGTCGATGGCCGCTGCGTAATCTTTGCGTTTTACGGGCCAGCCGCCCAGCGCTTTCACGCTCGCGTCGTCGATGGCGGCGAGCACGATCCGCGTGGGCGACGACTCCTGGAGCAGCGGCTGCGCGAGGTCGAAGAAGAACAGGTCGGCGCGGCGCAATGCACCCGAGGTGGTCAACACCAACGCGAGCAGCACGAGAACGACGCCGAGCGTCGGCCATTCACGCGCCATGCCCGCGGGCATGGAGGCGTCCTCGGCGTGCATCAGCCTGCGCTCGCGAACCAGGACGCCGGCGGGCCGGCGCGCGGCGCTCCCGGCGCCCCGCCTCGGGCCTCACTCATACGCGAATCCGGCTGGCATGAACGACGCGGGAGAAGCGGAAGAAGCCGGCGACGCCGCCTGCGCAACCGGACGATGCAAGGAAGCGGCGGCATGACTGCGGCCGGACGGCACCACGTCGAGACGGTAGCCGTGCGTGTACACAGAACTCAGCCGCAGACCGTTCTCGGGCACCAGCGCGAGTTTCTGCCGCACGCGGTAAATGTGCGTGTCGAGCGTGCGCGACGCGGGATCGAGTTCGCGGCCCCACGTGCTGATGCTGACCACCTTGCGCGACAGCAGCTTGCCCAGGTTGTTGAAGAAGAGCGCGGTGAGGTCGAACTCCTTCGGCGTCAGCTCGATGGGCGCGCCGCGCAGCGACACCGTGCGGTCGAGCGCATTGAGCGCGTAGTCGCCCGCGCAGACAAGACCGCCGGCGTCGCTCTCGCGCCGCGTGCGCCGCAGGAGCGCGTTGACGCGCGACGCCAGTTCGGCCACGCGAAACGGCTTCACGAGATAGTCGTCCGCGCCGGCTTCCATGGCGAGCACGACGTCGTCGTCGAGCACCTTGCTCGTGAGAAACAGCACCGCGGGCGATGCGCCCAGCGTGCGGCGAATCCAGTAGAGCAGTTCGAAGCCGCTCATTCTGGGCAGCAACCAATCCAGAATCACGAGATCGAACGGCGCGGATCTCAGGAGTCGAACGGCTTCTTCGCCGTCGCCCGCCTCGACGATCTCGTGCCCCAGAGGCGCCACCACCCGCGCTGCAGCTTTGGCATGCACGGGATCATCTTCGACTATCAGCACACGCATAAGCTGTCATCCGTTCATCGGCACTGGGCGCACAGGCCCGACACGGCACAAGAGAGGCGCGCCGCCTGCGCGGAATTCGAAGGCGCAGGAAGCCCGTCCTCGCACGCGAGGAAGTCTTAAAGCCAGAATCGAAACGTGCCGGCTGGAAGCGGATGGCTCAGCCGGCACGCGGTGCAGTCAGGTGCCGTTTACGGTGGGCCTTTGCGACCCGAGCAGCGATGCCCGGCGCGGTCTTCACCCGCGGCGTCCACGCATGGAAGACGTGAAACCGGCGATTGAAGTGTTCGTTTTACTTCTTTCGGGCCGCTTTGCCGGCCCCTTGCGCTCATGGTGCTCATGGTTGCTGTGCCTCACCACGCTGGGTGTCGATTGCGCGATCGGTGCCTCCGCATGGCCAGACCCTCCCCGCGGCAATCACCGGTTTCTCTTTTGGAAACTTTGCGAGCACCTGCTTTGTACAGCCCGGCGATATGGTTCGCAGCAAGCTGTAACAGTTGGTAAGTCAAGGGCTCGGGCGAACTTTCGCATAAGGGAATTTATTTGTCCACACAAATCCCCAGAATAAGAAAGCGTATTGCCAATTTAACAATTAGGGTGAGGATCGCGGCCGACGCGAGCGTGGCGGCGACGCGCAGATGACAGCGAAATGACGGCCTGGCGGGCGTTGCGCGAAAGGGGCGCACGGTGAATCGCCGGAAGGCGGGCGGCTCACGCCGCCGCACGAGTGAGTTCAGCTATTGGATTTTTTGGTCGATTTTTACGCAACACTAAGCCACCGCTCGCGCAATTTAGTGTATGAAACGCACGCGCTTCGACCGATATTTTTTTGCAGCGGAATTACGGATTTCCGGTAACGTCGATTCGCGCGTTCAACCCAATAGGGCATTGGGGACGCATCGAAAATCCGACGCGCTGGACAATTGAATAGATCCACCGCTGCCAACGTGCGTGCGATATTCAAACGCGCGTGGCTGCGGGCGGACGTGCGGTTGAGCCCTCGATTCGTCTGCGCAGATCCGCTGCGACGCGCTCCATCACCGGCGCCCAGTCCCGATATGCCGGCTGCCGGTAGAGCGTGATGGACGGATACCACGGGCTGTCGCTGCGCTCCAGCATCCACACCCAATGCGGACACACGTCGAGCAGCAGCCACGTCGGCACACCCAGCGCGCCCGAGAGGTGCGCCACCGACGTGCAGACGGTAATGACGAGGTCGAGGCTGGAGAGGAGCGCAGCGGTTTCGTCGAACGAGCGCAGGTCGGCGGTGTAGTCGGTCACCGTCAAGCCTTCGGCGACCATCGTGGCCAGCTCGTCGCGGCCATCCAGCTGGAGGCTCACGAATTCGACGCCCGATAACGCCCGGAACGCACGGGCATAGTCGGCCGGCGGCACGGCACGCAACGGATTACGCTTGTGCCCGCGGCTGCCGCTCCACACCAGCCCGACCTTCAGGCCACGCGTGCGGGCCAGCCGTTCGCGCCAATACGCCACGCGCGCCGCGTCGGGTTGCAGATACGCGCGCGGCGCCGGCAGATTGGCCAGCGTGATGCCGAGCGCGAGCGGCACGCTTCCAAGCGGCAGATGCCGATCGAAATGCGGCAGTTGGGGAGCGTCGTGCGGCACGATCTGCAACCCCAGATGCGCGAGACTGCGTGACAGCAGCGGCACGAGTTGCGCCACGCAGCAGTAGACGAGCGTGCCGCCCTCCGCGCGCACGCGCCCGGCGATGAGCGGCACGAAGCGCACGAACTGGAACACGTCGCCGAAGCCCTGCTCGCCCCATACCAGCAGCGTCTTGCCCGCGAGGTTCTCGCCGTTCCAGCGCTGCTCGGGCGGAAGCGGCCGCAGCGTCTGCATTTCGCTCGACCCCTGCCACCTGGCCTCGTGATTGATGAGGCCGTTTTCGTAGTCGCCGCGCAGCAGTTGCAGCATGGCGATGGACCACTGGATCTTCGCATCCGCCGTGCCGATCTGCACGAGATGCACGAGCGGCTCGAGCGCCTCGTCCCAGCGCTGCATCTCCTTCAGCACGTTGCTCAGCGCGAGCAGCGCAGGCGGATAGTCCGGCGCAAGCGCGCGGGCGCGTGCCACCGCAATCAACGCCCGCTGCGGGTCGCGCAGTGCGAGCCATGCGTTCGATGCGTTGGTCCAGGCGCGGAAATCGGCAGGGTCCACGCGAATGGCTTCGTTGCAGAATCGCAGCGCCACATCGTGCTCGCCGAGCGATTCATGCAACGCACCGATGTTGTTGAGCAGCGACGGATATTCGTAGTCGAGCGGCAGCGCCCGCTGATAAGCGGCTAATGCGGGCTGCAACGCGTTGTTCATCTGATACGAGAGTCCCTGCTGGAACCAGGCCTGCGCGAGCTGTGGGCACACCTCGCACCATCGCGCGGCGATCTGCGCGGCGAGATCGTATTGGCCCATGGCGTGCAGCACCATGACCCATTCGTCGAAGGCCGCGGTCGCGGTCGTGGTCGCGACGGAATCCGCTGTCGAGCGATGTGGCGCCTGCTTGCGCCACGCGTCATACCAGGCCTCGTACCACGCAAGGGCACGCTGCGAATCGCCGTTCAGCCGCGCAAGGCGGGCAAGCTCGAGCAGCGTGGGCGGGAAGTCCGTCGTCTGCGCATACGCGCGTTCGAGCAGCGGCGCGGCTTCGGCATGCCGGCCGAGCAAGCGAAGCAGACAGGCGCGTGCGGTCAGCGCGTGCGGGTCGTCCGGTGCATCGGCAAGCCAGGCGCCGATTGCTTCGGAGGCCTCGATCAGTTGGCCATGCTGAAGACACTGCTCGATGCGGGAATACGAAGTATCGGATACGGTCATGATCTGCCAGGTCTGAAACTTGAGATGAGCGCGACGCGTGAAGGGCAGGGAGTGGATGCAGCGTTTCGCTGCATCACGGCGCGAGCGGCTTCACCGAAACGACGTCGGCTTGCTTGCCGTCGTCCGTTTCGCGCAGTTCGATCTGCCAGCGGCCGCCATCGAACGGAAAACGGGCGAGCGCGCTTTTCACGAGGTACCCGAACGCGGGCGATGCATGCGCATCGCGGTCGAGGCGCGTGCCTGTCACCTTGTAGATTTCCTCGCCCGAACGCGCGTCGATGAAGCGCAGCGTCAAGCGATGAAGGTAGCGGCCGGCGAACGGCGAAGCGTCATGTGATGCGTCGTTGGTGTCGCAGATGTGGGCATCGTTCGCGCACTTCGCGGAGCGCACCGCGATGCCCGTCGGTCGCGTTTCATACGCGACGGAAATCAGGTAACGCGGCCCTTGCGTTGCATCGGCTGCGCCGCGCGCCTCGTGTGTATCGTTTGCGTCGCCGGCATCGCTGAAGCCGTGTTGCGCGAGTGCGTCGCGCAGCTGGCTTTCCCAGCCCGGCTGCCCGGGGTCGGCCTGCTGCGCAGGCGTACGCATGAATCGATAGCGCAGGTCGCCCTGCGGCGCGTGGCGCATGCCCGTGGCCTGCACTTCGGTGCGCACGCCTGCGCATCCGGCAAGGCTCGTGACCGCCAGCACGGCGCAGGTCAGCAAGAAGGTCTTCATGGGCAGTGGCATTCGACGTCCTGTTTCAATGACTACCGGCTAATCTGCATGGGCGTCGGGTTTTTCGCCGTGCTCGTGCATAGGCGCATGCGCGTCCCCGTCTTCATCCTCGTCCTCGTCCGGCAGCGCACCGCCGGTCTCGTCGAGAAAGAGCGGAAGCGAAATGGTAAACGCGGTGCCCTTGCCCGGCTCGCTTTGCACCGTGACGTCACCGCGGTGACGTGTCACCACGGTCTTCACGAACGCCATGCCAAGCCCGGCGCCGCTTACCTCCGGCCGGTCTTTGGCATGAAAGCGCCGGAAACGTTCGAACAGATGCGCCTGCTGGTCGAGCGGAATGCCGTAACCCTGATCGCGGATCGTACAGACCACGCGACTGTCAGCGCCCGCCACAGGCACAAGTGCCACTGTGCACGTGATGTGCGTGTTCGCGGGGCTGTACTTCACCGCGTTGTTGAGAATGTTCACGAGCGTGCGCGTCATGAGCGACCGGTCCGCGCAAATCCAGGCCGAGCCGTCGTCTTCGAACACGTGGTCGATCTGGATGTGCTTCGCGTGCGCCTGCGGCCACACTTCGTCGCTGGCATCGATCACGAGTTCGCCGAGGCTCGCGGCGCGCAGGTCATACGGCTGCGACTCGGCGCGCGCGAGTTGCACGAAGTCGTCGGCGAGTTCGAGCGCGCGGCGCGCATAGCGTTCGATGCGCTGCATCAGGCCCTGCACGTGCGGCGACTCGTTGCGCGCACGTTCGATCTCCACGAGCGCCAGGATGGAAGCCTGCGGCGAGCGCATGTCGTGCGAGAGCAGACGCAAGGCGTCTTCGCGCTGACGCTCGGCCTCGTGCAGGGCGGTCACATCGACGAGGCCCGCAATCCAGCCGGTCTGCTCGCCCTCGGCGTTGGTGCACTTCGCGTAGCGCAGCAGATGATCGCGTTCTTCGTGGTCGCGCACCTCCACGCCTTCTTCCATGAGGCTTGCGTACTCCGGCCGCGTGGGATCGAGCGGCGCCGGCCAATGGGCACGTGCGAACGTATCGGCTTCGGGGCTCCCGTCGATGGTCTTCACGAACGCGAGATCGGCCAGTGCGTCGCGCATGAGACGACCCTCCGGCAGCGCCTCGCCCAGCCGCGCGAAATGCGCGCGCGCCGCCTGGTTCGCGATGAGCACCGCGCCGCGCCGGTCGGCGACGAGAATCGGTTCGGGCACGCTGTCGAGGCTGTCCCACACGAAGCGCTTCATGTCCTGCACGCGCTGGGCGGCCTGCGCCATCAGCGCCATGTACCGCTCCAGCACGTCGCCGCTGAACTCGCGGCGCCGCCGCGGCGCTTCGGGCAAGAGGTTCGGTTCGTCGGCGAGTTGCTGCAATTCCTTGCGCAGGTACGCCATGGTCATTTCGAGACGCCGCCAGCTCCAGACCGGATACAGCGAGACGAGCGCAAGGATGGCAGGCACCGGCGTCATCCAGCGATGCGCGCCGAACAGCAAGGCTGCGCCGACCACGAGTGCGCACGCGGCGAGCACCGCGGTCAGAATGAACGACCGCACGGGCGAAAGCACCAGAAACCCGGCCAGCAACAGCGCCAGCGGCACGAGCGAGGCCACGATGGTGACGGGGCGCGACACGGGCTCGATCGCATCGCCGCGCAGCAGCGTGTCGAGCACGTTCGCATGGATATAGGCGCCCGGCAGCGGGCCGAGCGCGCCCGACAGCGGCGTGGCAAAGCGGTCGTACAGGCCCGACGCCGTCGCGCCCACGATCACGATGCGCCCACGGAACCACTCGGGCGGCGCCGTGCCCGCCAGCACCTGCGCGAACGACACCTTGCGGTAGCGCTGCGCGTCGCGGCTGAACGGCACGAGAAAGCGCGCCTCGCTGCCGGGACCGCCCACGCGCGTGATGTCAGGCGCTCGCCGCGCGGCCTCAGTGCCGTCGGCAAGCTTCACCTGTCCGCTGCGAATGCTGCGCCAGAGGGGCACCATCAACTGCGGCCAGCGCGAATGCGTGTCGCCTTCGAACAGCGCGACGCTGCGCACGATGCCGTCGCTGTCCACTTCGAGGTTGATGTGCCCGATCGCCACGGCGGCGGCTGCAAGCGGTGCAACCGGGCGCAGCGCCTGGCGCATGCCGGTGTCGTCGGCGGGCGAGAGCAGAACGGGAAGGAACGTGGGCGCCTCGGCGAAGGCGCGCGCGAGCGCCTGGTCGTCCGGCGAGGGCTCGGTGAACAGCACGTCGTAGACCACCGCTGCGGGATGCGCCTTCGCGAGCGCCTCGGCAAGACGCGCGTGCATGCTGCGCGGCCACGGCCAGCGGCCGAGTTGCTCGATGCTCGCGTTGTCGATCTCGACCATCACGATGTCCGGCGACGGCGCCCGCGAATTCAGCCGCAGATAGCTGTCGTAGACGACGTGATCGAGGCTCGCCGTGACCGGCAGCAGCGCCGCGACGATGAGCACCACCACGCCGAAGATGCCCGTGGCCAGCCACTCGAACAGGAAGCGGCGGCCGGCTGAGCGCCCGTATCGTGCGCGTAGGTCCAGGGTCGTCGGCATGGGATCACCGCACGGGCGTGAAGGACTGCACGCCGCTCGTCTCATGACATGTGACGTGTGGCGCGCGTGCTTTGGCTGGAAGGCCGCTTGGGATATCGCCGCGGGCGTGTACCGATGCGGGGTTCAAGAGGTGCACTTCGCCCCGGACGAGGATCGCGAAAAAACCTGATGTACGGCCGGGCATCGCGACCCTTTTCTGCGGGCCCATCGTGCTCGCCCGCTCCCCTGTTCCAACCGCCATTCCCATAACACCCACCACCCGATCGGTCTTCAGTGCGATCGAATGGCGTGCCCCCGGCGAGGCTGAATCGCGCTTGCGCGGCGGGTGCGCAATCGGCACCGCCATGCCATTCGACATCATGCAAGCATACCGTACCCCAAAATGGGGCGGTACTACGGGGAAGCGAGAGGTCGGCGGCAATCACGCGGCGGCCGCCGGGTGCCGTGTCTGCACGAGGTACAGCCGTGGGGCGCGGCGTTCGGTATATAACCCGTCGGTCGTGCCCGGGTCACGGAACTGCGGACGGCGGCGATTACCGCTTTGGGGTGTTCGTGCGCCGGCGCAGCGTCACGCAAACATCAGCGCAAATCCGACGACGACGCCCGCGACGTGGCCAACATTCGCAACCGTCGCGTTGCCTCAGCATGGCAATACGCGGGAGCGCTGGCCAGCAAATGGTCGTTGAGCGCGAGAATGCGGCACAGCGCGACGCGACCGGCCTCCGCGAGCCGCCATTCGCGGCCTTCGCGCACGCACCGGGAACAAAGCGCCAACGCGGCTTCAGCGGTGCGAAACGTGTCCATGTCGGGCAACTCGCCCATACCTTGCTGAAGGAACCAGGTGAGATAGAGCGTCTTGAGCAGGCGGGTCACCACCGGCGCTGTGGCGTGGCCCGCGATGACGGCAGCAAGCGCCGTATGGGATTCGAGGGAGAGTGCCCGAACAGTGACGGCAGGCAGCGGCAGCAGCATCTCTCTCGTCAGCCGCGGCGGGCGTTGCCGGACATCCTTGCGGCGCGATCGGGAAGAAGACGATGTTGCGTCCATAACCGGGCCATGGAGAGGGGACGCGCATATTAGGCCAGGTCAAAACGCGCGGGGTAGCTATCCATTCGGAGAGGTACGGAACGGCGCACGAAGGGTTTTAATTTTTAGGTGGGGTGGGAAGGTTATTCAATGCGCACAAACCGGAATGAGCTACTACTCCGGCATGCCGTTGTTTGCGCTTTACCGGACCATTAAAAAGTATTCGCCTTGCATCGAATAACCGCAAGGCATTTTGTGTCATGCATAACGCATTGAGAAACGTCGAGCGAGTCAATTTCGGTTTGCGAGACTCCATGACAACAGGATTTCAATGCATGCAATGGCATAACTCGACGCGAAATGAGCCACGGACCGGTTTTGCAATGGTAAATTAGCCCGTCGTGACCAAGGAGGCGGGTCGCGGGGAATGGGAAGCTATGCTGGAGACGATGCTTCGCCCGCGTCATACCCACCGCAAACAACAATCGGGCCAGGAATACCCGCCTTCTAACCGCTCGCCTGTTGGCGCCGAAGGAATCATTCATTCCGGTGCCAGAAACGAGATTCATCGGTTGCCATGAACTTATCGAAACTATCGCAGTGGACGAACCGCGCATTCGCGCCTGCATTGAACAACATGCAGTATGCGAAGCGCCGCATGCGTCCGCTTGCCGTCGTGGCGGTGATCGGCTTCCCGCTCTACTACTACGTGTGGCGCGATCTGTTCCCGCAGCCTTACGAGAACTTATGGTTGCGCGTCGTCGGCTCAGTGCTTTTCGTGCCGATCATCTTTCATGACCGCTGGCCCGCGGCCATGCAAAAGTACCTGCCGTGGTACTGGTATGCGTCGGCGCTTTACGCGCTGCCTTTCTTCTTCGGATTCATGCTGCTCAAGAACGGCGGCACGGAAGTGTGGGTGGAAAGCGCGCTGATCGCCGTTTTCGTCATGGTGTTGCTGCTGGACTGGTTGATGCTGGTTCTGCATTTCGTGGTGGGCATCAGCCTCGCCGTCGCCGCCTATTGTCTGACCACCCAGCCGGTGGAACTCGGGTATCTCGCGCATCTTGCGATCTTTTCTTTCGCGATCGGCATCGGTGCGCTTGCGAACTACGATCTGGAACGGGTACGCATCGAGCAGGAGCGCGCCATGCTCGCGACGGCCAGCAGCGTCGCGCATGAACTGCGCACGCCACTGCTCGCCATCCGCGCCGGTGCCGCGGGGCTCACACGCTTCCTGCCTGCGCTGCTCGACAGCTATGCCATCGCGCAGCGCGGCCAGCTTCCCGTGCCGAAAATCCGCATTGCCCACCTTCTCTCGATGCAAGGCGTGTTGGCGCGCGTGGAGCAGGAAGCCCTGCACTCGAACGGCATCATCGACATGCTGCTTGCCAACGCGCGATTTACCGGTGGCTATACGCAGCCTTTCTCGCGCTGTTCGATCGAAGAGTGCGTACGCGTGGCGCTGGCGCGTTACCCGTTCCGAGACGACGAACAGCAACGCGTGCACTGCGATCTCACGTCGGGCTTCGAGTTCGAAGGCTCGGAAATGCTGATGGTTCACGTGCTGTTCAACCTGCTCAAGAACGCCTTCCGCTACATGAGCGGCGTCAGCCACGCCGACATCACCATTCGCCTGCTGCCCTCCAGTCGCGACAACCGGCTTATCTTCCGCGATACCGGGCGCGGCATCGACGCCGACGCGTTGCCGCACGTGTTCACCCGCTTCTACACCTCCGCCGCGGCAAGCGAAGCGGTCGGGTCGCCGGACGCCTCGCCGGCCGACGTTTCGCCCGGCACCGGCATCGGCCTCGCTTTCTGCCGGGACGTCATGCGTTCGTTCGGCGGGACGATCGAGTGCTCTTCCGTGAAGGGCCAGTACACCGAATTCGTGCTGATATTCCCGCTGCCATGACCCCCGATACGATCAAGCCATTCTTCTTCCCGACAACCGTCGGGTTCGTCGACGACAGCGCGGCGTTCCTCTCGAATCTCAGCCTTCAGCTCGGTTCGCAGCTCGCCTTCCGGCTGTTCAATTCGCCGGTTCAGGCGTTGCGATCGATCAACGACAAACCGGACGCAGGGGCCGGCGAGCGCTTCGTCGAACCGTTTTTCGAGCCTTATCGGGACAGAACCGACGAAGACGACACGCACCACGTCATCGCCATGAGTCTCGAAGCCATCCGCCGGCAGGTGCATAACGGCAGACGGTTTGCACGCACGTCCGTGGTCGTCGTGGATTACGACATGCCCGAAATGAACGGCCTCGAGTTTTGCCGACGCATCGCGAATCCGGCCGTCAGGAAAATCATTCTTACAGGCAAGGCCAACGAGCACCTTGCAGTGAAAAGCTTCAACGAGGGTTTGATCGACCGCTTCATCCGAAAGCAGGACAGCGAGGCTATCGCGACGCTGAATCGTGCTGTTGAAGACCTGCAGAACGCGTATTTCGAAAAGGCGTGCGGCACCGTGCTGGACACCCTCGCCGTTACGGAATACGCGTTTCTGAAAGACACGCTGTTCGCAGCGAAGGTAGACGAGATTTTCCACAAGCTAGGCATCGTCGAGCACTACCTTTCCTATCAGCCCAACGGCCTGCTGATGCTCGACAGCGCAGGCGCCGCGTACCTGCTGATCGTCCATACCGACGAGACGCTACGCGGCGTGCGCGAGATCGCCATCGAGCAGCAGGCGCCAGCGGACTTTATCGCGGAACTCGATAGTCGACGCTCGCTTCCCTACTTTTGGGAAACGGAGGGCTACTATCCGGCCCAATGCGCCAACTGGCAGCGCTACATGCACCCGGCCTCGGCGTTCGAAGGCGGGCGCTCCTACGTCTACGCGGTGGTAAAGCAGCCACCCGGTTTCAACCTGTCGTCGGTCGTTCCGTACGACAACTACCTGGAATCGCTCGACGAGGAAATCCGGGCGGCATGGGGCTCAAGCCTCTAACGGCTACGCCGCTGCGCGTGCGGCCGCGCACTGTGGCTTATGCCGCGACGGCCATTTCCTCGTGCCCATTGCGTTGTCGATGCGCGGCAGGTGCGGTGTCGCCGCGGCGCCGCGTTGACGGCCACAGGTGCAGTTGCACCTGCTCGCGAATCGCTCCGCACACGGTCACGATCTTTTCGAGCTGCTCCTGCGTCAACGCGGCATTGATGGAAAGCCTCACGAGCGAGCGGTTCTTTGCCGTGGCGGGCGCGCAAAAGACCGAACCGAAAACGCCGTGTGCTTCCAGCGCGTCGCGCAACACCATCGTGCGCGGCTCCGGACCTGCTTCGAGCGCGATGATCTGGCTCTCGCTGCCGTTCAGGTTGTAGCCGAGCGCCGTCAGTTCATCGCGCAGGTACCGGGCGTTCGACGCGAGCTGACTGCGCCGCCAGTCATCGCGTGCGATCACCTCGAGCGTGGCCAGAAGCCCCCTGATTTCGTGCGGCAGCAGCGTCGAGCTGAAAATAGCCGGATTCGACTCGCACTTGAAATACTCCTGAAACTCATGCGAGCAGGTAACGAAACCGGCGCGCCCCGCAAACGCCTTGGCGAGACTTGCCGTGCGGAAATGCACGCGGTCGGTGAGCCCCAGTTCCACCACCATCCCGGCACCGCGCGGGCCATGCGTGCCGAGGGAATGCGACTCGTCTACGACCAGCACGCATCCATGCACGCTGCAGACGTCGGCGATGTCGCGCAACGGACTGACGCTACCGTTCGTGCTGTACACCGAGTCCACCACCACGATGCCCGGCCCATACCGCAGGATCTGCCGTTCCAGATGTCCGGGGTCGTTATGCATGAAGCTGACGGGGTTCGCCCCTGCGCTGCGAATGCCTTCCCACAGCGACATGTGCGCCATCATGTCGGCATAGACCGTCGTTTCCGGCGATGCAATGGATTGGAGCAATCCCGTATTGGCAGCGTAACCCGACTGGCAAAGCACCCCGGACTCCGCACCCATGAACGCCGCAAGCCGGTTTTCGAACTCCAGCAGCGGAGACTCCCCGTGCACGAAAACCGCCGACATCAAGAGGCCATTGCCCTCTTCCCGAATGCTTTCGTACATGGCCGAAAGAATCTCGGGATGCCGGGCGATGGAGAGATAGTCGTTACTTGAAAGATGCAGCGCGTCCGGGCCTGGCACCTTTCCTCGCATGATGTGTCCGCCCGCCCAGGTTTGCTGCACCCGTTCCCTGTAGTACCGCTCGACACGCGTGGCGACGAACGCCGGCAAGGTCGCGCCGAAAGCCGGGTGAAACGTTCGCCGGGTAATCACGTTTTCCATTCTTGAGCTCCTTTATGTGTTGGCCACGGCCCTCATACGGGCCGCGCTTAACATAGTGAGCCTGCCGGAATGGCAAAAACGTTTTCGTCACGGTCTATAGAAACTTTTAATTGAATCTCCCTACCATCAATACTTCGTCCCTTTAAATTTATGCTAACTGAATTAGCCAATTGCTCATTCCCATGCTATTCGCATTAAATACGGGACCATGAAAAGCAATCGCGAAAAACGGTCTGTGGATCGAATGACGAATAAAGCGCGAGTCACGTAACAGGAGTAATGCCTGCCGCCACAGCCTCCCCGCCTAATCCGAAACCGCCGGCGAAACCGCCATCGCGAGGCCGCAGAACCAGTCTGCGTCGCCGTCGTGTTGTTCGCGCCGCCAGCCCGTCGTGCGGTCCAGAATCGTGCTGCACCCGGCGTGGACGACGAGGCCGGGGTCGGCTGCGGTGCATTGAAGCGGTTCGACAGGCTCCACGGCCGCGCTCGCCGAAAGCCGAGTCACCAAACCGGACCCGGCCCCGGACACCGGCGCAGAACGAGCGCGCGCGGCCGCACCGGCGGACGCCGCCTCGGCCAAAGCAGGCACCTGCGCCGCCTTCAGGCTTTCCGCTTTGCGCCGCAGTTCCTCGATGCGCCCGTGGTACCAGGTGACGAGACAGTCGCGATCCGTGCAGTTGTGCTCGCGCCAGAGCCACTTGCTGTCGCTGTCGGCGAGAAAGGCGCGGCGGTCGGCGGTATGGCGGCGTATGGCCCAGTAGAGCTTGCCGAGTTCGTCGTCGAGTTGGGAGAGGTCGTCGTTGCTGCAGATCATGCGCTCGGTGACGGAGCGGCCTTTGCTGCAGTCGAAGCTCGTCGCATGGGCGCTCGCGTGGAACAGCAGGAGCGCGCCGAAACAGGCATACCGGAGAATCTTCATCGCAAGTCGGAGGTCGTGCAGTTGACTTGCGACCAATGATCCGTTCAGCGGGCCGTGCAAGGCCCGCCGAACAGCGACAGTCTTTGCGAGGAGCTTACGAGGTGTTTCGAGTCCTTGTTTCGAATCCCCGTTTGCCGCCCTTCCCGCAGGCGGGCGCCCCCGCGCGATCAGCCTTTAGGCGGCGGATCCCCTGCGAGGTCGATGGCGCGATCCGAGCCCACCGCCATGCGTAGCTGGAATTTCTGGATCTTGCCGGTCGAGGTCTTCGGCAACTCGCCGAAACGCACCACCTTCGGCAGTTTGTAGCCGGCGAGGAACAGGCGGCAGTGCGCGATGATCTCCTCGACGGTCACGCTCGCGCCCTCCCTCAACTCGACGAAGGCGCACGGCACTTCGCCCCACTTGGGGTCCGGCATCGCGACCACGGCCGCCACGGCGACGGCGGGATGACGGTACAGCGCGTCTTCCACCTCGATGCTCGAAATATTCTCGCCGCCCGAAATGATGATGTCCTTGCGGCGGTCCTTGATGCGCACGTAGCCGTCGGGCATCAGCACGCCGAGGTCGCCCGTGTGGAACCAGCCGCCACGGAAGGCTTCCTCGGTGGCCTGCTCATTCTTCAAGTAGCCCTTCATGCAAATGTTGCCGCGGAACATGATTTCGCCGAGCGTTTCGCCGTCGGCAGGCACGGCCTCGAGCGTATCGGGATCGAGCACGGTCACGCCGGCCTGGAGGTGATAGCGCACGCCCTGGCGCGCGTTGAGGCGCGCGCGTTCGTCGTCGTCGAGCGCATCCCAGTGGGCCTGTTTCGCGCAGACGGCAGCCGGGCCGTACACCTCGGTCAGGCCATAGACGTGCGTGAGGTCGAAGCCGATTTCCTTCATTTTCGCGATCACGGCCGGCGCGGGCGCGGCCCCCGCCACCATGGCGTGGACTTTCTGCGTGATGCCTTCCCGCCATTCGGCCGGCGCGTTCGCGATGGCGCTCTGCACGATCGGCGCGCCGCAGTAGTGCGTGATGCCTTCGCGGCGAATCAGGTCGAGCACGTAGCGTGCTTCGAAGCGGCGCAGGCAGACGTTCACGCCCGCCCGCGCCGCCACGGTCCACGGGAAGCACCAGCCGTTGCAGTGGAACATGGGCAGCGTCCAAAGGTAGACGCAGTGCTTGGGCAGGTCCCATTCGAGGATGTTGGAGAGCGCGTTCATGTACGCGCCGCGATGGTGGTAGACCACGCCCTTCGGGTCGCCGGTGGTGCCCGACGTGTAGTTGAGCGCAATGGCGTCCCACTCGTCGGCGGGCGGCGTCCAGACGAAGCCGGGGTCGCCCTGCGCGAGGAACGCCTCGTAGTCCGTCGCGTTCGGGAACTTGCCGGGCTCGGCGGGCTGCACGTCGGCCACGCTGACGATGCGCACGTGCGGCAGTTCGAGTGCTACGCGATGCGCGAAGTCGCCGAACTCGGTATCGACGATCAGCACCTTCGCTTCGCCATGCCGCAGCATGAAGAGCATGGACGCGATGTCGAGCCGCGTATTCAGTGCATTGAGCACGGCGCCCGCCATCGGCACGCCGAAGTGCGCCTCCACCATCTCGGGAATATTCGGCAGCAGCACCGCGACGGTATCGCCGTGGCCCACGCCCACGCGGGTAAGCGCACTGGCAAGGCGCCGCGTGCGCTCGTAGGTCTCGCGCCAGTTGCGGCGCGTCTCGCCATACACGATGGCCGGGCGGTCGCCGTAGACCTCGGCGGCGCGCGCAATGAAATCGATCGGCGTGAGCGCGACGTAATTCGCCTCGCGCCGGCCGAGCCCCTCCTCAAAAATGTGCGTCATTGCAGCGTCTCCATGTGTCCCTTATGTCCGATATGTCATCAGGTTCCCGTCAGCTTCGGGCGTTATGTTTCTTATCGCGGTAGAGGCTACCGCACCGCCCATTTTGGAGTCTGTCATCGAAGCGACAGATTCGCCCATCGGGCGCCGCCCCGCCGGCCGCGCCCGCACAGATTGACGGACCGCCCTCCATGAGTGCCGTTTTGAACCACCCGGATCATGATCTGCCGCAAGAACGGCTTTCGTCTGACGCATCCGACCGTGTTGCGGCCGCCACTGAGCCGCTCGCGTCACTGGAGCAGCGCGCGGCGCTCTTTGCGCGCAGCGCCTGGTTTCGCGCACTCGCGCCGGAGCATCAGGCGCTCGTGGTGGAAACGGGCGAGGCGCGGTATCACGAGGCGGGCGAATGGGTGGCGCGCCGGCTGGAGCCCTCGGCTTACTGGATCGGCGTACATACCGGGCTGCTGAAGCTCGCGATCTGCAACCCGGACGGGCGCAGCTGCACGCTTTCGGGCGTGCCGTCGGGCGGCTGGTTCGGGGAAGGCAGCGTGATCAAGCGGGAACTGCGCAAGTACGACGTGGTGACGATCCAGCGCTCGCTCGTGATGTTCGTGCCTTCCGCCACGTTTCACACGCTGCTCAATACCAGCCTGCCGTTCAACGGATTCGTGATCCGCCAGCTGAACAATCGCATGGGCGAGTTCATCGCGTCGATCCAGAACAGCCGGCTGCTCGACGTGGACGCTCGCGTGGCCCAGGCCTTGGCGCAGCTGTTTAATCCGGACCTCTATCCGGACACCGGCCCCACGCTTGCGATTTCGCAGGAAGAGCTGGGGCTACTGGTTGGCGTATCGCGCCAGCGCATCAATCAGGCGCTGCAGACGCTGGAACGCATGGGCGCCGTGCAGCTGGCCTACAACCAGATCACCGTGCTCGACCTCGGCAGGCTGGCCGCGTTCGGGCGGGAGCAGATCTAGGCGGGCAATCCGCTCCGCTGCCATTGCAGGCAGGTCTCAGGCAACCGCGCCTGAACGCCTACACGGCAGCCGCAGCCACGCCCGTGAGTTGCCCGCGCTCGCTGCGCCCAGGTCGAACAGGCGCCACAGCAGTGCGTGCCGGCCGCTCGCCCTCGGCAAGCCGGAACACGGCCACCGCTTCGCGCAGCACGTCGGCCTGCGATTCGAGCGACTTCGCGGCCGCCGCCGCTTCCTCCACGAGCGCCGCGTTGTGCTGCGTCACCTCGTCGATCTGCGCGATGGCCTTGTTGATCTGCTCGATGCCGTCGCTCTGCTCCAGCGCCGCCGCTTCGATCTCGCCCATGATGCTCGTCACGCGCGTGACGGATTCCATCGCGTCCTGCATGGTGCGGCGCGCGTCGCCCACGAGCGTTGCGCCCTGCTCGACCTTCGCCGTGGATTCGCCGATCAGTTCCTTGATCTCCTTGGCAGCCGTGCCCGAGCGCTGCGCGAGGCTGCGCACTTCGGCGGCGACCACCGCGAAGCCGCGGCCCTGCTCGCCCGCGCGAGCCGCTTCGACGGCCGCATTGAGCGCGAGGATGTTGGTCTGGAACGCGATGCCCTCGATCATGCCGATGATCTCGGCCATCTTGCGCGACGAGTCCGTGATGCCTTCCATCGTTTCCGTCACGCGCGTGACGACGTCGCCGCTGCGCACCACCGTGTCGAGCGCGGTTTGCGCAAGACGGCTCGCCTGACGCGCGTTGTCGGTGTTCTGCTTCACCGTCGCCGAGAGTTCTTCCATGCTCGCGGCCGTTTCCTGCAGCGCGGCCGCCTGTTGCTCGGTGCGCTGCGACAGGTCCGCGTTGCCCGCTGAAATTTCGTTCGCGCCGTGCGTGATCGCGCTCGTGGTGCCGCGCACTTTCGAGACGGTGTCCACGAGTCCGTCGCGCATCTGCGCGAGCGCCGCGAGCAACTGCCCCATCTCGTTACGCGATTTCGAATGCACGCTCACCGTCAGGTCGCCGGCTGCGATGCTGCGGAAGTGGTCGATGGTGCGATTCACCGGCTTGATGACCGCCGACGACAGCCCGACGCGCGCCAGGAGCCCGATCGCCACGCCCACGGCGCCGATCGCGCCGAACAGGAGTGTCAGCAGGCGAAAACGCGTAGCGGCAGCCTGCGCCTCGCGCTGGCCCTTGTCGGCCTGCACGCGGTCGAGCGCGTCGATGGCCTTCGCGTAGGCGGCGTAGTAGCCGTCGGCCGTCTCGCCCTGGATCTTGCGGAAGGTGGTGAAGTCGTAGTCGTTGAGCGCCTTGAATTCAGGCTCGATCGCATCGTTCACGAGCGCCGCGCGCGCCTTGGCCACCGTCTGCGCGAGGCGCTGTTCCTCGTCGCTCGAAAACGGACCCGCAGCGTAGCTCTGGAATTCGCGCGTCGAGTCTTCGAGCACCTTGTGCGCGGCGGGCAACAGCGTGTCGGTCTGCTTGCCGACGCTGAAGAGCGTCTCGTAGCTGCCGAGCGCAAGACGCACGCGCAGCAGCTTCTCCGAACTCGTGCGCAGGCTCGATAGCGCGGCGGCACTGCGTTGCGCGTCTTCGATGCCGTTGTTCGCGAGCTTGAGCGCGCCGAAGCCGACGCCGATCACGGTCAGCAGGAACGCGACGAAGACACCGATGACCAGCGTCAGGCCACCGCGAATGGTGATGTTGTTCAACATGAAGTCCCCCGGAGCGTTGTTTCTTCCTGTGGGCGGTCTGCGGTTTCCGAAGGTACGCAAACCTTCCCGTCCGGGATAACGACGCGGCGAACAGCGCCGCGCATAGGGACTATCCATGATGCGGCGAGGCCGCAGCAGCGCACGGCCTCACTATGTGGGATCAGCGAACGTCGTGAGCGTGTTTTTATGTGAGCCGTGCGGATCGCCGCGGGTCAGTTGCTCGAATGAATGCAGCACGCGGCGTGCACTCAACGCAACGGTCCAGTAGCGCTCCTTCAATACGCCCACCACGAGATTGCGTGGCAGCACGATGGCGCCGCGCCCCCACTTCGGCTGCCAGGTCAGCGCAATACCCCGGCGCATGAAGAGCGTGAGCGTGGGCACACCGAGCGCCAAAGCGAGATGCCCGAGCCCCGAATCGTTGCCGATGAACCAGCCCGACTCGGCAATCCACGCGGCCACGTCGGCGAGACGATCGAACGAACGCAGACTGCGCGATGCCTCATGGTCGTGCTGCCACGCATCGCGTTCGGCCGGCGCGACGAGGAAGGTCGGTTCATAGCCGCGCTGCACGAGCTTTTTCGCGAGCGCCACGAACTTGCGCTGCGGCCAGATCTTCTCGATGTGACTGCCAGTGGGGTGGATCGCCACACGCCGCTCGTTCACACGAAACCGCACGTGATGAGGCATCGCGATGCCGTTTTCGCGCGTAATGCGTGCGAGCCCGAAACCGTCGCGCGCAGCCGCGAGGAACATGTCGATCATGTGTCGACGTGTGCGGAAGGCGTCGAGACGCACCAGCTCGCAATGCCGGCCCTCTGGGCTCACGAGCGACGTGCCGAACGGTGTCGCGCGCAGCTCGATCACGAGGTCGAATGTGTCGCGGCACGTGCGCTCGTGCCGCACATCGACCTCGGGGAACCACTCGGCAAGATCGCTCACCACCCAGCTGAACACCACGGGCCGATGACCGTTTCGTACTAGGTTGTTGACCAGCACCATCGTCAACAGCGTGTCGCCGATGGCAGGCGACATCACGACGGCAATCGAGGACGCACGCGCAAGTGCCGCTTTCATGTGCCGACCTCCTGCCGTGCGCCTTCCGGCGCACCGCAGCCGTTCATGGCCACGACGCGCGTGCGGAGCATGCAAAAGGCGGAGAAAAGACGCGCGACGGAAATGGATTCGCGCCACCACCGCTCCTTCAGTGCCGCCGTGGGCAGCCACCACGGCGGATAGACGATCGCTCCCGGCGCGAAGCCGGGCCGCCAGCGTTGCGCGACGCGCTTGCGCCGGAACACGGAAAGCGTGGGCACCCCAAGCGATGACGCGAGATGCCCTACGCCCGAGTCGTTGCCGATGAACCAGCCGCACTCGTAGAGCCAGTCGGCAAGCGCCGTGGTGGTGTCGAACGAGCGCAGGACCGGCATCGCGACGCCCGTCAGGGGCCAGCGCGCACGTTCGCGCTCGTGCACGACGAGCACGGGCTCCAACCCCGCTCTTTCCAGACGCCGCGCCAGTGCGACGAACCGCGCGGGCGGCCAGCGCTTGTCGGCGCTGCTCGCCTCCGGATGAATCGCCACGCGCCTGGCATGGCGGCGAAACACCAGTCCGGGCGGCGCCTGCATGCCGTTGGTCGCAACGGCGCGCGGCAGCCCGAACCGCGTGGCCGCGAAGCCCGCAAAGCGTTGCGCCATGCAGTCGGCGTTGTCCGCGTACTCGGCCTCATGCAGATGAACGAAGCCCTTGTGCCAGGCGCCGGCATCGGCGAGCGGCCGGTCGCGATGCATTTGCACGACAACCTGAAACGGTTCGAGCGCCCGCACGGCTGCGCCGGCTGCGAGCGCGCGCGAAGTGGGAAGATGAGGGAACCAGTGCGCCAGCGCGTGCGCATGATCGCCATAGATCTGCACGCGCCAGCACGGAACGTGCGAGGTTATGTGCGACGACGAGCAGATTCAGCGTGTCGCCCAGTGCCGGCGACATCACGAACGCGGCAGCGGGCCGCCCCTGCGCAGGCGCGGCAACGTCGAAAGTACGGCAGGCAGGGAGCGAACTCTCCGGGCGAGCGGGTCCGGAAGTCATGGCGTGGGTCCAGTCAAATTGCACTGGACCGGTATGCTGCCGAAGAACGTCAAATCGTGGGTTACGCTGTCTTGCTGGAGATTTCCGTTCCCCACACGGGCGCAAGACGGGCGGGCGGCAAGGGCGCTACCGCGGCGTTACAACCACCCCGCCTTGCGAAATCGCAGCCACAACACGATGTCGATGGCCGCCATGACGGCAAGACAGACCGGATAACCGTACTTGTAGTGCAGCTCCGGAATGCTCTGAAAGTTCATGCCGTAGATGCCCGCGATCATCGTGGGCACCGCGAAGAGCGCTGCCACGGAGCCGAGCCGCTTGGTCACCTCGTTCTCGGCAAGCGAGATCATGCCAAGGTTCACCTGGATCGCCGTCACCGTCATTTCGCGGCGGCCGTCGATGGCGCGCACGACGCGTTCGAGGTGATCGTAGACGTCGCGGAAATACGCCTGCATGCCGGTGCAGAGCTGCGGAATGCGACCGCCCGTGAGCTTGCTCACCGCTTCGAGCAGCGGCGTGATGTGATGCTGAAGCACCACGAGCCGGCGCTTCATCGAGTAAAGGTCTTCGATGATGCCGCGCGACGCCGAAAGATCATGACGTTCGAAGATGCGGTCTTCGATTTCCTCGAGCTGAAGGCCCATGGCTTCGAGCACCGGGAAATAGCCATCGACGATATGGTCGATCAGCGCGTACAGCACGAAGCCCGAACCGAGCTTGAGCAACTCGGGCTCACGCTCGCAGCGCTCGCGCACCGCCTGAAAACCGTGACGCGTGCGGCTGCGCACGGAAAGCACGTAGTTCGGCCCGACGAACACATCGACTTCGCCGATCACGAGTTCGCCGTCGTCGTCCATCTCCACCGTGTGCAGCACGGCGAACAGCGACTCGCCGTACTCCTCGATCTTCGCCGACTGATGCTGGTTCCGCACGTCTTCCACAGCGAGTTCGTGCAGGCTGAACTCCTCCTTCATCTTGTCGAGCTCTGCGGGCTCCGCGTCTTTGAGCGCCACCCAGACGAAGCAGTCGGGCTTCTTGACGTACTCGCTGACGTCTTCGATATCGATCGTGCCGAGCCTTCGGCCTTCCTGATAGGCCACGCAATTGACGAGCATGCTGTTACCTTCCGAAAAACGTTCGTGCGCGCCACGCCGCCGCGGGCCGCGCGTCTTCACAGGGGCGGGAATAGCGCATGATACCGAGCGTCTGCGGAAACGTGCGCTGCGCCGCAACGGCCGGCGCGCCACAAACATGCGCCACAATACGGGCGGCTTCGCATGCCGCGCAGTCATCGTCCTGCACCGAAGACCTACCCCGATGGCGTTTCGCCCTTCTTTCGCCGATGCAACGGCAACCGCGCAAAGCACGGCCCGCGATGGCGCACGCCACGCGCCATCGCGCCGGCATCTGCTGCGCGCGTGCGCCCTGCTGTGCCTGAACGGCATGCTGCCGCGCGCGGCATGGGCCGCTTCGCCCGCCGACGCAACGTGGCCCGACTGGAAAGCCTTCGTCGACTCGCAGATACAAACCGACGGACGCGTAATCGACTTCACGACGCCTGAGCAGCAAAGCACGTCCGAAGGACAGTCGTATGCGCTCTTCTTCGCGCTCGTGGCCAACGACCGCGCGACCTTCGACACCGTGCTCGGCTGGACCGCGAACAATCTCTGCGAAGGCAAGCTCGATGCGCGCCTGCCCGCGTGGCAATGGGGCCGCAAGGCCGACGGCAGCTACGGCGTGCTGGACGCCAATTCCGCATCCGACGCCGATGCGTGGATCGCCTACGCGCTGCTCGAAGCGGGGCGCCTCTGGCGCGAACGGCGCTACGCGGAGAGCGGCCGGGCGTTGCTCCCGCAGATCGCGCAGCGCGAGGTGGCCGACCTGCCGGGCCTCGGCCCCATGCTGCTGCCGGGCGAACACGGCTTCACCCCAGCCGAAGGCACGTGGCGACTGAACCCCAGCTATCTGCCGTTGCCGCTCTTGCGGCGCTTTGCGATCGAAGACCCCGCCGGTCCGTGGGAACGCATCGCCGACAACACCGTGCGCATGATCGCAGCCGCCTCGCCACACGGCTTCGTGCCCGACTGGCTCGCATGGCGTGCGGGACAAGGCTTCATCGTGGACCCCGCGAAAGGCGACGTGGGCAGCTACGACGCGATCCGCGTGTATCTGTGGGCCGGCATGACGTCGCCGCGCGACCCGCTGGCGGCACCGCTGCTCGACGCGTTGGCCGGCATGCGCAGCGCCGTGTCGAACGGGAACGCCGGTCCGCCGGAGCGCGTCGCGACCGCGGAGGGCACGCTCGTGGGCAGCGGCCCCGTGGGTTTCTCCGCCGCCCTGCTGCCCTACCTCCGCGCAAGCGGCGACCTCACAGCGCTCGACGCCCAGCGCGCACGCATAGCGTCGATGCTCGACGCGGCGCGCGCAGCGAAGACGGCCGTGCCGTACTACGACCGCGTGCTGCTGCTGTTCGGAGAAGGTTGGGCCGACGGGCGCTACCGGTTCGACGAGAACGGGCAGCTGGTGCTGTCGGCCGGGTTTGTATAATCCCGCCTTTGCCCTCCCCGGTTGGCTTTCATGCTTAGTTTCGCGCTCGGCTTCATCGTCTCGTTTCTGATCACGCTGCTGATCGTGCGGTACGCGCATCTGCATGAGAAATTTTCCACCGACAGCGACCTGGCGGGCGTCCAGAAATTCCACGCGCGACCGGTGCCGCGCATCGGTGGCACTGGCATCCTCATCGGACTCGTGGCCTCCGCCGCGCAGTTGTATG
Source organism: Paraburkholderia kururiensis (assembly GCF_034424375.1). Lineage (NCBI taxonomy): Bacteria > Pseudomonadati > Pseudomonadota > Betaproteobacteria > Burkholderiales > Burkholderiaceae > Paraburkholderia > Paraburkholderia kururiensis. Next base: position 5,091,895 of record NZ_CP139965.1, on the reverse strand, counting down.
TGAGTTACCCCGCCGTGTCCGGCGGGATTCTGGGGCTGGCCGCCTGCGGGTTGCCCGCCTTCGCGTCGGGCCTCGTGGAGGACCTGACCAAACGCGTGTCGCCGTTCGCGCGGCTCGTCTGCACCATGGCCGCGGCGGCGCTCGCGTATTTCGCGCTTGGCATCGCCGTGACGCGCATCAGCGTGCCGCCGCTCGACTTTCTGCTCACCTACGCGCTGATTTCAGGCGCGGTGACCGTGCTAGCCGTGGCGGCGCTCGCGAACGCGATCAACATCATCGATGGCTTCAACGGGCTTGCGTCGATGGTGGCGTTCATGATGTTCGCGTCGCTCGCGTACGTGGCGTTTCAGGTGCACGACCCGGTCGTGCTGTCTGCGTCGCTGATCATGATGGGCGCGGTGATGGGCTTCTTCATCTGGAACTTCCCGGCCGGGCTGATCTTTCTGGGCGACGGCGGCGCCTATTTCATCGGCTTCATGCTGGGCGAACTCGCGATCATGCTGGTGATGCGCAACCGCGACGTGTCGGCGTGGTACCCAGTGCTGCTGTTCATGTACCCCATCTTCGAGACCTGCTTCTCGATCTACCGGAAGAAATTCGTTCGCGGTATGTCGCCTGGGATTCCCGACGGCGTGCATCTGCACATGCTCGTCTACAAGCGTCTGATGCGCTGGGCCGTGGGCGCGCGTACGGCACGCGAGCTGACGCGGCGCAACTCGCTGACTTCACCTTACCTCTGGCTGCTCTGCCTGATTGCCGTGATTCCGGCGACGCTGTTCTGGCGGCATACGGTTCACCTGTTTGCGTTTGTGGTGGTGTTTGCCGCTACGTATGTGTGGCTTTATGTGAGTATTGTGAGGTTTAAGGTGCCGCGGTGGTTGGTGGTGAGGCGAAGGAATCACGCCGAGCGGTGAACCCGCCGTCGTTCTGACGCCCGCCCGGGTTCCACGTTCTTCACCTGGCTAACGCAACCCCTGCATCCGGGCGACTTCTGTGACACTTTCAAGCACCGGCATCGCCGTGGGCTGATATTCGTGCACCCAGCGCCGCAGGTCGCGACGAACTTCGTCGTCGGCGGGTACGCGATGCTGCATCAACCACGGCAGTAGTTCGTCGAGCAGATTGTCCGGCACCTCGCGCGCCTTCGCGATACGCAGCTTCGGGTGCGGCGTGCGCGTAGTCGTTTCGTCGTCCGCGAGCAGTTCTTCGTAGAGCTTCTCGCCTGGCCGCAGCCCCGTGAACGCAATGCGAATCTGCTCTTCCGTGAACCCATACAGGCGGATCAGATCGCGGGCGAGATCGACGATCTTCACGGGTTCACCCATGTCGAGAACGAAAATCTCGCCGCCCTGTCCCATGCTCGATGCCTGCAACACGAGTTGCGACGCTTCTGGAATCGTCATGAAGAAACGCGTGATCTCGGGGTGAGTCACGGTCACGGGGCCGCCCTTTGCGATCTGTTGCTGGAACTTCGGGATCACGCTGCCCGCGCTACCCAACACATTTCCAAAGCGCACCGTCTCAAACTGGGTACGCGAACTCGTCTGCTGCAACGCCTGGCATGCCATTTCGGCGAGCCGCTTGCTCGCGCCCATCACGTTCGTGGGATTCACGGCCTTATCGGTCGAGATCAGCACGAAATGCCTCACCTCATGGCGGATAGCCGCACGCGCCACACGGTACGTGCCGAGGACATTGTTACGCACCGCCTGCCACGCATTGACCTCCTCCATCAGGGGCACGTGTTTGTATGCGGCCGCGTGAAACACGATGTGGGGTGTGTAGCGCGCCATGACCTGATCGAGCAGGAGCGAATCTTTTGCATCGCCAATCACGGGCACGAGCGAAACTTCGGGATACCTGTCCCGGAGCTCTTCGTTGAGCCGGTAAATAGCGAACTCGGAAATGTCGAAGGCAACGAGCTGCGCGGGGCCGAACCGCAGAATTTGCCTGCACAACTCGGAACCGATCGATCCGCCTGCACCGGTCACCATCACCACGCGATTTCGGAGGAGCGCTTGCACGTGCACGGTATCGATCATCACCGGATCACGCCCCAACAAATCCTCCAGATCGATCTGCCGAACCCTCGACAGAAACGCTTGTCCTTGTGTGAGCGGCGTAAGCGCGGGCAAAACCATCGCCTTCACGCCGGCGCGAACGCACAGTGTCGCGATGCGCCGGTGCGCTTCAACCGACGCCGACGGCACCGCAATGATCACGTGCTCGACTTTCAGACCGGAACTGATTTTCTGCAGATCGCCAATGGGCCCCAGCACGCGGTAGCCGTAGAGCTCACGTCCTTGTTTGACGGGGTCATCGTCCAGCAGGCCGACAAGGCGCCATTCGCCGGATCGTTTGAGTTCCCGCACGAGATTCGCGCCCGCTGTTCCCGCGCCGAGCACGAATACCGGTTTGCCCTGCCCGACGAGTCCGCCGTAGCGATAGAACTCCTTCGCAGCACGATATAACGCCCGTGATCCACCCATTGCCAGAAACAGCAGCATAGGCGACACGAGCAGCACCGAACGGGGCACGACAGGCTTCGGCTGCAACAGCGCAGAAGCAATCACGACCGCCAGTGCGCCGACGCATACGGCCTTGGCAATACGCACGAGATCGGGAAGGCTCGCGAACACCCACATGCCGCGGTACAGCCCGTAACCGCGAAACATGAGGCCATAGATGACGAGCACCCAAAACAGCGCGTGCAAGCCGCTGTTCCAGAACTCAGCCGGTACGGGGCCGTTGAAGCGAATGACATAGGCGAGCAGCCACGCCGCCGATACGGCACACAGGTCAAACGCAAATGCGCTGAGCGAAAGCCATCGAGCCTTGAATCTTTTCATCTATGCAGAACCTCGCGTTCGCCCGGAGAGCGGCAAACGCCGCCAGCGTCGATCAATCCACGCGCCGGCCAGAACCAGCACGCCCGCCCACGCCGCAACGGCAAGCCATTGGAAAAGAGGAGCAAAGCCTCGGGAGAACAGAGCAATTATTATGCCGGCACCCATGAACAAGTACCAGATCTTTGCGGTGGACGCGTGCCCGAACCCCGCCTGCACCATTCTTTGATAGTAGTGCTCGCGATGCGCTTGCCAGAACTTTTCTCCGCGAGCGATGCGCTTGAGCAATGTGACAGAAGCGTCGGCAATGAACGGCGAAAACGCCATCGCGGGAAACCAGAGCGGCCAGACGCCGCCGCGCCAGCCAAGGTATCCCAACGCTCCAGCGAGAAAACCCAGCGGAACCGATCCGGCATCCCCCAGAAAAATTCGTGCCGGGTGGAAGTTGAACAAGAGGAAGCCCGCCGCCGCTCCAGCCACGAGAATGGAGCCCATCGCCAGCTCGAGATCCGGATGCACGGCCGTCAATGCACCCACGGCATATCCACCGAAGCCGAATACGGCCATTCCACCGGCCAGGCCGTCCGCGCCGTCCATGAAGTTGTACAGGTTGACCAGCCAGACGAGCAGAAACGCGATAGCGGCCAACACCCACCAAGGCGCATCCGCCGGATAGGACGCTACCAGCGCGATAACGGCGGCGACGTGGCCGCCAAAACGCACTCGCGCCGGCAAGCCGCGGCGATCGTCGATTTGCGAAAGCGCTGCAAGAAGCGCAGCCAGCAGCGCCGGCAACCACATGGTGGGCGCAAAGACAGCCATCGTGACGACCGAGACCGGTACGATGCCCCAACCGCCGATGCGTGGCGTCGGTTTCGTATGCAACGAACGATCGTTTGGAATATCGGTCGCGAGTCGCCAGGCAAGACCGGTCTTGAGCAACGCCCACAGAATGGCCGCGCACAGCGCTAATGCAAGCAAAGCCCCAAAGAGCGCGCGTAGCACTGGAGGTGCGAAAAGAGAATCGATCTGCATGTAAGGTCAGCGCGTTGAATCGTACCAGGAAGCGGTCTCCAGCAGGCCTTGCTCGACCGTGTATGGCGCCGACCAGCCGAGCACTTCGCGAATATGTGCGCTATCCACGCGCAAGTCGCCCACAAGTCGGTCGATGGCAGCAGAGCGTCCGGTCAACCGGCCCGCGAGACGCAGAAGCGGCACGGGAACGGGGATCAGCCGGGTGGGTACGTGAAGTTGCCTCGCTAGCGCTTCTACGAGCTCGGCCACAGTCAGATCCTGACCGTCGGTGACATGGAACGTCTGCCCCGCGGCACCGGGCGCGACGATGCAATGAACAAGCGCGTCCGCCAGGTTGTCGACGAACACCATGCTGCGGCGCGCCGTGACGGCGCCCAAGGGCAACGGAACACCCTTCGCTATGGCGCGCATCAATTGAAGAAAGTTGGCTCGCACACCCGGGCCGTAGACCAGCGGCGGGCGCACGATCACGATCTCCATCCCCGATTGCGCGCCGAATTCAAGCAACGCCCGCTCCGCCTCGAGCTTGGAAATGCCGTACGGGTCGGTCGGCATGGGCCGGTCCGTTTCGGTGACCGGATGGTCCTGGCTGCTTTCCGCTACGGCCTTGATGCTGCTCACGAAGACCAAACGGCGAACACCGGCACGACGCGCTGCCCGCGCGACGCGCAAGCTGCCGGTCACGTTGGTCGCCCGGTATGCCGCGAGCGGCTCGGATACTGCCTCTTTCATGACGTGCACACGCGCGGCGAGATGGACCACGACATCGCAATGCAGCGTCGACGGCCACGCATCTTCGATGCCGTCGAAATCGTCTGCGCCGAAGACCCACTCGCGAACGCCACTGTATGTGGACTGCGGGTGGCGCACAATGCCCGTCACGACGTCCCCTCGCTCCAGCAAGACACGGGACAGCGCTTTGCCGACGAAACCGTTCGCTCCGGTGATGGCGATGTGTTGGGTCATGAGCGCGTTCGAGACCGGCAAGTCAATAACCTATGCACTGCTGGCCACGCTGCCCTCCAGCGTGGCGACAAACAAAACAAGTCCTCGCAGCGAAGATCGAAAAGATGCGCCTTCTCCCTATGTGCCTGCCGGGGCACGAGCAGCGCCGTGCACCTCAATAGCGACCGTGGCAACGAATCCGGCATCAAAACTCCTTCAAAGCAGGGCGCTGGGCAGAAGCGCGACCAGCCGTATTGTAGACATGCCGCCATGAGACCAACACAGCGTGAGAGCGAACCTGTGCGCGAGAGTGTCTATGGATAAGGAGATAAGGACAAGGACGCCCGTTGCCCACGTGTTGCGACGTGGAGTGGCAAGAACCCGAGGAGTTGAGATCGGGTCGCGGTGCAACGGTCGGCACGCAAGTGCGCGCGTCAAGCCGCCCTATTGTTCGCGGAGACCCTCATGCTAAAATCGTAAGATTCGGTCAGATTTCGTCACATCTTTACCGTAATTCGATTCGCTGGCATCAGCGCAGCCAACAGAACGACCCAGGCTGCGACTTCGCGGCACATCGGGCAAATGCGGGCACTTGCCCCGAAACCGTCCTCCGGTTCACTCATTGCTCACCGAATTTTCGACTGCGTCCAGACAGGATTTCAATGAAAGCTGTAATTCTCGCAGGTGGACTCGGAACCCGAATTTCCGAAGACACCGTCAATCGCCCCAAGCCGATGATCGAGATTGGCGGCAAGCCGATCCTCTGGCACATCATGAAGATCTACTCGGCATATGGCGTCAATGACTTTGTCATCTGCTGCGGCTACAAGGGTTACGTAATCAAGGAATATTTCGCGAACTATTTCCTGCACACGTCCGACGTCACGTTCGATATGCGGACCAACGAAATGCAGGTTCACCAGCAGTACGCCGAACCATGGAAGGTGACGCTGGTGGATACGGGCGAATCCACCATGACGGGAGGGCGGCTGCGCCGCGTGAGAGACTTCGTGAAGGACGAAGAGGCCTTCTGCTTCACGTATGGCGACGGTCTCAGCAACATCAACATTTCTTCTCTCGTCGAGTACCACAGGGCACACGGCAATCAGGCAACGCTCACCGCGACCTACCCGCCGGGCCGATTCGGCGCGCTGCATATCGAAGATCGCAAGGTCAGCTCGTTCAAGGAGAAGCCGAAAGGCGACGGCGGCATGATCAACGGCGGATTCTTCGTGCTTTCGCCGAAGGTTATCGATCTCATTCCCGACGACGAATGCGTCTGGGAACGCGAACCGCTCGAACAGCTCGCCGCCCAGGGGCAACTCTCGGCCTATGAACACGAAGGCTTCTGGCAGCCTATGGACACGCTGCGCGACAAAACGCTCCTGGAAGACCTCTGGCAATCCGGCAAGGCACCGTGGAAGGTTTGGTGATGAAGGACGCTTCGTTCTGGCTCGGCAAGAAGGTCTTCCTGACCGGCCATACGGGTTTCAAGGGTAGCTGGCTCACGCTCTGGCTGCGAGCCCTGGGAGCCGAGGTCACGGGCTACGCGCTCGCACCGGAAACCACGCCGAACCTCTACACGCTTGCGCAAGCCGGCGATAGCATCGAGTCGGTCATCGCCGATATCCGCGACCGCGAGCGATTGCTCAACGCAATCAGGGCCGCTCAGCCCGAAATCGTCATTCATATGGCGGCACAACCGCTCGTGCGCGAATCGTACGTCACGCCAGTGGAAACGTATGAAACGAATGTGCTGGGAACCGTCTATCTGCTCGACGCCATTCGACTCGTACCGGGCGTGCGATCCGTCGTAATCGTCACCACGGACAAATGCTACGAAAACCGCGAGTGGGAATGGGGTTATCGCGAAAACGAGGCGATGGGCGGCTACGACCCGTACAGCAGCAGCAAGGGTTGCGCCGAACTGGTTACGGCCGCTTATCGAAACGCCTTCTTCAATCCGGCCGCCTATCAGCAGCATGGCGTCGCGGTGGCCAGCGCGCGAGCGGGCAATGTGATTGGCGGAGGCGACTGGGCGGCCGACCGGCTCATTCCGGACATCATGCGGGCAATCGCAAACGGGGAGACGGTCCATATCCGCAGCCCGCACGCCATTCGTCCGTGGCAACACGTGCTCGAACCGCTCAGCGGCTATCTCGTCCTCGCTGAAAAGCTCTACACGGAAGGTACGCGATACGCGGATGCCTGGAACTTCGGCCCGAACGACTCCGATGCGCAGCCTGTGCAAGCCATCGTGGAGCGGCTCACCTCCCAGTGGGGTGAAGGTGCCCGATGGAAACTGGACGACGGTAACCATCCGCACGAAGCCACCTACCTGAAGCTCGATTGTTCGAAAGCGCGCGCGCGTCTCGGATGGCGGGCGAGATGGAATCTCGATCACGCACTGGACAATATCGTCGCGTGGTACAAGGCTGCCGCTCGTCACGAAGACATGAAGGCCGTCACGCTCGCCCAAATCGACGAATACACTCATTCTTGAAGCTATCCCCCATGAACAAAGATCAGATCCGCGAACAGATCATCCAGCTCGTCAAGCAATACGGCGAGCTCGCCACCCAACCGCGCGCGTTCGAGCCCGGACAAACCGTCGTTCCGCCGTCCGGCAAGGTGATTGGCGCGAAAGAGATGGAACTGATGGTCGAAGCGTCGCTCGACGGGTGGCTGACCACGGGGCGCTTCAATGAGGAATTCGAAAAGAGGCTCGCAGCATTTCTCGGCGTCAAATATCTGATCACGGTGAACTCCGGTTCGTCGGCCAACCTGATCGCTTTCTCCACGCTCACATCGCCCAAACTCGGCGATCGCGCCATCCGTCAAGGCGATGAAGTCATCGGCGTTGCGGCAGGTTTCCCCACTACGGTCAATCCGATTCTCCAGTTCGGGGCGGTGCCCGTTTTCGTGGACGTGGAACTGGGTACGTACAACATCGACGCAAGCAAGATCGAAGCGGCCATTTCGCCGAAAACGAAGGCGATCATGCTGGCGCACACGCTGGGCAATCCGTACAACCTGGAAGTCATCACGGCGCTGTGCAAGAAGCACAACCTGTGGCTGATCGAAGACTGCTGCGACGCTCTCGGGGCTACCTACGACGGCAAGCTGGTCGGTACCTTCGGCGACATCGGCACGCTCAGCTTCTACCCCGCGCATCACATCACGATGGGCGAAGGCGGTGCGGTATTCACCAACAATCCCGATCTCAAGCTGATCGCCGAATCGTTCCGCGACTGGGGCCGTGACTGCTATTGCGCGCCCGGAAAGGACAACACCTGCGGCAAGCGCTTTTGCTGGAAGCTCGGCAACCTGCCCGAAGGTTACGATCACAAGTACACGTATTCGCACCTGGGCTACAACCTCAAGATCACCGACATGCAGGCGGCGTGTGCCCTTGCACAGATGGACCGGCTTGAAGGCTTCATTCAGGCCCGGCGCGACAACTTCGCCTATCTTCACGACAAGCTGCAGAGCTGCAAGGAATTCCTGATCCTGCCGCACGCTACGCCCAATTCCGTGCCGTCGTGGTTTGGTTTCCCGATCACGCTGAAGCCGGAAGCCGATTTCCGGCGTGTCGATCTGCTGTCCTATCTCGACCAGAACAAGATCGGAACACGTCTGCTGTTTGCGGGCAATCTCACGCGCCAGCCTTACATGATCGGTCGCGAATACCGCGTGAGCGGCGAGCTGACGAACACGGATATCGTCATGAACCAAACGTTCTGGGTTGGCGTGTATCCGGGTCTTAACCGCGAAATGCTCGACTTCATCGTGGAAAAGATCGAAACGTTCCTGGGCGTCAACTTCTAAAAGTCTCGAACCATGCGAAAGCCGCTGCCACAGGAAGATCTGGACTTCATCGTCGAGCAAACCGCCGACGTGTGGTCCGCATTCGACCGCGCGCGGCTTTTCATGACCGGCGCAACGGGCTTCATCGGGTCATGGTTGCTCGAGGTCATACAGCATGCGAACCGGCTAAGAGGCTGCGGCATCGAGGTTGTTGCGCTAAGCCGCGAGCCGGACCGGGCACGCGCGCAGGCACCGCATCTTTTCGATGTCCCCGGCGTGACGCTCATCGCGGGTGACGTCGTGAACTTTGAGGCCGACGTTGGCGCCATCGATCTGTGCATTCATGCCGCAACAGACGTCGCGGATACCACCAAGGCCGGCGACCGGTTGCGCGTGTTCGATACGGGCGTAATCGGCACACGGCGTATGCTGGATCTTGCGCGGGCCAACGGCGCCTCCAGGTTTCTGTTGACGTCGAGCGGCGCCGTCTATGGCACACAGCCCGCCACGCTCGCTCGCACGCCAGAGACGTTTTCCGGCGCGCCTGATCCTCTCGACGTCGACACGGCATACGGTCAGAGCAAACGTGCCGCCGAATGGCTTGCGGCAGCGTACGGTCAACATGGCGACCTGCAGGTTTCGATTGCCCGCATCTACGCGCTTTTGGGCCCCGCCATTCCGCTTGACGGCCCGTTCGCAGCCGGCAACTTCATTCGCGACGCATTGGCAGGACAGCAGATCGCCATCAATGGCGACGGACGACCGTTGCGCAGCTATCTGTACATGGCGGACGCCTGTGTCTGGCTGTTACGGATTCTGCAACGGGGCGAACGAGGGGCAGCGTACAACGTAGGTTCCGAACACGAGATTTCGATTATCGAACTCGCACGCGCGGTCGAACGGCTGTGCGGTTCGCCACTCGCGGCGATGCCGCGGGCCCAGGCGAAGGACGGCCCACCGCCGCGATACATACCTGACACGACGAAGGCGCGCACCGCTCTCGGTGTCGACGAATTCACTTCCTTAGAATGCGCTCTGTCAAAGACGATCAACTGGAGCCGCGTGGCGGTCACAGCATGAGAAAGTTCGACGCGTCCCGAATCCGCAAGACTGTTCTCGATATGGCATTTGCAGGTTCGACGGTTCATATCGGCTGCGCGTTTTCAATTGTGGAACTGCTTGCGGTGCTCTACCGCAATCATCTGCGCTTCGACGCGACTAATCCGCGGTCCGCAACGCGCGACTACATGGTGCTCAGCAAAGGCCACGGCGTCATGGCGCAATACGCCTGCCTCCACGAGATTGGCTGGTTGCCGGACGACGAGATTGCGCGTTATTTCGGCAACGGCACGCGGCTGAAAGGGCTCGCGGATGCGCACGTGCCGGGAGTGGAAGTCACCGCCGGCTCTCTTGGCCATGGCTTGTCCGTTGGCGTGGGGCTCGCGCTTGCCGCCAAACGGAATAACACTGACCAGATCTGCTATGCCCTGGTGGGCGACGGTGAACTGAACGAGGGCACCATCTGGGAAGCCGCCCTGTTTGCTACGCAGTTCAAGCTCGACAACCTTATCGTCATCGTCGACGCGAACGGTTTTCAGGCCATGGGAACAACTGACGAGGTCATGGGCCTCGGCGATATCGCTGCAAAGTTTGCGGCCTTCGATTTCGACGCGCTCACGATAGACGGCCACGACGAGTTCGCGATCGACCGGGCATACAGCGATCTGAAGACCCGCAAGAACGGGCGGCCCAAAGCGCTGATCGCGAAGACCGTGAAAGGGAAAGGCGTGTCGTTCATGGAGCACGACAATATCTGGCACTACACGCGACTCAACCCCAAGACGTATGAGGCGGCCGTTGCCGAACTTGGAGGCAAGGCATGAGAGACGCATTTTCGAACGCCCTTGTGGCTGCCGCGTAAAAAGACCCCAAGGTACTTTTGCTCACCGGTGACCATGGCTACGCGCTGTTCGATCCATTCCGGAAAGCCTGCCCGGGCCAATATCTGAATTGCGGCATTGCCGAGCAGAACATGGTTGGCGTGGCAGCAGGGCTTGCGAAAGCGGGCTTCCGCCCGATCGTCTACGGCCTTGCCGCGTTCGTGCCCATTCGCGTGCTCGAACAGATCAAGATCGACGTGTGCTACGAGAATCTGCCTGTCACCTTCATCGGAGACGGCGCCGGCGTGGTTTACGCTCAACTGGGTACGAGCCACCAAAGTACGGAAGATATTGCTGCCCTGCGCGCCGTACCGCAGATTTCTATCTACTCGCCATGTGATCGCTTCGAGCTCACCGCGTGTGCCCAGCACATCCTTGAGAACTCGCGGCCCGCTTATCTCCGCATGGGCAAAGCCGATCTTGGCGATGTCCATCGCGGCCCCTTGACGGACTGGGCGAGCGGCGATTTGATCCCGGTGACAAATACCGGTGCGTCGTACCTCTTCGTCGGCACGGGGTCGGGCGTCAAGCTGGCTCAACAGGCCGCAGCCGCGATAGGGAATGCCGACGTGGTTTCAGTGCCATGCCTGAAACCGTTCCCTGCCGCCTCCCTGCGCAAGCTGGCCGAGGGACGTGAGGCAATCGTCACGTTCGAAGAGCACTCCATCTACGGCGGCCTTGGCGGTGCAGTCGCGGAAACGCTCATGGGGCAGTACCTCGGAACGTTCGTTCGCGTCGGTATTCCGGATCAATTCAGCACGCTGTGCGGCAACTATCCTTTCCTGATGGAAAGCCACGGCCTCGCACCCGAGGCGGTGGAAAAACAGATCAGGCGCGCGCTCGATGCAAGCATCCAATACAAGCGATAACGACATGGCAGACGGAACACCCGCCGGTGCCAGCGCAGCGTCAGACCGTGAGCCGGCCGTGAAGACCGTTTATCAGCTGATCCGCTTTCTCGTGGTAGGCGGCCTCAACACGGTTTTCGGCTATTCGCTCTTCGCCGTATTTACGTTTATAGGTTTGACGTACCCAGTTGCGATCGGGCTCGCAACCATTGGTGGCGTGCTGTTCAACTTCCAGAGCGTAGGACGGCTCGTATTTGACGGCGCACCGCGGTCGCGTTTCTGGCGCTTCGTAGGTGTCTACTGTGTCATCTACCTCGTCAACCTGGGAGGCGTGCGCCTGCTTTTGAGTCTGGGTGCCAACGTTTACGTCGCTAATGCAATCACGCTGGTTCCCCTCAGCCTGCTAGCCTTTATTCTCAATCGCCGGTTCGTTTTCAATTTGCCATGAAGCACATCACGGTCGTCACTCCCTGTTTCAACGAAGAGGAAAACGTGGAGGCGGTGTATAGCGAAACGCGCCGTATTTTCGCGACTATCCCTGAAGTCACCTACGACCATCTCTTCATCGACAACGCATCTACCGACACGACGGTAAGCAAGTTGCGCAGCATCGCGGCAGCGGACCCGAACGTGAGCGTCATCGTGAATGCGCGAAATTTCGGGCATATTCGCTCGCCCATGTATGGTTTGCTGCAAGCGACGGGCGACGCGGTCATTCTGCTGGTGGCCGATCTTCAGGACCCGCCGGAGTTGATGCGTGAGTTCGTCAAGAACTGGCTTGCCGGCGCACCGATCGTGATCGGCGTAAAGCCGGAGGCGAAAGAGTCAGCGCTGTTCTTCGCGCTGCGCCGCATGTACTACCGCCTCGTTACGCGTATCGCGAACGTGAAGCTTATCCAGAACTTCACCGGTTTCGGTCTGTACGATCGCAAGGTGATTGAGATCCTGCGACAGATCGACGATCCCTATCCGTACTTTCGCGGCCTGGTCTGCGAGATCGGCTTTGATGTAATCCAGTTGCCTTACGTGCAACCCAGACGCAAGCGCGGCATTTCGAAGAACAATTTTTACACGCTGTACGATATTGCGATGCTCGGCATCACGTCGCATTCCAAGGTGCCGTTGCGCCTCGCGACCATTGCCGGATTCTTCCTCTCGGGCGTTAGCCTTTGCGTTTCGTTCATTTATCTGGTGCTCAAACTGCTGTACTGGAACAGCTTTTCAATGGGCAGCGCACCGATGCTCATTGGTTTGTTTTTCTTCTCGTCTGTTCAGCTGTTTTTTATCGGCTTGCTGGGCGAGTACGTTGGCGCGATTCTGACGTATGCGCAAAAGCGGCCGTTGGTGGTAGAGAGGGAGCGGATCAACTCCACCGCCGACTCTCCCGCGTCGCTCGCCAAGTAGCGCCGAAGTGGATCAACCAACACCCGCAGCACTACAAACAAGAGGCTAGATCTCGTGACAGACTTCGCCTTCGGGGATTCGCCGAGCACCCGCTCACCGGAAAAGAGCAAAGGTTTGTCGTTGGTCGCACCATGTGCGCTGGGCGCATTCTCGTTGGTGGCTGGCTGGATGCTCATGGGTGGGAGCCAACTTGATATTCGCGTTCCGCTGATCTACAACGGCGATGGGCTACTGATGCTCCTCGTGATCAAGCGTCTTATGGAAAATCTCTGGGTCTTCCATAGCAGCGCAATGGGAGCGCCATTTGGCTCTTATCTTTACGATTACCCCATCCCTGATTCGGGAAGCCTCGCCGCGCTAAAGGTGTTTGGTGTCCTGTCGGGAAGCGCAGCCACCGCGCTCAATATCTACTATCTCATCGGGTTTCCACTAAATGCGCTGAGCGCCTATTTTGTTGCACGGCGCTTTCGCCTGTCACGCGCGCTCAGTTTTTCGGCCGGCTTCATATTTACTATGCTGCCGTTCCATTTTTTACGCCTGCCCCATCTGTTTTACACATGGTATTTCCCTGCGCCGTTATTTATCTGGTACGCCTATAAAATATACATTGGGAATCTCTTCTCTTCCGACAAATCCCGCGGCCTGTCCGGACAAATTGGGCACGTAGCCACCCTTCTGGTCTTGTCGTGCTTCGGAGTCTACTACTCCTTTTTCGGTGTTCTCGCCTTTCTGGCTGCAACACTCTGCAAATATCTGCGCGTGCGGTCGATCATCTCCATATTTCCCGGCATATTGGCGGTCGCAATCGTAACAATCGGCATTGTAGCGAACGTCGCGCCGAATCTAGCCGATCGGGCCAGACATGGGATCAATACCGAGGTGGCCCAGAGGAATCCATCCGAAGCAGAGCTCTATGGATTGAAGATTACGCAGTTGCTGTTGCCGCGCGTCGGACATCGCATGGCGCCCCTTGCGGAATTGACCCAGAAATACACGACCACCTTCCCGCTCGTCAATGAAAACGAAACGGCCTCGCTTGGGGCGATTGGTAGCGTCGGCTTTCTGGCACTATTGCTCGCACTGATTGCGCCGGGGAAAGAGCAACGACGTGACGAGCGCCTGTATTTTCTTGCTGCCATTACTTTCGTTCTTGTTCTGTTTTGCACAATTGGCGGTGGATCGGTGCTCTTCAGTATTTTAATTAGCCCAATGATTCGGGCATGGAACCGGGTAAGCGTATTCATTGCATTTACTTCAATCTGCGCGGCGATGCTTATCACTCAGCTAGGCATTGAACGATATGCGCCGCGTCTGCGCGCAACGTGGCCGGCCATTGGTGGTATTGGCGCAATTCTTTGCGCTATCGCCATCTGGGATCAAACAACACCGCCTTGCCAGGCTTGCAATGACGCAACCCGGGCCGAATATTTGAACGATGCGAGATTTATCGGCGCAATAGAGAAGGAGAGCCCCAAGGGTAGTGCGATCTATCAACTGCCTTATGTCCGGTTTCCGGAGGCCCTCTCCGTAGGCGGGGTGCAATCTTACGATCAGGCGCGCGGGTATCTGCATTCTGCATCGCTCGGGTGGAGCTACGGTGCCATGAAGGGACGCGCCGCTGACCTGTTCTTCCGCGCGCTCGCCGAGGCACCCCTCGAGCGTCAGATCGAGGTTGCGAGGCGGATCGGTTTTAGTGGAATCTATATAGACCGTCGAGGCTATGCAGACGGTGGTGCCGCAATCGAAGCCGAATTGACGCGCTTGCTCGGCGGGCCACCCGACCTGATCAGCGGCAACAAACAGCAAATCTTCTATGAACTGACCAGAAACGGAGCAGCTGTGGCGCCGGTGCCAGCAGGCCTCTCCGTGGACCAGATCATAACGCGCGCCGGGTTCGTAGCCAGGTGAGTACGTTTTGTCGATAACCCGGGGTCAGCGAAAATTAACTGCACAATTTTCCAGCGGCATCAATTTAATTGATTTAACGGCCAGCCCCAAGGTTCTATCGTCTGCGGACATTCCAATTGCGGATGGCTTAGTGGCAAATGGCACCACAATTTCCAGCTTCGGCCGCGAAACCGCGCTCTCAAAACAGAAAATTCCGCGATAGTACCAAACGCCACCGGCCTCCATGAGAACATAGTTCAACGGAGTGTCGTTGATTAGAATTTGCACATTCGATGCGTCGTCGGGCAAAATAATTGACAACACCGATAATTCACAGACGTACTCAACGCCCGGGATAATTTCGCATGCTGGATATATCTCGGACGCACCGGTGGTCCATCTTACGCCGTACCAATGAGGCCAGATCTCCCGCAAATGAAATCCGTTGTGCCGGATCGAGTCGTCCATGTCTATAAATGCGTAAGGCGCCAACCGTTCCGAAGAAGCGGAAGCCGTACCAAGCCCCCCTGATACGTCGAAAGACTCAAATCTTTCCTTGCCAAAACGATAGAGTTCCATATCAAATCTATTTTCATCTTTTAATAGCGCAGTCAATTGCTCGTTGCGAGTCTTGCTGTACACACCCACGTTTAGAGCAATAGAATTCGGACTTCTTCCGAAATCAAATCTTTCGCACATCAACGCAATCGAGCGTTCCATTTGCTCAAAGATTCCCACAAATTCAAGGTCATCCACATTTTTCACCGCCTCTTTCAGCACCGCATCATCAATTACGAAGCTCATCTTCTCAACACTTCGCCCGAACTCGAAATGCATAGACTCTCGGTGAGTGGGCGTGCTTGGCAAAAATGAACTGGAGAGCCACTTAGTCTGGATGTTCTTGATGCACTCTCCACGAGGCGACGTGATAAAGTCGACCAAATCCTCCGACTGGTCTATCTCACCAAGCTTCTTCATATAATTGAACGTGCTAATCGACAGATCTACGGGATCCCTCAAAAACACGATTTTCCTGACCGGCCCGCTCATAAGCGAAGCAACTGACATTGGAATATGGCCTGCGACGACTTTTGCCGCCGTCAAGAGCGAATAATCAATGCAGTTGTTATAATACGAATTCCTTATTTTTTTCATTATCATTGAATCGACAACGGATATATTGTCTTCGAGCACGGCGGTAATCGACGTTCCCGCTGTTTTCGGAATGTGCATGAAAAAAATACTCATTTTTCTTCGCCCCTTCGGCAAAAAATACCGCGGCAGCGCTCGCCGCATTTATGTGGAAGCCCGTGTAGATCGAACAAATACTCGAAGGCTGAAATGTACATTGACTTTAATTCTCCTGCAGTCGCGCGGCGCAGCAGGAGGCCTCGAAGCGAGAGGAATGGAATGCCTTCCGAACTACGTCGAGGAATCGGACGTGGCGTCAGTATCAATGGCGATTTACTTGACATGAGCGGCGCTACACAGTCGCCCATCTGCGAGAATCTGGAAGTGACCGGTATCGTAATTTCGGCGTGATCCTGTGATGCCACACAACGAGGTCGCTATACCGCATGTTGCGCAAGCGGAATGAGGCGTTCCCAAAGCCTTTGATTGCTTAGGGCGAGCGCACCTGGATTTTGGACGGGAGCTATTGCCGCGAGGATAAAGAGATCGTCATTGCGGCGCGACCGAGCGCGATGCACCCACGCGGTATATGGCATGCCGTAGATCGCCCGGCTAGTTGAGAGTGAGCCCGACCATCATCATCGAGCGGCCTCGAGAGCATCGCCCTAAGGAGCCTGGATGCTCAGCGAACTGGCCCGCCTTCCAGACGCCGTAGTTCCGCCCAGGCTTTTTTGGCGCTATCTCGAAGAAGATCAATGTCTTGTCGCATCGGCGTCACTCGAGGTTGATGGGCAGATAGTGCTGCCAATACGGCGTCGACGAATCCGTGTTCGTCCTTGTAATTGATCGGGGAGTAGTCCCGTGGCCGGAAGGTTCGCTCGATCGCCTCCAACGCCAGCGTGGCCGACCGCTGCCACGAGAATCGCCTGGCTTGTGCGAGCCCGTTACGCCGCAATTTCGCGGCGAATTCCACATCCGCCAGCGCATGCAACATCTTGTTGGCAAGGTCTTGTGCTGAACGGGGATCGAACAGCGCCTCGTCCAATCCGACTACCTCGGGCAAGCTGCTCGTGTTGGACGCTATTGTCGGTGCACCACATGCCAGCGCCTCCAGCACAGGCAGCCCGAACGACATCGGCAAATTCCTTCATGAGCGGCTCTATGGTCTCACTGAAGTTCCCGTTGAGTAACAGCCACACATCGTGGCCATGTGCCTCAGCGAGAGGCACATGGCTCTTAAAAGGGATTTTGAGTAGCGACCGACGCCTCGAAACGAGCTGTCATTCTGGGCCGTCTGGAGATCAACGATGATGCGCATGGGTCTCTTCGCAGTAACGTGTGGAAATCGGCGCTTATATGAAGCGGCTTCGGCCCGGATTGAGTGCACGGGTTTAACAGCCACCGCCCATCTTCACCGTTGCCTTCAACACTTCCTCGTACAGCGACACGTACGCTTTCCCCAGCGCGGGCCCCGAAAACAGCCTCTCGTACCGCGTTCGGGCAGCCAGCCCCATACGCCTCGCCTGCCCCTCGTCCTCAAGCAGGATGTTTACCGCCTGCGCCAACTCCTGCGGCGCTTCTGGCCGAACGACGATTCCAGTCACCCCATGTTCATTGACATAGGACGTGCCGGAACCGATTTCACAACAGACCATCGGCTTGCCAAACATGGAGGCTTCGACCAATACCATTCCGAACGCTTCCGAACGCAGTTGCGAAGGAAGCACCAGCCCCCGGCAGCCCTTCAGTAGCGCGATCTTCTCTTCGTCCGTCACCTGGCCTGCAAAGATGACATTCTTGGCACCTCTCCGCTCAACCAGTTCTTTCAACCTTTCCATTTCCGGGCCCGATCCCGCGATCACCAGATTGGCGAGAATGGACGACGCAGCCTCTACGAGTACATGGAGTCCCTTGTAGTAACGCAACACGCCAAGGGACAGGAAATATGGCTTGGTCCCTAACGGCAATCGGGCAAGGAGGTCCGGCCCGCACCGCTTCGACAGCTCGCTGTCTGCGTAATCGCGGATGCCGAGGGGAATCACGCGCAGACGGTCGGGTCGTACCGCCTCGGTCAGTACGCGACTCGATTGCGCATACGCAGGCGAGGTCGCGACGACAGCAGACATCGAAGCCAGCATCCGGCGCATCAACGGACCATACACATAGCCCAACATGCGCTGGCGAACGATGTCCGAGTGGTACGTCATCACCGCAGGTTTTCCGCTTGTGTCCAGGAGGCGCAAAACGTCGCCGAACGGCCACGGAAAGTGGAAATGCAGCACATCCGCCCACTGCGCCAGGCGACGGTACTCACGCAACGAATCGAAGCCTCCAAGGTCGCATGATGCCGGCGCGGCCCAGGACTTCGAGCGGACCACGTTCCCCTCCGGAAACGCTACCTCCTGCGGCTCCGGATGGGGCGATAGCGTGAAGATCTTCGGGTCCGCACCGCACTCGCGCGTGGCAAGGCTGATCTGCCTGATTGCTTCCTGCAAACCACCGGGCGGATCAGGGAAATAGGTGCGGTAGACATGGAGCACCTTCACGCCTTGAGTCCCTCGGCGAAAGAAGCAGCGGCGTGGCCGCCCGTCAGAGCAATCGCCACTTCAGAACGAATGGCCGACTTCATTACGACGAAGGTCGGCCTTCACCATCATTTCGCACAGTTGCTCGAGCGTCGTCTGCGGCTTCCATCCGAGTTCACGCTCCGCCTTGGCGGGGTTCCCCACGAGCAGTTCGACCTCTGCGGGACGGTAGAACTTCGGATTGATCCGCACGACCGTCTTGCCCGTGGCGGCATCCGCGCCGGTCTCCTGTTCGCCCGCGCCTTGCCACACAATCCGGATATCGGCGGCCTTGAACGCCATCGTCACGAAGTCGCGCACGGTTTCCGTGCGGTTCGTCGCCAATACGTAGGTGTCCGGCTTATCCGCTTGCAGCATGCGCCACATGCCTTCCACGTACTCCTTCGCAAAACCCCAATCCCGCTTTGCGTCGAGATTGCCCAGCTCCAGTACATCCAGCTTACCCAGCTTGATCTTGGCCACGGAGTCGGTAATCTTGCGCGTCACGAACTCGCGGCCACGCAGCGGAGATTCGTGATTGAACAGAATGCCGCTGCAGCCGAAGATTCCATACGACTCGCGATAATTCACCGTAATCCAGTGTGCGTAGAGCTTCGCAACACCGTACGGGCTGCGCGGATAGAACGGCGTTTCTTCGACTTGCGGAATGGCCTGGACCTTGCCGAACATTTCCGACGTGGATGCCTGGTAGAACCGGATCGCCGGGTTGACGATACGAATGGCCTCCAGCAGGTTCAACGGGCCGATACCCGTGATCTCCGCCGTCGTAACCGGCTGGTCGAACGACACCCCAACGAAGCTCTGGGCCGCGAGGTTGTAGACCTCAGTGGCGCCAGTCTGCTGCAAAAGGCGGATGCTCGTGGACAGGTCGGTCAGGTCGTACTCCACCAGATGCAGGCTCGGATGATTCTGGATGCCCAGTTCCTCGATGCGCCAGAAATTGACCGAACTCGTCCGGCGATACGTACCGTAGACCGTGTAACCCTTTTCCAGCAGAAGTTGCGCGAGATAGGCACCGTCCTGCCCGGAAATACCAGTGATGATTGCTTTCATAAGAAATACTCGAAGAAATTGACCTAGTTGTTCGATGTGGTTGCCAACGAGCCCGGCTATGCGGGCCGGTCCCGTCGGCGTGTGCGTATCACGGTTTATCGTCGTTTAGTACGTCAACACGGCACAGCAGTTGATGAGTGCTCTGTTCCCACGTCAGCCACGGCATGTCCGAGGAATCCGGCACCTTGCCGTTACGATAAAGGTCGAGCCATCCGGAAAGAGCCTGGGCTAACGAAGCACCATCCGCTCCACTAAACCAGTATGCGTAACCGCCTGCCACTTCCCGAAATACCGGAATGTCTCGCGCGACGATCGGCAATTTGTGTTGGGCCGCTTCGATGAGCGGCAGGCCGAACCCTTCGTATTCGGAAGCCGCAATCAGCGCGCAACAGGTCTCGTACACGCGTTCGAGATACTCGTCGCTAATGCCTTCCAGCCAGAACAGCCGCTTGCCACGAAGCGGATGGTCGCGCAAACGCTCAACCAGTTCCTCGACGTGCCACCCCGCCTTGCCAACAATCACGAGGTTGACCTCTTCGCCTTTCGACCAAAGAAGCTCGAATGCATCGATCGTCTGAGCGTAACCCTTTCTCGGCTCTACCGTACCAACCATCAGAAAACTTGGAGAGGTCTTGAGAGCGTCGAGTACCGGCACCGCGTCCTCGGGCATACCAACCGTCGGCTGACTGTTGCCGATATCTGCGCCCAGATGAAAATGGATAATGTGCGGCACCCTGCCCATCCCCGCTCTTTTTTCGACGAACCATCGGCCTACATCGTTTGCTACGGTTTCTGAAATACAAACCAGACTGTGCGCGTAGTTCGCCAATCCATCTATCCAGTAAGTGAACGCCTGCGTCATTCCGGGCGTGTGCCACCGCGTGTTCATCAACGGGGTCAGGTCATACACGACGTAATGAATCTGGACGCCCGTTTCGTACATGTATCGCAACGTCTCGTTCAACGCCGGAAACAGGTGCGCCGTAAGGTCCAGCCCGACAAATACGTCGTCCTTGCCAAACGTAATGGGAACGTCCTGTATGCCTTCGGTCGATTGGCCAAGGAACCGCGCCACGAACGCTTTGGCATAGAGCAGCCCGTGACCGTCTTTCGTATAAACCGCCTCAACACGGTAACCCGCAGGCGGATGCTCGAGCAGTCGCAAAAGGATGCTTCGCACGACCCGTTGTATGCCAGACTTCGCGTCTTTGGTAACCAGCTCCGAGATGTCGACCAACAATTGCCGATCACCGCACACGCCGTTGATAACCTGCTTGTTCAACTCCAGACACTCCTTAAGCGAAATGCGATCACGGTTTGAAGCATCGAGATGCGCTTCTGCCGCCAGTCGCGTCATGTCAGCCATGACGCGTTCGTACGCGGTGGCGACATCGCCATCACCGATACGCGACATCGGCGCGCTTGCAGCTACAAACGCCTCTTCGAGCCTATCCAGCGCAAGGTGTGCGGAACGCTCCCACGAGAACTTCTTGACCTGTGTGGCGCAATGGCGTTTGAGTCTCTCAAGAAACTCTTCGTCCGTCAGGCCTCTGAGCATCGCGCGCGCTATGTCTGCAACGGAAAGAGGATCGAACAGCGCCTCTTCACATCCCACAACCTCCGGCAAACTTGTAGAGTTCGACGCCATAACGGGCGCACCACAGGCCATCGCTTCGAGAGCCGGCAGACCAAATCCTTCGTGTAACGAAGGAAACACGCAAAATCGGCACAGTCCATAAATGGCTGTGAGCTCGTCATCCGGCAGGTAGCCTGTCAGCACAAGCTGATCGGGCTCAAGCCCAAGGCTGGCTGCCTTCGCGTCGAGTGCTTCGCCCATTCCTGGGGGCACCTTGCTGCCTATAACAAGCTGCAGACCGTCCCGCACACTGGAAGGCAGGCTCGCGAATGCTTCGATCAACCGATCGAAGTTTTTGCGCGGGTCGAATCCTCCCGGTACGTATAAAACGAACGGACCGCTTATGTTGTACTGGGCGAGCAACTGCTGCGCCGCGTCGGCGGGAAGTTGGACCGGCGCGAACTGCTCACCGATTGCCGCGGAAATATTGACAATCCGTTCGGCAGGAATCTGCAGCAGGTCGATGGCTTCCACGCGCGAATGTTCCGATATCGCGAGCAGACAGTCGGCCCTTTTAAGGAACTCTAACTTCCTTAGATAAAACGATCGATACCCGGGGTCCACCAGGTAAGCATCACTCATCGCATACGGGATGAGGTCATACAACGTGACGGCAGTAGGCAGTCGGCTCAAGCCAGAATTGATGGCCACAATCGATTCATCGCCCCAACCTTCGAACAGGCTCGATACGTAGACGACATCTGGCTTCAACGCTGCGAGAAACTCTTCGCGCACGAGTTCCGAGGCACGGGCGCGCCAGCCGCCTCCGGGAATCGCTCCGGCCGTTTCGGGAAGACCGGAAAAAATCACGATCCTTTCCTGGCCCAACAACCCGGAGAATGCGGTTCGCAGCGGCCCGATGGTTTCCGGGAACTTGCCGTTGAGCACGATGTAGACCTCATGCCCGCGGCGCTCAGCATCTGCCACCATCGCCAAAGCAAGCGACAGCGAATATCTTCCGATGCCTCTGAATCTGCTTTCGCTTTGCGCAGCTTGCAGATCGATCACGATACGCATGACGCTCCCGCATCGGAAATCGGGCCCTGGTCGACCCTGGGTTGGAATTGAACTTCGCCCACCGCTACGCCGAACGGCAAATCAGTCGTAGATGCGTGTCGCGGCCTGCTTACGACAAACGTCACCTCTGACGTCGAACTCCCTTTGACAGGCTCGATGACGAGACTCACGTGACTCCAGTCTTCGCCCACCGGCGTATGCGCCAACATCGGCTTACCGTCGATGAGTACATCGACGGTCGTACCGCTTTGCGCCGATCGCCAGACAAAGTCCAGTTGACCCGGCCGCGAACGGAAACTGGCACGGGTCCCGGTCCAGGCGAAGCAACGGTAAGGATCCACTTCTATGGGATAAAAGCCGCTGCTGCCCTGCAAGAGTCCATCGAGAAGCGCCATCTCCTCGAAGCCGGGAGCCGACGCCTCCATGAACTGCACGTCACGCAAAGCAACGGCACGTGGGCTCGACCGAGGCAGACCTGAAGTCTCCGTCAACTCGATGGTGACGTTCCGGAGGGGAGTGCCATCTTTGCGAGGAACAACGATGCGGAACGACGCCCAGTTTGCCGGGACTTCGACGTATCGATGCGCGAGTTCACCGTCGATCCGAATTTCAACGGTGCCTCCGACCTCGGTCCGCCAGATCCCGCTAATTGCGCCTGGACGGCATTCGAAGCTGGCCTTCTCTTTTGTCCACGCGAAGTGGGAGTTTCCGTCGCTCTCGATGTCGAAAAAACCGCTCAACAGACTGTCCGTGTCCGGCAATCCAACGGGATCGTCATAAAGCGACGCGAGGCGCTCGACCACACGTGCCCATGTGAAATTGGCGCTGGCGACGATCGTGGAAAGGAAACTACGCGGCGCATCCGCACAACGCGCGATTGCGGCCGCTATGCCTGCGGTGTCGGCGTGATCGACATAGGCTGCGCCTGCACCGAAATACTCTTTCGTACACCCTTCGGACGTCACGACCACCGGGGCTCCGCAAGCAAAGGCTTCCAGTGCGGCCAGGCCAGGCGTTTCGAGCACGCTGGGCAATGCAAACACCGAACACGCCGCATACGCGGAGCGCAACAAGTCCGAATCGTGATTCAGCGGTCCGATATAGCGGAGTTGATCGCCGCCTTCCTTGAAACAGGACTGCGCGTACTCCTGGTCGCGCACATGCCCTATCAGCACCAGTTGCAGATCAGGGTGTGCCTTAAGCGCACGAGCCAGTTCAAGCTGATTCTTACGCGGCTCGACATTCGCAACGTTCAAGACGAACTTGCCGGTAATGCCGAACTGCTCCCGGAAAAGCTGGCCATCCACCGGTTGCAGGAAATATTGGTCGATGCCGTTGTAGACAGTAAAAAACTTCTCGCGAGGAATATTGAACACCTTCGCGAGAAGATCGCATTCCGCGTTCGAATTGCAGACCACGCGGTCAGCCAGCACAAAAATGAGGCGAATTTCATCGAAGGGGTACTTCGCCTTCGACTCTTCCGTGATCCACAGATTTGGCGAAACCACCAGCGGCAACCCGATGCTCTTGACGAACGAACAGAAGTGCAGCGAGCCACTCATGCAGGAGAAGTAGTGAACCACTTCATGATCCTTGAAGCGCGGATTCCAAAGGTCGAGAAGACTGACCTGCACGCCACGTTCAACGAGGTGCTTGTGGTACTGCTGAAGCTGAATTTCCCCACCACCAGGCGTATGAAACGCCATGGGGTAGGTGTTGAACAATACTTTCATATGAACTCAGTTAATCTGCCAGAGACCAGCCACGCAAGCCAAAGCGGACAGTGAAGCCAACAACATACCTCGCCCGTTGCCCCATCACAAATGCAAAGCCAACGCCCATGCCTCTGGGATATCGCACTTTGCGTTGTCCAACCGTGAGCCAGCGACGACGAAGATCTTCACTCTCGCCAGCGCATCAACGTGGCCTGAACGGTTACGCCTGCAGTCCTTCGCCGATCCCAAATTCGACGTGGATAGAGCGTCACAGCCAGCGGTCTACTGCTGGTTCCAAACGGTTTGCATCATCCAATCTCTGCCTGTTATCCCTGAAGCGTCTTCTGAAAGTAAAAAAGCGACGAGGTTAGCGACTTCTTCTGGAGTATTGAAACGCTTCAACTCAAGTGGATCGCAAACTTCCGCATAGAAGCGCTCCGCGCTCACACCCTGCTCTGCGGCCATCCGATCGACGTCCTTGAACGACATCTCTGTTCCCACCCATCCGGGGCACACGGCATTTACCGTTATGCCACTAGCTCCCAGCTCCTTGGCCCAGCACTTCGTCATACCGATCAGACCAAACTTCGATGCACAATACGCCGAATATCCTGCTCGGCCTTCCCGGCCCAACTGCGATGCGACATTGACGATGCGACCGGGGCGCTCGATTCGGGACAATAACCCTCTGGTAAGCCGATACGGCCCTTCAAGGTTTGTGGCGAGTACGTCATTGAATGGATCATCGCCCACATCTTGAATGCCAAAGGTTTTGCAAATTCCGGCGTTGTTAACCAAGCCCCAAAGCGGCTCCGTCCATTCAGCAGCAAAATCCGCAATCGCATCCCGGTCGCTCAGGTCGAGCGGGAAGACGGTGGCCTTAGTTTCCTCCACCAACAGCTCACGGCGTAACGCGTCAGCCGATACGCCGTTACTCGTGAGCAAAACAAGCTCGTACTGCTTCGCCGCAAGTGTCTTGGCAATGCTAAGCCCTATACCGCGAGCAGCGCCTGTCACCAGCACTTTCTTCTTTGAATGGGTCACTTCGCCTCCCCCTGACTAGCGACGAGATCGCGGATCGCGTCGATTAACTTACCGGCGATTCCGGATCCTTTGTATTGGCGCTCAAACACTACCTGTTGCCCAAGCACCAATGAAGTCAGCGCGCTCCTATCCTGCCAAACACTCCATATCTTTTCCGCAGCCTCTTCATGTTGGAAGGGCTCTACAATTACGCCGCTTCCACCCATCGTCTGCGGAATGGCAGTTAGCGCATGGGTAACGACGGGGACACCCGCAGCCATTGCCTCTACAAGCGGGATGCAGAACCCTTCGTGATGACTAAAGCATGCGTAAATGTCTGCTTGCTGATAAAAACCTCGGACTCGTTCATCCGAAGCCCGCAAACAAATATCGACCTCAAGCAAAGGGTCCGTAGTCATGTCCGCAAGGAGGCGTTCAACATAAGAAGGTTCACACTTTGCACCTGCTATCGTGAGCCTTGTGGCCGTCCTGGTACGCTGCACCAAAGCCTCAGCAAACCTGACTACGCCTTCAACGTTTTTGCTCGAAAAAATGCGGCTGACTGTCAATATTCTGCGCGGGACAGGGCCTAGTTTGCGCGGAGTCTGCACGAATCGAGTAACGCTAATAATAGGCGGGAACATGCGTGCGACCGGCCTACGTTCGCCCTGCCGGCCCGCAGCCCGCATTTGCTCAACGTTGTAGTCGGAGCCGGAAATCACCATGTCGAACCGTTGGAGGCGGTCAAGCTGGGCTAAGCCCTGCCGACAGGTTTCCACAAATTCAGGCGAATACGGTGCGTACACTTCCGGCGGCGTCGTAATTCCCTGATAAAAAACCGCCTTACGCGTTGAATTGTTCAATACGGTTTCGAGCAGCGGATCACCAACGTAATAGTGGTAAAGCACGCAATCGTAATCCGCCGCATTGAAATCCTCGCGCGGCTTTATAAGCGGCGAGTCAATGCCCGCATGGTTATTGCAAACGATCTGCACCTCGCAACCCGCGGTTATGAGCACCGCAGCCTGCTCCGAAGCGGATGACGAAATTGAATCAAACCGATAAAGATCGATGCAGATAATGGCCACCCGCAGCCCCGTCAAGGGCTGTCGCGATTTCAGCGCGTCTTCTGCACAGACCCTTACGTCCTGCCACCAAGGGAGCACCGCTTCAAGGTCGCGAAGGATTGTTCTTTCTTGCATGATGGTCAGAGTCCGCGTGCTCCCTGACGCCGATTCTTCTCTATCGCCTCGAACACGACAGCCTGTTCGATGTAGTGACCGAAATTACCGTTATTGGTCGGCGCCATCACACCGGCAGTGCGTACAAGGCCCATGTATGCCTTGCCACTTAGAAAGTGCTTGTCGTAGCGGATCTTCTCCCAAAGGTCCGACAGCGAGAATGCTTCCGGCACCGTCGTGGGAAGGCCAATGCGGCTGAACACGTCGTAGTGCATCTCGACCGTTTCTTCGTCGGACAAGCCCAGCAACAACGCCACTTCGGCCGACACGCACATGCCGATCGAGATGGCTTCGCCGTGATACACCTCTCCCTCGGACAAATGCTCGACAGCGTGACCGATCGCGTGGCCGTATTGCTTCAGCGTTTCGTCGTAGTCCGAGTCGAGATCGCCGCTCATGACTTCGAGCTTGAGCTCGATCGATTTCGTCACGACCTCGGCAAGGAAATCTGGATCGACCAGGTGTTCGCTGTTCGAAGTAATGAACGACAGAAACTTCGTGTCCTGGCAAATCGCATGTTTGATGGACTCGGCAAGGCCATCGCGAATCAGGCGCACGTCGAGGGTACGCAAAACCAGCGGATCGACGACGATCTTCGAGGCCGGGTAGTAGCTTCCGATCAGGTTTTTCCCGTGATCGAAGTTGATCGCCTGTTTGAAGTCGATTGCCGCGTCGACCTGGGACAGCAAGCTCGTCGGGAAATGCACAAGTCCGATGCCGCGATACAAGGTGGAGGCGAGAAAACCTGCCAGATTGTTCACCACGCCGCCGCCGAGACTAAATATCACGGAGTGCTTGTCGAACCCGTAGTCCAGCGCCTTTTCGACGAGTTGGGAATACACCTTGAAGCTCTTCGAGCTTTCGCTCGCCGGAACAATCAACGTGCGTACCGAACGGCCGGAGCGCTCGATACCCTCGAGCACACGTCGCAGGTAGAGCTTTTCAACGTTCTTGTCCGTCACCAGCAAATGCTTGGATTCCTTGCGGATATGGTCGAAGACGCCCATTGCGTCGAGATGACGCAAGGAATCTTTCCGGACGATCACCTCGCTTTCCAGCCGCTTGTCCGCATGGAAATTGAAGCTGCGTACTGTTTGTTCGCTCATAGGGTTCTGGCGCACGGCTGCCCGTGCTACATGAATGTTGGTTCCGGGGCCCGCCCCGCTCGTGCTCCAGTCAGGACCGCACGCCCAGTACGCGAACCAGCGGTTCGAGGCATTGCGGCATCAGATACTGGTTATGGACGTTGCGCTGCAGTTGCGGCGATACGGGCGTATTGAGCGCCGCTTGTACGCCCTTCTGGATGGATGCGGTAGAGACAGGGTCGACCTGATGCACGAGCTCGGTGCCGAAATGCTCTTGCGTCCACGGCCCGGCCGACAGCACCATGGGCACGCGCGCGAGAGCGGCTTCGAACGCGGAGAATCCTGCGGGCTCAAGCGAAACTTCGATGAACACGCGAGCCCCGCGCAGTGCGGAACGCAGAATCTCGGATTTCGGCGCCAGGTAAGGCAGGAACTTGAAGTGCGGCGGTGCAGCCTTCACACAGGCTTCGTAATATTCGCGGTCGCGATAGTCGCCGACAAACACGAGCGGAATCTTCGAGTCGCGCAACGCGTGGATGGCCGCGAGCTGATTCTTGCGCTCTTCGATAATGCCGACCGAGAGCATGTACTCGTCGACCTTGTACGTCTGCTTGAAGAGATCGCCGCTGATCAGTTCTTCGAAGCAGGAGTCGGCGCCCCATCGGCAATATGCAACTTTCGACGCCTCGAGCGGCACGTGGGCGGCAACGTTCTCGAACTCGGACTTCGACTTGAACACAACGACGTCGGCCAGCCTGAAGAACTCGGCAACGGAGCTCTTCTCTTGCTGGCTCGGCTCTTTCAGCCACCACAGGCTCGGCATCAGGACCAGCTTCTTGCCTGCGGCCTTGACCTCACGCACGAACTCCATGCCCGTCGGGACAACCGAGTAATGGAGCACCACGTCGTATTTGTTCAGCGGTTGTGCGGTCGGGCCGTAAAGGTCCGCCCGAACGCCGAGCTGCCGAAGATTGGCCAGCAGATCGACCAGCTCGAGCTCCCCGCCGCCGCGGTGCAGAAATGCCGCAGGGTAGGTCGTGATAAGTACGCGCGAATCGCTCATTCGATACTCCAGTTAATGTTCCGAGGCAAGCTGCTCTGGCTTCCTGCTCGCCAATCCTCGCCACACACAATCCAGCATTTTAACGGTCCGGACATCCCAGGTATTATCGCCCACGTATTCGCGGGACTCCTCGGGTGTCAGCCTGCCGCGCGCCAGCTGACGCTCGATTGCGGACACGAACCCCTCGGGCGTTTCCCCCACTTCGAGTCCATCGAAGCGGTCTTTGGTGAAATCGAGAGGCGTTGAAACCACCGGCAGACCAGCGGCCAGGTACTCAAAGAATTTCATCGGGAACATCGACCGCGTATAGCCGTTCAGCAGCGTCGGCAACAATCCGACGTCCATTCCGGCCAGATACGCGGGCAGTTCTTCATAAAGCCTGTAGCCAAGGAAATGCACGTTGGGCAACTCCTTCAACTGCGACACCCAGGCGCTGCGCTGGCCTTCCCGCTCTTCACCGATGAAGATCCATTGCCAGTCCGGCCGCATACGCGCCGCCGCGGCGATCAGAGGAAAATCCACCTTGAAGTCGGACAATACGCCGTGATAGACCAGTCGCGGCCCGGCGATCGCAGCAAGATCATGCGGCAATGGCCCGCGGCGCTCGAGCGCGCGTCCAAAGTGCTGCGCATCCACGACATTCGCAAAAAAGTGAGTGTTCGGATTGAACGCCAGGCATTGATCGCGCAGTGCCGCGGCCGTTGTAAATACCGCTTCGCTCAAGCCCAGTAGTTGTTGCTGCGCTCGGTGGAACGCCTCGACGTCAACTCCTGGAATCGCCGCCAGATCGTCCACGCAATGATAAATCAGCGGTCCGTGAGGCAGTGTCTCGACCGCCTCCAGCATGAAGGGATGATACGTCCACACCACCGTATCTGAAAAACGGTGACGGCGCGCAAACCGCGCGAGGCTCCACCTCAGCAAAGCCTGATTGAAGCGGCTCACCACTGGCCAATGGTGCTTCGCGGGAAACATCAACGGTGAAAGCACCCACACGTTGCGCTCGCGTTGTGGCGGCGCAATAAAGTTGGACCGCAGGCCACTCCAGAGCCGGCGCCAGATGCGCGCCCAGTCTTTGCCGCTTGCCAGCTTCGGCGAGCGCAAACCAACGCTTTCGACGTACAACACCCTCCAGCCGCGACGCGCGAGAATGCGCGCGGTGTGCTGCTTGTTCGTCCAGTACGGCTCGTCCCAGTCGGCGGTGGAAAAGAGAACGCAATCGCGGGCGGGCGGCCCGAAGTGCTCAGACTCAGCCACCGAACACCTCAACCGGCTGCCCAAGCAGGCTCGCAACCATGCGTTCGGACGCACGGCCATCGCCATACGGATTCGCCCGATTGCGCAGCGCTTGCCGACGCTCCGGGTTGTCCAGCCAAGCCACAGCGGCAGCCTCGATGCCTTCCGGCGTTTGCCCGGCCAGTGTCGCAAATCCGGCATCCACGCCTTCGCGCCGCTCGGTGTGGCCGCGCATTACGACCACCGGCACGCCGAACGTTGGCGCCTCTTCCTGAATGCCGCCCGAGTCGCTGACCACGAGCACGCTCCGGCTGATGAGGTAAAGGCTCGACGGATAGTCCACGGGCTCGATCAAAGCCAGATTGGGAATCGCGCCAAGCTCACGCATCACGGGTTCGCGCACGGCGGGATTCAGGTGAACCGGAAACACCCACTGATATTGCCGATACCGACCACACAGGTCGCGCAACACCTTGCAGATGCCCAGCAGCGTCTCGCCGAAGTTTTCACGCCGATGACAGGTCACCAGAATGTGGGACTGCTCCGCACCCTCCCACCTGGGCAACGCGAGACTCGCGGGCGCCTGCTCCCATGATTGCCGGGCCAGCATGATGGCATCCACCACGGTATTGCCGGTCACAACGATGCGCGCGTCGTCGATGCCCTCGTGCAGCAGGTTCTGGCGAGCGAGTTCCGTCGGCGCGAAATGGCGGGTAACGATGCGAGCGAGCAGGCTGCGGTTCGCCTCTTCCGGAAACGGATTCGCCAGATCACGCGTGCGCAGTCCAGCTTCAACGTGAGCTACCGCAATACCGCGATGGAACGCAGCCAGTCCCGCACAGAAGGCGGTCGTCGTATCGCCCTGCACGACGACCCAGTCAGGGCGAACCCGCTCGAGTACCCCGTCCATCTCGGTCAGCAGCTTCGCCGACAGGATGTTCAACGACTGCCCCGGACTCATCGTGTCCACACTGATGTCCGGCACGATGCCGAAAAAGCCGAGCGCCTGCGCCAGCATTTCCTTGTGCTGACCGCTCGCGCACACGATGGTCTCTACCCTCGGGCGCAACGCCTCGATCACCGGCGCCAGCTTGATGACTTCCGGGCGCGTACCCAGTACGACCATCACTTTCATCGCAGCCGCCCCTCTGGATCAACCTCGAACGATTCACCACGGAACTCGACCGCGAAGCGCAACGCAGTGCCCGGCTCGCCGGGCAATTGCACACGGAACGTTCCGTCCTCTTCAATCACGCGCAGCGACGATTTGGCCAGCAGGAAATCCAGCGCCGTCTCTTCATTGAGGAAGACTGGTTTGCTCGCGCGGCCAGCGATGTACGCGATCAGCTTTTCGTGAGCGTCGATGCGCACGGGTTCGTTGGGCCAACCGTACTGGTAGCGCGCCGAGAACGGGTGGTCGAGGTAGCCGAAAAGCGTCTTCGTCTCGAACGCCAGATCGAATGCCTGCTTGAACACGGCCAGGGGGTCGCCCGAGGCCAGCATGCAATCGCCATGCAGCATCGTCTGCTGGCTGTGTCCAATGAAGCCCTCCGGCATGCCGGCAAGCGTGCCGCCTCGCGCCAGTACGAATTCCGGATCGTTGCGGATGATTCCGCCCACACAGCCCGAGTAGCCACAGTCGGACAACGCTTCGAGCGCGTAAGGCGGGCTCTGGTGAAACGGCGACACGGCGTAGCGAACCGGCTTGCCGATCACGGACTGCAGCAGCCGCATCGATTCGCCGCCCTCTACACATGCAGCCTCGTAACTTCCGCCCCAGTTGGGCGCGTGCGTGGCCGTATGAGAAAGCAGCGCGGCGTCGCGGTCGGCTGCAAGCTCGCGAAGAATCGCGTGATGAGTCGTGTCCGCGAGATTCGACGTGTGAACCGCGAGCGAGAACGGGACACCCAGGCGTCGGTACGTCTGCCACAACGGACGCGCCGACTCGACATCCTCATCGCAGTCGAGGCGAGATGTGATCGCGGCATCGTAACCCCACGGAATCTCGCTCAGAACAGGCTGACAGTGAAGTTCGCCGGCGCGATGCGCCGACAGGAAGTTCTCGATCAACCGCCACTCGAACGAGTCGCAAGGGCCAACGGGACGATTGAACCAGAGTACGCTGGCTGTGGCCTTGTCCCACAGACCTGCGTAGGAAAACTGTCGCTCGGCGCCCACGTGAACCGATGCCAGCCGGGCCTCTTCAGGGACGTCGATTGGCTGACGAACGGCCCAGATGGATCCATCCGCGCGAATCGCGCCGAAGCCCAGGTTGTTCCACTCGTCGGTAAAGTCGAAGCGTTCGAACGGACGCACCCATGCGCGACCGCCAAGGGTGGCCGACAGCGCCGTATATCGAACCGAAGCGTCGCTCTCGGCCGCTTCACGACTGGCTGCCGGCGCGCTGCGCGCGGCCGACGCAAGTGGCTCAGGCCATGCGCGCTCCTCACAACCAAGATAGCGCGCGAGCGCCGCGGGCAGCCGACCGAACACGACCAGTTTGGAGCGTGAAGAAGCGACCCACTCGACGAGGGCGGCGCCCCAGGCGTCCGGCACGTCGATGGCGACGATGACGGCAGGCGCTCGCTCGCGCAGAGCCGCGTACGACAGCCAGTTTGCCTGCGCACTGCTGACCGAGCGGCGCAGCGCAGCCAGCACGAGTCGACCGGCCTCGTCCGACGGAGCCGGAAAGAGAACGCCGATCATGCCGTCACCACATGGCGGAATTTTGCGCGGCGCCCCACGCGCACAAGGTCGTCGTGGCCGACATAGGCGATGCTGAAGGCGTCTTGCCAGTAGCTGCGCAGCTTCGCGGTCGTGTCCTGCTCGTTGGCCCACGGCTCGAGCACGATGCGCAACGTCGGAGGTTGCGTGCGCAGATCGATCTGGAATTCCTGAATGCCGCCCACGCGATGGTCCAGCATGTCCTGGATATGGTGCGTCGCGTGCGCCACGCCATTGATCGGCACAACGTCGTGAATCCGCCCCACGACATCCGTCAGGAACAATCCGTCGGCGCGATCTTCGACGTGTGCGAGGTCGCCCGTCGCATAGCGGATCAGGGGCATCAGCCGGTTGCGAAAGCCGGTGAAAACGAGCTCGCTCGCGCCGCCGTCAGAAACCGTATCGACAGGACGGTTCTCGGGCCAGCCTTCGGATTCGAGAATCTGAAAACCGCCTTCATGGCCGTCGAGCTCGTACGCCATCACGCCGAGTTCCGCGAGCCCGTAGCGATTGATCACGCGACACCGAAGCGCCCGTTCGATCACTTCGCGCGCGCTGTCCTCCAGCAATTCGCCGCTCGACTCGAAGACTTCGAAAGCCTTTGCGCCGCCGTACTTGCGTTCGATATAGCACGCCAACGCATACATGGTCGACGGATGCCCGTGCGCAAGAAAGGGTTTGCGCCGCTTCAACGTGCGCCAGATTTCCTCCAGCCCCTCGTCGTCGATGCGGTCGAAGAAGATGTTGCTGCGGTTCATCGCGAAGCACTTGAAGTCTTCGCGCGACGGCCACTCAGGAATCACCTGATCGGGAAAGCGGCACGCGAAATGGAGCTCGGACCGATAGCCGCGCTTGCCCGCGCGGCGCCGTGCGTAAAACGTGACCGCAGACGAATAGTCGGCCGCTTCCTGATCGTAGTAGATCGTGCAGGAAAGGCCAGTGGAACCGCCCGTCTTGCACGCGTGATGCCGGATTTCCTCAAGCGGTCGAGACAGAAGCCTTGCGCCCTGCTCCCGGATCACGTCCTTGGTGAGATAAGGCAATTCCTCCAGATAGCGCGGGTCCCTGCCGGCCTTGGCGGGATCGAACTGCTTCGCCCGAAACAGGTCGCGGTAGTACGGCACATGCTCGCCGGCGAACTGCAGAATAGTCGTAAGACGCTCGAGCGCGATCTGACGACGCTCCGGCATCGGCAACGCGTAGTGGTGCCGCAATTCCGCCACCTTGGGGCGCACGCTGCGCTTCTCCCGGCTCTCCGCAATCGGATAGGCGACGTACGCGCCCATCACGCCCTTCAGCAGGCGGAACGGCTGGTACAGAAAAAGCGACTCGCCGTAGCGAACAATCGGGTGATCAGCACGCATGTTTTACATGCCTCGTTGAGGCCCACGAAGAACCGTTGAAGTGTTTCCGACCTGCTCGCCTCACCTGGCGGACGTCCATCCACGGCGGTGCAAGCTCACGCGGTCTGCCGGGCGCTACCGTTGGGCTCGGCTTCCGTTGGCGGAACGATTGCCGGCACGACCGGCTCGTCCGACACCATCTTCCCGTGCTCCAGACTGATCTTGCGGGTGCAGACGCGCTCGATGAGCGAGGGATCGTGCGTGGCCACCACGACGATCGAAGCATTGCCGACCAGCGTTTCAAGGCGCTGCGCCGCTTTCACGCTGAAGTCGGCATCGCCGACGCTCAGCCACTCGTCCATGATGAGGATGTCGGCCTCGATGCTGGTCGAAATGGCGAACGCAAGACGCAGCATCATGCCGCTCGAATACGTGCGCACCGGCAAGTTCAGGTATTCGCCGAGTTCGCTGAAGTCGGCGATCTCGTCAATCTTGCTTTTGATCCGCGCGGGCGGCAGACCGTCGAGGATGCCGCGCAGATAGATGTTCTCGAAGCCGGTTGCGTCCGGGTCGAGACCCATCGAGACATCCAGCAGCGAAGCGATCTTGCCGCGCGTGCTCAGCTTTCCGCGCACCGGCGCGTAGACACCGGAAAGCGCGCGCAGCAAGGTTGTCTTGCCCGAGCCGTTGTGTCCGACCAGACCAATGCGCTCGCCGTCCGTGAAGCTGAACGTCAGATTGTCCAGCGCCCGCACGACGGCGTGGCGGCCCGCGTCCTGGCCGATCCGGCCGCCGGTCGTCAGGTTGAGCACGGCCTTCTTCAGCGAGCGATGGGAATTCTCGTAGATCGGAAATTCGACCGAAATTTCCTCGGCGACAATAAATGAACTCACGATGTCACAGCCAATAGGGAACGCGATCGCGGCACCGCCGCATCAGATATTGCGAAAAGGCGAACCCAACCACCAGCAAACCGATGCTCCAGGCCCACGATTCCCAATGAATCGGCCGGCCCGTAACGGGTGCCCGCACGGTTTCGATCAGGTGATACAGCGGGTTGTATTCGGCAACCCACCCGCGGTCTTTGAGAATTTCCGGCGACCACATGACCGGCGTGAAGAAGAACACGACCTGAATGAGGTTGGTCACGATGGGCGGAATATCGCGGAAGCGCGCGCACAACACGCCGAGCGAAACGCCGAGCCAGACGCCGTGCAGGAATAGCAGGCCCAGGCCGACGGGCAGAAGCAGAAATTCCCAGCTGGGCCAGCGCCCAAACGCGATCAGCAGCAGCACGACCACCGGGAAGCTGTGCAGCAGGATCACGAAATTGCGCCACGCGATCCGGCAAACGTGGACGGTCAAGGGAATCCGTATCTGCTTGATGAGGTAGGCCGAGCCGATGAACGCGTTGCACCCTTCGTTCGCCACCGACGACAGGTATTGCCACACCACCAGCCCGACTGCGAGGTACGGCAGGTAGTCTTTGATCTCCTGATGCAGCAGCGTCGAGTACAGCGCGCCGAGCACGACCACCATGATGGCCGTGCTGAGCGTGAACCAGAAAGGTCCAATCACCGAGCGACGATAGCGCTGCCTGATGTCGTGCCAGCCGAGCGTGCCCCAGACGCGCACCGACTTCATTCCCACGAGCAGGTCGTTATGCCCGTCGTGGTTGCCGAGATTCCTGCCCACTCGATCGTCTGCTGCTACATCCATATCAAGCACGTCCGTAAACATCCTCGAACCGGACGATGTCGTCTTCGCCCAGATACTCACCGCTTTGGACCTCGATCATCACAAGGCCGACGACCCCGGGATTCTCGAGGCGATGCTTGTGTCCGGCAGGAATATAGGTCGACTCGTTGGTGCCGACGAAGAGTTCCTGGTCGCCGTTCACGACCTTCGCCATCCCGCTCACGACAATCCAATGCTCGCTGCGATGATGGTGCATTTGCAGACTGAGGCTCGCACCCGGTTTGACCTCGATTCGCTTGATCTTGAAACGCGGCCCCTCTTCCAGAACCGTGTAGGTTCCCCAAGGCCGGTGCACCGTTCGGTGCAGCTTGTGGGCTTCGTGCCCGCGTGCCTTCAGTTCGGAGTAGATGTACTTGACGTCCTGAGCGCGTTCGCGGTTGACGATCAACAGCGCATCAGGCGTATCGATGACGATGAGGTTTTCGACGCCGACCGCGCCGATCACGCGATCGCGGCTCATCAGGTAGCAGTTGTCGACGTCGTGCAGCAACGCCTCGCCTTCCACGCGGTTACCGTGCCCGTCCGGCTTGCAGAGTTCGCTCAGTGCCGCCCACGAGCCGATATCGCTCCAACCGATGCTGCAAGGCACGACAGCCGCCTGCTGGCACTTCTCCATCACGGCGTAGTCGATGGAGTTCTCCGGCACGGCGCCAAAGCTCTTCGGTTCGAGTTGAACCTGCGTCCAGCCCTTGCCTTCCGAGACACGCGAGTCGGCAAGACACTCGGATACGGCAGCGAGGATATCGGGGCAATGCAGTTGCATTTCTCGATGCATGGCCCGCGCGGTGAAGCAGAAGATGCCCGAGTTCCAGAGGAACTGTTGCGACGTCAGATACTCGCGGGCTTTTTCCAGCGACGGCTTCTCGATGAAGCGAAGTACGTTGTTGCCTTCCGCTTCGATATAGCCGTACCCCGTCTCAGGCGTTTCGGGACGGACACCAAAAGTTACAATTTTGCCGCTCTGGGCGAGCTCGACCGCTTTCTCAACGGCTGTCGCAAAAGCGGCCTGATCGGCGATGAGGTGATCTGCTGCGAGAACCAGCAGCGTCGCATCGGGACCGTGCACCTGCGAGACGTGCTCCACCGCCGCAGCGATAGCGGCCGCGGTGTTGCGGCCGAACGGTTCGCAGATGAACGAGGTCGCGATACCGTCCTTGTTCACCTCACGGAACTCGTCCTCGGCCTTGAAAAATAGATCTCTGTTCGTGACCGTCAGAATTTGTTCAACGCCCGGCAGCGCTGCTGCGCGCAGGAAAGCCTTTTGAAGAAGGCTCTGGCCATCCGAAAGGCGGATGAAGGGCTTAGGATGCGACTCTCTGGAGACCGGCCAGAGACGGGAACCTGCACCGCCGCATAGGATGATGGGTATCAAACTCACGAATTCCTCACTGCTTACACTTCGTTCCAGGCCGGGGCGCGGCTTATTCGAATGGCATACGTCCGACGATTCACCGACGTATCGAGATCATCTGCCCCTGTGCGCGAATGCCGCGCGTTCGAAAGACAAACGTGCATTGTATCGCACGGCTAACCCTCTGAATATCGCGATTCTAGGGGCGAACCCGCCTCACCAAGTGCGCAAGAATGCTACGAATTGCAAGGAAAACGCCGGCGCGCGGAGTGCCGGTAGCGGCGAATCGCCTCAGAGGGGAAATGGTCGTCTCGTCACACGAGATAGTCGGCAAAGACCAGTTCGAACGCTGTCTTCCAGTCGGGGCGGGACAGGCCGAAGGTGTGATCGAATCGCGTGCCGTCGAGCACGGAATAGCGGGGACGCGGAGCGGGGGCAGCGAACTGCTCCGTGGTGATGGGTTCGATGGAGCGGGTTCGCACGGCATCGCCACGCGCCGCCCGCATGGCTTCGACGATGCTCTCGGCGAACGCATGCCATGTGGTCTCGCCGCGCGCGGTCAGGTGATACATGCCGCCGGGGAAAGCACCGTCGCGTCGGCGCAACAGTGCCTCACGAAGCGCGTGAGCGGTCAGGTCGGCAATGGTGCGCGCGGCAGTGGGCGTACCGCGCTGGTCCGCGACCACGCGCAGCGCCTCACGCTCCAGCGACGCGCCCGCAATCGTGCGCATGAAGTTACGGCCTCGCACCCCATAGACCCACGAGGTGCGGAACACCATCCAGTCGCCGCCGACTTCGGCAATCGCCTGCTCGCCCGCGAGCTTGCTTCTGCCGTACGCGCTCTGCGGACAAGGCGCAGCGTCTTCGGCATAAGGCACATTCGCCGTGCCGTCGAACACGTAGTCGGTCGAATAATGCAGGAGTACTGCCTGATGGCGCCGCGCTGCTTCGGCGAGCGCGCCGACAGCGGTGCCGTTCACGGTCGTAGCCAATCCCTCTTCAGTTTCCGCCCGATCGACCGCCGTATAAGCAGTCGCATTGACGATCACATCGGGGGACACCCGATCGACCGCACTGCTAATGGTCTCGGGACGGCTCATATCCAGCCGCTCGCGGTCGAACGCCACGACTTCACCGAGCGGCAGCAAGGTGCGTCGCAGCTCCCAGCCTACCTGTCCATTCCTGCCGACGAGCAAGATCTTCATGCGTACACCTCCGCTTCAACCAGCCGCTTGCCCGCGGCATCCTTGGCGGCCAGCAGCGGCTCGCCATCGAGCGGCCACGCCACGCCCACGTCCGCGTCGTTCCACAGCAGACACCGCTCGTGCTCGGGGAACCAGTAGTCGGTCGTCTTGTACAGGAACTCAGCGGACTCCGACAGCACGAGGAACCCGTGCGCAAAGCCTCCGGGAATCCAGAGCTGCCGCTTGTTCTCGGCGCTCAGTCGAACGCCGGCCCACTTGCCGAAGTTCGGTGAGTTCCTGCGGATATCCACCGCAACGTCGAAGACCTCGCCCGCAATGACGCGCACGAGCTTGCCCTGCGGCCGCTCGACCTGGTAGTGCAGACCGCGCAACACGTTCTTTGCCGACTTCGAGTGGTTGTCCTGCACGAAGCTGACTTCTTCGCCCACGGCTTCGGCAAACTCCTGCGCATTGAAGCTTTCGAAGAAAAAGCCGCGCGCGTCCGCGAAGACCTTCGGCTCGATGATCTTCACCTCCGGCAGCGTGGTGGGCGTAACGGTAATCTTCATGCGATGGGTTCCGAAAGTAGCTTGAGCAGGTAGGCGCCGTAACCGTTCTTCGCAAGCGGCGCGGCGAGGCGTTCCACTTGTGCGGCGTCGATCCAGCGGTTTCTGAAGGCGATCTCTTCGGGGCACGCCACCATCAAACCCTGGCGCTTCTGCAGTGTGGCAATGAACGTGGCCGCTTCGATCAGCGAATCGTGGGTTCCCGTGTCGAGCCACGCGTAGCCGCGCCCCATGATTTCGACGTGCAGCCTGGCGGCTTCGAGGTATCGGGAGTTGACGTCGGTGATTTCAAGCTCGCCGCGCGCGGACGGTTTGATGTCCGCTGCAATGTCGCACACGTCGCTGTCGTAGAAGTACAGCCCCGTGACCGCGTAGTTCGAGCGCGGGCGCGAAGGTTTCTCTTCGATGGAGCACGCGCGGAACTGGTCGTCGAACTCCACGACGCCATAGCGTTCCGGGTCCGTCACGTGGTAGGCAAAAACCGTCGCGCCCACGTCCCGCGTATTCGCCGCATCGAGCTGCCGCGCCAGGTCGTGACCATAGAAGATGTTGTCGCCGAGAATCAACGCCGACGGATCGCCGCCCACGAAGCCGCGCCCGATGATGAACGCTTGCGCGAGCCCATCCGGCGACGGCTGCACGGCGTATTGCAGGTTCATTCCCCACTGGCTGCCGTCGCCCAGCATCGACTGGAAGCGAGGCGTGTCCGCCGGCGTCGAGATGACCAGCACGTCGCGGATGCCCGCCAGCATGAGCGTGGAAAGCGGGTAGTAGACCATCGGCTTGTCGTACACCGGTAGCAGCTGCTTGGATACCGCGTGCGTGATGGGGTAGAGCCGGGTGCCGGAACCGCCGGCCAGAATAATGCCCTTACGTGACATGACCGCCCCCTCAGCTTTGCGGCGCGTAGTGCTTTTCGATCCAGTGACGATAGCTGCCGCTCGTCACGCCCTGCACCCACGCTGCATGATCGAGGTACCACTGAACGGTTTTCCTCAATCCGGTTTCGAACGTTTCCGCCGGTCGCCAGCCGAGTTCCCGCTCGATCTTCGTGGCGTCGATGGCGTAGCGCTGATCATGCCCGGGGCGGTCCTTGACGAACTCGATCTGCGATTCGTATCGAGCACCGCCGGCGGCGGGACGCAACTCGTCCAGCAGAGCGCAGAGGGTACGCACGACCTCGATGTTTTTCTTCTCGTTCCATCCGCCGATGTTGTACGTCTCGCCCGGCGTTCCCCGTGCGAGCACGGTACGGATGGCTGCGCAATGGTCGCCGACATAAAGCCAGTCGCGCACGTTGGAGCCATCGCCATAAACCGGCAGGCGTTTGCCCGCCAGCGCGTTGATGAGGGTGAGCGGAATGAGCTTTTCGGGAAACTGGTAAGGACCGTAGTTGTTGGAACAGTTGGTGGTCAGCGTCGGCAAGCCATAGGTATGGTGATAGGCCCGCACGAAATGGTCGGACGCAGCCTTGCTCGCCGAGTACGGGCTATTCGGTGCGTATGCAGTGACTTCGCTGAACGCCGCATCGGCAGGTCCCAGGGAGCCGAACACTTCGTCCGTGGACACGTGCAGAAAACGGAACGCATCCCTTTCCGCGCCGCTGAGGGTGCCCCAGTAGGCGCGCGCCGCTTCGAGCAGCGTGAAGGTTCCCACGACGTTGGTCTGAACGAATTCGCCCGGCCCGTGAATCGAGCGGTCCACGTGGCTTTCGGCGGCGAAGTGCACCACGGCGCGCGGCTTGTACGTCGAAAAAAGCGCGTCCATTGCGGCACGGTCGCAGATGTCTTCACGCACGAACACGTGCCGTTCATCCGACGACAGAGGCGCAAGCGTTTCAGCGTTGCCCGCATAAGTCAGTTTGTCGGCGTTTACGACGGGCTCGTCACCATCGCGCAGCCAGTCGAGCACGAAATTGGCGCCAATGAAGCCCGCACCGCCTGTCACCAGAATCATTCCATTTCCTCTGAATCGATACTGCCTCGCCTGTCCGACGGTACAGGGTGGCAGCGAAACCACGGTACTGCGCTGGAGAAGCTATTATGTCACGCTGCCAGCCCGCCCCAGCGCGCGCTCAGACTGCATTCTGCGTGCCTTTTCGGACCGTATTTGTGCGATTCCGCTCAATTCCCCTCGCCAATGACTTCTCACCTCACCCCGTCGCCCAGCCCCATTGCCTTCGGTGACCTGCAAGGCTGCCGCAGCCAGTTCCGGCAATTGCTCGAGAAGGTGTCCCCTTCACCCGACACGCCCCTCTGGTTCGCCGGCGACATCATCAACCGCGGTCCCGAATCGCTTGCCACGCTGCGCGACGTCATCGAGCTGGGTGATCGCGCGGTTACCGTGCTCGGCAATCACGATCTGCATCTGCTCTCGGTATCGGCGGGCATACGGAACATCAAGAAGGGCGACACGATCGCCGAAATTCTCGCTGCGCCCGATGCGGCCGACCTGCTCCACTGGATACGCCATCGCCCCATCGCCCATTTCGAGAACGGCATGTTGCTCGTTCACGCGGGCGTGCTGCCGCAATGGGACGTCGATCTGACGCTGGAACTGGCCGAAGAGCTGCAAAAGGCGTTGCGCGCGCCCGGCTGGAAGGAAACGCTGGCCGGCCTTTACGGCAACAAGCCGAGCCGGTGGTCGTCGGATCTGAAAGGGATCGACCGCCTGCGGATTACCTGTGCCGCCCTCACGCGTCTGCGCTTTTGCACGGCGGACGGCGCCATGGATTTCACGTCGAGCGGCCCGCTCGACGCCGCACCTGCCGGATGCCTGCCGTGGTTCGACGTTCCGGGCCGCAAGACGGCCAACACGACCGTCGTCTTCGGCCATTGGGCAGCGCTGGGCCTCACCATGCGGGACAACCTGATTGGCCTCGACACCGGTTGCGTCTGGGGCAACCAGTTGTCCGCGGTACGCCTTACGAGCGAAGCCGGTGCAAGAACGGTCGTGCAGGTGGAATGCTCGGGGTGCCGCGCAGAGTTCGAGTGACCGCGCGCCGGCACTACGTCAGCACTACGCCGCGGCCACCATCCATCTGATCGTCTCGGCGAAATCGATGGGTTCTACATCGGGCACGAGACTGCGCAGCCGCGCCGCGGACCCGACGAGCACCTTCACCTCGTTCGCCCTCACGAAGGCCGGGTTGACCCGCACTTCGAGATCGTGACCCGAGGCTTGGCGCACCATGTCGATGACCTCGTGCAACGTGCGCGCGTGTTCGCTACAGACGTTGACCGTCTGCCCGCACGCCGCCTCGGATTCAAGCAGCGCACGGTAAGTCGCGGCCACCACGCGCACATCGGAGAAGTCGCGCGCGACGTCCAGATTACCCAGTTCGATGAACGGCTTGCGCTGCACGAAGTGCGACACGATCTTCGGCACGAGGAAGCGGCTTTCCTGCCCGCGACCCGTGTAGTTGAAGGGCCGCGTCATGACGATCGGCAGCCGGTCGAACCACGTACGCACCAGATGCTCCATCGCCAGCTTGCTCGCCGCGTAGTGGTTCACGGGCGCCGGCATCACGTTCTCGTCGACCACGCCCGCCGCGTTTCCGTACACGTTGGCACTGCTGGCCACGAGGATCTTTTGCGGCTGCACACCCACGTCTACACAGGCCTGCAAGAGATTCAGCGTGCCCAGCACGTTGACGCGGTACATGTCGAGCGCGTCGTCGTGTGCCACGAAGCTGATCGCCGCCAGATGCACGATGTGCGTGGGGCGCACTTCGCCGATCACGCGGCGGCATGCCTCCAGCGACGTGATGTCGAGCACGTGCTCGTTCCCCTCGGTAGCGTGCGCGTGAGCGACCGCGCCCACGACCTCGTATCCGGCACGCAGCAGCTCGTCGCGAACATACGCGCCGGTAAAGCCGCGAGCCCCGGTGATCAGTACGCGCCCGCCCGTTTGCTCAGAAGGAAAACCCAATTTCTCTACTCCCAGATACCTGTTCATCGGTGGCAGCACGCGCCGCGCTTGGTCCGCGCCACCTCATCCCGCCGCCAGCGTATCGCCGCCCGGCCCGCTCTCGCGCGGAGCCTCGCCGGAATCGGATGCCTCGGTTGCAAGCGCCTGCACTTGCGCCCCTGGCGCCCCGCCCTGCAGTGCCTCCAGCGCCCGCTTCACCGCGGCCTCGGCTTCGGCGGCGAGCGCGCGCCGGTCCGCGCCCGGCGCGAGCGCGTCGCCGATATAGACGTGCGCCGTGATCGGCCCGGCGCGCAGCAGCGCATCGAGCGACTGGCCTAGCGATATGTCGCCAATGTAAGCAGGCGCCACGGACTGCCGTCCGTTCGCATCCTCATACATCAGACAGACCGGCTGCACCGGCCGCGACGCCGATACCGGCGCCTGAAAGAGATTCGAGTGAAACGGCAGCACGCCGAGACCATCCGACGTCGTGCCTTCGGGAAAGACGCACATGCGCGCGCCGCTGTCGAGCCGCGACGCCAGCTCGTGCATGATGCGCTTCGCGTCGCTGCGCTTTTCGCGGTGAATGAACACCGTGTCGAGCTTATGCGCGAGCCAGCCCACCACCGGCCAGTTGCGGATTTCCGCCTTCGAGACGAACGGCGTGGGCCGCCATGCGTTGATCACATAGATGTCGATCCACGACACGTGGTTGCTTACCACCAGCACGCCTTCGTCGAGCCGTGCGGCGTCGTTGTGCACGACGAGCCGCACGCCGGCAAGGCGCAGCAGCTTGATGGACCAGGCGCGCGTGAGCTGCGTGCGCGTTTCTGCCGAGGCGCGCGAGAAGCGCGTCGCGACGGTCCACATGCCGTGCAGGAGGTGAGCCAGGATTCTGATCTTGCGAAACGCGATCTTCATGTTCGGTGCCGTCGAATCGATCCTGCCGGGTCAGCCTTGCTGCTCGAACGCCACATGCCCCGAAACGATCGTCGCGCGCACGCGCGCCGGCAGCTCGTAGCCGAGGAACGGCGAGTTGTGTCCCTGGCTCTTGAGCGTGCGCGGGTCCACGCGCCAGTGTGTGTCGGGATCGAACACGCACACGTCGGCCGCGGCGCCTACGGCGATGCGTCCTGCCGGCAGTTTCAGCACGTCCGCGGCGCCAGCCGTGATGCGGTCGAGCGCCTTCGCGAGCGGCACGCCCGCCTCGCTTGCCCACTTCACGGTGAGCGAGAGCAGCAGTTCGAGACCCGTCGAGCCGGGCGTCGCTTCGGCGAACGGCAGCAGCTTTTCGTCGTCATCAACCGGCGTGTGGTCGGAGCAGATCGCGTCGATGGTGCCGTCGATCAGCCCCGCGCGAATCGCGTCGCGGTCGCGCTGCTGGCGCAGCGGCGGATCGAGCCGGAATTGCGAGTCGAAGTAGCCGATGTCCATGTCGATCAGATGCACGTGGTTGATCGTGACGTCGCAGGTCACGGGCAACCCTTCGGCCTTGGCCGCGCGCATCAGACTCACGCCCGCCGCCGAGGAGATATGCGCCAGATGCACGCGCGCACCCGTCACGCGCACGAGTTCGAAGATGGTGTGCAGCGCGATGGTCTCTGCCGAAACCGGCACGCCCGAGAGGCCGAGGCGCGACGCCACCGCGCCGCTCGCCGCCACGCCGCCCTTCGCCAGATACGCGTCGAGCGGGCGCAGCCAGGCGGTGTAGCCATACGTGCTCGCGTACTGCAGCGCGCGCAACATGACCTGCGTATCGACGATCGGCTGGTCGGCCTGCGAGAACGCCACGCATCCGGACTCGGTGAGTTCCACCATCTCGGTGATCACCTGGCCCTTGAGGCCCACCGTGAGCGCGCCCAGCGGATACACGTGCGCCTGGTTGAGGTTGCGCGCGCGAAACTTGAGCATTTCCACGAGGCCCGGTTCGTCGAGCACCGGGTCGGTGTCGGGCGGACACACGAGGCTCGTCACGCCGCCTGCCAGCGCGGCGGCCATTTCGGATTCGAGCGTGGCCTTGTGCTCGTAGCCGGGCTCGCGCAGGCGCGCGGAGAGATCGACGAGACCCGGAGCCACCACGAGGCCGCGTGCGTCGATGGTCTTCGCCGCGTGGAAGTCGGCGGGCGCGTTGCCGAGCGCGACGATCTTGCCCGCCGCGATGAACACGTCCTGCTGCTGTTCGGTGCCGGCGGCCGGATCGATGACCGTGCCGCCCTGAATATGAATCTTCATGCGCTGCCTTTGTTATGCGTGCCCTGGCGGTGTCGCCTCGAAATGCGTTGTGGAGTTCAGTCGTTGTTGCCCGCGACGATGCCCATCACCGCCATGCGCACGGCGATGCCGAACGTCACCTGGTTGAGGATCACCGACTGCGGGCCGTCGGCCACCTG
Organism: Paraburkholderia kururiensis; assembly: GCF_034424375.1. Taxonomy (NCBI): domain Bacteria; kingdom Pseudomonadati; phylum Pseudomonadota; class Betaproteobacteria; order Burkholderiales; family Burkholderiaceae; genus Paraburkholderia; species Paraburkholderia kururiensis. The sequence goes on along the minus strand of NZ_CP139965.1, from coordinate 5,047,173 downwards.
CGAATCGATTTCCACGCCGCGGTTCATCGGGCCGGGGTGCATGACGATGGCGTCGGGCCGCGCGAGCGCGAGGCGCTCCGGCGTGAGGCCCCAGCTCTTGAAGTATTCCTGTGCGGAGGGCAGCAGTGCGCCGCTCATACGCTCGTTCTGCAGCCGCAGCATGATGATGACGTCGACGTCCTTGAGCCCCTCGTCGAGGTTGTGGAATACGCGCACGCCCATCTGTTCGAGGTTGCCCGGCAGCAGCGTGCGCGGACCGATGGCGCGCACTTCCGGCACGCCGAGCGTGGTGAGCGCGTGAATGTCCGAGCGCGCCACGCGCGAGTGCAGGATGTCGCCCACGATCGCCACGCGCAGTTGCGTGAAGTCGCGCTTGTAGTGGCGAATCGTGTACATGTCGAGCAGGCCCTGCGTGGGGTGCGCGTGACGGCCGTCGCCGGCATTGATCACGTGCACGTGCGGCGCGCAGTGCTCGGCGATCAGGTAGGGCGCGCCGCTCGACGCATGACGCACCACGAACATGTCGGCGTGCATCGCGGAGAGGTTGTTGATGGTGTCGAGCAGCGACTCGCCCTTGCTCGTGGACGACGCGTTGATGTTGAGGTTGATGACGTCTGCCGAAAGACGCTTGGCCGCGATCTCGAACGTGGTGCGCGTGCGCGTGGAGTTCTCGAAGAACAGGTTGAACACCGACTTGCCACGCAGCAGCGGCACCTTCTTGACCTCGCGGTCGGTCACGCTCACGAACTGCGCGGCCGTATCGAGAATGTGCGTGACGATGGCGCGCGGCAGCCCTTCGATGGTCAGCAGATGCTTGAGTTCGCCGTTCTTCGTGAGCTGCGGGTTGCCCTTCAGGAAGCCGTAGCGGAAACGGTCGCCGGCAGCGTCCGTGCCGCTCTGGTCCGCAGGGTTTCCGGGTGCCGCGGTGGTGGTGTTCATGGATGATGTACCTGATTCAAACGGGTATTTCGAAATGCATCGGCGCGGCGCACACGGGCACGCTGGGCTGCGTCAGATCGGCAGACTCAGGCGGCGCGCTGCGCCAGACATCATGAAGCGCGCGAATGCCGCCGGCCGCATGCGCCGGTCGCCTTCAAGCCTGTCGCGGTTCGGTGTGGAACGTGAAGCGGCCGTCGTCGCTGCGTGCGAGCACGAGCGTAGCGTCGGCGGGCACGTCGACCACACCGCCCACGAAGCGCGCCGCCATGGGCAGCTCGCGACCGCCGCGATCGGCCAGCACGGCGAGTTCGATGGCGGCAGGCCGGCCGTAGTCGTACAGCTCGTTGATGGCGGCCCGCACGGTGCGGCCGGTGTACAGCACATCATCGACGAGCACGATGCGGCGATCGTCCACTTCGAAGGGCAGCGACGTGGGGCTCGCCTGCGTGTGCAGACCTTTCTTGGCGTAGTCGTCGCGGTGCAGCGCCACGTTCACGACGCCCCATTCGGCCACGCCGAGGTCGCGGGCGAGCCACTCCGCAAGCCACGCGCCGCCGCTGTAGATGCCGGCCAGCACCGCGCCGTCGGGGCGGCCCAGCTGATCGCCGTACGCGGCACGAATCTGTTCGAGGACGCTGCCGTAGAGCGCCTCGGCGTCAATGGAACTCATAGCGGATGATCGGAAAGTTCGTCCAGATACTGCTGGAGGATGATGGAGGCGGCTTCGGCATCGAGTTGTCCGGTGTCGCCGCCGCGCTCGCGAATCTGTGCTTCGGCATCGACCGAGGTATATCGCTCGTCCACCCAGACCACAGGCAGATTGAAGCGGCCGTTGAGCTGATTGCCGAAGCGCTTCGCCTGCTGCGTCATGGCGTGCGGCGTGCCGTCCGGATGCGAAGGCAGACCGACCACGAGGACGTCGGGCTTCCACTCGGCGATCAGCTTGCCGATGGCCTCGAAGCGGTAATCGCGGTTGCGGTTGAGCAGCACGGTGAGCGGCCTCGCGCTGCGCGTAAGCGAGTTGCCGAGCGCGACGCCGATGCGCTTTTCGCCGTAGTCGAACGCCAGCAGCGTCGCCTCACGGCCGCTCGCCACGCTCATGCGTGACCCGCCTCGCCCGAAAGCATCGTCGACGAAATGCCGAGCAGCGCGAGCGCTGCTTCGAAGCGCTCTTCGGCGGGCACGTCGAAGACGATCTTCGGATCGGCCTCGACCGTGAGCCAGCCGTTCTTCGAGATTTCCTCTTCGAGCTGGCCGGCGCCCCAGCCTGCGTGACCGAGCGTGAGCAGAAAACGTTCGGGGCCTTTACCGTTTGCGACCGCCTCGAGCACGTCTTTGGACGTGGTCATCTCCAGCCCGCCGCCGGGCACCAGCATGGTCGACGTATAACTCTTGCCCTCCAGCGGTTCGTGCAGCACGAAGCCGCGCTCCGTCTGCACGGGGCCGCCGAAGTAAACGGGCACGTGCAGCAACGGCTCGATCTCGAGCTTGAGATCGATGCGCGAGAAGAGGGCTTGCAGGTCGATGTCGGTGGGACGATTGATGACGAGGCCGAGCGCGCCGCGCTCGCTGTGATCGCAAAGGTAGACCACCGTTCCTGAAAACGTGGGATCGGCCATGTTGGGCATGGCGATCAGGAACTGGTTGGTCAGATTGATGCGATCGTTACTCTTGGACATGGTTCGAATTTTAGCAAAGACGATGCGGGATGGCGGCGGCCCGGCCGGAGTTCGCAGCCTCACGCGCGGCGTCCTCACGCGATAGCTGCGCCGCGGCGCTTCCGGCTGCCTGCTCTATCCTTTTTTTACGGAATATCTACGCTCACTGTATCACGCGCGTGTGCTTTCAATGTGCAAGGCGCAGCCCTTCGCCTGGCATCTGTCCCGCTACGCTGCAACGCGGTTCGGCAGCGGGTTGGCGGGCATCGGCCGCACGTCCGATGCGTGACGCATGGCCAGTGCATGCGCTCCTTTGTTCAGCCGCCGCCCCGCTCGATCGCCCGGGCGAGCGCCGCGAGCGCGGCACTGCTGTCGGGCGGCGCGACGCCTGCGGCGGTCTTGAGCAGCATCGCACGCAAGGCCTCGCAGCCTTGTTCGAGCGCGCGAGGGTCCGGCGCTTCGACGACGACATGCGAACGCACCGCCGGCGTCGTCACGCGCGCGTGCGCGGTGCGCCGCCAGGCAAGACCCAGCGCATCGGCCAGCAATGCGACGTGGCCGAGCCCGAGTGCACAGGCCGCCGCGCCCACGCGGTACGCCGCATCGCCCGCCTGGAGTGCCGCGCCGGGGTCGGCCTTCTCGGGGCTGCTCGCGGTGCGTGCGTGCTCGTTGAGCGCCGCCATCGACGCATCCGCCGTTTGCAGAAAATCTTCATACGCCTGAGCGCTGAGCGTGAGCACGCCCAGTTCCCGCGTGTCGCCGCGCTGTGCGGCCACGTTGCCAGCCTGCTCCGACGCACCTTCTTCCCACAGCGCTTCGGACGCCTGCGTTGCGGCCACGTGCCAGTCCACTGTCAAGCCATAGTCGTGCAGTACTTCGACGTGGTCGGCGTCCTCCGCCGCAGCGCCGAAAAGCGCGTAGTCGCGCCACAGCAGCGCGAGCGTGGAACGCACCAGCGAGCGCGGCGCAAGCTGCATGCCGCGTGCCTGATCGGCTAGCGCAAGGTTGCAGCGCGCGTAGAAACGTCGAGCGTCCGCTTCACCCGTCGCGTGACGGCTCGCCCGCAATGCCCGACCGCACGCCGACGCAAGGCGCCAGAAGTCGTAGGGATCGGTGCCGGTGAGTTCGGCAAGGCACGCGTCCATCTCGTTGAACGCCGCGTCGGCCCACGCCGCGGCTGCGCGGCTGCCGGCTGTCTGCGTCTTTAGCGCGGGCAGCAGCGCCGCCTCGTAACGGGCGCGCATGTGGGCAATGCGCTGTGCCGGCTGCGGTCGCATGGTCGCGGGCGGCACAGGCCGCGCGCCGAGCGCGTAGTCCTCGAACGAGACGGTGAAGCCGGGCGTATGCGGAGCCAGCACCTGGCACATGGCATGCATGCGAGCGTAGAGCGTCGGCGAGCACGACAGTTCGCGCAGGTTATGACGCGCGAGCGCCGCACGGAAATCGCCGAGCGCAGCCGACGCGACGCGATGTGCACCGCCTTCGTCCAAATTCGCAGCGTCAGAATTGGCGACCAACGCGAGCGGTGAAACGAGCAGCAGCGTGTCGGCGAAACGATGGGCCGAAAGCCAGCCCGCCTCGCGCAGAGCGTGGGCCGCGTGCAATAGCGGTCCGGCGCAATCGCGTCGCGCCTCCAGCGCGCGCCGGGCGTCGGCAAGCGCTGTTTCGGCGGCATGCACGGCGCCCCCGCGCGGGTTGGGCAAGGCGTCGAAGGTGGCGGGAAGCGTAGGCTGGAAGGTCATGAGAGGGTGGCGGGAACGCGTGCCGATACGAATTCGTACGCAGTACAGCGAAACGACGGCGTCAGCCTGCCAGGGCACGCAAACGCATGCGCGCGCACGTGCAGACGCGCCCGTGCCCCGCATGTCACAGATCGGGCCCACATGGCCCGGTACGGATCGGCTCGCGCAGGTACGATGACGAACTCCCTTTGCGATGCGGCAAACGCGTTGCGTGCCGATGCCGGTTCCTGCGCCGCGGCCCGTGCGTCGCGCCGGCGGCGCACGCAATACCGAGCCGCGGGCGGGGTACCCGTCAGATCTGGACCATCTCGAAGTCTTCCTTGCGCGCGCCGCACTCGGGGCAGGTCCAATTGATCGGGACATCCTCCCAGCGCGTGCCCGGGGCAATACCTTCTTCTGGCAATCCGGCTTCTTCGTCGTAGATCCAGCCGCAGATCAGGCACATCCAGCTTCTATATTCCATTCTTATGCCGCGTCGAAAAGTCTAAAAACAACCGGAAAAACGGGAGCCATGATGGTACCTTTTTTCCCCGTGCCGGGCGAGACCAGCGCGGCCGGATAGCCGTACGGACAGCACGGATCCTTCGTGCAAAGAGGCAAAAACCCAGCCGCAACACGGCCGCAGGACGCATAATTGAGCCATTCGCAAGCCCCGCGCGCATGGCGTGCGAACCTTGCGCCCTCCCAATCATTTCCCCCTACGTTCATGTCCAGCGACACCCCTCCGATCGTCCTCACCTTCGGCCTTTCCGATCCCACCGGCGGCTCCGGCATTCAGGCGGACCTGATGACACTCGCCAGCATGGGGTGCCACGGCGTCACGGTGCTGACCGGCTATACGGTGCGCGACTCGGCCAGCTGCGACGAAGTGACCGGACTGGATCCGGACACGGTTGCCACGCAGGCGAGGATGCTGCTCGAAGACATGCCGATCGCCGCATTCAAAGTGGGCGCCGCGGCTCGCGCCGAGGTGGTGAGCGCGATCGCGGAAGTGGTTGCCGACTACGATGACGTGCCGCTCATCCTCGCGCCCGACTTCACGCTCGACGACGAACACGTGCTTGCCGCCGACGAGCTGCGCGAGGCCATTGCCGACCTGCTTGCGCCGCAAACCACGTTGCTGATCGCCGACAGCGCCACACTGCTCGCACTCGCGCAGCCGGACGGCGACGCCGAGGCGCCGAGTCTCGACGCGGCGATCTCGCATCTGCTCTCGCAAGGCTGTGAGTACATCCTGTCGATGGAAACGGGCTCGCACCGGCTCGTCAATACGCTCTTCAGCGAAGACGGCCAATTGCGGCAGGATACGTGGGACCGCGGTCCGCAGCGCATCATGGGACTCACGGATACGCTGGGCGCCGCCGTCGCCGCGCTGCTGGCGAACGGGCAGGAGCCGCCCGAAGCGGTGCGCGAGGCTCAGGAGTATCTCTATCAGAGCACGCGCAGCGCCTTCCGGCCGGGCATGGGTGCATATCTGCCGGACCGTTTCTTCTGGGCACGCAGCAACGACGACGACGAAGAGACACCCAAGACCGGCGACGGCGCCGGTTCCGGGTCATCAGGCGAAGCACGGCATCATCATTGAGGAAGAACCTGTCGGCGCGCGCCCGCGTTGAGCGCGCGCTGACCGGCTGATGCGGTTGCACGGACCTGTTCCGCTCCGGGAAATCAGGCGTTGCATGCGGCCCGTTTGGCGTCGCGGCCGCTTCGCACGCCCTTGCCCAACCGAAGAACGATCGTAGCGACCGCGCCTTCCACGCGGCACGCCGAGGTGTCGATCACGAGTTCCGGCGCGAGCGGCGGCTCGTAAGGTGACGACACCCCGGTGAACTGCTTGATGCGGCCCTCGCGCGCCTGCGCGTACATGCCCTTCGGATCACGTTCGGCGCAGAGCTGTGGCGGTGCCGAGATGAAGGTCTCGATGAAGCCGTCGCCGACGATGGAGCGCGCAAGCGCCCGCTGCTGCGCGAACGGCGAAATCGTGGCCACGATCACGACATAGCCTTCGTGCTGGAAAAGCTTCGCGAGATGCGCGATGCGGCGAATGTTCTCGATGCGATCCGCTTCCGAAAAGCCGAGGTCCGAGCAGATACCCGCGCGCAGCGTGTCGCCATCGAGCACGATGGCCTTCGCATTGAGGTTCTGCAGCGTCTCGAACAACGCCCGTGCAATCGTCGTCTTCCCGGCGCCTGGCAGACCTGTCATCCAGACAACCGGCCGGGGTGCGGCTGCTGTCAAGCCATCCTGGTTCGTATTCACGGCCTACCCTACGGTTTTATTACGTCCGTTACTTTAACGTTTGCGCAGATGTTTTCCGTCGTGGCCCAAAAAAAGCGCCGATTACGGAATATTTCTCAAACAGATGTCCCGGCCCGCGCCAGAAACGACAAAACCCGCCGAAGCGGGTTTTGTCTTGAGAACGCAGGGCGCCGAAGCTCCCCGCGCACCTCCATGTAATGCCGGCTTGCGCCGCGATTACATGTCCATGCCCATGCCGCCCATGCCGCCGGGCATGCCGCCACCGGCCATCGGAGCGTCTTCCTTCGGCAGTTCGGCAACGGCTGCGTCCGTCGTCAGCAGCAGGCCCGCAACCGATGCCGCGTTTTGCAGCGCCGTGCGCGTCACCTTGGTCGGGTCGACCACGCCCGCTTCAACCAGGTCGCCGTACTCGCCGGTCGCTGCGTTGTAGCCGTAGTTGCCCTGGCCTTGCGCCACGGCCGCCACCACCACGCTCGCTTCTTCGCCGCCGTTCGTGACGATCTGGCGCAGCGGCTCTTCCATCGCGCGCAGCACGATCTTGATGCCCGCTTCCTGATCGGCGTTGGCGCCCTTCAGAGCGGTGATCGCTGCACGTGCACGGATCAGCGCGACGCCGCCGCCCGGGACGATGCCTTCTTCAACGGCAGCGCGGGTTGCGTGCAGCGCGTCTTCCACGCGTGCCTTCTTTTCCTTCATTTCGACTTCGGTCGCGGCACCCACCTTGATCACGGCCACGCCGCCAGCCAGCTTCGCGACGCGCTCTTGCAGCTTCTCGCGGTCGTAGTCCGAGGTGGCTTCCTCGATCTGCGCGCGGATCTGCTTGACGCGTGCTTCGATGTTGCGGGCTTCGCCAGCGCCGTCGATGATCGTGGTGTTTTCCTTGCCCACTTCGATGCGCTTCGCTTGACCCAGTTCGGCCAGCGTTGCCTTCTCGAGCGACAGGCCCGTTTCTTCCGCGATCACCTGGCCGCCGGTCAGGATCGCGATGTCTTCGAGCATGGCCTTGCGACGGTCGCCGAAGCCCGGAGCCTTGACGGCCACGGTCTTCAGGATGCCGCGGATGTTGTTGACCACGAGCGTTGCGAGCGCTTCGCCTTCGATGTCTTCGGCGATGATGAGGAGCGGACGGCCAGCCTTGGCAACCTGTTCCAGAACCGGCAGCAGGTCACGGATGTTCGAGACCTTCTTGTCGTGCAGCAGCACGAACGGGCTTTCCAGGACGGCGACCTGCTTGTCCGGATTGTTGATGAAGTACGGCGACAGGTAGCCGCGGTCGAACTGCATACCTTCCACGACTTCCAGCTCGTCGGCGAGCGACTTGCCGTCTTCAACCGTGATCACGCCTTCCTTGCCGACCTTGTCCATGGCTTCCGCGATGCGGTCGCCGATCGACGTGTCGCTGTTGGCCGAGATCGCGCCGACCTGAGCGATTTCCTTGCTGGTCGTGCAGGGCTTGCTGATCTTGCGCAGCTCTTCGACGGCTGCGGCGACGGCCTTGTCGATGCCGCGCTTCAGGTCCATCGGGTTCATGCCCGATGCGACGTACTTCATGCCTTCGCGAACGATGGACTGAGCCAGCACGGTAGCGGTCGTCGTGCCGTCACCTGCGTTGTCGCTGGTCTTGGAAGCCACTTCCTTGACCATCTGGGCGCCCATGTTCTGCAGCTTGTCCTTCAGCTCGATTTCCTTCGCGACCGACACACCGTCCTTGGTGACCGTCGGGCCGCCGAAGCTGCGCTCGAGCACCACGTTGCGGCCCTTCGGACCCAGCGTGACCTTCACTGCATTGGCGAGAATGTTCACGCCTTCGACCATCTTCGAACGGGCGGAATCGCCGAACACGACGTCTTTAGCTGCCATCTTGTAACTCCTTGAATCTCTTTGGTGAATATGGACCGTGCAGGCTTACTTGTTGACCACGGCCATGATGTCTTCTTCGCGCATCACGAGCAGTTCCTGGCCGTCCACCTTGACGGTCTGGCCAGCGTACTTGCCGAACAGGACGCGATCGCCGACCTTCACGTCGAGCGCGATCTGGGCGCCCTTGTCATCACGCTTGCCCGGGCCGATCGCCAGCACTTCGCCTTGGTCCGGCTTCTCAGCTGCCGCGTCGGGAATCACGATACCCGAGGCGGTCTTGGTTTCCTGATCCAGACGCTTGACGATCACGCGATCATGCAAAGGACGAAGGTTCATACAAACTCCTCTCTTCGAGACTTGAAGGACACTCAAGAAACCCGGCCTGGCGTAGCCAGGCCGGAGATGTTGTTAGCACTCTCGTGCGGTGAGTGCTAATTATATGGACGGGTGGTGACAAATTCAAGAACGGGGGACGGGTGTGGAAGGCGCGCTTCTCACGACACCTGGCGCGTCCAAAATCCACCGAGTCAGCGACCTTGCGCCGCGTCAGGACCCAAGCCGGATCCCCATTGAAAACAATGAGTTGTACGAGAGCGACGAGAGTGGACGCCCACGCTCCCCACCCCGTCCTCAGACGTGACGCAGGCAGATGCGCCATGCCTTCCCAGGGAAATCCCCGAGAAGGCGGGCCGCTCAGTATGCACGCGAATGCCCTGCCGGCCACTGGAAATGAAGCGCGGCGTCAGGCGCGCTCGCGAACCGGCGCGGACGCCAATGCCGCAGGCCGCTGCGTACCCGGCAGTGCGCCTTGCGATTCTCGCTTTATAGCGGCCGGCGCCGGAGCCCGTGCCGTGGCCTGTGTGACGAGCCTGAACGTTGCGACAGATCCGGCAATGCCGAGCAGCATCGGGATCAGCATGTCGTGGCCCACCTGCGTGAACTCGACCATGAGCACCAGCGCGGTCATGGGCATCTGCATCGATGCGGCCAGGAACGCCGCCGCACCCACCATCGCGAAGGCACCGGCCGACGTCCCCGGCCAGATCATGCTCCACACGCCGCCGAGCACGACGGCGAGCAGCGCGCCGTTCGTCAGCCCCGGCGTAAGCAGCCCGCCTTCCGCGCCCGCGCGCAGGCTGCCGATTTCGATCACGACCTTCAGCACGAGCAGGGTCGCGGCGAGCCCGATGGTCAGGGCGCTATCGAACGAAAGCGTTGCGGCGCCTTTACCGTTGCCGGCCAGCTGCGGGAAATAGATAACGAGCGCGCCGATCACCGCGAAGTTGACGAGCGCAAAGAGCGGCAACCGCCCGTCCTTCGGTGCGCGGGCGCGGGCCTGTTCTGCGAGCCGCGTGAATCCCCACGCGGCGAGCCCAAAGACCGGACCGCAGATAGCCGACCATACGGCAAGCGGCATTGTCAGGGCGAGCGGCCCGAGCAGCGTGTACTGATGTTCGTTACCGAGTCCGAGCCACGCGGTGGCGGCCGCAATCGTCGAAGTCACGATGGCGGGCACCAGCGCCCGCCACTCGAAGGTTCCCAGCAGCACTTCGAGCACGAACAGCGCACCACCCAGCGGCACGTTGTAAACCGCAGCGAGGCCCGCACCGGCGCCGCACGCAATGATGATGCGGGTTTCGCCGGCACTCAGCCCCGCCCGCTGCGAAAGCCAGCTACCCCACACCGCGCCGATCTCGCGCGGCGCCACTTCCCGGCCCAGCGGCGAGCCGAGCGCCACGGTAACGATCTGCAGCAGCGCATGGACGACGGTGCTCGCCCCCGGCATGCGGGGCCCATCCGCCTTGACGGCCCGCTTGATGCTGACGAGCGGCCGGCCGAAGCGGTAGAGCATCCACCATCCGAGCCCCGCAACCAGGCCGCACGTCACAAGCGCCGCGAACCGTCGCTGCGGCGATGCGCCGCTCACGCCGCTCAGGAAGCTCTCGTGGCCGACGAAGTGGTCCAGGCTGTAACCATAGGCGAGATGCTGGATAGCATGCAGCAACAGCGCCAGCAGCATGCCGCCGAGACCTGCGCCAACGCCGGTCAGCACAGTCACCACCGTCAGCGCCACGAGCGCGCGCAGGCGACTGCGCCCGGCGCCGAAGCGAGCCATCGAAGAGAATTCGGAAGCCATGATGCGCCGCCAGACAAGGGAAAACCCGAATCTTAGTTGCGCGGCAGCATGCGTGCTATGACTTATTTTTCCTAATTGATTCGTCCAGTACATGAGCATGCTTGGACTTCGCTCAGCTGGGCGTCGGCAGGAACGACCACCAGCACACCTGATTGAGCGCCTGAATCGACACCGACGGGCTCAACCCCGCGTTCACGCTCGCGTTCCAGCCGTTTTGCGCGTTCGTGGTATCCGAACAGCTGCTCACGTAGTCCAGCGTGCCGGTGAAAAAAGCGCTGCGCGGCAGCGTTGCTTCGGTGCTCTTCCAGGTTTGCAGCACCTGGAGCAGGGAGTTGTCGGTGGAAGGCAGGAAGACCTGTTCGGAAAACACGCCGTCGACAAGCATCGGGAACGACACGCCGCCGCTCATCCCGCTGATGGCCGAAGTGGGTGCCGCGTTGAGCAGGATGGGCGCATTCGGAAACGCGTTGCGCAATTGCGCGACGAGGTCGAGTCCGCCTTGCTTGCAGGCGCTGTCGCACGGCCCCTGGGCGGCGTCGGCCGCGTGCCCCACGATCTCGAAGTTGTCCAGCATGAAGCCGTCGACGCCCGTAGCCGCAAGCCGCGGCGCGACGTAGTTGACGATGAGGTTCTGGTAGTCCGCGTTGCCCACGTTCATCCAGTACTCGGAGAAGCCGCTGTACCGGCCGAGCTGCGCCGCCTGGTTCGCGCCGCACGACACGAAGCCCGTGGGCACGGTCTGCCAGTACGAACGCCACGTCTCGCAGGCGCCTACGTTCAGGTAGCTCAGCACCTTCGCCCCGTGCGATTTCAGCGTTGCGATCTGGGTGGCCGTGAAGTTGGGCGTCGTGCCGCTGGGGTCGGCGTCGATCACGATCACGTTGAAGCTTGACGCGAGCCGGGCGAGATCGACCTGCGACGCCTGCCCGTAGTAGACCTCCCACACGGGTTTGGCCGGCAGATTGCGAGCCGCTGCAATCGACACGTTCGTCGATCCGGAGAGCGTGCTGACGGTGCTGCTCGTGCTACTGGCGCTGGCCGGGGCACTCGCAGTCGATGCGCCTGTACTCGCGCCGCCACCGCCGCCTCCCCCGCCACAGGCGCCGGCAAATAGCGACAACGCAAGCGCGCAGACGAGGGCGACGCGGCGGTTCAACAGGCGCAGGGATACTGGCAAAGCGGATACTCCGAAAGAAAAGGCTGGCGCGACGAGCGGACTTCGGCAGGCAAACTGGTTGCCCCAAAACGCCGCGCAAAACCTGTGTATTAACGGCCCGTGCCGCTCCTTCTTTAGCCGGCCGGACCTCACTGCCCCGTCCTGAACGCGTACACGCGTCCATCGCCGGCCACATAAAGCCGCCCGTTCGCAGCCAGCATCGTAGCGAAGTGGCGCACGCCCGGCACGCGATCCTCTGCGGCGCCGCCCGCGAACACCGGCTCGCCATTGTCCGCGCGAAAGCCGTGCACGCGTTCGTCGCCCTCGGCGCCGACGATCCACACGATGCGATCGGCATTGCCGTCGCTCGTGGTGGTGATCGGGCTGCCGGCGCCGTCCAGCGCGGCGCACCAGGCCGTGCCGATCCCGCCGCGCGACGCCGACGCGATGCGCAACACCGTGAGCCCCGCGCCGGCTTCGCCCGAAGGGCATGCCGACCCGGCGCCCTGAAACGCGACGAACACGCCGTCAGCCGTGGTCCACGAAGCCGGCGCCGTGCGCATCGAACTGGACGACACGCGCGCTACATCCAGCGCGCCGCCCAGGCCGCCCAGGTTCTCGCGATCGAGCAGATACGCCTTGCCGTCCTTGCCGAGCGCGACGATCAGCTTGCGTCCGTGCAGCTCGATGGGGACGGGGTTCACGCCGCTCAGATCGAGGTCCGCATCGTCCAGTTGCTTCCAGTCTGCCGGAGCGAAGAAGTCACGGGAATCGGCCGAATGGCGTAGATCGGGGCGAAGACGAATCACCGCTTCGCCGTCGCCCCACGTGCGCGCGCCTTCGGTGTTGCCGGTCGTGACGAACAACTGGCCGTCGGCCGCCGCAATGCCGCCCGGCGCCCAGATGCCGCCTTTGGCCGCGCGCGTGGCCCACACGTTCGCTACGCCCGGATGGTCGAGCCGCACGCTCACCACCATGCCGCGATAGTCGCCGCAATCGCCCCAGTTGCCGCCGTACGGCACGAAGAGTTGCCCGTCCAACAACGCGAGCGCGCCGCGCTGATTCTGCGCGCGCGACGTGAAGGCGACGCCGCGCGCCTTGAGCGCGGCCTCCATGTCGATCGGCCAGCCCTTCAGCACGGCGCCGTCGCGCAGCGAAAGTCCGAACACGAAGTGACGCGGTTCGCCGTCGCGCAGCACCATCGCGTCGAGATAAAGCGTGCCGCTCGCCGCGTCGATCACGGGTGTGCCGGTCACGCCCAACGGATCGATATTGCCGCATGGCATCGCGCTGCGCGGCACGGCGGAACCGAGCGCCGTGCGCCAGACGATGCGGCCCGTGGTGGCATCGAGCGCGTAGACGGCGTTCGTTTCGGTCGCGACGATCAGCAACCCGCTTGTCTGCGCGCCGGCGCCTGTGCCAGCCGGATGCCAGTAAAGCGGCTGCGCGTTGACGGTGCCTTCGATCTTGCCGTCGAAGCCGGTATCGCGTTGCAGATGCGCGGCGCGTTGCCAGGTGAGACCGGGCACCACGTACTGTCCGCTGCGGTCGGGCGTGCGGTGATGCAGGGTGACGGAATCGGCGGTCGGGCCATGCGAGTCCCCCGCGGCCCAGACCACGAGCGACGTAGACAGCACACCGGAAAGCAACGCCAAAAGGAACGCAATACGAATCGATGGGATGAGAGCAGCGCGCACGTGCACCTCCGTTCGTACCGTAGGCAACGTGTCGGCGAACGGAACGAGCGGTACGCCGGGCGTCGCATCGTGAGCATGGAAAGGCCCTCGGTCGAGGGCCTCGCTGGGGGAGCGCTGATTCTACCGTCGATGCCTGGGCGGCGTGATGACCGCTCCGCCTCAAGACGGCTCGCGACCACCCTGGCCGCTGCCGCCTCGCGCGCCGCCCGTGGGCGCAGGATCGCCAACGGATTGTTCGGCGCCCGAAGGCTTCTGCCCGGACGCGCCCGCCTGCGCCGTTTCTGCGTCGTGCGACTCGTGGCCCGTGTGGCGGGTGGGGCCCGCCTCGTCGGCTGCATCGTGCTTCGCCGTCTCGCCGCTCACCCACACCGTGCGCTGCGGATTCGCGATGCGGATGCCGCGCGCGCGGAACTCGTCCGCAATGCGCCGGTTGAATTCGCGCTGCACGCCCCAGCGCGCCTTGTCGGTACATTGCACCTGGCCCACGAGCGTCACGGCCGCGCCGTCCACCGCGTCCACGCCCCAGAACGCGAAGTCCGAGAGAATGCCGGCCTTGAACGCATCGTCTGCGCGCAAGGCGGCGCCGATCTCCGTGAGCGTCGCGACTGCGCGGTCCAGGTCTTCGCCGTAGACGATGTTCACCTTCACGGCCGCGTTGCCGATGCCGCGATTCGTGTTGTTGATGGTCGTGACCGAACTGAACGGCACCGTATGCAGCGAACCGTCGCCGGCACGCAGGCGCACCGTGCGAATGGACAGATACTCCACCGTGCCCGACACGCCCGCGAGCGTCACCCAGTCGCCCACCTGCATGGCGTTTTCCATGAGCAGGAAGATGCCCGTGATGAAGTCCTGCACGAGCTTTTGCGAACCGAAGCCGAGCGCCACGCCGAAGATACTCGCGCCCGCCAGCAACGGCCCCGTGTTCACGCCGAGTTCCGAGAGACCCGTGAGCACCACGACAAGCGCGATGACGATGAAGAGCAGCGTGCGCACCATCGGCACGAGCGTCCTTAACCGCGCGGCGCGCACGAGGTCGCCGCTCGTCGTCCAGTTGTCGAGCCGCCGTTCGATGGCGACGTTGATGGCTTCCCACGCCACGAGCGCGACGACCGCCGCCACCGCGATGGTGGCGAGCGCCGACGCCAGCCGGTGCCCCACGGTGCCGTCCGCAAACAGCGTACGCAGGTCCACACCCCACACGAGCAGCAGCAGAAACACGGTAACGATGGTCACGAACGCCGAAACGATGCCGCGCAACAGCGGGTAATAGCGATACGCGCGCTGCTGCACGAGCGACGAGGGCGCTCCTTCCTTCTGCTGGAAAAGACGCGCAAGCGCACCGTGCAGCACGATAGACGCCACCCGCGCACCGATCAGGATGGCGACCGACACGCCGCCGGTATGAAGCAGCAGGCGGTAGCCGTCGCGCACGTCGAGCGCCCAGACGAACCACAGCGCCATCACGACGAACACAGCGATGCCCGCCCACGCATCGGCAAGCAGATTGCCGGCAATGGAAAGCGACTGACGATGTGCGCTGCGCTCGCGCAGCCATGCGGCCACGGGCTTGCGGCTTTGCAGAATCATCACGGCGATCATGACGTGGCCGATGAGCGCGATCACCTTCATCAACGCCGCATGCGCGCCTTCGTTGAGGCCGAGTGCAGCGGCCGTTTCCGCCACGGCCGCACCGGCGCCCGCGATCACGACGATCCGCACGATCCAGCGTTGCAGCCAGGCCGCCCAGTGGTCGGAGAAGAACAGCAGCCGCAGACCCGGCGCATCGGGCTGCGCGAAGAATTCGCCGACGATCACGACCACGCGGCAAATCACGTAGATGTCGATGAGCGAGCCGATGACGCTGTCCGCGGGCGAACCGTCGGTCGTGAAGAGCGACATGGCGCCGCTTGCCACCGCGACGAACGCCGCGAGCGGCAGCGCCCGCAACAGCGCGCGCAGCGCGGCGCGCGGCAGATGCCGCAGCAGCGACCAGTGCTGCGCGGCGTGCAGCTTGCCGCGCGCCTCCTTGGCCGCACCGCTGCGCGTGCGTGGCGTGAGGGTCGTCGTGGGGCCTGCGGGCGTGGCGGAAACGGAGCGGCTTGGGTCTTCGTGAGCGTGCTCGGCTTTGCGCGCCGCAGCCGCCGCTTCACGTTCGCGCTGTTCGGCGCGATCCGCCTGATCGCGCCTGCGTGCGGCAACGGTGCGAATCACCTGCCGCAGAGCGCGGCGCGCGCCCCACTCGACGATGAACGCAGGCAGCAACGTGGCGAGCAATGCCAGCGCCACGTCGCGCGCCGCGCTCTGCTTCGCGGGGTTGGTCAGCGCATCCGCCCACCACGCGCGCAACGACGACACATCGAGCAAGGCCGCCACCGACCGCCGCAGCGCCGCCGCGACGTGCACGGCCCAGTGCGCGCCCTGCCGCGCGAGTTGCGCCGCGAGTCCATTCGACTGCAATGCCGCCGATGCCACCGTGCCGCTCGCCGCCGCTGCACCGCTCGCTGCTGCGCTCGCGGCGGCGGGCGCACTGGCGGGCGCGGCAAGCGCACCCGCCGCCGCGATCGCACGCAATGTGGTCTCGACCTGCGCGCGCCGCGCCGGGCTGTCGAGCACATCGAGCGCGGTGCGCGCTTCGTCGGGCGTCAATCGCGGCGGACTGGCGGCAGCCGCCGACGCCGCACTCGCCGATGCGGCACTGGCCGGCGCCGCGGCCGCATAGACATCGCGCGCGGTACTCGCGGCGGGGAACAGCGCCACCAGCAACACGAGCGGAACGATAGCGACGGACGAGAACGATTTTTTTCGCATGAGTGACGTAACGGACAGCCTCGATGAAAACAGGTCAGGGGCGAACGCGGTAGCACGGCCTGTGCCGCGTGGCGGCGGAGATGATGCAGGTCGTGCGGAAAAACAGGGGCCTCGACTCGCGCCCCACTATCGATATGTCCGTGCCCGGCCTTCTCAGGTTCCCGCAGATGCAGAAGGGAAGCAGCAGCAAGCGCGTTGCGTTTGTCGTGCCGTGGCGCTTGCGCCGCCATTTTTCAGACCTCGCGCGGCGCTATGCGGCTTGATACAGGTCAACGCCGGTACGAGGGCACACCGCACAGTACAGCGTGTACATCGCGCAAAACGCAGGTGTCGACTGCCATCAGACGCGCTGCGCGTTTTACCGACAGGCCGCTGTAAGCCACGCCGTCCCGGCGATGGACGGCGGCCACCCGCCAATACCCACTGGCGCAGAATTTGCATTATCCGCAGCACCCAAGGCGCCGGCAAAACGATCGGCGCAAAACAAGGAGGAGACAATGCGTGACGACGTCCGTCACGTCGCCGGCCCGTCGGCGACGCGCGAGTCCAGCTGGCTCGCCCCGGAAATCCAGAAGTCTCACGAACGTTCGGAAATGTACGGACTCAGCGCGTCCACGCGCCCGGACTACGACGTGCTGCCGGCCTCCGAACTGCGCCTCAAGCTCGAGCAGAACCGCATTCTGTGCGCGCACGCCACGCCGGTCATGGAAACGCTGCACGAGCAGATCGTCAACACACAAAGCATGATCGTGCTGACGGACTCCCAAGGCTTGATCCTGCATTCTGTCGGCGACGACGACTTCCTGCGCCGCGCCGAAAAGGTCGCGCTGCGCCCAGGCGCGAACTGGGCCGAAGACCGCCAGGGCACCAACGCGATCGGCACCGCCATTGCGGAACGTTCGCCCACGGTCGTGCACGGCGACCAGCACTATCTGGCGGCCAACCGCTTTCTCACGTGTTCGAGCGTGCCCATCGTGGACCCTTACGGCGACCTGATCGGCGTGCTCGACGTGACGGGCGACCACCGCAGCTATCACCAGCACACCATGGCGCTCGCACGAATGTCGGTGCAGATGATCGAGAACCATCTGTTCATGAACACGTTCCGCGAAACGCTGCAGATCGCGTTTCACGCGCGCCCCGAGTTCCTCGGCACGTTGATGGAGGGCATTGCCGCGTTCACCTCGGACGGCCGCTTTCTCGCCGCGAATCGCAGCGCGCAGTTCCAGCTGGGGCTGCCGCTTTCGGCGTTGCGCGCGCATACGCTGTCGTCGCTCTTTGGCGTGGGCAGCGCGCAGCTGCTCGAACGGCTGCGTGCGAGCCCGGGCCAGTACATTGCGTTGAATCTGCACACCGGTGCCACGGTGTGTGCGAAGGTGGACTTCCGCCGGCCGGCGCTGCCCGCTTCCACGGCGCGCGCATTGCAATCCGATGCGGCGCAGAACGACACGGCACAACCGGCCGCCGCGGCGGCAAGCGCAACCGCCGTGAGCGCCGGCGCCGCGCCTGCCCATGGCCGCACCACCATGCTCTCGCGCCTCGCCTATCTCGACACCGGCGACCCGCAGGTCGCGGCCGTCATCGGCAAGGTGCGCAAGGTGATCGGCAAAGACGTCCCGATCCTGATCAACGGTGAGACGGGCACCGGCAAGGAACTGCTCGCGCGCGCCATCCACAACGACTCGCCGCGTCACGCGGGGCCTTTCGTCGCGGTGAACTGCGCGTCGATTCCCGAAACGCTGATCGAATCCGAACTGTTCGGCTACGAGGAAGGCGCGTTCACGGGCGCGCGGCGCAAAGGCGCCGTCGGCAAGCTGTTGCAGGCCAACGGCGGCACGCTGTTTCTCGACGAGATCGGCGACATGCCGTATCCGCTCCAGGTGCGGCTGCTGCGCGTGCTCCAGGAGCGCCAGGTAAACCCGCTCGGCTCGGCGCGCTCGATTCCCGTGGACATCGCCGTGGTCTGCGCCACGCACCGCGACCTGCGCGAGATGATCGCGCAGAACCGCTTCCGCGAAGACCTCTACTACCGGCTGAACGGGCTCGTTGTGAAGCTGCCGCCGCTGCGCGAGCGCACGGATCTCGAAGCCGTGGTGCTCAAGATGTTGCATCACGAATCGCAGCAGGCGGGGCGCCTTCCCAGCGACGCGCCGCTCACCGTCGCCGACGACGTCATGACGCTCTTTACGCAATGCACGTGGCCGGGCAATTTCCGTCAGCTCGCGAACCTGCTGCGCACGGCCGCCGCGATGGTGGACGAAGACGGCGAGATTCGCCGCGAGCATTTGCCCGACGACTTCTTCGACGACCTACGCAATCCGCGCCCGGGTCTCGCTCAAGGTGTCGCGTCGTCCCAGGATCAGCACCAGGGCAACGTGCAGGTCATACCGCTGCGCGGCGCGCGGCTGCAAGACGTGGAAGCGCAGGCCATCGCGGCAGCGGTCGCGCAGCATGGCGGCAACGTGTCGGCCGCGGCGCGTGCGCTCGGTGTGTCGCGCAACACGATCTACCGCAAGCTGCCGTCGCTTTCGAACGAGGGGCAGGGCGAAGGCGACGACGACAACGCCGTGAATTCATAACGCGCGTCGCGCCGGCTCGATCGCATGCTGTTCCGTTCTGGAACACCCGTGTGGCACAACGGAACAGCGCAGGCGGCGATGGCGGCTCTATTGCGGCTCGATCACCAGTGGACGCCCTCGCTGCGATGCAGCCCGAACCGAAGGCAACATGAAAGGACAGACAAAAGCCTCGGGTTCAACGTACGTTAAGTCCGCATTCGGCCCGCGTTCAGCCCGATTCTCTGTCCGATTCTCGGTCCGATCGGCTGCCCACGTGCCCCGATACCGTCTTCGAAACGCGCATCGCGGCACGCGCACGTCGTTCGCTTTTGCGTCGGCGACGCACACGCATCACCGGCATGGACCTTGCAATGAAAGCCCCGACCGCACGCACGCGATGCGGCGGTTCTTATCCCATCAAACTCAAGGAGACAGCCATGCAATGGACCACCCCCGCCTATACCGATCTGCGTTTCGGCTTCGAAATCACGATGTACATCGCCAACCGCTAAACGGAACGCGACGCGCCGTGCGCATGCGGGCCGAAGGGCCACGCATGCGTTGACGGCGCCCGCCACGCAACATCATGAAGATCAGGATTCTGGGCTCCGGCGCGGGCGGCGGCCTGCCGCAGTGGAACTGTAACTGCGCCAATTGCACTCACGCCCGCGGCTATACCGGCGACATCCAGCCGCGCACGCAGTCGTCGATCGCGGTGAGCGGCAACGGTACGGACTGGGTTCTGATCAACGCCTCGCCCGACCTGCTCGCGCAGTTGCGCTCGCATCCCGAGTTGCAGCCTGCACGGTCGGTGCGGGACACCGGCATCGTGGCCGTGATGCTGATCGATGCACAGATCGATCACGTCACGGGCCTCCTCATGCTGCGCGAACGCACGGCGCCGCTGCCGCTCTACGCGACGCCGCCCGTCTTCGACGACCTCTCCACCGGCCTGCCGCTCGTGCCGCTCCTCGCGCATTACTGCGGCGTGGACCGTCACGACATCGTGCTCGACGAACCGTTCGAGATTGCGCATGCGAAAGGACTGCGCTTCACGGCGATCGCCGTGGAAAGCAAGGCGCCGCCCTACTCGCCGCGACGCGAATCCGGCGTGCCCGGCGACAACATTGCACTCGTGATCGAGAACGTGGCCAACGGCGCGCGTGTGTTCTACGCGCCGGGTCTTGCCGGGGCATCGCCGGCGGTGCTGGCCGCGATGAACTCGGCCCAGCTCGTACTCGTGGACGGCACGTTCTGGTCGCAGACCGAAATGATCGACCTGGGTCTCGCGGACAAGTTCGCCATCGACATGGGCCACCTCGCGCAATGCGGCTACAGAGGCGAGCCCGGCATGGTGCAGCTGCTCGACGGACTGCCGCGCGCCACGCGCAAGGTGCTCATCCACATCAACAACACCAACCCCATACTCGACCCGCATTCGGCCGAGTACGCGGCGATTCGTGCGCGCGGCATCGAAGTGGCGCGCGACGGCATGCAATTCGAGGTTTGATCATGAACGCAGCCCTGCCCGCATTTTCGTCCGCCTCCGCTTCGAGTTCCGCCTGCGCCTCGCACGAACTGCACGAAACACACGAAACGCCGTGGCCCGCGGAGGAATTCGAAGCGCAGTTGCGCGCGCTCGGTGCGCGCTATCACATCTATCACCCGTTCAACGTGAAGATGAACAGCGGCGGGTGTTCGCCCGAGCAGATTCGCGGCTGGGTGGCGAACCGCTTCTACTACCAGATCAACATTCCGCTCAAGGACGCGGCCATTCTCTCGAACTGTCCGGACCGCGAAACGCGCCGGCTCTGGATCGAGCGACTGCACGACCACGACGGCTACGGCGAACACGCGGGCGGCATCGAAGCGTGGGCGCGGCTCGGCGACGCCGTGGGCATCGATCGCGACGAACTCTGGTCGCTCGAGCACGTGCTGCCCGGCGTGCGCTTCGCCGTGGATGCCTACGTGAACTTCGCGCGCCGCGCGCCGTGGCAGGAAGCCGTGTGCTCGTCGCTCACGGAAATGTTCGCGCCGCAGATTCACCGCGACCGGCTTGCGGGCTGGCCCACGCTCTACCCGTGGATCGAGCAGGACGGCCTGCAGTATTTCCGCAGCCGCATTCCGCTCGCACAGCGCGACGTGCAACACGGGCTCGCCGTCACGCTCGCGTACTTCACGACGCCGAAGGCCCAGCAGCGCGCCATGGAAATTCTCCAGTTCAAGCTCGACATTCTGTGGTCGATGCTCGATGCCATCGAAAAGGCGTACCCCGTATGAACACCGTCGATTCCGATCTCGGCGTGAACCCGCGGCCGTGTCTGCGGCGCATGTTCCGGCTGCAATGGGAGCCTGCACAGAACGGCTACGTGCTGCTCTACCCCGAAGGCATGGTGAAGCTCAATCCGAGCGCGGGCGCCATCCTGGCGCGCTGCGACGGCACGCGCGAACTCGACGACATCATCGGCGAGCTCGAAGAGATCTTCAGTGCCTCCGACCTCGCGCCGGACGTGCATCGCTTCCTTTGGCACGCGCGACAGCGCGGCTGGGTCGATTGAACGCATGAACGACGAGATGCCAGCCTCAATAGCCACATGTGAGCAGCACGATCAGAACGAGGCAATAGCGCCCGTGCCAAAGGAGGCCCCGCCCCCTCTCTGGCTGCTCGCCGAACTCACGTGGCGCTGCCCGCTGCATTGCGCGTTCTGCTACAACCCCGTCGACTTCGCGCGCCACGAGGCCGAACTCGATACACAGACCTGGCGCAACGTCATCCGCGAGGCACGTGCGTTAGGCGCCGCGCAGATCGGCTTCTCGGGCGGCGAGCCGCTGTTGCGCGACGACCTCGAAGAACTGGTGGGCTACGCACGCGGGCTCGGCTTCTACACGAACCTCATCACGTCAGGCATTGGACTGACCGAGGTGCGCATCGGCAAGCTCAAGGAGGCGGGCCTCGACCACATCCAGCTCTCGTTTCAGGACTCCACGCGCGAACTCAACGACTTCCTCACCAGCACGCGCACGTTCGAACTCAAGCAGCGCGTCGCGCGGCTCATCAAGTCGCACGGTTATCCGATGGTGCTCAACTGCGTGCTGCATCGCTATAACCTGCCGCACGTGGCGCAGATCATCGAGATGGCGCTCGACATGGGCGCCGAGTATCTCGAACTCGCGAACACGCAGTACTACGGCTGGGCGCTCCTGAACCGCACGCAGCTCATGCCCACCGCCGAGCAGTTGCGCGAAGCGGAAGACGTGGTCAATGCTTACCGCGCGCGCGTGGGCGAGCGTTGCCGCATCCTGTTCGTGGTGCCCGATTACTTCGAGGTGCGCCCCAAGGCCTGCATGAACGGCTGGGGATCGGTGTTTCTCGCCGTGTCGCCCGACGGCACGGCGCTGCCGTGCCATGCCGCGCGGTCGCTGCCGGGGCTCACGTTTCCGAACGTGCGCGATACGGCCATCAAGGACATCTGGTACGACAGCGCAGCGTTCAACGCGTATCGCGGCGAGCACTGGATGAAGGAACCGTGCCGCGACTGCGACGAGCGCCACACCGATCACGGCGGCTGCCGCTGCCAGGCGTATCAGCTCGCGGGCGATGCGGCGGGCGCCGATCCTGTCTGCTCGAAGTCCTCGCACCACGGCGTGGTCGAGCAAGCGGTGAAGCTCGCGCGCCGGCACGCCGAAGCGCACGACACGACGGTGCAGCCGCTTGTGTTTCGCAGTCGCGAGAATTCATTGAAGGCGCGGTGAGGGTCGCGCGTACGGTTCAGTTCCCGCGGCACTGAAGTGCTCAGGACAACGCTCGGGACGAGCCAATAGAACATGCCGCACGTTTTGCCGAGGCGAAACGTGCGGCATGTTCGTTATCGCGTCTTGCGCAACGAGTACGCAAAAAAATGCGACCGCGCGGCATCTCCCTACGCACACGGAGCGTGCCGCGCGACCGCCAACGGACCGACCTTGCGGTTGGGCCGGAGACCTCTCTCTACTGCAATTGCACCGATTACTGCGACGCCCCCACCGTCACCGCCGACCCCGCGTTGAGCGGCGTCGCCGATGCCTTCGCCGCATCCGCGGTGAGCTTCGTCGCACCCGCTGCGTAGCCGTTCGAGTTCAGCAGGTACGCCATGAGGTCCGCGTAGTCCTGCGGCTTCAGCTTGCCGGGGTTGTCGGCGGGCATGTTGGTGAACATGTAGGTGAACACGCCGCCAATGGTGAGATGCGAGCCCGACACGGGCGCAAACGCGGGGCCCTTCAACGCAGGCGCGTTGAGGCCTTCGAGGTTCGCACCGTGGCACTTTGCACAGGCGCCCGCGTAAAGCTTCTTGCCGTGGGCGACCTGCGCGCTGTTGAACGAAGGCGCACCGGCCGTGCTCGCATCCACCTTGATGAAACCGCCGGCCTGCGCGGAAGACGAGAGGCTTGCCGCAAGCAACGCCGGGCCGTGGGCATTCCATGCGTGCGTCGGTGCCGGGCCGTCGCGGTACGCGAATGCATCGGCCTGCGCATGCGACGCGGCGCGTGTAGCCAACGCACCCACGGAAGCCGCCGCCACCGCCGTCTTCGGCAGTGCCCATTGCTCGGTCATGGCCGCGAGGCGCCCGTCCGCGGACATCGCCGCCAGCGCCGCATTCACGCGCGGCTGCAATGCCGCGCTCTTCGCGCCGAACGCGAACACGAGATGCCAGTCCGCATACGGCGACGACGTGCCCGCCACCGCGAGCTTTTTCTCAGGATGCGCAAGCCGATACGCCACGAGCGCCGGATACCAGACGATGGCGCGCCCGGCGTGACCGGTCACGACGGCATCGACCGTGGACTCCGACGTGTTTTCGAGCACGAGCCGCGCGCCCTTTTGCTGGACCGCGATGAGTTGCCCCGGGCTCGCATACGTGGCCGCAATGACGTTCGCTGTGCTCGAGGACGCCGCCGCGGCGTCCGTGGTCACGCTCACGTAGCCCGAGCGCAGATAGCCGCGCGAGAACGTTAGTTTGCTATCCGAAGCATCGGCGGCGGTAGAGCGCGGGAAGCCCGCGATCACGTCGCAGTGTTGGGCGAGCGCCGCGTTGAGTTCCTTGAGCGAGACGCCGTCGTCGTCGCTCGCGTCGAATGCACCGTCCAGCACGGTGGCCTGAATGTGCGCGGCCTTGAACGCTTCACGCGCCACAGCGCGATCGAGCGGCGCGGACGGGCTGCCGGGAAACGTGCAGACGCGCACGCCGGCGAAGGCATCGGCGGACGAGAACGCGGTGCCTGCGAGCAGCGCGCTCGTGAAAGCCAACGAAGCCAGGGAATGAAGTCGGGTATTCATGAGAGTACTTTCCGGTAAGCGCCGGCGCAGCCGCGCGCACGACGGACGATGCCGCCGTGCCGCGCTGCGCCGGGTTGAATCACGCGCCGCCGAGCGCGAAGACGTAGAGCGTGCCGCCGCGCGGCACCTTCTCCGCGGCCTTGGCCATCGGGCCGCCCCAGATCGGGTTGGCGCCGCCGTAGCCCGCGAGCACCGCGACGTACTCCTTGCCGCCCGACTCGAACACCGCAGGTTGCGAGACGATGCCGCTCGCGAGTTTCGGGCTCTGCCACAGCACCTTGCCGGTGGCTTCGTCGAATGCGTAGAGGTGGCCGTCCAGCGCGCCGCTGAACGCGATGCCGCTCGCCGTCGTCGCCACGCCGCCGTTCCACGGCAGCTTGCTCCAGTGACTCCACACCTTCTTGCCGGTGTTCACGTCGATGGCCTGCAACTCGCCGAAGCCCTTGCTGCCCGGCTCCGGCTTGATCTCGAAGCCTTCGCCCAGATACGGCAGCCCTTCCATGAAGTTCACCGACTTGCCCGAAAGCGTCATGCACGCATGCAGCGCCGGCACGATGGCGAGATGCCGCTCGGGGTCGTACGACAGCGACCACCAGTTCTTGCCGCCGAGGAAACTCGGGCACGTTTCGATCGTCGTGCCCACTTTCGGATACTTCGACTGGTCCTGGATGGGCGCGCCCTCGGGCGTGTAGCCCGTCACCGAGGTCGCCTTCACAAACGCCTTCGCGTAGATCAGCTTGCCGGTGCCGCGGTCGATCGCATCGAAGTAGCCGTTGCGGTCCGCGTGGATGATCGCGTCGTAGTCCTTGCCCTCGTACTGGATCTTCGCGAGCACGGGCGTGTTCACGCCGTCGTAGTCCCACGTGTCGTGGCGCGTGTACTGGTAGTGCCACTTGAGGTCGCCGGTCTTCGGGTCGAGCGCGAGCAGCGAGTCGGAGTAGAGGTTGTCGCCGGGACGCAGATCCGCGAGCCACGGCCCCGGATTGCCCACGCCCCAGTAGAGTGTGCGCGAATCGGCGTCGTAGGTGCCCGTGAGCCAGGCGGGCGCGCCGCCGTGTTCCTGCATGCCGTCGGGCCAGGTGTTGCCGTTCTTCTCGCTCGCGCCCGGTATCGTGAAGCGCTTCCAGAGCACCTTGCCGTCGTCGGGGCTCAGCGCCGCGATGAAACCGCGCGCGCCGTACTCGCCGCCTGCGCTGCCCACCACGAGCGCGCCGTCGATGGCGAGCGGCGCAAGCGAGAACGCGTAGCCGAGACCCGGCTCGAACATCGACTTCTTCCAGACGAGCGCGCCCGTCTGCGCATCCAGCGCCGCCACTTCGCCGCTCAGCATCGCGACGTAGACGTTCTTGCCGTAGAGCGCCACGCCCCGATTCACGACGTCGCAGCACGCCGTCTTGAACGACTCGGCGCCCAGCTTCGGCTCGTATTTCCAGAGCTGTTTGCCCGTGGTCGCATCGAACGCGTAGACGTTGTCCTTCGGCGTGGTCACGAACAGATAGTTGCCGTTGACGATAGGCGTGGCTTCGAAGCCCTGCTGAAGCTCGGCGGGAAACTTGTAGGTCCACGCCTGCTTGAGCGTCTTCACGTTGGACGTGTCGATCTGCTTGAGCGGCGAATGCGCGTGGCCGTTATAGGTGCGGTAGTAGGTGAGCCAACCGGGATCGTCTTGCGCCGCGGTGAGCCGGTCGTACGTCACGGCCGGATATTCGTCGGCGTTCGCGGCGGCGATTGCGCCCAGGCCGAGACTCGCGGCCAGCGCGATGCCCAGGGCGAGCGCCGTGGGCCGCGTAGCCGTTGCTAAACGTGCTTTCATCCTTGTCTCCTGTCGATTTATCGAGGGCGATGCCCGGTTGCGGCGCCATCGTCCGGCGAGTGCGTCAATGGCAGCGCGCCGCTTTTTGCAAGTCGCATGCCATTGATCTGCCTCAAGCGGTTTGCAGCGATTTGCCTAGCGTGGGAAGGGATGACGCAAGAAACGTCGGGCGGCGCAGGGTGCGCGCCCCACGTTCGAGGTGTTGCAGTCTGGTACAGCCGCAGGCCGCGTGTGTTGCCGGAGGGAACAGTCCCCTGGGTCGCGGGGCTTCTTCCGGCGAACGGATGAAGCGCTGGACCGCGCATTGAGCGCCGCCTCGCGTTGCACGCGTCGCGCATGATGCGGGCGCGTTCGCGATGGCATGGTTCTCGCTGATCGGGCTCGCAGCCCAAAGCGCACGTCATGCGCACGCCATACATGCGTCATGCGCACATCAGATCAACGCATCCGTGTTTTCCCGCGCTTCACCGTGCGGAGCCTGCCGACACGCAGGGCGCGGATGCCGGCCCATCCCTGGAGGAGAGACATCATGAACCACGCGGAAATGCAGTTCCTGACCACCGAATACCCCTACAAAAAGCAGTACGGAAACTTCATCGGCGGCGAATGGGTGAAGCCTGTCGGCGGCGAGTACTTCGATAACGTCTCGCCCATCACCGGCGAGCCGTTCACCTCCATTCCGCGCTCGCGCGCCGAAGACGTCGAACTCGCCCTCGATGCCGCGCATCGCGCGAAAGACGCCTGGGGCAAGGCCTCGCCTGCTGACCGCGCCAGCGTGCTCAACCGCATCGCCGACCGCATGGAAGCGAACCTGCAGCGCCTCGCCGTGGCCGAGACCATCGACAACGGCAAGCCCCTGCGCGAAACCATGGCCGCCGACATCCCGCTCGCCATCGACCACTTCCGCTACTTCGCCGGCTGCATCCGCGCCCAGGAAGGCTCGGTCTGCGAGGTCGATCACGACACCGTCGCCTATCACTTCCACGAGCCGCTCGGCGTGGTCGGCCAGATCATTCCGTGGAATTTCCCGATCCTCATGGCCGCGTGGAAGATCGCGCCTGCACTGGCGGCAGGCAACTGCATCGTGCTGAAGCCCGCCGAGCAGACGCCCGCCTCGATCCTCGTGCTGATGGAGCTGATCCAGGACATCCTGCCCAAGGGCACGCTCAACGTCGTGAACGGCTTCGGTCTGGAAGCAGGCAAGCCGCTCGCCACGAGCAAGCGCATCGCGAAGGTGGCCTTCACGGGCGAGACCACGACGGGCCGCCTCATCATGCAGTACGCGAGCGAGAACATCATTCCCGTCACGCTCGAACTGGGCGGCAAGAGCCCGAACATCTTCTTCGCCGACGTCATGGACCGCGACGACGGCTACTTCGACAAGGCGCTCGAAGGCTTCGCGATGTTCGCGCTGAACCAGGGCGAAGTCTGCACGTGTCCGTCGCGCGTGCTGATCGATGAAAAGATCTACGACCGCTTCATGGAACGCGCGCTCAAACGTGTGGCCGCCGTGCAGCAGGGCCATCCGCTCGACCCGAAGACGATGATCGGCGCGCAGGCCTCGCAGGAACAGCTCGAAAAGATCCTCTCGTACATCGACCTGGGCCGCCAGGAAGGCGCGCAATGCCTGACGGGCGGCGAGCGCAACGTGCTCGCGGGCGAACTCTCGAAGGGCTACTACGTGAAGCCGACGGTGTTCCGCGGCCACAACCGCATGCGCATCTTCCAGGAAGAAATCTTCGGGCCGGTGGTGTCGGTCACGACGTTCAAGACCGAAGAAGAGGCGCTGGAAATCGCCAACGACACGCTGTACGGCCTGGGCGCCGGCGTGTGGACGCGCGACGGCACGCGTGCGTACCGCTTCGGCCGCGCCATCCAGGCGGGCCGCGTGTGGACGAACTGCTATCACGCGTACCCGGCGCATGCAGCGTTCGGCGGCTACAAGCAGTCGGGCATTGGCCGTGAGACGCACAAGATGATGCTCGACCACTACCAGCAGACGAAGAACCTGCTCGTGAGCTACAGCGAGCAGCCGCTGGGGTTCTTCTGAGCACGGGCTTGATGCGTCAGTGAAGTCAGTGAAAGACGGGCGGCGTGCGGTTAGCCCGCCCCTTCTTCATGTCGCGGACCGACTTCAGCAGAAGGTCGTGTACATCGGTGGATGTGTGCGGCATTGCCGTATGCCGCACCGGCTTCGGCCGCCTCAACGAAAACTCCGGCCGCCAGGGCGCCCATCACGGCGCGGCGTCTGCAACAACGGACGACGAAACAACCGCCCTCACCCGCCAAAATCCGGAAGCGCCTTCACTACCATCTCGAACAGATGATCGAGATCGCTCTCCGTCTTCATGCCTTCGAACGGGTCGCGATTGGCGCCGAACGCGGCGTCGATCTCGGTCCAGTCTTCGGGCGTCAGGAAGCGCAGCGCGGCCGGCAGGATCAACTCCTCCTCCAGGCGGCGATGCTCCGCGAAGAACCGCGCGTATTCGTGAACGCTCTCGCGCAGCGCCGCGAAGGCCGCCTCGTCCGCCAGTTCGTAGCGCGTAAATGCGCGCTCCAGCTCGCGCACCTTCGCTTCGCCCTGCGCGTGCTGGTGCTCCAGTTCCTCGATGATCTCGTCGAGGTCCGCCGTGCGCATGCGCAGCCGCGCGAACAGATAGCAGTCTTCCTTCGGATGATGGATCTGCTCGGGATATTCGCGGATGTAGTAGAGCATCGCGCGAAACACGATGGGATCGGGCGTTTGCGCGTGGGCGTCGACACGCTCCACGAAGCGCTGCATACCATTGACCACCACGGCGAGCTGCTGGTGTTCCCTGATGATGGCCTGCACGGCCGTATGCATGGCGGACGGCACCATGATGTCTCTCCTCGCGGCAATCGCGGACGACGGACGGCCTGCCGCAAAACGCGGCAGACGCTCTTCAAAAAGTATCGTGCGGCCACGAAAGCCGGCCTTGACCGCAATCAAGCCGCACCGGGCCCGTTGCACGAGACACTTCCACGCACGCCGATGTACCCCGATGTGCCGCATGCCGGGCGCGCCCGGCGCAGGTCCTGCAGCCATGGCCGGACGAGGGAAAACCCCTATAATTTGCACGCCTGCGACGCGTGCCCACCGCAACACGACGCACGGCGCAAGAGCCGGCCGGAACAGCAAACGCCGGCCCGGCACAGCGGCAAAGTCCCCGGACCATCGGCGTCGCCGGCATCCTCAATCACCATCAGGAACGCGGCCATCACGGCGCGCGCACGACATGAAGCGAATCGGAGCGTTTTTCGTTGCGAGCTGGCTGGCGGCAGCCACGCTCTATCTGGGCCGGCACTCGGTGCCCATCATGGCGCTCAGTGGTGTCATCGTGTTGGCGGGGCTCGATCTGTTGCGACCTGAGTAGCCTTTAAGGACGCCTCGAGCATGGCCGCCTGCCCACGACAGCGGCAGTTCACGCGCACCAGGCGCCCCCTGACCCGTTCGATGGCACGACCGCCGGCAGGGTGTTAGCCTGCCTCTGCCACTCCGGCAATTCCCCGCACAGGAGAAAGCAATGAAGAAATCGCGCGTGTTTCTCGGGTCGCTGATCGTCACCGGCATGCTGGCTGCCTCGGCTGTCAGCGCGCAGCCGCACGACGACCACGGAAGAGGCAATCACGGCAAGGGCGACCAGGACCATGGCCGGGGTCACGGTCCGGAGCACATGCCCCCGGGCCACGGTCCCGACGGTCCGGGCGCCTCGGCTTACGCGCCGGGACACTGGCGCAAGGGCGACCGCCTGCCGCCCGAATACCGCGACCGCCAGTACGTGATCGACGACTGGCGCGCCTATCGGCTCGCGCCGCCGCCGCGCGGCTACTACTGGCTCGGCGTAGGCGGCGACTATCTGCTGGTGCAGATTTCCTCCGGCATCGTCCTGCGCGTGGGGCCTTAGAACCGATCAGGCATCGGGGCCTCGACGTGGGGCCCTGACCAGACACGCCGGCCGCACTCCGCTTCGCCAGGCGCCTTCCACACTCCTCTACCCGCCGCCCGCCAATCACCCGTTAATCACCCGCGCGGCACGACGCGCCCTCGCGCGAAGGCGCCGTCTTCCTTGTATCGCAACGTATCCGTCCCGCACGCGGACACACGGCCTTACGCGACCGTGTCTTCGCCGCAACACGCCAGATACATCCCGGCGTTCCAATGTCCGCAGTACCTGCCGCGGCCGTTCAGGCCGCGCGCTCACCCACTACCCGACAAGGAGCACACCTCATGGAAGATGCAGTGAACGCCCGGCGACGCCGACTGCTGGGAACGGCCGTGGCCGGTCTCAGCCTGATGGAACTCGGTCTCGGCACTTCGGCGCAGGCGCAGACGACCGGCGCCATGAGCGACGGAAAGACGGGCGACGCAAAGACGGGCGCTACGCACACGGCATCGTTCGGCACGATCCGCCAGATCGGCGCGGGCGCGCTCAACGTCGGCTACGCCGAAGCAGGGCCCGCCAACGGCACGCCGGTCATCCTGCTGCACGGCTGGCCCTACGACATCTACAGCTTCGCCGAGGTCACGCCGTTGCTGGCCGCGGCGGGCTATCGCGTGATCGTGCCGTACCTGCGCGGCTACGGCTCCACGCGCTTTCTCTCCACGGATACGCCGCGCAACGGGCAGCAGGCGGTGGTCGCCGTGGACGCCATCGCGCTCATGGACGCCCTCAAGATCGACCAGGCCGTATTCGGCGCCTTCGACTGGGGCGCGCGCACCGCCGACATCGTCGCGGCGTTGTGGCCGGAGCGCTGCAAGGCGCTCGTCTCGGTGAGCGGCTATCTGATCGGCAGTCAGCAAGCCAATCGCACGCCGTTGCCGCCGAAGGCCGAATTCGCGTGGTGGTACCAGTTCTATTTCGCCACTGAGCGCGGCGCCGCCGGCTATGCAGCGAACCGCCGCGACTTCAACCGGCTGATCTGGCAACTGGCGTCGCCGAAATGGCAGTTTGACGAGGCCACCTACGCGCGCTCGGCAGCCTCGTTCGACAACCCCGATCACGTGGCGGTGGTGATCCACAACTATCGCTGGCGGCTCGGGCTCGCGCAGGGCGAACCGCAGTACGACGCGCTGGAGCAGCGCCTCGCGATGTCGCCCAGCATCGGCGTGCCCACCATCACGCTGGAAGGCGACGCGAACGGCGCGCCGCATCCCGACCCCGCCGCCTACGCGAAGAAGTTCACGGGCAAGTACCGGCACCGCACGCTCCAGGGCGGCATTGGGCACAACCTGCCGCAGGAAGCGCCGAAGGCCTTCGCCGACGCCGTGATCGAGGCCGCGCAGATGTAGGCGCCTCGCGTCCTATGAAGGGTCTGGGAGCGGGAACAGTCGGTCGCCCCGTCGGCCGCCTTACAAGGGCGGTTGATCGCGGTCAAGAAACGTCGGGCGGCTGGATTACAGAATCGCTTACACACTCCCTTCAACCTTTCGCAGGACGCCCACCGTGAACGCCGTCACCTCCACCGACACGCCCTTCGCTCTGCCGACCCGCGTACTCATTGCCGTCGATGCGTCGGCTGCCTCGCAGCAGGCGCTCGCCTACGTGCAGAACCTGTTGCGGCCCGAGAACCAGGTCCGCCTCGTGAGCGTGGCGGAGAACCCGCGCACGCTCGTGCCCACCGGCGGCATCGTGGGCGCCACGCTCGAGGTGGCGCGCGCCGAATTGCGGCGCGACGCGGCCGACGCCCTCGGTCATGCGAAAGGTCTGCTCGCGGCCTGCAAAGCCGCAATCGAAACCGAGGTGGTCGACCTTTCGCAGCACGGCGGCAGCGTGGTGGATACCCTGATGGCCGAAGCCCATGCCTGGCACGCCGATCTGCTCGTGGTGGGCGCGCGCCAGCATCACGGCGTGATGCGCTGGGTGGAGGGCACCGTGTCCGAGCCGCTTGCGCGACTCGCGCGGTGCCCGATTCTCGTCGTGCCGGAGC
This sequence comes from Paraburkholderia kururiensis, assembly GCF_034424375.1. Lineage (NCBI taxonomy): Bacteria > Pseudomonadati > Pseudomonadota > Betaproteobacteria > Burkholderiales > Burkholderiaceae > Paraburkholderia > Paraburkholderia kururiensis. The sequence goes on along the minus strand of NZ_CP139965.1, from coordinate 5,015,280 downwards.
GCTTCGAAGTGCAGCCCGGCCAGGTGCCCACGCGCATCTTCTTCGCGCTCGACGCCAGCGGCGTGGCGTTGCAGGCGCTGCGCTACGGCATGCGCTTTGCCACTCGCGACTCGCACGTACATGCCGTCTATGTGGTGGACCGCGCGGTGCGCCTGAGCGACCTCGTGCCCATCGACATGCTCGAAAGCGCGTTCATCGACGAAGGCAAAGCGGTGCTCGCCAATGCGGAGCCCATTCTGGGCAGCGCGACGTCGTCGGCCACCACGGCGCTTTTGAAAACCGAGCGCGCCGGCGACGACATCGCCCACACCATCGTGCGCGCGGCCGACCACTGGCATGCGCAACTCGTGGTGATGGGCACGCACGGCCGGCGCGGCATGGCACGCTGGGCGCTCGGCAGCGTGGCCCAGCGTGTGGCGCAGCTCACCCACGTGCCGCTCCTGCTGGTTCACTCGCAGGAGGCGTGAGGGTTTTACAGCGGCGGGCTGGGGGCGCGGTCCAGGGCGGTGAGCATCGCGCCACGCCCGCTGACGCGAACACGCGCTAGAACCGCAGGCGCATCAACGCGCCGCCGCCGGGCGCGTCGTCCACTTCGATCCTGCCGCCGTGCGCTTCCATGATCGTCATCGCGATGGCGAGCCCCAGGCCCGCTCCGCCGTTACGGCTGCGGTCCAGCCGATAGAAGCGATCGAAGATTCTGGCGCGCTGGTCCGCGGGAATGCCCGGCCCGTGGTCGCGCACCGAGCAGCAGCGGCCCGGGCCGCTCACCACCTCCACTGCGGTTCCTCTCGGCGTGTGCTCCAGCGCGTTCTCGATCACGTTGCGCAGCGCGCGGCCAATCGCTTCCGCGTGGCCGCGAATCGTGGCGCCGCCTGCGTCCACAAACGTGATGGATCGGCCGCGCGCTACCGCGAGCGGCAGCAGATCGGTGGAAACGTCGCGTGCGAGCGCGTTGAGATCGGCGCGGTCGTCCGCGGCAATTTCGATCGTGCTGGCCTGCGCCATGTCGAGCATCTGGTCCACGAGCCGCTTCATGCGCTGGGCGTCGCGCGTGAGTTTCGTCTTTGCCTCGCCGTCCGGCAGGTTGCCGATGCCGAGCATCAGGATGGCAAGCGGCGTGCGCAACTCGTGCGCCGCGTTGCCCGCGAATTCCCGCAGCGTTTCCACGGACCGCTGAAGCCGATCCAGCATACGGTTCACCGACCCGACCAGCGCCTGCACCTCCCAAAGCGGCGTGGCGGACTCGATGCGGGCGGCAATCTGCGCCGGATCGATGCGGTCCACGGCGGCGATGGTTTCGTCGAGCGGCTTGAGCGTGCTTCGTACCACGCTGAAGTTGAAAAGCAGCAGCATGCCCGAGAGCAGCGCGAGCGGAAGTACGACATGGAAGCGAACCTCGTCGAAGATCACCGGCACGAAGGGCTTGAAGCCATGGCCCGAAATCGCCACGGTGATCCAGTAAGGCCGGTCGTCCACGGATACGCGGCGCGTGCCGGTCAGCAGAAAGCGGTCGCCCCACGTCTCGCGCTGCGTCCGGATGACGAGAAACGACATGGGCGGTTCCTGCTCGATGCGCAGGTCGCCGTCGTCGCGGCGGGCGACAATCGCGCCGCCTTTCTCGTGGATCACGAAGGCGCGCCGCGTATCGGGCGCGAGCGGCCGCGCGAGGTCGGCGGATAGCGCGATGTCGGCACCCGCGCCACCTGGCGCGATCTCCCGCGCAATGCGGCCGGCCTCGGCGGAAATGAGCAACTGGTCGAGTTCGTTGGGGTTGCGTACGTACATCCACACCACGGCGAGCAACTGGACCAGCATGAACACGCAGCCCACCATGGCAAGCCGCACGGACATCGTGAAAAACAGCGTGCGACGGCGCCGCCGCGGCGCACGCGCATCGCCCGCGTGCGGCCCTTCAGCCATTTCGCTGCGGCTCATCGTTGTCCCCGTCCGAGGCTTGCGCGGCGGTCAACATGTAGCCGATGCCATGCGCCGTATGCATCACCACCTGCGCGCCGGCTGCGGTAAGACGCCGCCTCAGGCGCGACACCACCGCTTCGAGCGCGTTCGGCGTGACGTCGGCTTCGAGCGCGTAGAGCGAGTCTTCGAGCGCCCCTTTGGTCACTACGTGTCCGACACGCCGCATCAAACGTTCGAGCAGATCGAGTTCACGCGGCGGCACCGGCACGACGCGGCCCGATACGCGCACTTCCCGGCCCGCCGTATCCAGCTCGAGATTCGCCGCGGAAAGCGTGGTGCCGAGGCAGGCGCCCGGCCGGCGCAGGAGCGCACGGCACCGCGCCGCCAGCTCGCGCAGCTCGAACGGCTTGACGAGATAGTCGTCGCCGCCCGAGTCGAGCCCGATCACGCGGTCGTCCAGACTGCTGCGCGCCGTGACGATCAGCACCGGAACGGTGTGGCCGCCGCGGCGCATAACTTGCACGAACTCCACACCGTTGCCGTCCGGCATGCCGAGATCGAGCAGCACGAGGTCGTAGGTATTCGAGGCGAGCGCGCGCCTCGCGAGATCGAGCGTCGCGCACCAGTCCACCGTGAAGCCTTCTTTCGAAAGCCCATCGGCAATGAGCGAGGCCAGCCTGCCGTTATCTTCGACGAGCAGCAGCCGCATGGTCCACATCCGTTCCCGAGGCAGGCCGTTTGCGCCCCGTCACCATGGCGAGCACGAGGTTCTCGCGATGCCGCCGGCTCTCCACCAGCGCCGCCATCACGTGCAACGCGGCCATGGCGAGCACGGCATCGACGAGCAGCGCATGCGTGGTCTGAAGCCATTGCTCGCCCCAGAACGCGTCGAGGCCCTGCATCCAGCCCGTGACGCAGACCGCGGCCAGCAGCGCCATGAGCGCGACCATCATGAGGCCGCCTGCGGGGTTGTGCCCGACGTAGCGCCGATCACGCCCGGCCACGGCGTGCGCAAGATGCGTCGCCGCGGCGCGCGGGCTCGCCACGAAGTCGGCGAACCGGGCGTGCGCGCTGCCGATGAAGCCCCAGACGAAGCGCACGGCGAGCGCGCCCGCCACCACGTAGCCCACGTAACGGTGCGGCGCCTTGCCCGCTTCGAGCAGCAGATAGTTTGCGAGCACACCCGCCACCACGGTCCAGTGAAAGACGCGCACGACAGGGTCCCACACGCGGACCGAACGCGGCTTCGCGCCACGCACGGCAGCCGCGGAAGCCATCAGCGTTTCGCGAGGATGCGGGGGAAGCATGGCTAATCCACGTTGCTTTCTACAACGGCGCCCGTTACCGGATTGAAGTAGACCTCGGCCTTGCGACCGTCGCCGGTACGGCCGTAGATCTCGTAACACCCCGAAGTCGTTTTCTTGAACACCTTGATGTCCTTGTAGCCCATCTGACCGATCTTCTTCTGCATCTCCGCCTCGCTCAGCCACTGCGATTCCGGCTGACGCGTACACGTGGGGCTGGCAACGGCGTGACCCGCGATTGCGCCCAGCATGACGATAGCGGCGATGCTTCCAATGCGTTTGCGATTCATGTTGCGACTCCTCCTCGAAATGGCGAGCGCACGACACGCTCGTCGACAAGGTTAGAGACGCCTTCTGACCGTGTCCTGACGGGCCTGCGTCTGCGAGCCCCCTGATGCGCAGGCGGTTGGTGCGACGCGCGGCGACGTCAGGACATTGTCAATGCCACACGACAACATGACCGCTGTCGCCACGGTCGGCGACGTCCCCGAAAAGGAATGCTGATCATGAAACTCTTCACGCAACTGATTTCCGTGTCCGCACTGGCGGCGCTCTCGTTCGCCGCCGCGCCCGCACTCGCCGAGGGCGAGCTGAAAGACCAGACGAAGCAGAACCTCGAAGCCGCCATGCACGGCGAGGCCTACGCACACCTCAAGTACCTCGCCTACGCCGAACATGCGCGCAAGAGCGGACACCCGGAACTCGCGAAGCTCTTCGACGAGAGCGCGAACGTAGAGGCCAACGAGCACTTCGCACGCGAAGCGCAAGCGCTGAACCTCGCGAAGTCCGACGAAGCCAACCTGGCCGACGGCATGGCCGGCGAGCACTACGAGAACACGAAGATGTACGTCAAGTACGCGGAGCAGGCCGACGCGGCGGGCGACAAGAAGGTGGCCGCCATGTTCCGCCAGATCGCCGCCGACGAAGGCGATCACTACAACGCGTACAAGAGCGCTGCCGAAAAGCTGAAGGCGGCCGGCAAGTAACCGGGGGACATCACGCACGCGACGGCCCAACCACGGGCATGCGTCGCGCGCGCCTTCGAACGTGGCATCGGCCGCGGTATCCCACGAGGCGCGCGCGGCCGCCGTCGTGCCCGCCATCCGGCCCACCGTCACGCCCATCACCGCGCCCGTCATCCCGCTTCAACCAGCGCATGAAACAGTTCGTCCTCCTGAGCGCAATGCAGCCGCACGATGGCGTCGAGCGCGTAGAGAAGACGCTGGAATTCGCGCAGGCTCGCCGCATCCGGCCCCTCGGGCGGCACATGGGCGGTCATCTGTTTCAGCATGCGTGCAAGGCGAAAGATCTCGCGATGCGTGCCGCTCATCGCGGCCATGGGGTCGTCGCCGCCCATGAGCTGCGCGAGGCCCGGGTAAAGCTCGATGTCGTCGTGCTGCTCGTGCGGCACGAGGTGCTGCGCCAGCGACTCGTTCATGCGCGTGAGCGCGGCGGCAACGGCGTGCGGCGGCATGCGCGGCAGTTCGTCCGCGAGCGTCCTGATCTGCTCCATTACCGGTCCCAGTTCGGCGTGGCCCGCTTTGAGGCGGTCCGCGTCGTCGCGCGCGAGGCTGCCGGGCGCGGTGCCGGGGTGAATGCGCAAGGCACGCAGCGCATTGAGGATCACGGCGACGTCGATGAATTCCTGCAGCAGCGCGCCCGCCAGCGGCGGCAGGTAGCCGGCCGCGGCCACGGCCATCGCGGCGAACGAGAGCGTCATGCCCGCCACCACGCTTTCCATGGCGATACGTCGCGTGCGCCGCGCCACGCGCAAGGCGTCGACCAGACGATCCAGCCGGTCTACCAGCAGCACCACGTCCGCCGCTTCGGACGATGCCGCCGCGCCGCGCGCGCCCATCGCCACGCCCACGTCGGCGGCGGCCAGCGCCGGGGCGTCGTTCACGCCGTCGCCCACCATCACGACCGTGTCGTCGCGACGCGCGGCCTGAATGGCGGCGAGTTTGTCGGCGGGCGTCTGTTCGGGCATCACCTCGGTCACGCCCAGCATCGCGCCCACGGTTTCGGCCACGTCGCGCCGGTCGCCCGTCAGCATGACGAGCCGGCGGATGCCTTCCTGCCGCAAAAGACGCAATGCGCGCGGCGTCTCCAGCCGGATCTGGTCGGCCAGTTGCACGGCGCCGATCATGACGCCGTCCACGGCCACGAACACAGCCGACGCGCCCTCGTACGCCACACGCTGAAGGAACGCCGTGCACCACGGCTGCGGCGCGGCAACCTCCGACACGTGCGCAAACGATCCGATCGCCACCGCGTGCCCGTCCACTTCGCCCGTCACGCCGGCGCCCGCCCGCTCGATCACACTGGACGGCACCGCCAGCGCGAGGTGGCGCTCGCGCGCGGCCATCGTCACCGCTTCCGATATCACGTGCGCGGACGCCTGGCCGAGCGACGCCGCGATCCGCAACACGTCGTCGGATGCCGTGCCCGGCGCGCTCTCCACGGCCACGAGGCGCGCGTGGCCGCCCGTCAGCGTGCCCGTCTTGTCGAAGAAGAGCGCGCCGGCCTGCGCGAGCCGCTCCAGCGCGCCGCCGCCCTTCACGAGCACGCCGCGCTTCGCGCATCGCGACATGCCCGACACGATGGCCACCGGCACCGCGAGAATCAGCGGACACGGCGTGGCCACGACGAGCACCGCGAGCACCCGCGCGAGGTCGCCCACGGCAAGCCAGCTGGCAAGCGCAAAGAACAGCGCGGCGATCATGAAGAGCACGGCGTAGCGGTCCGCGAGCCGCTCGGCGGGACTGCGCGCCTCACGCGCGAACTGCACCATGCGCACGATGCCCGCGAACGTGCTGTCGCCCGCGCTCGCGGCCGCCACCATCTCGAACGCGGGCCCCACGTTGAGCACGCCGCTCTGCACGGCTTCGCCGGGCCGGCGCGGCTGGATGGCCGCCTCGCCCGTGAGCGTGGATTCGTCGAGTTCCGCGTGGTCGGTGAGGCTGCCGTCCACCGGCACGAATTCGCCGGTACGCACGAGCAGACGGTCGCCGGCCTGCACGTCGTCCAGTTCCACGCGGCGCCACTCGCCCGCTTCGAACCGGTTGGCGTGGCGCGGTGCGTGGGCGAGCAGCGCTGTCATTTCGCGCTGGGCGCGGGCGTGGGCATAGTGTTCGAGCGCGCGGCCGCTCGCCAGCATCAAGGCGATCACGGCGGCCGTGAGCGACTCGCCCAGCGCGAGCGCAAAGCCGATGGCCACCAGCGCCAGCACGTCGACGCCCGCCTCGTGCCGCCGCAGCGCACGAACGATGGACACCGCGAGCACGAGCAGCACCGGCACGGCGCCCAAGGTCCAGAGCGCGTGGGCCACGGCGCTTCGTCCGAAGCCTGCGAAGGCGAGGCCCGCGATCAGGCTCAGGGCCGAGGCAAGCAGCGGGACGAACGTGACCCACGGCATTCGATCGAGGAAGGACAGCCAGCGTGGCATGGCAAAAATAGGCAAACGGGCGCGGAGCGGGGACGGGGTGCTGTTCACGAGTGTATGGACCGGTATCGCGGGTCCGTTGACTCGCATCAAACCTTGCCGGATGAAAGCGGCCGCGCCGGGTTCCTTGCCGGCTTGACGTGCGTCAAGCGCGGTGCTGCCCGCCACCGCACAATCGAATGCTGCAAGCGGCTTCAGGCGCATTGGCCGGGAGGTTCATGGTGACGACGCTGTCCATGCTGTTCGTCGTGGTATTGCTGATCAACCTCATGCCGGCATTCGCGCCGCCCACGTGGATGGCGATGTCGTGGGTCGGCTTCAACGTGCCGGACGGCAACCCGTTCGTGTTCGCGCTGGTCGCTGCGAGCGCCGCCACCATCGGGCGGCTGATTCTCGCCACGTTCGCGCGCTCGCTCGTGCGCGGAAAACTGATGCGCGATGCCGACCGCGAGAACATCGACGTGGTCACGGCGTGGCTCGAAAAGCATCAGAAGACCACCGTGAGCGCGTTCTTCGTCTACGCGTTGAGCCCTTTTCCGTCGAACTATCTGTTCATCGCCTACGGGTTGTCCGGGCTGCCGCTGCGCTTCATCGGCGCGGCGTTCTTCGCGGGTCGCGTGGCAAGCTATGCGCTCTGGGCGCAGCTCGGCCGTCTCGCCTCCTCGTACCTCGACCCCGAGGCGCAGCTGGAAGACGGCTACCTCAGCGGTTATTTCATCGTGACGCAGCTCGCGCTGCTCGGGCTTGTCTATACACTCACGAAACTCGACTGGAAAATGCTGGTCGAGCAACGCAGGCTCGCGTGGCGGCGGCCGGCGAAACAACCCAGGGACGTAAAGGGCAGCCACCATGCAAAGCGTTGAACGGCACGTCATGCCCACATGACGCCCGCTGTATCGGTGGCGTTTTCGCCCTGCCTGAAGCCTTTTCTTTGACGAACGAAGCAACGACATGAAGACCGAAGAACTCTTTGACGACACCGAGAACAACGAACACACGCCTGCCGAACGCGCCGCCGCGGCCTCGCGCAGCACGTGGGTAAGCGTGGTCGTCAACCTTGCCCTGACCGCAGCCCAGGTGCTCGCCGGTCTTCTCTCAGGCTCGCAGGGCCTCGTGGCGGACGGCATTCATTCGCTGTCCGATCTGATTGCCGACTTCGTGGTGCTCTTCGCGAGCCATCACAGCAAGAAGGACGCGGACGAAGCGCACCCGTACGGGCATCAGCGCTTCGAAACGGGCGCGTCGCTGGCGCTGGGCGCGCTGCTCGCCGCGGTGGGCGTGGGCATGCTGTGGTCCGCGGTGCACAAGCTCGAAGATCCCGCGTCCGTGCAGCGCGTGCATGTCATCGCGCTGTGGGTGGCCGGCGGCGCGCTCGCGGCGAAGGAACTGCTGTTCCGCTACATGCTGGCCGTGGCCAAGCGCGTGAAGTCGAGCATGCTGGTGGCCAACGCGTGGCACGCGCGGTCCGACGCGGCGTCTTCGTTAGTGGTGGGCGTGGGCATTATCGGCAACCTCGCGGGTTATCCGATACTCGACCCGATCGCGGCACTCGTGGTCGGTCTGCTCGTGCTCAAGATGGGCTGGCAGTTCGGTTGGGAAGCGCTTCACGATCTGATGGACCGCTCGGCCGACGACCACGAAGTGGAGGCCATTCGCGAAACGCTGGTGAGTTCGCCCGGCGTGATCGGCGTGCACGATCTGCGCACGCGCAAGATGGGCGACATGATCGTGGTGGATGTCCACATCGAGGTGGCCGGCGCGATCTCCGTGGAAGCAGGGCACGACATCGCCGTGGAAGCGCGGCGCCGCGTGCTGTCGCGCCATCGCGTGCTCAACGTGATGACCCACGTCGATCCGCGCCGGGCCACGGCGCCCGACGCGCCGTCCGCGGTCGCTGCGGCGCAGTAGAGGCGCAGCAAGGGCGCACTAAGGGCACATTAAGGGCGCAGCAGCGACACAAGTAGAGGCTCGCGGCAAAGGCCTCCGCCGAGGGCCTCTACCGAAGCCCGAACGACCCGCTCAGAAGTTCTGGTCGTAGGTCAGGCGCACGTTCGTCGCATCGGCGCTGTCCTTGCGCTTGATCGACAGATCGATGCGATAGCGGCCTTGCCACGGCATGTCGAAGTAATTGCCGTAAGTGACCGTGTCGTTGACCTTCAACGGCTGCAGCGTCTTGACCTGCACCTTGGGACCCGACTTCGGGCCGGGGCGCGTCACCTTCGCCGTCACGGTGGCGTCGTCGATGCGCGCGCCCGTGGGCTTGTCGTACAGCGCAACGACGAGGTGATAGCTGCCGCGCGCGGGCGCCGAGACCGTCTCCGCAGGCGCGCTCGCGCTGCCTTCCACGGCCTGCGCCCGCTCGGCCGGAACAACGCCGAAGTGAACGATCAAGCCGCTCTTCGTGACACTGCGGTCCAACTGGCCCGCGTGGGCAGAGACCGCAGCCGCCATGAACAGCGCGGCAGCGGGAATCGTCAGGAATCGAAACTTGTTCATGGTGGCTCCATCGATGTGTCGCGACGCGAAGCCCCTTGCTTCGGGCGACTTCGTCGCCAGCGGCGGCACGCTGCGATGCTCAGTGCCGGCGGCAAGCGACGTACAGGGTCCATGCTGTCGCCGCAAGGCGGCCACCGGCTTGACACATGTCAACGGCGATCAACCGCGGTCAAGGGGGATCAACGGCGCGCTTGATTCGCAGCGCGGGCGCACGGCAACGACACCGTCACGCACAGGCCACCCAGCGCCGCGGAGCGCCCCACGTCGACCTGCGCGCCGTGCACGGCAGCAACGCGCCGCACGATGGACCAGCCGAGTCCGCTGCCGCTCGGCGCGGCGCTCTCGTCGTCGGGAAAGCCGCCGCGAAAGAACCGCTCGCCGAGGCGCTCGAGTTGCTCATCGGGCAGCCCCGGGCCGCTGTCTTCCACGCCCAGCACCACGCGCTCGCCGCGCAGGCGCACCCACACGGCAATGTGCGCGCGGGCGGGGCTGTAGCGCACGGCGTTGTCCACGAGATTGCGCACCAGCGAAGCAAGCAGCACTTCGTTGCCCTCGACAGTGCACGCGCCGCTCGCCTCCAGTTCCAGTTGCTGGCGCTTGTTGAGCGCCTGCGGCGCGATGTCGGCCACCACCTGCTGCGCGAGCGCGGGCAGCGCGACCTCGGCGGTGTCCATCGGCGCGCCGGCTTCGAGGCGCGAGAGCAGCAGCAATTGATCGACGAGGTGTGCCGCGCGGTCGCAGCCTTCCAGCAAGCGGCGCAGCGCGTGGCGACGCAGCTCGACGTTCTCTTCGGCCATCGCCACCTGGGCTTGCGCCTTGATCGCCGCGATGGGCGTGCGCAGTTCATGGGCGGCGTCGGCGGTGAAGCGCCGCTCGGCATCCAGCACGGCGCGAATGCGATCGAAGAGACGGTTCAGCGCATCGAGCAGCGGCACCATTTCGAGCGGCGCATGCTGCATGCGCACGGCGTCGAGCGCGCGGGGATCGCGTCGCGCCAGCGTGCTGCCCAGTTCGCGCAGCGGCTTCGCGCCACGCCGCACGGCCCACCCCGTGGCGAGCAGCAGAACGGGCAACGCCAGCGCCATCGGCCAGAAGGCGCCGCGCATCACGGCAAGCAGAATGGCCCGCCGCGAATCCACCTGCTCGCCCACGTAGACCTCGACGTCGTGCTGCGCGCCGCGCGCGGCAAACACGCGCCAGGTCTTGCCGTCGATCCGCACGGTGGAAAAGCCCGCGGCATGCGCGCGGTCGGCGCTCACCATCGGCTCGGCGGGCGCGTTCGCCGAACGCAAGCCGAGCCGCCCTTCGTGGAACACCTGGAACGCCACGCGCGGCGCATAGGGATGCAGCGTGGGCGCGTCCATGGGGTCTTCGTCGTCGTCCACGGTGCGCGTTTCCTGCATCACGAGCAACGCCGCCGCCTGCGCAAGATGGCTGTCCAGCAGTTCGTCGATTTCGTGCCGCGCATCGTGCCAGGTGAAAGCGGCGGCCACCAGCCACACGGCGAGCAGCACACCGGTGACGAGCAGCAGCAACCGGCCCTGGAGCGAGCGCGGCCGGGTCATGCCGGCCCCGCCGGCTCGCGCAGCAGCACGTAGCCCACGCCGCGCACGGTGCGGATCAGGTCGCTGCCCAGCTTGCTTCTCAGGCGATGCACGTGCACCTCCACGGCGTTGCTCTCCACCTCCTGGCCCCAGCTGTAGAGATGCTGCTCGATCTGCTCGCGCGACAACACGCGCCCCGCGTTGAGCATGAGCACGTGCAGCAGATCGAACTCGCGCGTGGCGAGCGACACCGGTACACCCGCGCGATAGACCGTGCGCGAAGCGGGCTCCAGCACGATGTCCTGCGCTTCGAGCCGCTCGCCGGGCCGGCCGTGCGCACGGCGCACGAGCGCGTGCAGACGCGCGACCAGCTCGTGCAGATCGACGGGCTTCACGACGTAGTCGTCCGCGCCCGCGTTGAGACCGCGGATGCGGTCCGGCACGGCATCGCGCGCGGTGAGCACGAGAATGGGCAGCTCGACGCCCGCGTCACGCGCCACGCGCAGCACGTCGAGACCGTCCATGCGCGGCAGGCCGAGGTCGAGCACGGCCGCCGCGTACGGATGCGCGCGCAGCTCGCGCTGCGCCGCTTCGCCGTCGCGCACCCAGTCCACCTGAAAGCCCTGCTGGCGCAAGCCGGCACGAATGCCGTCGCCTAGCAGGGGGTCGTCTTCTATGAGCAGGATTCGCACGTCCGACAGAGCCTTCTCGTGTTGCGCGTGATTGGCGTGATGCTCGTGGATCAATCGTTGTCGTTATCGTTGCCCTGCCCCGACCGATGCGCGGCCCCCGCGGCAGGTCCGGTCAAAGATGCGCCGGCCCGCGGCGCGGCCTGCCATTGCGTGCCCCACCACGCGAGCACGGCGACGATCAGGAGCGCAGCCACACCCCATCGCGCGCTGCGAATGCCGTCGCGCGCACGTCCGGACTTGTATCCCGTCACCATCGAGCGAACCAGGTTCTCGCGATGCAAGACGCTGCTCGCCAGCACCGCTGCAACGTGAATGGCCACCAGCGCGAGCATCGCGTTGGCCACACCCTCGTGCAGTTCTTCGAAGGCTTCGCCGCCCACGTCGTTGTACGCCGCCCAGCCCGTGGCGCCAATGGCGAGCGTGAGCAGCAGCATGGCGACGATGGCGACCGCGCCCGCGGGGTTGTGCCCGACATGCGGCTCCGGGTGCCCCTTCACGAGACTCGCGAGATAGCGCACCACCGCGCCCGGCGCACGCACGAACGCCGCAAAGCGCGCGTAACGCGTGCCGGCGAGGCCCCACATCAGCCGGAACGCGACGAGGCCCACCATCGTGTAGCCGAGCGTGACGTGCACGAGCCGCCAGCGTTCGCTTTCCGCCGTGAGCCACGCGAGCGCGAACGACACCACCATGAGCCAGTGGAACACCCGCACGGGCGCATCCCAGACGAGGATGCGGACCGTGCCCGCGGGACGCCCGCTCGCAGAAGCGCCGGCCGGCGACACGGACTCATTTTCCATACGGGATGCGGATGTATCGTTCATCGAAATTCCCCTGATCGGCGCGCCGGTGACACGCGACGCAGTTGGACGGGCTCTTCACCGCGGCAAGCCGCCATACCGAGGGCGACACTTCGTCGTGCGCGGCGGCGAACCAGCGGCTGCGGGTAATGCGGTCCTCGGGCGGCGCCTTCGCTGCCCTGCCGCCCTGCGCCGCATGCGCCACGAGCCAGCCTTCGATCTGCTTGACCGAAGCCGCGTCGAGCGACGCATTGGTGCCGAAGTGATGCTCGAGGTTGCCGAGAATGTGCTGCCACGATTGAGCGGGCAGCATGCCCGGCGGATAGGCGATATGGCATGCCGCGCATTCCTGCTGGTACTTGGGCAGCGGCGCGACGGCGCTCGTGTAGGGTTCGTCGTCCGCGAGGGCAACGCCCGCCAGCGCCGTCATGGCGACGGCCGCGACAGCACGGGCGACGGCGGGACGTGTAGCAAGCGCACCAAGCGCGGCAAGCGGCAGTGGAAAATCCATGTGCCTCTCCTCGATGGGATGGGTATACGGTTGGCGGGTCGGTCAGGGTTTGATCGATATCAACCAGCTGAGCACATCGGCCTTTTCGGCGGCGGTGCATTCGCGGCCCACGACGTCGCCGCAATTGCGCCGAAACCACTTTTCGACTTTCGCGGTATCGGTGAAGCGCGCGGGATTGAAGGCGGGCGCGAGCGGCGCGATGGTCTTGCCGGTGGCCGCATGCTGACCGTTGCCGGTGGGCATGGCACCGTGGCAACTCGTGCAGGCCCATTCGTGCCCATGGCGGCTGGTGAAGAACTGCTGACCGCGCGCGGGCACGGGCGCCGTGCCGGATTGCGCGGTGTAGCCGCTGAGGATTTGCGCCGGGGTCTCGGCATGCGCCGGCACGGAAAGCGTGGCGGCGGTGAGGCTAGCGATGGCAGCGACGGTCGCGATGCCCGTGCCGCTACGCAGCCGGCGCATCACGTGCGATGGGTGAGGACTTCGGAAGGTCGGCATCGTGGGGTCTCCCAGTGGATGCTTCCCATGTTCGGCAGGGTTCCTTACCGCTTTCTTAACGGTGGGGGATCAGACTGTGCGTGCGCCCCACAGCGCAAAAGCGAGGCGCAAAAAAAGCCCGCTGACGCGGGCAACCCTTGCCAGAGAGAAATCGCTGCCGCTACCCCTTCGTCGCCCCAAACGTGAGCCCCGCCACGAAGTGCTTCTGCATGGCGAAGAACATCGCTACCGAAGGCAGCGCCGCGAGCACCGAGCCCGCCGACACGAGGTTCCAGGCCGTCGTCCATTGGCCCTTGAGCGCGGCCACGCCGACCGTGATGGGCGCTGCGTCGTCGCCCTGCGTGAGGCAGAGCGCCCAGAAGTAGTCGTTCCAGACGAACGTGAAGACGAGAATGCCGAGCGCCGCGAGCGCGGGCCGGATCAGCGGCAGCACGATGCGAAAGAACACCGTCCACTCGCCCGCGCCCTCGATGCGCGCCGCCTCGATCAGCTCGAACGGCAACTGCTTGATGAAGTTGCGCAGGAACAGCGTGCAGAAGCCGGTCTGAAATGCCGTGTGAAAGAGGATCAAGCCCTGCACGGTGTTGAAGACGCCCAACGCGAGCGACAGGTCGCGCACCGGAATCATCAGCACCTGGATGGGCACGAAGTTGCCCGCAACGAAGGTTGCGAAGAGCGCCGTGTTGCCGCGAAAGCGATAGGTGGCCAGCGCGAAGCCCGCCATCGCGGCCAGTGCGATGGCGCCCACGGCCGCCGGCACCGTGATGAGCACGCTGTTCCAGAAGTAGTGAAGCATCGGCGACGTGGTCAGCGCTTCACGATAGTTGTCGAGCAGCGTGATGTGCTTCGGCCACCCCCAGTAGTTGCCTTCGCTGAGTTCCTCGGAAGAACGCACGGAAGTGACGAGCACCGCGATCATCGGCAAGAGCCAGATGACGAGCGCAACGGGCAGCGTGAGCTTGTAGAGGCCGCGATTGACGGGCTTCCATTTCTCGACGGGCAGCGGATACATGGCGGCCTCCTTAGTGTTCCGCGCGCAGCATCCGGCGCAGATGCCACACGATGTAGACGAGCATGATCGCGAACAGCACGACGGCAATCGACGCCGAGTAGCCGAGACGGTAGTACTTGATGGCCTGGTCGTACATGTAATACGCGAGCACGGTGGAGCTTTCGAACGGGCCGCCGCCCGTCATCACGGAAATCAGGTCGAAGCTGCGCAGCGCGCCGATCACCGTGACCACGATCGCCATGAACGTGGTGGGCCGCAGTTGCGGCAGCACGACGTGCCAGAGCATCGACCAACCGCGCGCGCCTTCCATGCGCGCCGCTTCCAGTTGCTCCGCGTTGAGCGACGTGAGGCCCGTGAGGTACAGGATCATGCAGTACGCCGTTTGCGGCCAGAGCGCGGCGAACACGATGCCGAAGGTCGCGTAGTGCGCGTCGCCGAGCACGGGCACGCCGTGGCCCAGCATCATCGCGAGCAGGCCGAACGTGGGATCGTAGAACCACGAGAACACGAGCCCGACCACTACGCCCGAGAGCACGAACGGCGCGAAGAACAGCGACTTCACGAAGCGGATGCCCGCCACGCGCTGGTTCAGATAGAGCGCCACCGCGAGCCCGGCAGGCGGCGCGAGCAGGAACAGCACGAGCCAGATCAGGTTGTTCTTGAGCGCCGTGTAGAAGGTGGGCGCCTGAAACAGTTCGACGTAGTTGGCGAGGCCCACGAAGGTGCGCTCGCTCATGCCGTCCCAACTGTAGAAGCTCAGCGACAGCGTAGAAAGAATCGGCCAGATCACATAGACGGCCACCATCGCGCAGGCCGGCGCGAGGAACAGCAACGCGGCGCGGCGCTGGCGACGCGCGGTGGGCGAAGGCCGGCGCGACGGCTTGCCGCCCGCATCGCCTCGCGAGGCGGACGAAGGCGGCAAACCCGACGCGGGTCCGCCCGGCACAGGCTGGACGCTCTGACGTGTGATGGAATGCGACACGGCGATTCTCCTCGCGAGGCGGATGGCTTGCTGCATTGACCTGCGTGGTCCGGCATCACGCGCCGGACCGTCGCCCGTCAGCCACCCGCGCCCGCTTCGAGCTTACTTGTGATAAATCCGCTTGCGCGTGGCTTCGAGCTGCGCGAGCACGGCGTCGAGCTTCGACGGATCCGCCACGAACTGCTGCATGCCCTTCATGCCTTCGTCGGCCATTTCCTTGGTCATGTCGCGGTCGTAGAACTGCGCAATGCCGCCGCGCGTGGTCGAAAGAATCTGGAAGCCGATGCGCGAGATGGGGTCTTCCGGTTCAGGCGACTTGCTGTTGGCCGAGAGCGAACCGAGCCCCGTTGCCAGCTTCGCGCCGATCTCCGGCGTTTCCACGAACTTGAGGAACGTGCGCGCGTCGGCCTTGTTCTTCGCCTTCGACGGAATGTGCAGCGACTCCACCGGGCCGTCCTCGGCCGTGGGCACATTCGCGTCGATGATCGGGAAGCGGAAGAAGCTCATCTCGTCTTTCACGCTCGCCGGGAAGCCGCCCGTGATGAAGGTGCCCATCAGCATCATCGCGGCCTTGCCCTGGAACAGGAACGGCTGCGCGGCGTCCAGATCGTAGGAGAGCGAGTTGTCGATGAAGTCGTGGTCGTCGATCAGTTGCTTCCACGTGGTGTAGACCTTCTTCACGCGCGCGTCGGTGTAGGGCACCTCGCCCGCCATCAGTTTCTGATGGAACGCGTTGCCGTTCAGGCGCAGGTCGAGATAGTCGAACCAGCCCGCGAGCGTCCACGCGTCGCGGCCCGCCACGGCAATCGGCGTAATCCCGGCAGCCTTCAGCTTGCGGCACGCGTCGAGAAACTGGTCCCACGTTTTCGGCTCGGCGTCGATGCCGGCCTTCTTGAACAGGTCCTTGCGATAGAACATGCCCCACGCGTAGTACACGGTGGGCGCCGCGTACTGCTTACCCGCATACGACGACGCTTCTTTCGTCGACGCATACATGTCGTTCCAGCCGTTCTTCGCCCAGTCGCCGGTGAGGTCTTCGAACAGGCCGCGCTTCGCGTAGTAGGCCATGCGCTCGCCGTCGTGCCAGTTCACGATGTCGGGCGCGACGGTGGTGAGCCAGCCCGGCAGCTGCACCTTGTAGGCTTCCTCGTCGATGAACGACGCCTTCACGTCGATGTCGGGATGCGCCTTGTGGAAGTCGTCGAATACCGACTGCCACACCGCGCGCTGGCTTGCGCCCTTGAACGCGACGTTCACCGCAAGCGTGCCCGCGTGCGCCGAGTTAGCGATCCACGATGCGGCCGTTGCCACCGCCAGCGTGGCGGCTGCGAGCCCGATGCGGAACCTGAGTGCCTTCACCGTCATGTCTGTCTCCTTGGTTTTTAGGTTGCCTGCGACTGGTACTGCGCGATTGTTTGGGTTGTTTCGTCTTGTTCCGCCCGTTGACGAAGGCGGTGCTTAAGCCGACGTGCGATAAGCCGCCACGCCTTGCGGTTCGACGTCACGCGAGCCCAGCACGAAGGCTGCGGCGTCCACGCCGTCGATGGTGTGCGTCGCTTCGCCGTAATTGAACACGTAGGTGAGCCCGCCGCGGCGGCTCACGCGCACGCTCTCGCCTTGCGCGGTCACGTCGAGCCCGCTTTCGCCCGCGATCTGCGCGATCACGTGGGCCGTGAGCGCATCGTCGAACAGGCTCGCGAGGTAATTCACGCGACCACGGCGCACCCACGCGGGATGGCCGTCGCCGAACGTTGCGCGCACCTCGACGCCTGAGACATCACGCTCGGCATCCGTGCCCGTGTCGATCAGATCGCGCCAGTGGCGGCCCACGCCCGCGAACGGCTGCGCGGCAGCGCCAGTTGCGACATGGCTCGACACCACCGGCACGTCCACGTTCGGCCGCAGCGACTCCACGCGCCACACGCGTGCGCCGAGCAACCCGGCAAGCGAGCCCGGCGGAAGGTTCGACGGAATCTGCAGATCGCGCGTCTTCGAGCCCGTGCGCGGCCCGAGCACCACGTGCGCGCCGCAGCGCGCGAGGCGGTCCGCGAAGTCGTCGGGCACCACGGGCAGCGGCGGCACGACCACGAGTTTGTAGCCGTCGAGCGGCGCATGCGCCGGCACGATATCGACGTCGAGCCCGAGCGAGCGCAGCGCCGAGTAGTACTCGAACGCGAAGCGCGGGTAATGGAAGTCCGCGCCCTGCGGTTGAACCTCGAAGAGCCACTTCGCCTCGTAGTCGAACACGAGCGCGACGGCGGCCCGCACGTCGCCTGCGGCGTCCGCGTGAGCGTCCAGCACGCGGCGAATGTCGGCGGCAACCTGGGTCGCTTCGTTGCCGCCCAGGTCGAGGCGGTTGTCGGGCGTGTTGAGACCCGCGTGCATCTGCTCCTGCGCGAACGGCGCCTGGCGCCAGCGGAAATACGACACGCAGCCGGCGCCGTGCGCAAAGGCCTCCCAGCTCCAAAGACGGACCATGCCCGGCAGCGGCGCGGGGTTCCACTGCGCCCAGTTCACGGGACCGGGCTGCTGCTCCATCACCCAGAACGGCAGCTTCGACATGCCGCGATACACGTCGTGATTGAACGACGCGAAGTCGGGGTGCCCCGTGCGCAGCCAGCGCGCCTTGAGTTCGGGCGCAAACCACAGTTCTTCGAGCGCGCCGAGCGGGTAGCTGTCCCACGTCGCGACGTCGAGGTCCGCGGCCACCTTGTAGTGATCGAATTCCGTGAACAGCTGCATGAAGTTGTGCGCCACGGGCCGGCCCGGCGAATGCGCGCGGATGACCTCCACCTGCATGCGGTTGTAGCGCGCCACTTCGTCGGAAGCGAAACGGCGGTAGTCGAGCCGGTGCGAAGGATGCGCTTCGGTAACGGTGCCGATGGGCGCGTCGATCTCGTCGAAGCTGCGGTACTCCATGCTCCAGAACACGGTGCCCCAGGCGCGGTTCAGGGCGTCGATCGTGCCGTAGCGCGCGCGCAGCCACTCGCGAAAGCGCGCCACCGCCGCGGGCGAATAGCTGACCACGGTCTGATGACAACCGAACTCGTTGTCGGTCTGCCAGTACGCCACGGCGGGATGCTTGCCGTAGCGCTCGGCCACGGCCGTGCAGATGCGCTGCGACGCTTCGTAGTACGACGGCGACGAAAAGTCGTAGTGACGGCGCGAGCCGAAGCCGCGCACGCGGCCATCGGCGCCCACGGGCAGGATGTCGGGATGCCGGTCGATGAGCCACTTCGGCGGCGTCGCCGTGGGCGTGCACATCACGACCTGCAGGCCCGCGTTGCCGAGCACGTCGACGGCGCGGTCGAGCCAGCCCCAGTCGTATTCGCCGGGGCTCGGCTCCATGCGGCTCCAGGCGAACTCGGCGATTCGCACCTGGCTGATGCCGAGCGCCTTCATGCGGCGGGCGTCGTCTTCCCACATCGATTCGGGCCAGTGTTCCGGGTAGTAGCAGACTCCAAGGCGCATTGCGTTCGTCTCCTGGGTGTTCTGTGTGCTGGTTGGCAGGTGTGCGCGTTGCGAGACGATCACGCCGTCAGGCGACGTGCTCCGTGGTCTGGAGCAGCGGCACGGCGCGGCCGTCCTCGGTGAAGAGATGGCAGGCGGCGGCGCTCGCCCGGAAGGTGGCGCGATGGCCACGGTCGATCTGCGCGCCGCCCGGCACCTTCGCGATCAGCACGTCGCCGCCGGGTTGGTCGAGATGCACGTAGCTGTGTTCGCCCAGGCGCTCCACGAGCACGACGCCGCGCGTGAGCGAGACGTCTTGTGCTTCATTGCCCACACCCGGCCCGCCCAGCGCAAGTTCGAGATGCTCCGGGCGCACGCCGAACGTAACCGGCTGGCCGGGCTGCAAGGCGCTGCCGTCCACGGCCACGCTCACGCGTTCGTCCGTGTGCGCGAGCGCGACCGTGACGCCTTGCGGGCCGATGCCGACCACGCTGCCCGGCAGAAAGTTCATGCGCGGCGAGCCGATGAAGCCCGCCACGAAGCGGCTGGCGGGACGGTGGTACAGCTCGAGCGGCGCGCCGCTTTGCGCGATGCTGCCGTAGCGTTCGGCGTCGGCGCCCGCGTGCAGCAGCACGATGCGGTCGGCAAGCGTCATGGCTTCGATCTGGTCGTGCGTCACGTACACCACGCTCGCCTTCGCGAACTGCCGGTGCAGACGCGCGATCTCGATGCGCGTCTGGCCGCGCAGCGTGGCATCGAGATTGGAGAGCGGCTCGTCGAAGAGGAACACGCCGGGCTCGCGCACGATGGCGCGGCCGATGGCCACGCGCTGGCGCTGGCCGCCCGACAGTTCGCGCGGGCGGCGTTGCAGCAAGGGTTCGAGCTGAAGAATGCGCGCGGCCTCGTTGACCTTGCGGGCGATCTCGTCTTTCGGCGTCTTCGCGATCTTGAGACCGAAGGCCATGTTCTCGAACACGGTCATGTGCGGAAAGAGCGCGTAGCTCTGGAACACCATGGCCACGCCCCGCTGGGCCGCGGGCACGTCGTTGACGTTGCGCCCGCCGATCCACACCTCGCCGTCCGTCGCGTCTTCCAGACCCGCGATCACGCGCAGCAGCGTGGACTTGCCGCAGCCCGAGGGGCCGAGGAATACGCAGAACTCGTTTTCGCCGATGTCCAGATCGACATCGCGGACGACCGGCGCGGCGCCGTCATAGGCCTTGCGCACGCCTCTCAACGAAATGCTCGCCATTGCATCGACTCCGTGATTTAATCGCTCGAAGTCGGAGATTAAGCGCTTAATCAACCGTCCGAAAAAAATTGACCGCGGGTGCGATCAATGGCCGGTTGGAGTCTCCGATATCGTTTTTGGGTGGAGCAATAGTGCCGTCCAAACCGCGATGATGCAAACATTGAACAGGCGTCCCAAATAATGGAAACCCCATGCCCACACTCAGCGAAGTCGCGCGCCACGCGGGCGTGACGCCCGCCACCGTCTCCAACGTGCTGCGCAGCCGCGGCCGCGTGGGCGAGGAAACGCGCCGGCGCGTGCTGGAGGCCGTCGAGGCGCTCGGCTACCGGCCGCACCTCGCGGCACGCGCACTCGCCGAAGGCCGCGCTCCCACCATCGCGCTCATGGTGTCGAGCATCGCGAACCCGTTCTATCCCGAATTCGCGCTCGCCGTGGAGCGTGCGGCGCGCGCGAGCGGCCACTTCCTCATCATCTGCAACACCAACGAAGATCCGCAGCTGGGCCGCGCTTATCTGGAGCAGATCGCGGGCACGCTCTCCGAGGGCGTGCTCGTCACCAACGCGAACCTCGATTTCGCGGACCTGCGCCTGACCGAAGCGCGCGGCGCGCCCGTCGTGCTCTGCATGTGGGAGCGGCCGCTCGATCCGCCGGGGCTGCCGTGCGTGGCCGTGGACTTCCGGCTGGCCGGGCAACTGGCGGGCGCGCATCTGATGGAGCTGGGGCACCGACGCATCGGCGTGATCGTGGGCAGCAAGGTCTCGGGCATTCACGCGGCGCGCTACGACGGCTTCGTGGATGCCGCGCGCGCCGCCGGGCTCGACGTGCCCGCGGCGCACGTGCGTCAGGCCGCGGACACCGTCCACGGCGGCTATACGGCCACGCGCGATCTGCTGGAAGGCGATCCGTCCATCACCGCGATCTTCGCCACCAACGACCTGCCCGCGCTCGGCGCGATGCAGGCCGCGGCGGACCTCGGGCTCGACGTGCCGCGCGATCTCTCCGTGGTGGGCATCACGGACATCCTGCCCGCGCGCGAATCGCGGCCCGCCTTGACCACGGTGGCCGTGCCGACGGCGGAAGCGGCGGAACTGGCCGTCACGCTGCTGCGCGAACTGATCGAAGGCGCGCCGCACGAGGCGGCAACAGGAACGGATGCGGCGGCCAGCGGACAGCCCGCGCCGCGCATGTGCCTCGCCTCGGCGCCAAAGCTGGTGGTGCGGGCGTCCACGGCAGCGCCGCGCACGCAGTCGTTCGCGCGGTAACGCCCCGTAACGCTCGCGCGCGACGGATTCCCGCATCGCGCCCGTTCAAACAGAAACGGAATCCATCCGCTGTTACGAACGGGAGAAGCCTCACATGAAATTCCTTAGCGTCCTTCGCGCGCTTTGCGCGAGGTGTGTTGCCGCATCGTCCGCCGCACCTTTCGCCGCATCTTTCACGACACGTACCGCCGGCCGCGCCCGGCTTGCCGCCGCTGCCGCCGTCATGCTGATCGCCCCGGCCGCGTTCGCGCAGGCCGTCATCATCGCGCCGGTCGCGCCGCCGCCGCCGCGCGTGGAAGTCATGCCGGCGCCGCGCGCGGGCTACGTCTGGGACCAGGGCCGCTGGCGCTGGGAGCACGGCCAGTACGTCTGGCTGCCCGGCCACTGGCAGCCGGTGCGCATGGGCTACCGCTGGGTGCCCGGTCACTGGGTGCGGCGTGGGCCAAACTGGCGCTGGGTGGAAGGACATTGGGCGCGTTGAGGCGCCTTCGCCCTTCGACGATGCAGAGATCCGCTGAAGCGAGCCCGCCCCACGCGAACGGTGAACCCATGAAAACACTTCTCGTCCTGACGCTCGCCGCGGTCACGCTCGCGGGCTGTGTCGTCGTGCCGGCCCGGCCCGCGTATTACCGTCCCGCGGTCGTCGTATATTGACGGCCACATGCCGCTGCCAAGGCAATGCAGGTCGAAACCGAAACGCCCCCACGTTCGGCGCTCGCGCCGCGCGCCAGCACCGCAACCGGACCCTCCGATGCGCAGGGAGTCACGCCACGTGAAAACGATTCGCGCCCGCAGACACGCTTCGGCGACCGCACGGGACCACGCCCCTTGAGCGAAAAGCGACCGTCGGGCAGAGCGGGCCGCCTTGACGAGGAAGACCCGGAACGTGACCTCGCGCGAGGCCGTGACGGCGACCGTGGCCGCGACCCCGACGCCGACCTCCTTGCCCGGGTCGGCCGCGAAGAGCCTGCGGCCGTGCGTGCGCTCGTGGCCCGCAAGCTGCCGCGGCTGCTCGCGCTCGCCACCCGCATGCTCGGCGACCGCACGGAAGCCGAGGACGTCGCGCAGGAAGCGTTCGTGCGCATCTGGAAACAGGCGCCGCGCTGGCGCGAAGGCGAGGCGCGCTTCGACACGTGGCTGCACCGTGTCGCGATGAACCTCTGCTACGACCGGCTGCGCGGCCATCGCGAGGACACCGTGGACGAGATACCGGACGAGCCCGATCCCGCGCCGCTGCCCGACGCAAGGCTCGAAGCGCGTGCCCGCGACGCGCGCGTGCAGGCCGCGCTCGCCGCGCTGCCGCCGCGCCAGCGCGAGGCGCTCGTGCTCAACTATTACCAGGAACTCTCGAACATCGAGGCCGCGGCCGTGATGGGCATTTCGGTCGATGCACTGGAGAGCCTGCTGGCGCGCGCGCGGCGCAACCTGCGCGCCCAACTGGCCGGCAGCGGCCCCGAAACAACGTGAGGACATGCCATGACACCTGAGAGATTCCGGGCCATCGTCGAGGCATACGGCGCCGAGCCGCGCCGCTGGCCCGCAAGCGAACGCGCCGACGCGCAGGCGTGGGCCGCCGGCCACCGCGCCGAAGCCGACGCGCTGCTCGCGCAGCAGTCGAGCCTCGATACGTGGCTCGAAAGTCACGTCGTCGCACCGCCCGACCACGCGCTGTACGAACGCGTGATCGCCGCCGCGCCTTCGGCTGCCGACAGTCGACGACGCAAGCGCCCGCGCTTCTTCTGGCAGCGCTCGCCGCTCTGGTGGTCGGGCGCCGCGATTGCGGGCGTGGGGCTCGCAGGCGGGCTGGCCGGCGCGTTCGCGGTGTCGTTCTTCCTCGTGACAGGCGAGCCGCTGCACGAAGCGAGCGTGCCTTCCATCACCACGAGTTTCGGCGGATCGTCCGCGGACTGGAGCGGCGAATGAGCGAGCGGTCCTGGAAACTGGCGCTGGTGGGCTCGCTCGTGCTCAACGCGTTCCTGCTGGGCGCGATTGGCGGCGGCGCGATTCAATGGTTCAGCACGCGCGGCGAAACCCACGAGGCCGCGCGCGTGCAACCGCCCACAGCGCTGCGCTTCGCCGCGAGCGAACTGTCGCCCGAGCGTCAGCAGCAGTTTCTCGATGCGTTGAAGAACGCGCGGCACGAGGGCCGCGAGTTTGCACGCGAAGGCCGTGAAGCGCGCAATCAGGTGCTGGAACTGTTGGCGGCGCCGCAACTGGACCGTCCGGCACTCGATGCCGCGCTCGCCCGCACGCGCGCCGCGGATACCGCGCTGCGCACGCGCATCGAGCAAGGCGTGGCCGATTTCGCCGCGACGCTCACGCCCGACGAGCGCGCGACGTTCGCCGAAGGGCTCAAGCGGCGCGGGCAATGGCGACTACCGTTGCAGCAGCGGAAGGCTCAGCAGGAGAAAGAACTAAGCAAGGCGCAGGACGGGCAAGCGGCGAGCGAGTGAAGCGGACGCGTAAGTGGCCCTAAGTGGCCTCGCGTTGCGTAACGTAGCGGCCAGCGTGAGCCACAGCACAAGCGCTCGCCGGCTCGCTTGCAATGCGGCACGACACGAAGGCTTAGGCGCGTAGCTTCGGCGCACGGTGCCGTAAGCGTGCCACCCTAAGCATGTGCGCTAAACGCACCACCATAAGCACGCCCCCTAAGCGCGCCATCGCGACAGGCTCGACTCGCGACGGCGTGAGGCGGCCACCGTCACCCCCGCAAGCACCCGAACCGCGCCGCCGCATCGCACGGCGTGCGCGCATCTCACTGCCCCGGCTGACTCTGCCCCTGCGCCGTGTCGCCGCCTGCGCCCGAGCCGCCACCCACTCCCGCGCTGGGCTCGGTCACATCAGGGGTAGGCGTGGGCGACGACGGCGGCTGCTCCGACGGCAACGCACCCGGCGCATGAAGAATGGGCGGCACGCCGAACGGGAACGCCGACGCGCCCGACGCCGCCACTGCGCCGGAGGCCGCAGCAGCACCCGAAGCCGGAACGCCCGAAGCCACCGCTGCTGCAGATGCAGCAGATGCCACAGACGCAGCCGAAGCCGCAGAAGCAGCCGAAGCCTCGGACGCCCCGGAAGCCTCCGACGCCGGCACCGCGCGCGGCGGCGCCCGCTTCACCGGCGCCGCCACTTCCGTCTTCTGCGTCGACGGGAACAGATGCTCGATCCACGCGCGCAGCTTCTCGCGGAACACGTCGAACCAGCCCGGCTGCACCTCGGTCACGAACTTCGCACGCGTATCGACGATGCGTGAGGAAAGCGCCCGCGAGAAGAAGTCGCCGACGATCGGCAACGCGCTGTGCGCGCCCTGCCCCCAGTAGTCGCTGCGCAGCGTCACGCGGCCGTCGTCGAAGCCCACCCACGCGCCCGCCACCAGTTGCGGATGCATGAGGATGAACCAGCCGTCCGTGTTGCCCTGCGTGGTGCCGGTCTTGCCGGCCACGTCGGCGCGAATGCCGTAGCGCGTGCGAATCGCCGCGCCTGTGCCGCGGTTCACCACGTCGCGCATCACGTCGATGAGCGTCTTGTCCGCGGCCTCGGGCAGCGCCTGTTCCGGCGACGCCGGTTCGAATTCGGCCAGCACGTTGCCCTCGTGATCTTCGATGCGCGTGACCATGCGCGGCTCGTGGTACGCGCCGTCGTCCGCGATGGTCGCGTAGGCCGACACCATTTCCTTGAGCGTGACCGGGCTCGTGCCGAGCGCGAGCGACGGCACGGTGTCGAGCCGGCTGTCGCGCACGCCCATGGCGCGCGCAAGACGCGCCACGCGCTCCGGCCCCACGGTCTGCATCAACTGCGCGGTGATGCGGTTGCGCGAGTACGCAATGGCGTCGCGCAGCGTCATGGGACGGCCGGTTGGCGGCACGTCGTCGTCGGGACGCCAGATCTCGCCGCCTGCCAGCGGAATCTCGACGGGCTGGTCGATGAAGGTGTCGGTCGGCTTCGCGCCCTGTTCGAACGCCGCGCCGTAGACGAACGGCTTGAACGTGGAGCCCGGCTGACGGCGCGCCTGCTGCACGTGATCGAAGGGCTCGTCGGTGAAATCGCGGCTGCCCACCCACGCCTTGATCTGGCCGTTGCGCGGGTCGATGGCGAGGAAGGCCGCTTCGATACGCGTCTTGTCCTTGCACAGGCCGCGCATGAACGAACGGTCCGCGGCGAGGTGCTTGAGCGCTTCTTCGTCGGTCTGCCCGGCGTCGCGCGCGGCGCGATAGTCGGGGCTCTCGCGCATGAACGCGCGGAACGGATCGCTGGCCGCCGAGCAGCCGTCGCGCCCGCTCCACGCGCCGTTCGCGATGCCCTGCAACTGGTTGCCCTGGCGCGCGAGCGCCTGCGTGGCCATGGCCTGCAGGCGAGAATCGATCGTCGTGCGCACCACGAGGCCGTCCGAATAGACGTTGTAGTCGTTGCGGTCGGCCCACGCGATCAGCCACTTGCGCAGTTGCTGCGCGAAATGCGGCGCGGGGCCGGGCGGCTCGGTCTGCCGCTCGAAGTCCACGCGCAACGGCTTGCGCTTCAGGCTCTGGAACGCGGCGGGGCTCAGCTTGCCGTACTTCACCATCTGCGCGAGCACGGTGTTGCGCCGCTCCAGCGCGCGCTCGGGGTTCAGCACGGGGTTGTAGTAGCTGTTGCCCTTGAGCATGCCCGTGAGCGTGGCGGCGTCGAGCACGTCCAGTTCGCTTGCCGATTTGTTGAAGTAGGTGCGCGCGGCCATCTCCACGCCGTAGGCGTTGTAGAGGAACGGCACCGTGTTCAGATAGGTTTCGAGAATCTGGCTCTTGCTGTAGACCGCTTCGATCTTGAACGCGGTGATGGCTTCCTTGAGCTTGCGCGTGAGCGTGGGCGCACGGCCGATCTGGTCCGGGTAGAGATTGCGCGCCAGTTGCTGCGTGATGGTGGAGCCGCCCTGCCGGTCGCCCGAAAACGTGTGCAGCGCCGCGGACGCCGTGCGCCGCCAGTCCAGCCCGTGGTGCTCGTAGAAGCGGTGGTCCTCCGTCGAAATGAGCGCATCCACCATGTGCGGCGAGATTTCGGCGAGCGGCACCCATTCGCGGTTCGACGGCTTGAACTCGGCGAGCAGCTTGCCGTCGGCGGAGAGAATCTGCGCGGGCTGGTCCACGCGCGCCTTGCGGATGTCGCTGATGCTCGGCGTGAACGGAATCAGCACGAGCACGTAGAGCACGAAGAGCGCGGGCACGGCGGCCACCGCGAGCGCCACGCCGCGGCGCGTGGGATGCCGCAGATGGAACCAGGCGGCGCCGGCCAGAAAGCGCGCCGTAGCGAGCGCACGTGCGGCCAGCGGCGCCGCGACGGCCCTCGTCTTCGCCACGCCGGCCGCTACGGCAGGCTTGACGTTGGCCAACCAGCGAGCGCAGCGCTCGCGGACAAGGGAAACGAATCGGCGGTTCACGCGGGAAGGGGAGCGGCTGGAAAAGCGTGCATCGTACCAAAAGTGTCAAACGGGGCTGGACGTGCGGCTGGAGTGGCAAGCACGGCAGCGGACCGTGCTGTCACCCCGCCGTCCACCCCACGCTTGCCTCGAACACGCGCCGATAGTTGCCGCCCAGCACGCGTTCCGTCTCCGGCTGCGAGAAGCCCGCGCGCAACAGCGCGTCGCCCAGCGACGGCAACTGCTCGTAGCTGCGAAACACCGGCGGCGAAATGAAGCCGAGCAGGTCCGAGCCGAGCCCCACGTGATCCACGCCGACGAGATCCGCGAGCCGCTTCATGCCTTCGGCCATCGCGTCGAGACTGTGGAACGTGCCCGAACTCGGCCATACGCCGATCACGCCGCCCGTGTCGGCGATGGCGCGCGCGTGGTCCGGCGAAATGCGGCGGCTGCGCTCGCCCGGATGCGCGGCGAGCGCCGTATGCGAGAGCACGAGCGGCTTCGTCGTGACCGACGCCGCGCGCTTCACGAGGTCGTACGTGCCGTGCGCGACGTCGACCACGATGCCGAGCGTGTTGCAGCGCCTCACCACGTCCGCGCCGAAATCGGTGAGACCGCCGTGCACGGGCGGCTCGGTCTGAATGTCGCCCAGTTCGTTGACGCGGTAGTGCGTAAGTTGCAGATGCCGCAGCCCGTGCGCCGAATACGCCTCGTCCACGCGATCGATCTGCCCTTCCAGGAAGTCGGCGCCTTCGGCCGCGATGATGGCGCATGGCCCCGCAGCGGCGTGCGACGCGAGCGAGGCCGAGTCGAGCACCATCGGCATCTGCTCGCGTTCGAGCAACTGCTTCGCGCGCGCGAACTCGGTCTGCCCGAGCGCATAGAGTTCGCCCGACTCCGGCGTGCGCCACGGCTCGAAGCGCAGCCGATCGGCCGACACGCGGGTCACGGTGGTGTCCGTCACGATGGCGAGGCAGATCACCTTCATGCCGCCTGCTCGCATGGGCGCGGCAACGGGAACGAACGGACGCCGCGCGCCGATTGCGGGATCGCGCGAGACGATGACGCGCCCCGCGTGGCTGTGCATGTCGAGGGGGACGGCGTCCGCCGAGGGCACCCATGCGCTCGCCGGACGGTCCGATGCGCCCGGCTGCGACGCGGCGCCCGCAGGCGAATCGGTGTAGCGCGAGAAGACGCCGAAGCCCGCACCGGAGCTCGCGCCCGAAGCACAGGCGGCCAGACCCAGCGCCGCGCCCGAGGCCAGGAACGCGCGACGGCTCAACGGAGGCCGCGAGCCGTTTGCGTCGTGCCGCGGCGAGGCATCGACGGCCGTGGCCGACACAAGCCGATAGCGCCAACCCTGCCCACCGGGCGCGTCGTCGGACGCACGTCGTTCAAGCCGACCCCGCACGCGAAGCGGACCGCTCTGCAGCGGCACGGAACGCGCAGCATGGACTTCGACGCATCCGCAGGGATCGCGCGGCACGCAGGGGCCGCAACAGGGCGCCTCGGGCAACAACAAAAAGTAGTCGGACGACGCGGCGCCCAGGTCGGGCGGCACCATCCAGCCCGTCAGTTCCACCCTCTCAACCGCTGCGCCGGCCGTGTCGGCGCGGATGACTGTCCAGTCGATCTGCATCGTTGCCCGCCCTTTTTTCGCGTGGTGGAGCGACGGCACCGTGCGCATGCCCGTGCCGCATTCTCTGGTCCGGTCCTGGCCTGGTTTCGACTTGACCTGATTCCGGGCGCTCATCTTACCTACGCGGATGGAGGTACGACAGTTTGGGCTCAACCGTCCGTCGCATCCTGCGGATAGCGCGGCAGGCCATCGGCCACCACGACCCACGGCAGCGCGTGCGAGGTCCATGTGTGATGCATCGGCGGCACGCGCTCGGGGGCGTCGAGGCTACAGGTGGCGACGTCGATGTCGTCGGGATAGTCGTGGTGCTGGTAGGTGAGCGGCGTGCCGCAGTCGGGACAGAAGGTGCGCAGCACCGGCTCGCTCGACGCATAGCGCTTCGGCTCGCCGCTCACGAAACGGAACGCCGTACGCGGCACGCTGAACCAGGCGACGACGGGCGCGGCCACCACGCGCCGGCAATCGGCGCAGTGGCAGACGGTGGAATCGAAAGGCTCGGCCTGCACTTCGTAGCGGACGTGTCCGCAATGGCAACCGCCTGTGAGCAGCATGTTTCCTCCCGGTTTGCACGTCGATCGGCGCAGTGCGGTGTGGGCAGGCGCGTCTCGGTGCCTTGCATTATAGGAACGCCCGCCGCGGCAATGAGCGGCTACGGGAAGCCACGACGATCCGCGTTTTTTGCGCGCTCGCGCCGACGAGCGACGGATTCCCACCACGAGCGCCGTTCAAGAGACATCGCAGTCATCGCACGAGGGACTCCGTATGGTCACGTCCTCCGCCTCTAATGCCGCGACGGCCACCAACGCCACCAACGCCACGGACGCCGCCGCCATCGCGCTCAACCGCTTCGGTCTGGGCACGCGCCCCGGCGACGCGCCGCCGCGTGAGCCGAAGGCATGGCTCATCGAACAGCTGAGCGCTTATCAGCCGATGCCGGCCGCGTGGTCGGGGCTGCCCTCGTCGGTGGCGCTCGCGGCGGACTTCGCGCAGCGCCGCGAGCTGGTGGCCGCGGCGCGCAAGGCCGCAGCGTTCGCCGACGCGTCGAATACGAAAGCCGGCGGCGTGCCGCCGCAAGCAGTGGATGGGCAGGCCCAAGGCCGCGCGGGTGGCGGCAACGCCATCGGCATGACCGTCAATGCGGCCACGAACGCGCCTGCGAACACGCCCCCGGCCGCCCCACTCGCCGACAGACAGCAAGCCGAAAAAGCCCTGCGCGCCGACGTGGTGAGCACCTACCGCGCCGCCGTCAACGCGCGCGTGGCGAGCGCGCTCGTCACGCCGACGCCGTTCGTCGAACGGCTCGTCCACTTCTGGGCCAACCACTTCGCGGTGTCGACGGAAAAGCCCGCGGTGGCCGTGCTCGCGGGTGCGTTCGAGGCCGAAGCGATTCGCCCGCACGTGCTGGGCCACTTCGAAGACATGCTGGTCGCCGTGGAGCGGCATCCCGCGATGCAGGTGTTCCTCGATCAGACCCGCTCCGTGGGCCCCGACAGCCTTGCCGCGCAGCGCGCCGCCGCGCGCGACCCCACGCGCAAGCGCGGCCTCAACGAGAACCTGGCGCGCGAGATCATGGAGCTTCATACGCTCGGCGTGCGTAGCGGCTACACGCAGCAGGACGTGACCGAGTTCGCTCGCGCGCTCACGGGCTGGAGCGTGGCGGGCCCACGCGAGAACCCACGCATGGCGCCCGCGCAGCCGGGCACGTTCGTGTTCCGCACCGCGCTGCACGAGCCGGGCGCGCGCACCGTCATGGGCCGCAGCTACGACGAACCGGGCGAGCAGCAGGCGCTCGCGATCCTGCACGACCTCGCCGCGTCGCCCGCCACGGCGCGGCACATCGCGGGCAAGCTCGCGCGCCACTTCGTCGCGGACAACCCGCCGCAAGCCGTCGTCGATCGCCTCGCGAACGCGTTCACGCAAAGCGGCGGCGACTTGCCCACGGTGTATCGCGCGCTGATCGATTCGCCCGAGGCCTGGTCACCGCGCGCGGCGAAGTTCAAGTCGCCGTGGGAGTGGACCGTGTCGGCAATGCGCGGACTCGGCTGGCAAGACCTCGGCACGTTCCAGGCCGCGCCGCTACTGACGCAACTGGGCGAGCCGGTCTGGCGACCGGGGTCGCCCGCGGGCTACGACGACATCGCGGCAAGCTGGGCCGCGCCCGACGCGCTCGTGCGCCGCGTGGAAGCCGCGCAACGGTTCGCGGCGCACGCGAACCCCGACCTCGATCCGCGCGCGCTCGGCCAGCAACTTTTTGCCGGCACGTTGAGCGAGCCCACGGCGCAGGCCGTCTCGCGTGCGGAGAGCACGTCCACGGCCATCGCGCTGCTGCTCGTCTCACCCGACTTCCAACGGAGATGACCGCCATGCTCACCCGCCGCCGCTTCATGCGCCTTGCCGCCGCCGGCGCGGGCGCGATCCTCGTCGCGCCGCGCATCGCATTCGCGAGCGTCGACACAGACCGCCGCTTCGTGTTCGTGATCCAGCGCGGCGCCGCCGACGGCCTGCACATCGTCGTGCCCTACGCCGACCCCGCGTATGCCGCGCTGCGCGGTGCGCTCGCGGTGGATGCGTCGACGGCCACGAAGCTCGACGGCACCTTCGCGCTGCATCCGTCGCTCGTGCATACGGCGCAGATGTATGCCGCGAAGGAAGCGCTCTTCGTGCACGCCGTGGCGTCGCCCTATCGCGACCGCTCGCACTTCGACGGACAGAACGTGCTGGAAACGGGCGGCAGCGCGCCGTACCAGGTGAAGGACGGCTGGCTCAATCGACTCGTCGGCCTGCTACCGCCTTCGCAGGCGAACGGGCACGCGAGCGCAATTGCGTTTGCGCCCACGGTGCCCGCCGCACTGCGCGGCAAGGCCGACGTGACGTCGTACGCGCCCTCGGCCTTGCTTGCTGCGCCCGACGATCTGCTCGCGCGCGTCTCGCAGCTCTACGAGCGCGACGCGCAACTGCACCCGCTGTGGCAGGAAGCGATGACCGCACGCGGACTCGCGGGCGACGCAAGCGCCCGCCAGGACCCGGCGAGCCTCGGCAAACTCGCGGCGAGCTTTCTTGGCCGCGACGACGGCCCGCGCATCGCGATGATCGAGACCGGCGGCTGGGACACGCACGGCGCGCAGAACCCGCGCCTCGCCAATCAACTGAAGGCGCTCGACACGATGCTCGCCGCGCTGCGTGACGGACTCGGCCCGCAGTGGGCGAAGACCACCGTGGTGGTGGCCACCGAGTTCGGCCGCACCGCCGCGACCAACGGCACGGCGGGCACGGACCACGGCACGGCGTCGGTGGCGATGCTGATCGGCGGCGCCGTGGCGGGCGGCCGCGTGGTGGCCGACTGGCCGGGCTTGCGGCCGAATGACCTCTACGAAGCGCGCGACCTCAAGCCGACCGCATCGCTCGATGCGCTGATTGTGGGCGCGGCGGCGGAGAGTCTGCGGCTCGATCCCGAGCGCACGGCGCGCACGTTGTTCGCGCAGAGCGGTGCGGGGTCGCTTGCGCAGCGGCCGATGACGGGGCTGATTCGGGCGTGACGTCTTGCCGCGCTTCTTCAACGCTTCTGCGCTGTTTTTGCGGCGCTTCTTCGGCATCTCATGCCGTGTCTGTGCATTCACTCACCACAACCTCAAACGAAAGGGAGCTCATGATGAAAAGAACGTTCGGCCTCGGCATTGGCGGCCTTCAGACGGTGTCGGTCGCATTGACGTGCGCGGCGCTGCTTTCCGCGTGCATCGTCGAACCGGCGCGGCCGCCGCAACCCGCGCCGATGGTCGAAGTGGTCCCCGCGGCGCCAGGGCCGGCGTATCACTGGGTCAAAGGACACTACCGTTGGGAAGGCAACCACTGGCAGTGGGTGCCGGGGCATTGGGTGGGGACGTATTGACGGGAACGAGCCGGCCGTGAATGACGGCTTGAACTCAAGCCTGGGTCGTACCTGCGCCATAGCCTGGGCTTACAGCCTCGCCTCACAAACTGGCTCGCAGCACAGATCACGGCCCCGCCAACACCAACCGATGCACCGCCTCCCCCGGCAAGAACGGCACCGCCTGCGCCCGCACCCACGCCTCATGCCCCGCCAGAAAATACGGCGACAGCGGGTGCCCCGATTGCCCGCCCGGCATCTCGAAGATGCCGTCCTGCTCGTGTCCCGGCGAGACGATCATGCGCTCCGATGCCCCGAACGACGGCGCCTGTACACGCGGCATGTTGATGTCGCCCGGCAGCGGGTCGTGCGGTGCGCCCAGCGCGCCGCGCACCCACGGCAGCCACGCCGGCACGAGCCGCGCGAACGGGTGCTCGATGGACGCGCGATTGCGTTCGCCCCAGCGGGCGTTATCCACGGTGGTGCCTTTCGGCAGTTCGCTGATCGCGTGGTCGATGCGATCCAGCACGAACGCGCGCCAGTTGGCGTCGCCGTCGGGCACCCAGGCGTGGTTCGCGGCGAGCGTCTCCATCACCGGCGCGTAGCGCGAACTCGCCATGCGGTAGCCCGCTTGCGGCGCGAGGGCCGGCAGGCTGTCGGCGAAACTCGCCGCAAGGCTCGCATCGAGCTTGCCGAACCAGCCGTCGTACATCGAGAAGAAGAACCCGCGCACGAGCCGGTAGCCGACGGCGTCGGCATCGGCGCGGCCGTTCCACTGTTCGAGCTGGCGACGAAACGCGGCGCGCTGCGGGTGGTCCTTCAACGCGTCGGCATCCAGTGCATCCAGCGCCACGCGGCGCCAGCGTTCGATCCATCGCGCGCGGTCGTCGGTCTGGATGGCGAGCAGGTCGCGCTCCGTGGCGCGCGGCAGCGCGAGCAGGTCGTCGCGAATCTGTGCCGCGCGCGCGCCGGGGTCCGCGCCCGCATCGCCGATGCGGCGCTGCTCGTCGAGCGGCAGCGCGCGATTGTTGGCCGTCCATAGCCGCCCGAGCGGCGGATCGATTCGCGCGGGATACGCCTCGGGCGGCCGGTAGCCCTGCCAGCCCGCGTAGGTGGACGACTTGAACAGCAGGTCGCCGGCCGCCGCATCGGAGGCCGACGCCTCGTGATGCGGCAGCGGCCCCGCCAGCGTCCAGCCGATGTCGCCGTGCGAATCCGCCACCATGATGTTCTGCGTGGGAATGCCGCTGGTTTGCGCGACGTGCAGCGCGTCGGCCACGTTGTGCGCGTCTTCGAGTCGTTGCAGGTTCAGGTTGACGGCCTCGCGGTCGTGCGCGACCCAGCGCAGCGCGTAGGCGTGCGTGCCCACGACCCACTCCGGTCCCCAGCGCGTCTCGGTCACGGGCAGATCGACGGGCGCGCCGCCCTTCACGTCGATGCGTTCATGGACCACGCTCGCGCGCGCCCAACCGCCGGGCACGCGGTAGCGAAGCGGATCGGCCGGATCGCGTTCGAGGTCGATCAGGTCGATGAACCGTCCGTAGCTGTTCGTGAAGCCCCACGCGACGTGCCCGTTGCTGCCCGCGATCACGAGCGGCGCGCCCGGCAGACTCACGCCGACCACGCGATGCAGCGCGCCTTTGCCATCATTCGCATCATTCGCACCGCTCGCATCGTTCGCGTGCGTCGCGCCGTCCGGCCACTGCAGCGCCACGCGATACCAGATGTTCGGCAGCGAAAGCCCCAGGTGCATGTCGCTCGCGAGCATCGCGCTGCCGCCTGTGGTCGCCGCACTGCGCGCGCCGTCCACCACCCAGCCGTTGCTGCCCACGGCGCCGCTTTCGGTCAGCAGCACATCGTCGAGCGCGGCGAGGCTGGGCGCATGCGAACGCGGCGTTGCCTGCGGCGCCCGCGGCGTCTGCACGCCTTGCGAGGTCTGGGAAGCGCGCAGCCAGTCGGGCCGCGTGGCAGGCAGCGCGGGCGCCGCGAGAAGATCGCCGGCCGGCGCCGATGCCGCATCGAACGGCGCGTCCCAATGGCTCGTCTCGGGCAGCAGGAACGCGAACAGGTCGGGCGGCACGCGCTCGCGCAGCGCGGCGCGCGCGAGAATGCGGCGCGCTTCCTGCGCCTGCAGGTCGAGATACATCGCATAGACGACGAGCGCCGTATCTTCGGGCCGCCACGCCGCAGGTCGCACACCCAGCAGCCAGTACTCGGGCGGACGCGACGCAAGCGCCGAGAGACCATCGTTCACGCCGGCGGTGTAGCGGTCGATCAGTTCGCGCTCCGAAGCAGGCGCCGCTTCGACCATGCTGCGCGCGTGCGCGCGAAAGCGATGAAGCCGGTTGCGCCGGTCGAGGTCGAGCGCAGCGGGACCGACGAGCGCGCTCATCTCGCCGGCCGCCACGCGCCGCAGCAGATCCATCTGGAAGAAGCGATCCTGCGCCTGCACGAAGCCGGTCGCGTAGGCCACGTCGCCGCGAGTGCGGCCCGTGATGGTGGGCACGCCGAGGGCGTCGCGCTCGATCGTCACGGGCGCGGCAAGCGCTGCTGCGCGATCGGTGTGCCAGGTGCCGTCCACCTGCGGCAGGCTCGCGTGCAACACGAACCCGCCCGTTACGGCGGCGCCCACCACCAGCGCGGGAATGAGCACTGCCGCGGCCACCCACGCCGTGCGCCGGCGCGACGGCCGTCGAACCGGCGACGCCTCGCGCCGCTGCGAAGAAGAAGTGTCGAGATCGGTCATCGGCGAGGGCGTGGTGCGGGCATCGACGCAGCCCTCAGAGGTCCGCGGGCGAAAGCGTGATGCGTGCACCGGGCGCCGACGCACGCGTCTGCACGGCGCGCAGAATGCGCGGCCGGTTCAACTCGAACGCGAGCTTCAGTTGAGGCACGCTCTCGTCGCGTGCACCGAGCTGGCCGCACACGGTCTGCACCGGCAGCGCGAACGCCTGGTAGCCCCAGCCGAAGCCATAGGCGGAGAACCACACGGTGGCGTCGCCGGAGAGAATCGGCAACGTGACGTCGGTGCAGGAAGGCGTGTTCATGGCGTTGACCTGTTGTAGCGAAGGAGTGAAAAGCTGGCACGGCGGGAAAAGTCCCGTCCCCAGTCTCGCACATCGAAATGACAAAAGCAGATGCGAGGCCGCGTGCGCCTTGTGCGCCGCGCGATACCGCAGGAATGGCCGATGCGCCCGGCAGCCCGGCGACGCGGTTCCCAGCGGGCAGCCCGCTCAAAGTGGCTACCTGGAAATACTCGAAAGCGGATATTCACCGAAGCCACTTCGGCGCCTAACCTTGGTTCTGTCGCGCGGCCGGACGCCCACATCGAGGCGCGCCGCCACGCCGAACGCCAGTCAACGCTCAAATCGAACACGCACTCACCGGAGAATTGCCATGCAACCTCGTCTCGACTTCTACAAAGCCAGCCCCAACGCCGTCAAAGCCATGCGCGGACTCGAAGAGCGCATCGCGCGCTCGTCGCTGGAAAAACCGCTCGCGGAACTGGTTCGCCTGCGTGCCTCGCAGATCAACGGTTGCGCCTTCTGTGTGGACATGCACACCACGGACGCACGCAAGGGCGGCGAATCCGAACGGCGGCTCGCCACGGTGGTCACGTGGCGCGAAACGCCGTTCTTCACCGAACGCGAACGCGCGGCGCTCGAATGGACCGAGGCGCTCACGCTCATCTCGCACGACCGCGTGCCCGACGCCGTCTGGGAAGCCGTGAAGCCGCACTTCACGGAGGAAGAGCTGACCGACCTCACGCTGCTCGTTACGGCCATCAATGGTTGGAACCGCTTCGCCATCGCGTTTCGCAAGATGCCGGAGTGAGGGGGCAAGGCTGAGGCGTGAACGGCCGACGCGGGCGCGAGGCCGCTCAGAGAATGAGCGAAATGAGCCCGCCGATCGTGACGGCCGCAGCCAGCCACCGGCCCGCGCTGTAGTAGCTGTCCTTCTGCTCGGATTGCTGCGCCGGACTTTCGAGCCCCAGCGTGCCGTAGGTGAACGACTTGATGGGCGACGCAGAGGGCGCCGGCTTGTCGGTGGAAGCAGTGGGTGGCTCGGTGGAACCACTCGCGGTCTTGCTCGCGGAGGGTTCCTCGGTGGACGTTGCAAGAGACGACGGCTGTGCGTCGCCGCTTTGTGGGTCGGCCGTCGCTTCGGGGTCTGCGCCGTCGCGGCTTGTGTGTGAGCTGCCGGCCTGGGCGTTCGCGCCTTGCGTGCTGTCGTGAGCCTGGCCCTCGCTCGCGAGGCGCCCAGTCGCGCCGTACAACGGCGAATCGTCGGCGCGCCGGGCAGGGTCGCCCAGCCGCACCTTCACGCCGGTTTCAGACGAAGCGGGCGCATCCGTCTGCGCCGCGGCACCGCCCTGCTTCGCCGACGCCGCGCGATAGAACGCCGGATCGACGGCCCCGCCGCCCGAACCGGAAACCTGCATGACCGGGTCCTCCCATCGTCGTTGATCCATGGCGCCCACGGAGCGCCGCAGCACGCCCGGCGCAAGCGCCCACACCGGCCAACACGCACCGGGCAGCTGCTATATCGACCGCTCGCGCGCGAGCTTGACGGCCGGTAACGAGCGGAAAGAATGGGGAAAGGGATTGGAAAGAAGCTGCCGGCGACGACTGCCGCGCAACTCGATGCAACGCAGCGCAGTGGCCGCACGCATAACGGCCGCCCACACGCAGCGCTTCGAGCTTCAAGGCTCGAAGTCGAGGCCGCCGATCAGAATGTGCGGCTCGCCCTGGCTGCGCGACGACAGATCGACCTCGCGCGCCGATTCCCACGCGTGCATCTTGCGGGGAATCGCGTCCAGATAGCATTCGAAGCGGGCTTCTCCGTCGGGCGCCATGAGACGGAGTATCTCGTCGCTATCCCACGTCAACGAAAGGTCGAGCGGATGCGCATACACATGCCGATGCTCGCCCGGATGGCCCGTGAGCCGCACCTGCGTGGGGTGCCCGCGCCCTTCGCGGTGCACGACCTCGATCTTCACCGCCTCGCCCACCAGATGCCCCAGCCGCTCCACGATACGCGGGACGAAGACCCGCTCGAACCGGTCTGCCGCTTCGTTGTTCATGCGTGAACTGCTCCGTCGAATGTCGATGCCTCGATGTTGGAAGTGCTTAATGGCGCCGCGTGGTGCCGCGAGCGGAGCGTCGCAAGCACAGTGCCCATGCCGCACACCGAAAGAGAAAACGCAATTTACACCGCCGCGCGCCTGCGCGGCACGGGCACGGCGCCGGCACACCGCCCTGGTGGCCGCCGAGCGCCACCCAACCGCGCCGCGGCGCGAGCACGAAGCCATGCAAGCCGATACGAAGCCGCCCGCAGCAAAGCGGCGAGCCACACGAAAAAATCTGCCTGCGGCTGTCGATTTCCCGTCAGCCCGTTCGTCGTGGTGACGAGACGGCTGCGAGACGTGCCACACGTCCACCACGCCGCTCGCCCTGCGTGAACCTTCCCAAGGAGCCCACCATGTCCAGTTCTGCTGTGAATCCCATTCCGCCCGGCATGCACACCGTCACGCCGCATCTCGTCTGCGAGGGCGCGGCCGAGGCCATCGAGTTCTACAAGAAGGCGTTCGGCGCCGTGGAGGCGTTCCGGCTCGATGGCCCGAACGGCAAGATCGCGCACGCGTGCATCCGCATCGGCGACTCGTCGGTCATGCTGGTGGACACGCAGCCCGGCTGCTCTGACAGCCCCGTCTCGCTCAAAGGGTCGCCCGTCACGCTCCATCTGTACGTGGAAGACGCGGACGCCGTGATGGAGCGCGCCGCCGCCGCGGGCGCCAAAGTCACCATGCCCGCCGCCGACATGTTCTGGGGCGACCGCTACGGCCGGCTCGAAGACCCGTTCGGGCATCAATGGTCCGTGGCGACGCACAAGCGCGACCTCACGCCCGAGCAGATCCACGAAGGGATGATGAAAGCGTTCGGCTGACCGTCGGCCGATCAGCCGGTCAGCCGGTCAGGCGCGAACGTGCCGCGGCGGCTGGCCCGCCGTCCAACGTCCAGCGTCCACCGACCACGCGATGCGTCGTACCTCGCCACTCACCCGGCTCGCGCGGCAAAGCGTCCTCATGCCTGCCCGCGAGCCCTCCGCAAAGGGATCCACCATGCAAAAGATCGCCCCGTTCCTCTGGTTCGACGGTCAGGCCGAAGAGGCCGCGAATCTCTACACCTCGATCTTCAGGAACTCGCGCATCACGGAAATACAGCGCTACGGCGAAGCGGGGCCGGGCGAAAAGGGGTCCGTGATGTCCGTGTCGTTCGAACTGGAGGGCGAGGCGTTCATCGCGCTCAACGGCGGCCCCGCGTTCACGTTCTCGCCGGCCATCTCATTCTTCGTGCATTGCGAGACGCAGGACGAAGTGGACACGTTGTGGGCAAAGCTGGGCGAAGGCGGCGGCCAGCCGCGGCAGTGCGGCTGGATCACCGACCGCTTCGGCGTGACGTGGCAGATCGTGCCCACCGCGCTTGGCCGCATGCTGCGGGACAAAGACGCCGCGAAGTCGAAGCGCGTCATGCAGGCGATGCTCGAGATGGTGAAGCTCGACATCGCCGCATTGGAAGCGGCGTACGAAGGGCGCTGAACACCTGGTCCGGCGCAGCGCCCGCTTCGTCCGTTCCTCAGAAGCTGCCCAAGGTCTACTGCGCCGGCTGCCCCGCATACGCAGCCGGCTTCACGTCACACGTGGCCCGCGCATGCGAGCCGTCGGCGAAGCCGAACGTCATCTCGATGCGGCTGCCGGGCACCGGCGGCTTCACCGGCTGTTCAAGCATCACGTGGTAGCCCTTCGGCGCGAACACGAGTTCGCCGTGCGCGGGCACCTCGGCGGCATCGATGGCAACCATCGTCGACGTGCTGCCGTTCGACTCGGTTCGGTGCAGCATCGCCATGCCGAACGCGGGCGTGGCCACACCGGTCAGAGTAGCGGGCGCATCGCTGTCGTTCTTCAGCGTGAAGTAGCCCGACGACGGCACGGACGCCGGCATCGCGCGAATCCAGCAGCCGCTCACCTCGACGTGCGAGGCGGCCTGCGCCGCCGCCTGGGCACCCGTCATCGCGCCCGCCAGACAGCATGCGAGCGCGACCTTGCCCGCAAGCGTCACGCCGCCGTTGTTCATCTTCTTCGAAGCCTTCATACCTGCTCTCCTCGTTCACGATTGAAGTGATGGAACCCATCGAAAGACGCGTCAAAACGCGTAGCGCATGCCGGCGAAGACGCTGCGCCCTTCGCCGGGATAAAAGATCGCAAGGCTCGATGCCGTGCGCGCGTCGGCCACGGTGCTGATGTCGCTCACGTAGCGCTTGTTCGTGAGGTTGCGTGCGTCGACGAACACGGACACGCCGTTGCGAAAGTCGTAGCCCGCGTTGAGGCCCACGAGCGTGTAGCCCGGCACGCGCAGCGTGTTGGCGTCGTCGGCCCAGGCGCCGGCCGGCACCCAGTCGACCGTGGCGGCCATGTGAAAGCCGTCGGGCCGCGCATAGCCGAGCGACGCGCGCAGCACGTTCACGGGCACGCCCGCGATGCGGTTCGAGCCGTACTGCGGGTCGTTCCTGAAGCGAAAGTCGCTGTAATTCCACAGCCCCGAAAGCGTGATGCGATCGCCCGCGCCCGGCCGCACGACGTCGCGCAGCAGATCCACGGACGCCGCCGCTTCCACGCCTTGCAGCACGGTGCGATTCGCGTTGAAGGTGGACGCGGGAATGTCGGGGTTCGTCGTGTATTGCAGCAGTTGATCGCGCACCATCGACCGGTACGCCGTGAGGTCCCAGCTCACGCGGCCGCTGCTGCCGCGCGTGCCGAGCTCGAGCGTCCACGCGTGCTGCGCCGCGAGCGGCGTGAACTGCGTGGTGCGGCTGAACGTCTGCGTGAGGTCGGTGAAGTCGGGCACGTCCTGGCTGCGCGTGATGTCGACGAATGCCTGAATGTCGCGCCGCGGTTGCCAGAGCAGACCCAGCTTCGGATTCGCGCCGCTGTAGCTCTGGCTCGCCGACTTGTAGGTGGGATCGGCCGCGAGCCCGCCGTGGTCGATGTACTGGCGCACGTCGTGCAGGAACTTCACCCCCGTCATGAGCGCGAGCGTGGGCAGGAAGAACAGCCGGTTCTCGACGTAGGCCTCGTAGTTGTACGCGCGCTGCGTCGAATCGAGCGTCTGCGCGCCGCGATTGCCGTTCACGTTCACGTACTGCCGCGCCTGCGTATTGCCGCCGAACACGCGCGCGCCCGCAATCACGTCGTCGCGCATGCCGGCCACATCCAGCGTGGCCGTGTAGCGCGGCGCGAAGCCGTAAGTCCAGCCGTCCTGGTCGATCACCTGGAAGATGGGGTGATAGAGGCTCTTGTGGATGGCCCACGTATCGAAGTCCAACTGACCGACATCGAGCTTCACCGTCGTGCGGTTCGCAATGCGCTCGGTGCGCGTGTTGCGCGCCTGGTCGCCTGAGATGGCGCTCGCCGCGGCCTTGGTCGGATTGTTCAATGCGTCCGTGAGCGAGAGCGTGCCGGGCAGCTTCTGGTCCACCACGTAGGCGCCCAGATAGAAACGCGTCTCCACGCGCGGGCTGAAGCGGTAGCCCACGTTCGCGTTGAACTGCTCGTACTGGCCGCGTTCGTGAGCGCGAAAGCCGTCGGCATGATTCACGGAGAACGTCGCGAGAAAATCGAGCGGCCCCATCACGCGCGAAAACTGCGCGCTCGTGCGCAACGTGCCGTAGCTGCCGCCTTCGAGCCGCACGATGTTCGGCGCAAGCGCGGTGTAGGCCGTGGGCGTCAGAAAGTCGATGGCGCCGCCCAGCGTGGACGAGCCATACGCAAGCCCATTGCCGCCCTTGTAGACCTCCACCGACTGCAGCGCGAGCGGATCGATCTGGTAGTAGTCGCCGCTGCCGTCCGCGAGATTGGTGGGTATGCCATCCTGAAGAATCTCGAGTCCACGCGTGTGATACGAACGCGCGATGCCCGAGCCGCGAATGGAGAGCCTCAGCTCCTGTCCGTAGCGGTTCTGGACGAACACGCCGGGCACGTCCTTCAGCACGTCGCGCAGCGTGAAGGCATAGGTGTTCGCGTACGTGCTGCTATCGACGAAGCCTACCGAGCCGGCCGTTTCGAACAGCGTGCGGCGCTGCTCCGCGACGGTGGGCGAGGTCAGCGATTTCGAGGCGCTGTCGCGCACCACGATGGTGGGCAAGACGTTGGCGGCGGACGCGTCGGTCGTGGTGGTCGTGGTGGTCGTGCCAGGCAGGGGCGGCGCGGCTTGCGCGAAGGCGTGGCTCGCGAGCATGGCGGCGAGGCCGGGTAGCGCGCGCCGCGGTTGGAATAGGTAGGCCATGATGGTCTCGTTGTGCGATTGTTCTTTGGTTGTGCTGCGTGGTTTGCCGGTTGGTCCGCGCGGCTCTCTTGCACGGCGGTTGGTGCCGTTGCGTCGGCTTCTGCGAAGGCATCGGGGCATGCCGCGGTAGACGTCATCGCACCGCCGTTGCATCACAGTCATGCCGCAACACGTGCGTGCTTCACGACTCGTGCGGCGCAACGCGCGCGGTGCTCCGTGCCTCAACTTCGAGCCTCAACGCCGAGCCTCAGTGCTCGTGCACATGCCCTGCCGCCTCGGGCGCGGTCACGCGGACGAACGGTGCGGGACTGTGCAGCGCATGCGGGTCGGCGCCCTCGGCGGGAATCTCCGTCCATGCGCGGCTGCCGCGCTCGCAGGTCTGCTCGACCGGGAAGAACAGCGTGCGGCCCGGCGTGGCGGGCAGCTTCATGACGAGGCCGAAGCGGTCGTAGAACGCATCGGGCAGCGGGCCGCCGCGCCACTCCACGGACTGCACCGTGGTCGTGATGGTGGCGCCGTTTTCGCCCACGAGCGGCGGATCGACCGGACGCGTCGCGATGCGCGCGGTCCAGCCCGGCTTCATCTGCGGCTTCACCGACGTCACGCCGTCCGGAATCGTCACGCGGATGGCGACGGTGGAAGCGCCGTCGCAGCCGTGCGGCACCTTGAACGACGTTTCGAAGTACGAGCCGGCCACGCCTTCGTTAGGCGCGGCGGTGATGTGAGCAGAAGCGCGGCCGGCGACCGACGCGAGCGCGACGAAAACAGAAAGGGCGAGCGCGTGCCGGCGCGGCGCACGGCCGTGAAAAGCGATGAGCATGACGGTTATCCTTGAAGAACGAGATCGAACGGCACGGCCGGCTTGCGTGCGTCACCGTGCACGAGCCACGCGCCTAGAACGCGTGAATCACGTGCAGAAAGGCGCGCGATGGCACGCCGATGGACTGGACGAAGCGGGCCGCTGAATCGGGTTCAGTGCGGTTCAGGCAACCGTCAGCGGTGGACCGCGCGGCGTAGCGAACGCGAAGCGCGGCGAGAAAAGCACGTGCCGCGCGAGATGCACGGGCACGCGATGCGAAGCGAGGCGCGGCAACGCCGCGACGAACGAGGCGCCGCCAACGGGCGGCGAGTGCGCAAGCAGATTGCAGTAACCACACGCCTTCGCGTGATGGTCGTCGTGCAAAGGCGCAGCGGGCGAATGCGATGCGCGCGCGGCGATCGGCGAGAACGCGTCGTGCGCCGAGCACAACGCTGCACCGAGTTGCGCACGCAGATCCACCTGCGCCGCCGGGGACGCAAACCACGGCGACGCGAGCAATTGCGTCACGACGGGCGCAACGACCGCGAGCCAGATGGCGAGCAGGCCGAGCCAGGCCACGAGCCGGGCGCGCGGCGTGCGCGTGCCGAAGCGCGTGAGGCCGCGGGCCACGGCGGGCCGCACGCAACGTGCGTGCGGCATCGCTGTGCCGCGCCGCACACGTGCGAGCCGACGCGCAATGCGACGCGCGAACGTCGCGTCAGCCATGCCGGCGAGCCTGCGCGGCTTGCAACCGTGCGTTCACCGGCGTCACTTCACCGTGAACGTGTAGCGGCCCTGCGTACGATGGCCGTCGGCGGCGAGCGCGATCCACGCGACACTGTACGGCCCAGGCGCGAGGTCGCGCAGCGCGACCGTCATGCGCTTGTGATTCGCGGCATCGACGGCCGATTTGGCGGCAGCCACGCTCTGGCCGTGCGCGTCGGTGACGTCGATGGAACTGAAGGCGGGTTCGAGCGCGTCGTCGAAGACGATCGCGACTTCATGCGGCGCGGCGACGGTGGCGCCCGCAGCCGGCGTCTGCTGCTTCGGATGCGCGTGCGCGTAGGCGAACTGGGCAAGGACGAGTGCGAAAGCGGCAACGAGGCCGCGTGCGAAGAAAGCGGTTTTCATGATGGATTCGTGGTCGAAACGATTGAACGGAAAGTGAACCGACATCGCCGCGCGAGCCGCGAGGCCGATGCCATCGCACAGGCGAAAGCATCGCGCGAGCCTGCCGTGCCCGCACCGCATACCGGTTCGCGAGCCGCTGTGCCCGCACGAAGGCAGACCCACAGAAGCCCACGCGTCGCGGCGGGACAAGGCACCGGCGGCACGCCGCACGAGGCGATATCGAACGAACTGAAAACGAAAGAATGCGAACGAAACCCGACGGCGAAAACAAGCCGACGGATTCAGCCGATCACGAGAAGAGAGGTGGCGCGCGAGGCTGCGCGGCAGTAAGCGCGAACGCGCGGCGCAGGCTTTCGAACCGCGTGGCCACGCGGTGCGCAATGGCGCGCACGGTGAGCACGAACACGGCCTGCGCGGTGGGCAAGGCCGGCGTGTGCGCAAAGAAACCGCAGTATCCGCACGCCTGCAGATGCGCGAAGAGGCCGTGCGAAGCGGAATGGGTAGAGGCGTCGGGCAGCAGCGCGGCATTGTCCGGCGTTGCCTGCGCCGAGCACAACGCCAGGTGGAAGGCACGCGTGTGCGCTTCGCTGCTGAACTCCATGCGGTCGGCCGCGGCCCGCATCTGCGAGATGGCAGGCGCGAGCGTCAGCATCAGGATTGCAAGCAATCCGAGCAGACAGCCGGTTTTCCGCTGAAGGCGATTGAGCATGCTGGCGAGGGAAGGCACACGGAGAAGCGACACGCCGTGCGGCGGATCGATCAGCCGCGATTATGCCATCCGCCCGCCGGCGCTGCCCGCGCCTTTTTGTGCACGCGCGTGCGCCGGGTCGCTGAAGTTCACTCAGGTCTTCACGAGCGGCGTTCGCACGGGCAGCTCGCGAATGCGAATGCCCGTGGCGGCCGCAAGTGCATTCGCCACCGCGGGCGCGACGGGCGGCACGCCGGGTTCGCCCACGCCCGTGGGCGCTTCCGCCGAAGGCACGATATGCACCTCCACCACCGGCATCTCGTCGATGCGCAACATGCGGTAGTTGTGGAAGTTCGACTGCTCGACCTCGCCGCCGTTAAGCGTGATCGCACCGTAGAGCGTCATGGCCAGCCCGAAGCCGATGCCGCCTTCCATCTGCGCACGCACCACGTCGGGATTGATCGCGACGCCGCAATCCACGGCACACACCACGCGGTTCACCTTGAAGGTGCCGTCGGGCTTCACCGTGACTTCGGCCACCTGCGCCACGTAGCTGTTGAACGCCTTTTGCAGCGCGATGCCGCGTCCACGCCGTTCGCCCGCTGCCCCCGCCGCGAGCGGCTGGTCCCAGTTGGCCGCTTTCGCTACGGCATCGAGCACGCCGCGCTCGCGTGGGCTGTCCGTCAGCAACGCGCGACGGAATT
Organism: Paraburkholderia kururiensis; assembly: GCF_034424375.1. Classification (NCBI taxonomy): domain Bacteria; kingdom Pseudomonadati; phylum Pseudomonadota; class Betaproteobacteria; order Burkholderiales; family Burkholderiaceae; genus Paraburkholderia; species Paraburkholderia kururiensis. The sequence continues at coordinate 4,970,565 of NZ_CP139965.1, read as the reverse complement.
GATACGGGTCCTTGCCGGCTGCATGCGCGGCTTCGTCGATCAGCGTCTCGGTTGCGAATGCCGTATGCGTGTGGCCCACGGACCGATACCACTGCACGGGCACCGTCACGTCCTCGGGAATGCGCTGCTCCACGCGCAGGTTCGGAATGGCATAGGGCAGGTCTGCGGCACCCTCGACGATGGTGCCGTCGATACCGTTCTGGATGAACGCCTCCAGCCCCGAGCCCTTCAGGAACGACTGGCACACGATGCGGTGATGCCAGCCCGTCAGCTCGCCGTTGCTGCTCACGGCCGCGCGCAGACGGTGCACGTTGAACGGACGATAGCTGCCCGCGCGCATGTCGTCCTCGCGCATCCACACGAGCTTGATGGGCGCCTTGATGCCCTGCTGCTGCGCGGCCTTCACGATGGCGGCGGTTTCGCAGAGGTAATCCGACGTCGGGTTCGCGCGCCGCCCGAAACTGCCGCCCGCGTAGACCTGGTTGATCACCACCTGCTCGGGCGCGAGGCCCAGCACGCGCGCCACGTTGATCTGGTCCATGGTCTGCCATTGCTCGCCGTTCCAGATCTCGCAGCGGTTCTTCGTGACGTGCATGGCGCAGTTCATCGGCTCCATCGAGGCATGCGCGAGATACGGAAACACGTACTCGGCCTCGATGATCTTCGCGCCGCCCGCCGGTTGCAGTGCGCGGTCCACGTCGCCGCGTTTGGCCGCCACGTCGGCCGGCTGGCCCGCCAGTTCGCGATAGTGCTCGAGCATCTGCTGCGTGCCCATCGTGAACGCGTGGCTCTCGTCCCATTCGATGCGCAGCGCGTCGCGGCCCTGGCGCGCAATCCACGTGTTGGCCGCGAGCACCGCCACGCCGGGCGCGCTGTGGCTCGTGCCCGGATACGGCACGACGGCCACCACGCCGCGAATCGCGCGCGCCTTGCTCGCATCCACGTGCTTCACCGTGGCGCCGAACTTCGACGGACGCGCCACGCTCGCCACCAGCATGCCCGGCAGCTTCACGTCCTGCGTGAAGACGGCTGTGCCGTTCACCTTGGCCGGCGAGTCTTTGCGATGCACGCCGGTCTTGCCGATCAGCGTGAACTGCGACGGGTCTTTGAGCGGCACGTCGGCTGGCGGCGTGAGCTTCGCCGCGGCGGCGGCCAGTTCGCCGAAACCGGCGCTGCGGCCCGACGCGGCGTGCGAGACCACGCCCTCGCGCACGGTGATGCTCGAAGCGGGCACGTTCCAGCGCTCGGCCGCGGCGCTCACGAGCATCGCGCGCGCGGTCGCGCCGGCCTTGCGCATCTGCTGCCACGACGCGGCCATCGCCGTGCTGCCGCCCGTGCCCTGGAACTTCATCTTGCCGAAGGCGAGGTTGCTGTAGCGCTCGCGGTCCGCGGGCGCGGCGACCACCTTCACCTTGCTCCAGTCGGCATCGAGTTCTTCCGCGGCGAGCGTGGCAAGACCGGTGAACGTGCCCTGCCCCATCTCCAGATGCTTCGATACGACGCTCACCGTGCCGTCCGTATCGATGCGGATAAAGGCGTTGGGCGCGAAGGCGGCGTGGCCGGCGGCTGCGCCGGGGGCAGCCGTTGCCGATGCAGCGGCTGCGGCCTTCGGCGTCGCGGCACTCGCCGTACCGGCGAGCGGCGCGAGGCACACGCCCAGCGCGAGGCCGCCCGCCTGCTTCATGAAGCCGCGACGGCTCACGTTGAACACGGCGTCGGGCGCGGCGTCAGTAGCGTTGACGGTTGCGTCGGAAATCGTGGCAAGGCTCGCGTCGCGCGCGGCCAGATGCCGGGGGTTATCGCGTTTCATCGTCGTCCCCTACGGATGGGCTGCTTCGTTTGTTCGGGTGCTCGTGCGGCGGTTCGCTTCGCGGCGTATCGGTTCGAGCACCGGACTCACGCACGGCGCTCGAATGCGGCGCTTCTTCAGGCCAGCGTGCCCGCCGCCTCGTGGATCGCCGCGCGAATGCGCACATACGTGGCGCAGCGGCAGACGTTGCCGTTCATGGCGGCGTCGATGTCGGCGTCGGAGGGCCGCTTGTTCTGCGCGAGCAGCGCGCTCGCGCTCATGATCTGGCCGGACTGGCAGTAGCCGCACTGCACGACGTCGATCTTCTGCCAGGCTTCCTGCACGGCCTTGCCGGCCGGCGTGGCGCCGATGGCTTCGATGGTGGTGATGCGGCGGCCGTCGGCGGCGCTCACGGGCGTCACGCACGAGCGGATGGGCGCGCCGTCCAGATGCACCGTGCAGGCGCCGCACAGCGCCATGCCGCAGCCGAACTTGGTGCCCGTGAGGCCGGCTTCGTCACGCAGATACCAGAGCAGCGGCATCGCGGGGTCGCCCTCGAAGGTGCGAGGTTGGTCGTTGACGATGAGATGGATCATGACGGCTCCTGTGGAGCGGACCGCACGAGCCACGCACGCGGCGCGCTCGTTGTCCCGCTCGTTGTCTCGTGATACGGATGAGGCGCATCAGGATTGCGCATTTCCGCGCGCATTGCCAGAGCGCAGCTTCGCATCCACAGGAACAGGCATGAAATACACAGAATCAGGCTAGGACGTGCTGCGCTGCGGCCGGCGCCACGTGGCCTGCCACAGCCCTTCGAGCGAATAGACGGCGAGCGCGAGCCAGATCGCCCCGTAGCCGATCAGCTGCACGCGGCCGAAGGGCTCGCCGTACAGCAGCACGCCCAGCAGCAGTTGCAGCGTGGGCGTCACGTACTGGATGAGGCCCAGCATCGAGAACGGAATGCGTCGCGCGCCGGCCGCGAAGAGCAGCAGCGGAATCGCGGTGATGGGACCGGCTGCCGCGAGCAGCAGTTGCACGCCGAACGGTGCGACGGCGAAGCCGTTCGCGCCGCGCGAGGCGAGCCACAGCAGATACAGCAGCGCCACGGGAAAGAGCAGGATGGTCTCCAGCGTCAGACCTTCCAGCGCGCCGAGCTTCGCGGTCTTACGCAGCAGCCCGTAGCCCGCGAACGTGAAGCCGAGTGCGAGACTGATCCACGGCGGATGCCCGTTCTGCCACGTGAGCCACGACACGCCCACCGCCGCGATCGCCACGGCCAGCCACTGCCCGCGACGCAGCCGCTCGCCGAGAAACACGAGGCCGAACAGCACGTTGATGAGCGGATTGATGAAGTAGCCGAGGCTCGCATCCACGATATGGTCGGCGTTCACGGCCCAGATGTAGATGCCCCAGTTCGCCGAGAGCAGCACCGCGCTCGCGGCAAAACGCGCGACGAGCGGCCGGTCGCGCAGCACGGGCCCGAGCCAGCGCCACTGCTGCCGCACGGTGAGCACGGCCACGAGAAAGAGCAGCGACCACGCCATGCGGTGCGCGAGCATTTCGAGCGCGCCGATCTGATGCAGCGTCTTGAAGTAGACCGGAAAGAGGCCCCAGAGCGCGAAGGCGAGCAGTGCGTAGAGAATGCCGGGATTCATTGATTGTTATGTGGGTGCGAGAGGCGGGCGAAGGCGAAACCGGGCGCCGCGCGGTGCGGCACAAAGCGGCTTTGGAGGCAGCTGCGCCGGTTTTTGCGACAATACCGGATTTTGCCGCCCGCACCGGCCGCTGTCCACGAAGCCCGGCGCGCGCGATCTGTGTGCGGCACGCCTCGCGCCAGCCTCGCCATCAGCCACGCCCAAGGAAGCCGCAAAGGTCCACCCCGCGATGTCATTACCTCATATCGATCTGCTCTACTCGCTCTCCGGCCTGTGCGTCGGCTTTCTCGTCGGCTTGACAGGCGTGGGCGGCGGCTCGCTGATGACGCCGATTCTCGTGCTGCTGTTCGGCATTCATCCGGCGGCGGCGGTGGGCACCGATCTGCTCTACGCATCGGCGACGAAGACGGCGGGCACGCTCGTGCACGGGCTCAAGGGATCGGTGGACTGGCTCGTAACGCTGCGGCTCGCCGCGGGCAGCGTGCCGGCGGCCACGATCACGCTGCTCCTGCTGCATCGCTACGGCATGGACACGCCGCACGGCAACCAGTTGATCCAGACGGTGCTGGGCGCGGCGCTCCTCATCACGGCGACGGCGCTCGTGTTCCGCCCGCAACTGGCGGCTTTCGCGGCGCGGCATCGCAAGGAACAGACGCAGGCGCGCACCATGACGCTCACCATCGTGACGGGCGCGGTGCTGGGAGCGCTGGTGACGCTCACGTCGGTGGGCGCGGGCGCGATCGGCGTGACGGTGCTGTTGCTGCTGTATCCCGCGCTGCCTGTTTCGCGCATCGTGGGCTCGGACATCGCGCACGCGGTGCCGCTCACGCTGCTCGCGGGCGCGGGGCACTGGCTGCTGGGGTCGGTGAACTGGTCGCTGCTGCTCTCGCTGCTGACGGGGTCGCTGCCGGGCATCGTGATCGGCAGCCTGCTCGCCTCGCGTGCGCCCGAAGCGCTGCTGCGCAACCTGCTTGCCGCCACGCTCACGCTCGTGGGCGTGCGGCTTGTGCTGGCCTGATGACTCGTCCGCCGTTGCGCTGAAGAGCCGCTCCTTCGGCGAAGCGATCGACGTTCAGCAGGCGTGCCCGGCGAGCGCCCGCACGCCCTTCAACGGAAGAACCGGCAGTTGAGGTCGGTTTCGAACTGACGCACCCACTGGCCGCCGTCATCCATCCGATACGACTGCGCCCAGCCGCCGCGACGCACGGTGACGAGCGACCCATGCGTCGCATCGAGCGGATCTTCGTCGCCCGTCACGTCGAAGTGCGCCGGCGCGAAGCCGTGCCGCGCGCACACCAGCTCGAAAGCGGCCCGGTCGCCGATGGGCAGGTCGGTGTAGGTCAGGTGTCTCATGTCGCTCACCTCGTGCTCGCCTCGCGTTCTCGCGTTCTTCTGTGTGCGCGGCTGCGCTCAGCATGGCGCTGCTCGCCGGCCTGCATCGTCCCGAACGCACACCTGCACACGCTACACCCGCGACAGGAAATTTGTGTGTCAGCACGCACACTGAGCCTTCGGCGAACCGGTGCGGCACGCTCGTTGCAGCGCGTGTTACGCCCGTGTTCGCACCCGCGCCGGCTCTTCGCCCAGCCCTCGCCCGCCCGGCATCGCGGGCGTTTGCCCTTCCTTCGCCACCGCCCTACTGCGGCACGTTCACCACGCCGCCGTTCACGCTGATCGCGTTCGCGCCCGGGTCCGCGGCAATGGCGGGCAGATTCGCCGTGGTGAGCGCCGGTGCCTGGCCCGGCGTGCCACCGCGCGGCACCGTGCGCACCACCTGCGACGGCGGCAGCGGCGCGCCGCTCTTCAGGTGATTCCACATGAGGCTCAGCGCCTGCAGGTTGTAGTAGTGCACGGGAATGAAGCGCGTATCGAAACCCGCGACGGGCAAAAACGCATCGAAGTGCTGGCCGTTCGTCACTTCGTAGAACGAGAGCTGGCTGCGCTTGCCTTCCGCGAAACTGTTCTGCGCGAGGTACGCGCGCGAGGCGTGGTTGACGGGCACGAGCGCGTCGCTGCGTCCCTGCACGATGATGGCCGGCTTGCCGTGCAGGTCGCCGTTCACGCGAATGGCGGCCACGCTCGCGGCCATCGTGGCGTTGCCGTTGGTCCACAGCTGCCGCAGACAGAGCGCGCCGGTATAGCTCGCGTCCGCGGTGGCGAGCCGATGGTCGGCCGCGCCCGCGGTGCCGTTGTTGTAGACGAGATTGATGCCGTCCGTGGGCGGCACGCCGTTGCCGAGGCCGAACACCGTGGGCATGGGCGAGACGGCCGGCGCCACGCCCGCCGCGCCCGTCGAACTCGTGGCGCCGAAGCTGAAGGCGCAGAGGTTGTCCGTGACGCTCGCGCGCGTGTACGCGTTCGCGTAGGTGACGGCCACCGCGGGCACGGCCTGCGAGTCCCACATCGGCGCCTGGAGGAAGTCGGAATCGGTCTCGTAGCCGGCCGCGTGCAGTTGCGCAAGCGCGCTCGTGGCCTGACTCTGCAGATCGCCGCCGCTGATCACGCCGCCCGCCGCGAGCGACGCGCAGCGCGCCGAGCGGATCGACTGCGTGGTGGCAAGCGGCAAGCCGCTCAGATACGGCGCCGTGGCCAGCTGGCTCGCGGCGGCCGCGCACGGCTCGAGCAGGTTCGCGAGCGTCATGTAGTCGGCGAGCGGCTTGCCCGCCGCGCCGATCGGCGCGCCGCCTTCCTGCACCTGCGTGCCCGCGCTCATCGCCACGTTGACCTGCGGTTCGCCGACCACGACCGCGGTAATCCAGCCCTGCGTGTCCTGTTCGGCCGCTTCGATCGACGCGCCGCCGCCATTGCTCACGGACGCCGCGATCGTCGTCACGCTGCCCGGCTGGTAGCGCACGCCGTGCTGCGAGCCCGCGATCACCGGCGCGAACTGCTGGTTGAGCGCCCAGTAGGCGAACTGCACGGCTTCGAGCGTGTCCTTGCCCCAGCTTTGCTCGGGGTTCTGCTGCGAATGCGCGTGCTTGAACGCGTAGCGGTACGGGAACGTCTGGTTGAAGGTGGCGAGCGTCGCGGCCGGCACGTTCGCGGTGAAGAGACTCAGCGGCCCTGCGGCGCTCGCGCTCGCCACGGTGCCGTCGATGAGCGTGACCGTATCGGTGGCGAACTCGTGCGCACCGTTGCCGGTGCCCTTGTCGGTGTAGGCCACGGCGCAGCCGCGCTTGAGGCCCCACTCGCCGGCCGCCGAGATCGCGCCGTACACGCCGCGCGAGCCCGACGACGTGGCCGTGACGATGCACGGGTGGTTGGCGTCGAAGCTCGCGGGCACCTGCACAAGCAGGCTCACGTTCTGCTTGCCGCTGCCGTCGTCGGCGTAGGCGAGGTACTCGGTGCCGGCGATCTTGCCTTCGCCCAGCGTGTCGTTGCCGTTCAGGTCGACGTTGGGTCCCCAGAAGCGTCCGTAGCCGCCGTTCGCCGACATATCGACGAGCGCGCGATAGTTCGACCAGATCGCGAGGCGCCGCAATTCCGCGGCGGTGGGACTCGACGGATTCGCGAACGCAGGCGCCGAGGACGAAGCGAGCCCGCTCTTGCCGAGACCGGCCGTGAGCAGATCGTCGCTGTTGCCGTCGTAGCTCGTCATGCGCACGCTGCCCGCCACGAAGGCCGGCAGCGCGTTGGTCTGCGGACCCGAGCCGCCGCTGCTCGTGCCGTGACACGCGGCGAGCGCGGCGATCATCCATGCGGCATACGTGAAGCGCGGCGCAAACGCCGGTCGGAACGGCAAGGTGCGTGTCATCGTCGTCTCCATGCTCGAAGGTTTGTTGTGTCTTCTGTGCTGGGCTGCCCGATACGCCATGCCAGCAGGCCGACGCGGCGATGCAAGTTCTGCGCCTGTGACGGACGGTGGAACTCGTGCGGCGCGCGCGGCCCTGCACGGGCGCGAAACCGCGCGACGTGGCCGGCGCTTCGAAAAAAAGCGTGAATGCGTGGTCATTCGTTCTGGGTCGAATCGTCCCGGTTCGTAGACGAGGCTGTCTACGGCGGGCGACTCGCCATGAGCGAGCAGGCGGAAGACACCGGCAACGGCGTCTACGAGTATGGACGACGGCAGTAGCGGCCGGGTGCAGTGCGCGAAGGCCCGGCGCGGTGCGGCGAAGCGAAAAGGAATGAGGCGCCGCCGATAGGGAGCGATGAGGATCAATACGGAACGGCGCGCTGCCGGGCGTCGGTCCGGCAGCGCGCCGACCGTGGCGCGTTGAAGCGATGCGTTGTGCGAAGGTTATCGACGCGGTCGCCGGGGCACGTGCGGCTGCCTCGCCCCGAGCCAACGACGCCGCCACGCGTTCACGCCCGCCTATTCCCCCGACGTCACCGCACCACTGGCCGCGGCAGTCGCCGCCTCGCGACGCGGCCGCTGCACGACCCTCACCTTCCCGCTCGATCCGCCGCCGCAGAAGAACTGCCCGGCGCCGTCCGACTCGATGCCCGACACGCTCACGCCCGCCGGCATCGCGATGCTTTCCAGCACTTCGCCCGTGGCCGGGTCGATGCGGCGCAGCTCGCTCTCTTCGCCTTCCCAGGTGCCGTGCCACAGCTCGGCGTCCACCCACGTCACGCCCGTCACGAAACGGTCGGACTGGATCGTGCGCAGAATCGCGCCGGTCTGCGGATCGATCTGATGGATCTTGCGTTCCTGGTACTGCCCGACCCACAGCGTGCCCTCGGCCCAGGCGAGCCCGGAGTCGCGTCCGCCGCCGGGCGCCGGAAGGGTGGCCAGCACGCGGCCGGTCGTGCGGTCCACCTTCTGGATGCGGTCGCCCGCAATCTGGAACAGGTGCCGGCCGTCGAAGGCCGTGCCCGCGTGGGCTTTGACGTCGAACGTTTCGACGATCTCGCCGCTCGCGGGATCGAACGCGTTCAGCGATTCGCCCGCGCCGAACCAGACGCGCTGGCCGTCGTAGGTGAGGCCGTGTATGCGCCCGATGCCCGGAAAAGGCCCGTATTCGCGAAGGATGACCGCTGCCGTGGCTTTCATGAGAGTGTCCTCGGTTCGTCGACCGCCGCGCCGCTCAGGTACTGTCGTGTACCGCGTTGCAGGCCGGTCAGGGGTGGATGGGTGATGCCATCCTACTCACCGGGCAGCGGAGCGGGGAGTAACAAGACCGTCGTGAATCCGGGCACGGCAGGCGTGGTCCAGCGACGCGCGCGGCCGTGGCCGAACCATTGCACCTTGCCTGCGGCGGCGAGCGCTTCCAGCGCGCGCTGCACCGTACGCTGGCTCGCGCCGAGCGCGAGCGCGAGGGCCGAACTCGACCACGCCTCGCCGTCGGCGAGACACGCGAGCACCGCCGCGTGCTGCTCGCCGAACGGTTGCGCGAGCGCCACGGCCTCGCGCGCGTTGCGCGGCACAAGGGCAAAGCCGCGCGGGGTCGCCGTGATGTCGGCAAGTGCACGCAGCGCGGCGCGCAGCCGTCCCATCTCCACGCGCAGGCGGGCGCGGTACGACTCGTCCGCATGCTTCGCGCGAAAGGCGCGCGCGACCAGCGCCTCGCGCGGCACGTCGTCGGGCCACGCTTCGGCCAGCGCGCGGATGAGCACGAACAGTACGGGGCGCCGCGCGAGCGACACCACGGCATGTGGGTCGCGCACGGCGTGACGGCACGCGTCGATCACGAGCGCATCCGACTTGAAGAGCGTCTCCACCTCGTCGGGCATCACGAGGCGCTGCTCGCCGCGTGCGATGAGGCGCGCCGCCGGCGTGTCGAGCGTACGCGCCGCCTGTTCCACTTCGGCCGTCAACGCGGGGATGCCTGCGTGGTGCGCCGCCTGCCTCGCGCGGGCCAGCGCCGCGCGCGCAGCTTGCGTCTGAAGACGCCGCATCGCGAGCCCTGCCACCACGAGTTCGTGCGCGACGCTGGAGGCCGCCGGCAGCAACGGCATGCCGCCGCCGTCAAGCGCGCCGAGCGCACGTTCGGCTTCGTCGAGCTGACCGGTCAGCAACAGGCGCCGGGCCTCCAGATAACGGGCATGCGCGGCGTTCACGTAATCGCCGTGTGCTTCGAGCGTGGCGCGCGCGGTATCGAGCGGCTTCGCCGCCCAGCCGAGGTCGCGCGAGGCAAGGGCGATCTCCGCCTCTGCGACGATGCACCGCGCACGCGCCATGGCCTCGTGCGGCCCAAAGGCACGCGCGGCGCTGCGCACGAGCGCTCTCGCGCGCACGAGGTCGCCCAGTTGCGCCATGGCGATGCCGCGCAGCGCGAGCGCCGGGGCGTCGTTGCGCAGCGCGACGTGGTTGAGCGCGGCAAGCGGATCGCCTGCCGCCAGCGCGTGCGCCGCGGCCGCGATCAGGGAATCCATCGGAATGCCGCCACGCTTGTCACTGGTTGGGTTTCAAGGAGGGGGAAGACTGTGCGGAATCGCTCGGGGCAATCTATCACGCGCCCTCGTTCAAGCGGCATGGGGCACGCGTGGCGCGTGCGCGGGCCGGTCAGGCCGCGGCAATGGCAACACGGGGGGAAAGCAGAACGGAAAGACAAAGTTGAGGCAGGGCGTGGCGGCACGCATGCCGGCACGCCCTGCGTGCCACGCAGACGAAATCGCGCGGCAAAAGAGGCAAAAGGGGCAAACGACCCAGCTCCGGCGGCACGCAGCCACTGCGCGCCACCGTCCCGCTATCCGGCAAACAGCAGGACAGCGGCGAGACTGCCGAAGTCAGCCGAAACGAGGCTTACTGCTGAACCTTCGTCAGCTTGTTGGTGACCGACGTCACGCCCGGCACCGACTTCGCGACTTCTTCGGCCTTTGCGATCTGGCTTTCGTCAGGCACCGAGCCCGTCAGCGTGATCGCACCGCCGCGCGAGCGCACCGTGATGTTCGACACGTCGACGCCCTGCGACTTCGAAAGCGCCTTGCGCACCGCATAGCCGAGCTTGCGGTCCGCCTTCTTCGTCGCCTTCTTGGCAGCCGGGGCCGACATGGACGCGTCACCGCCCGCCGCCGCATCGCTCGACTGCGCGTACGCGCTGCACGCAATCGTCATGCACAGCGCGACGCCCAGCGACTTCAGAAAATTGACCGATTTCATGATTTCTCCTTTTTTCACCGCGGATAGGACCGCTTGTGCCCGTCGGCCGGTGTGGCGCCGCGATGCGGCTACCGGCTTTGGAGCAGGCGGCTTCGTTACGACTTCCGGCGGCCGTGCGCCATGCGCGCGACGACGAGGCGGCGCAGCGGGCGACGGCCGGCTATGGCTTCGAACACGGTGTGCGAGAGACGGTAGGCAAAGGCTGCGGCAGCGTGAGGCTGTGCACCGCGAGCCTTGCCGTCATGGGGCTGCAGCGCGCCGGATCTTCGTGGCGTGGACCGGCTGCGCGAGTTGCACCCTCTGGTTTTGACGGCGACCCACAATTTAGCCTGGACGCGCACGAAGCGCAAAGGATTTAGCGAAGCGCCGCAAACGGTTGCGATGCCGCGTGGGAGCGGCCTTGCGGTCCACCCGCGGCGGACCCGAAACGAAGTCCGGACGCCTGCCGGCACGAGCCTCGCCACGCGGGCCGGCAGGCTGCCGACTGCCCCGGGCGCTTTCACCTTTGGTAACACCTTCGCGCAGGCCGGTACCCGCCGCGAACGACGCCGTGCCGCGAATCTCATGTACCATCGGCCCGGTATGCGGCGAGGCGCGTGGCCAGGTGCGCCGCCACGGCACGGCCCGTAGTCGCGGTGCCCGCGCCGCCAGGCAGAACGCGCCGGTCGCCCCATCCGGTCCCGTCCGCAAGCTCCATTAAACGTCTGCTGTATCCCGCTCGCCCTACATGAAGTTACGCTCCGGCCGCAAACGTCCTCGCCTCGTCGCCCGCTTCGTGGCCATTTCATGGCGCGATCTGGCGGTGTCGTTCGGACCGATCCTGCTCGTGAGCGCAGCCGCCATCTGGATCGCCGTGCGGCTCATCCAGCCCGCGCCGCCCGATACGCTCACCATCAGCGCCGGCCCCGTAGGCAGCTCGTTCTGGACTTCGGCGCAGAAGTACAAGACGATCCTTGCGCGCAACGGCATCAAGCTCAATGTGCTGGCCTCCGAAGGATCGGCCGACAACCTCAAGCGCCTCACCGACCCCGCGAGCCACGTCGACGTCGCCTTCGTGCAGGACGGCATTGCGGGCAACGCGGGCAGCGCCAATGTTCCCGAGGGCGCAAGCGGCGCCGCCAGTGCCACCAGTGCCGCTAGTACCACGAGCGCGAGCAGCGCCAGCAGTGCCAGCAGCACCACCGGCACCGCCGGCACGAACGGCAACAACGCGCCCGAAGGCCTCAACTCGCTCGGCAGCGTGGCCTACGTGCCGCTCGCCATCTTCTATCACGGGCCTACCGTCGCGCGGCTCTCGCAGTTCAAGGGCGAGCGCATCGCGATTGGCGCCGAAGGCAGCGGCACGCGTCAGCTCGCCTTGGCGCTGCTGAAGGCCAACGGCATCGAACCGAACGGACCGACGAAGCTCCTGCCGCTCTCCGGCGAAGAGGCGGCGCAGGCGCTCGTAGCGGGCAAGATCGACGCCGCGTTCCTTGCCGGCGATTCGGCCCAGCCGCCGGTGATGGGCCGGCTCTACCGCACGCCCGGCGTGCAGTTCTTCGACTTCGCCCAGGCCGACGCCTACACGCGACGCTTCCCGTATCTCACGCGCGTGGACATTCCCGCCGGCGCGTTCGACCTCGGCAAGAACCTGCCCGCCACCACCGTGCATCTGCTCGCGCCTACGGTGGAGCTTGTCGCACGCGATTCGCTGCACCCCGCGCTCTCGGACCTGCTCATCGAAGCGGCGAAGGAAGTGCACGGCAAGGCCAGCATCATGCAGCGCGCGGGCGAGTTCCCGGCCCCGCGTGCGCAGGACTTCCCCGTCAGCGACGACGCCGCGCGCTACTACAAGTCGGGCAAGAGCTTCCTGTACCGCACGCTGCCGTTCTGGCTCGCGAGCCTCGCGGACCGGCTCATCGTGCTGCTCGTGCCGATCATCGTCGTGCTGATTCCGGGACTGCGGCTCGTGCCGTCGCTCTACGCGTGGCGTGTGCGCTCGCGCATCTACCGGTGGTACGGCGCGCTCATCGCCATCGAGCGCGGCGCCATGAACGAGAACTCCACGCACGAGCGCCGCAAGCTGCTCGACCGGCTCGACGCGATCGAGGAATCGGTCAACGCGATGAAGATGCCGCTTGCCTACGCGGACCAGTTCTACGTGCTGCGCGAACATATCGGCTTCGTGCGCTCGCGGCTCGCGCACGAGCGCGGCATGGCGGCGAACGACGAAGCCGAAGAAGCCGGTGAGGCGAATGAAGCGACCACGTCCGGCGAGGCGGCCGAAGCCGACGCCCGGGACACAGCGGCCGATGCCGACGACAGCGACGAACGCGACGACAGCACCCGCGGCAGCAACCAAGCGCAGCCGCCCAGCGAACACGACGGCCACAAACACGCAGGCACGTAGCGGCGCATACGCGCGGCGCTGCAGGCCGCGCACCCTGCGCACTCGCCGTGCATCTGCACAGACCTTTGCGTAACATCGTCACGACCATGACAGGCGAGCCGCGGCCGCATCGAATACGGAAAACCGGGAGAGACACAATGAACAACCAGGACATCAACATCAACGGCGTGGACCTGAGGCAGCCCTTGTGGTTTTACGACTTCGTCTCGCCGTTCTCCTATCTCCTGCTCGAGCAGCACGACAAGTGGCCGGGCTTCGACTTCGTGTTCACGCCGGTCCTGCTCCCGGAGCTTTACCGTCACTGGAATCAGAGCAGCGCCTACGAAATTCCCGCCAAGCGCATCTTCACCTACCGCCACGCGCTCTTTCGCGCGGAGCAGCTCGGCATTCCGTTTCGCATGCCGGCCGCGCATCCGTTCGATTCGATCAAGCCGATGCTGCTCGCCATTGCAGCAGGCGGCGACCTCGCCTGCGTGCGCGAGATCTTCCGCTTCATCTGGCGCGAAGGACGCGACCCGTCGAGCGAGGAAGGCTTCGAGGCGCTTTGCGACCGCGTGGGCATTTCGCACGGCACGTCGCTGATCGAGCGCGAAGAGGTGCGCGCGCAACTGCGCCGCAATACGTCCGACGCCATCCAGATGGGCGTGTTCGGCGTGCCCACGTTCTGGCTCAACAGGCAGCTTTTCTGGGGCGAAGACGCGCTGCCCATGGTGCTCTACTGCGCCCGCACGCCGAACTGGCTCGACTCGGCCGAGGTGAAGCGCATCAGCAACCTGCCCTCGGGACTGCCCGACGGCCGGATGCGCAAGTAGCGGAAAGGTCACGACGCACGATTGCGGCGCGCAGGTGTGACGCGCGAATGGGCCGTGATGCCGGCCATACCGGGCCCGCTATGGCGGCCGTGCGCGATGGCGCCTAAGGTTATGGACATCGCGCCTGCCCGCCGCGCCCCGGCCGGCGCCTCTCCGCCCGAACCGACATGGACCCGAACGCCGCTTCCCTCGATATCTGGCTCGTGCGCGTGCTGCGCACGCTGCTGGTCGAGCGCAGCGTCACGCAGACCGCGCTGCGGCTCAACCAGACACAGCCCGCCATCAGCTCGGCGCTGCGCAAGCTGCGCGAAATACTCGGCGACCCGATTCTCGTGCGCGGCAAGTCCGGCATGGTGCCCACGGAGTACGGCGCGTCGCTGCTGCCGCACGCGCAGCGCGTGCTGCGCGATGTGGACTTCGTCGCCACACCACACGGCGACTTCGATCCGGCGCGCTCGCGACGCGCGTTTCGCATCGCAGCCCCCGACTATCTGAACGACTTCTTCATGCCCACGGTGATCGCGCGCTTTCGCGACGCGGCGCCGTACGCGCGGCTCGAAATCCATTCGCTGAGTCCCACGCTCGACCACGAGGCCGCGCTCGATGCGGGCGAACTCGATCTCGTGATCGGCAACTGGCCGAAGCCCGACGCGCGCTTCGGGCGCAGCGACCTGTTTCAGGACACGGTGGTGTGCATGATGCGCGCCGATCATCCGCTGGCCCGTGCGCCGCTTACGCGCGACGCGTATCTGCACGCGGCCCATCTCGCGCCCACGCATTACACCGGTGCTAAAGCAAGCGCCATCGAAGTGGGACTCGCGAAGGCGGGCGCCACACGCCGGGTGGTGGCGACGCTGCCCTACTTCGGGCTCGTGCCGCAGGCGCTTCTGCAATCGGATCTGATTTTCACCACGACGCGGCGTTTCGCGTTGCACTACGCGAGCCTGCTGCCGCTCGCGGTGCTCGATGCGCCCATCGCGTTTCCGCGCATCAAGTGCTATCAGCTGTGGCACCCGCAGCCCGACCGGCCGAGCGATCTCGAATGGCTGCGCGCATTGATGGCCGAAGTCTCCAACTCGCTTACTGCGACACGCAACGCGCGGCGGCCGGTGTAGCAGCGGCCATGCACCGCACCTGCATGAGCTGGGCGCACACGGCCACGGCAATGGAGGCAGGCGCCTTGTCCACGATGCCCGGCACGCCGATGGGACAAACGATCTCCGCGAGCCGCGCCGGGTCCAGTCCGCGCGCGACGAGCCGCCGCTCGAACTTCACGCGCTTGGTCTTCGAGCCGATCAGCCCGAACCATGCCACGTCGCGGCGCTTCATGATGCGTTCGGTCAGCGCGAAGTCGAGCGCGTGGTGGTGGGTCATCACGATGAAGTACGCGCCCGCCGGAGCGCGGTCCACGATGGCTTCGGGCGTATCCGTCGCTTCCATCTGAACGTTGCCCGGCACTTCGTCGGGAAAGCACTCGTCGCGCTCGTCGACCCATTGCACGACGCACGGCAAGTGGCCGAGCAGCGTGACGAGCGCATGGCCCACGTGGCCCGCGCCGAACAGCACGATGTGCATGGGCGGCGTGGGCAAAGATGGGCTCGCTGCCACGCTCGCGCTCCCGGCACGCGGCGAAGGATGATGGCTCGGACTCATGGCGCTGTGCTCCCTCTACTGCCTCGCGTTACACCGCTTCGTGCGGCGTGCCTGCAGCGCTTTCGCTTGCCGTGCTCGCCGTGCTCGCCACTCTTGCCACTGCACCGCCCCGCACAGCCCGCACCGCCTTGAGAATTTCCTCGGCCGTGGCCGGCGCGTTGAGCGGCGGATTCGTCTTGTAGTCGCTCACGGCCGCCACCGCGTCGCGAATCGCGAAGAACACCGAGAACGGCAGTAGCAGCGGCGGCTCGCCCACGGCCTTCGAGCGGTGGATGCTCTCTTCGGCGTTGCGGTTCTTGAACAGCTGCACGCGGAAATCGGCGGGCATGTCGTTCACGGTGGGAATCTTGTAGGTGGACGGCGCGTGCGTCATGAGCTTGCCGTCGGGCTTCCACCAGAGTTCTTCGGTGGTGAGCCAGCCCATGCCCTGCACGAACGCGCCCTCCACCTGGCCCACGTCGATCGCGGGATTCAACGACGCGCCCACGTCGTGCAATGCATCGGCGCGCAGCACGCGCATTTCGCCCGTGAGCGTGTCGATCACCACCTCGGAGACCGCCGCGCCGTACGCGTAGTAGAAGAACGGCCGCCCCTGCAGCTTCGCCTGGTCCCAATGCAGTTTCGGCGTGGCGTAGAAGCCATCGGACCACAGCTGCACGCGGGCGAGGTAAGCCTTCGCCACCACTTCGTCGAAAGGCACCACGGCGTCGCCCGCCACGACGGTGTCGTTGGCGAAGCGCACGTCCGCAGCGCTCACGCTGCCTGCGCCGTAGCGCTCCGCGGCGAACGCTGCGAGCCGCGCGCGCAACTGATGCGCCGCATCCTGCGCGGCCTTGCCGTTGAGGTCGGAACCGGTGGACGCCGCGGTGGCCGACGTGTTCGCCACCTTGCTCGTATCCGTCGCCGTCACGCGCACGCGTGCGAAGCTCACGCCCAGTTCGTGCGCCACCACCTGCGCGACCTTCGTGTTGAGCCCCTGGCCCATCTCCGTGCCGCCGTGGTTCACGAGCACCGATCCGTCCGTATAGAT
Source organism: Paraburkholderia kururiensis (assembly GCF_034424375.1). Lineage (NCBI taxonomy): Bacteria > Pseudomonadati > Pseudomonadota > Betaproteobacteria > Burkholderiales > Burkholderiaceae > Paraburkholderia > Paraburkholderia kururiensis. Next base: position 4,954,195 of record NZ_CP139965.1, on the reverse strand, counting down.
GTGGACGAGCGCCCCGGCCTGGTTGAAATGCGTGACGTTGAACGCAATGCCGAACTTCACGGGCGTGAGCGCGATGCCTTTCTTCAACACCGCGTTGCGCGCGTTGAAAGCCCGCACGGCCTCGCGGCGCGCACGGTAGTCGCTCGACGCCGCGAGTTCGTCGATCAGTTCGTGGATGACGTTGTCTTCCACGGTCTGCCCGTACGGCGTCACGTTGTTGTGCGTCTTGCCGTAGAGGTTGCGGCGGCGCACCTCGAGCGGATCGAGGCCGAGATTGCGCGCCACGTCGTCGATGATGTATTCGATGGCGAACGCCCCCTGCGGTCCGCCGAAGCCGCGGAACGCCGTATTCGACTGCGTGTTGGTCTTGCCGCAGAAGCCCGCGATGGAAACGTCCGGCAGCCAGTACGCGTTGTCGAAATGGCAGACCGCGCGCGTCATCACGGGACCGGAGAGGTCCGCTGAAAAGCCGCAGCGCGAGGTCATATCCACGGCGACGCCTTCGATCAAACCGTCGTCGCTGTAGCCCGCTTCGTAGGTGTAGTGGAAGTCGTGGCGCTTGCCCGTGATCATCATGTCGTCGTCGCGGTCCGGGCGCAGCTTCACCGGGCACAGCAGCTTCCACGCGGCGAGCGCCGCGCAGCACGCGAACAGCCCCGACTGCGATTCCTTGCCGCCGAAGCCGCCGCCCATGCGCCGGCATTCCACGAGCACGTTGTGCGACGGCACGCCGAGCATGTGCGCGACGAGGTGCTGCATTTCGCTCGGATGCTGCGTGGAACACCACACGTGCATGCCGTCGTCGTCTTTCGGCGCGGCGTAGGCGATCTGCCCTTCCAGATAGAACTGCTCCTGACCGCCCAGCGTCATCTCGCCCGCCACGTGGTGCGCGGCGCGCGCGATCTTCGCGCCGGAGTCCCCGCGCGCAAGCTTCATCGGCGGCACGACGTACTGCTGCGCCGCGCGCGCCTGCTGCGCGGTGAGCACGGCAGGCAGCTCCTCGTAGACCACTTCCGCGCGGCGCGCGGCAAGACGCGCGGCTTCGTGCGACGTGGCGACCACGATGAACATGGGCTGACCCGCGTACTGCACGACGCCGTCGGCCAGCACCGGATCGTCGTGGACGATCGGGCCGCAGTCGTTCACGCCGGGGATGTCTTCGGCGGTGAACACGGCCACCACGCCGGGCGTGGCGCGCACCTTGTCGAACGCAATCGAGACGATCTTCGCGTGCGCCTTCTCCGCCAGCCCGAGCGCCGCGTGCAGCGTGCCGGCCAGGAGCGGAATGTCGTCCGTGTACGTGGCGCGGCCGCTCACGTGCAGGTGCGCGGACTCGTGCGGACGCGACACGTGGACCTGCGCGAATTCCGCGGCGTCGACGGGCTCCTTCAGGAACGGTTCGGCTTGCTGGTTCATTCGGTGAATCTCCGTATCCCTGCTGACTGTCGTTTTTGTCGGGTGCTGATGCCGATGGTGCCGGCGGTGTCATTGCATGCGGTGCAGGAGCGACACGCTTGCGTCACTTTCGCTGCGCGCGCCGCCGCTCGTACGATGCCCTCATCCCGCAGCGCTTTCTGCTGTCACCGCGCGCACGTCGAGCGCTTCTCGCGGCAGCGGATCGTGCGGCCGCGTTTCGAGCCAGAAGCGGTACAGCGTGTTCTTCGCGGCTTCCAGCCGGTAGTCGCTCGTGGCGCGCATGTCGGTGAGCGGCGCGTAGTCTTCGGCGAGCGCGAGCATCGCGGCCTGTGCCGTGGCTTCGTGCCACTGCGCGTCGGCCAGCACATGCTCGACTCGCACCGCACGCTTCGGCGTGGCCGCCATGCCGCCGAACGCGACGCGCGGCTCGCGGATCGTGTCGCCATCCGCGATGAAGGCGAACGCGGCGCATACCGCGGAGATGTCCGAGTCGAAGCGCTTCGAGAGCTTGTAGGTGCGAAACCGAAGATTGCGCCGCGCGCCCGTACGCGTGGGCACCTTCAGCGCGGCCACGAACTCGTGCGGCGCCATGTCCTTCTTCTGATACGCGAGGTACAGGTCTTCGAGCGGCAGCTCGCGCGTCACGCTGCCGCCGCGCAGCACGACGCGCGCGCCGAGCGCGATGAGCCCCGGCATCGAGTCGCCGATGGGCGAGCCGTTCGCCACGTTGCCGCCCAGCGTGCCCGCGTTGCGAATGGGCAGCGACGCGAAGCGCTGCCACATCTCCGTGAGTTCGGGGTAGTGCTTCGCGAGTTCGGCATAGGCGCTCTCGACGGTCGCGCCCGCGCCGATTGCGATCCATTCGTCGGATACGGCAATGCGCTGCATCTCGCCCACCTGCCCGACATAGACGACGTCGCCCAGCTCGCGCATCTGCTTGGTGACCCACAGGCCGATGTCCGTGCTGCCCGCGAGAATGCGCGCCTCGGGGCGCGCGGCCTTGATCTGCGCGAGGGCGTCGACGGTGCGCGGCGCGTCGAACCGCTGGCCCGCGTGCTCGTACTCGAACGTTTCGGTACGCGCGATGGAAGCGAGCGTGCGCGCGAGCGCCGCGGTATCGACGGGCGCCTTCGGCGGGTCGGCGTCGAACATGCGTTCGGCCGCCTCGATGATGGGGCGATACCCCGTGCAGCGGCACAGGTTGCCCGTGAGCGCGTTGGCGATTTCGTCGCGCGTGGGCACGGTGGTCTGCGCGCATCCCGCGGCACACGACGCGTGCTCGGCGTGCTCGTGACCGTGCTTCTCGTAAAGCGCCCACATCGACATGACGAAGCCCGGCGTGCAGAAGCCGCATTGCGAGCCGTGGCAATCCACCATTGCCTGCTGCACGGGGTGCAGCGAGCCGTCGGGCTGGCGCAGGTCTTCCACGGTGAAGAGCGCCTTGCCGTCGAGCGTGGGCAGAAACTGGATGCACGCGTTAACCGCCTTGAAGGCCACGCCGCCCGCGCCGTCCGGCTCGCCGATTACGACCGTGCAGGCGCCGCAGTCACCCTCGGCGCAGCCTTCCTTGGTGCCGGTGCAGCGCGCGTCTTCGCGCAGGTACTGGAGAACGGTGCGGGTGACCGGCGCGTCGCTGACTTCGCGAACGGCGTTGCGGTGATAGAAGCGGATCGGCTGGCTCATGTTTCGTGACTCGTTGGATGGATCCGGTCGGGTAGACCCGGTCGGACTGACCTGGTCGGGCACATTCGGTCGGGCGGACCGGGCAGGCAGGCGCCGCTGCTGCGGGGGACGGTTGGAACGCTATCACCGTCAATATTGGCAACCCATAGCGGCACGAGCATGGGCGGCATATCGCGGCGCCGATAAATGCACCCACACGCGATTCATAAGCGGCCGCGGCGGGGGCGAAAAACAGGAAAACCGCGCGGGAAATAAAAAGGGCACGCCTGCGGGAGAACCGGTTCCATGTGAAAATCACGCCTTTGCGCAATTTTCAACCCCTCGTTTTCCCCATGCCCACCGATTCAGCGCGTCCTCGCAGCGAGTTTGCCACGACCCTGCGGATCATTCCGGTCGTCTTCTTCACGTTCCTCTGCTACCTGACCATCGGCATTCCGCTCGCGGTGCTGCCGGGCTACGTGCACGACGACCTCGGGTTCAGCACGATCCTCGCGGGCGCGGCCATCAGCGTCCAGTACTTCGCGACGCTCGCGTCGCGGCCGCTCGCCGGCCGGTCGGCCGACACGCTGGGGCCGAAGAAGACGGTGTCGATCGGGCTGATCGGCTGCGGCACGAGCGGCGCGCTCCTGCTGCTCGCCGTGCTCGCGGGACACTGGCCCGCGGTCAGCCTCACGCTGCTCGTCTTGAGCCGCCTCGTGCTCGGCTTCGGCGAAAGCCTGGTGGGCACGGGCGCGATTCTCTGGGGCATCGGGCGCGTGGGCACGACCAACAACGCGCGCGTGATTTCGTGGAACGGCATCGCCACCTACGGCGCGCTGGCGCTCGGTGCCCCGCTCGGCGTGGCCATCTCGCACACGGTGGGGTTCTGGTCGCTCGGCGTCGTGGTAATCGCGCTGGCGGCACTCGGCTACACGCTGGCCCGGCCGATGACAACCGTGCCCATCGTGCACGGCGAGCGCATGTCGTACCGCAGCGTCTTCACGCGCGTGCTGCCGCACGGCCTGGGGCTCGCGCTCGGGTCGGCGGGCTTCGGCTCCATCGCCACCTTCATCACGCTCTTCTACGCCGCGAAGCATTGGCCGAACGCGGCGCTTTCGCTCACGGTGTTCGGCACGCTCTTCATCGGCGCGCGGCTGCTGTTCGCGAACACCATCAAGACTTATGGCGGCTTTCGCGTCGCCATCGTCTCGTTCTCGTGCGAGTGCCTCGGACTTCTGCTGCTATGGCTCGCACCCGTGCCGCACGTGGCGCTCGTGGGCGCCGCGCTGACGGGCTTCGGCTTCGCGCTGATCTTTCCGGCGCTCGGCGTGGAAGCCGTGGCGCTCGTGCCGCCCGCGAGCCGCGGCGCCGCGCTCTCGGCGTATTCGGTGTTTCTCGATCTCTCGCTCGGCGTGACGGGTCCGCTCGCGGGCTACGTGGCGGGCGAGTTCGGCTATGCGACGGTGTATCTGTTCGCGGCGCTCGCAGCCGCCGGCGGCGTGGCACTGGCGGCGATGCTCAACTCGCGCAACGCCAAGGTGCCGAACGCGCCGGCTGCCACCTGAGGCAAGGCGTCTATTGGCGCGCCGCCGTCCGGCCGCTTCCCGACAGCGACTTCTCCAGTGCTGCCACGCCCGCGGGCAGATCCACGGGCGCGCCCAGTTCCATCATCGTGCGGCCCAGCGCGTGCAGCGTCCTGAACAGGTTGTGCTCGCGGCACTGCTCGCCCATCTGGCCGATCCGCACGATGGGCAGGCCGAACGAGCCCGAAATCTCCACCTGATGTTGACGTGAGATGTAGGCGCAGATGTCGCCGGGGCTCAGACCCTGCGGCACCTCGATGCCCACCACCGAACTCAGCCGGCACGCCGCGGGCGTGTACAGGTTGAGTCCCAACGCGGTCACGCCTTCCTGCAACGCCACCGAGCACTTGTGGTGACGCGCGAAGCGCTTCTCCAGCGTCTCCGCGCAGACGAGCCGCAGCGCCTCGTGCAGCGCGAGCACGCCCGACACCGGCGCCGTGTAGTGATAGCCCGCGTTGTGCCAGAAGTTTTCCGCGAGGGATGCGTCGAGGCACCAGTGCGTATTCGGCGCATCGCGGCCTTTCATGCGCTGCCATGCGGCCTCGGAGAACGCGATCAGCGAGACGCCCGGAATCGACGACAGGCCCTTCTGTCCGCCCGTGATGACGGCGTCGATGCCCCATGCGTCCATCTCGAGCGGCATCGTGCTCAGCGTGCAGACGGCATCGACGATCACCAGCGCGCCACGCGCCTTCGCGAGCGCGGCAACGTCCTTGAGATGCCGGTTCCACACCGTGTTGGAGGTCTCGCCCTGCACGATCGTGACGATCTCGGGACGCTCGCGACGCAGCGCCGCTTCCACCTGTTCGAGCGCCACGATCTCGCGGTCGGGCACCTCGAGCGTGGACACCTGCGCGCCGACGCGGCGGCCCATCTCCGCCATCCGCGCGCTGAAGAAGCCGTTCTGGATGGCAAGCATGCGCGTGCCGTTCCAGGCCAGATTGCAGATGGCCATTTCCATCGCGGCGGACCCCGGCCCCGCCACGCCCAGCACCCACTTCGAACGTGTCTGGAAGACGTAGCGCGCCATCGTCTTCACCTGGTCCACCACCTTCGCCATCGTGCCGCCCAGATGGTTGATGACGATGGCGTTGGCCTTGGCGACGGCGGCCGGAATCGGCACGGGACCGGCGCCCATCATCAGAAGCGGCTCTTCGGGAAGGATGGCGTCGAGCGACTCGACGTCGGGACACGGTACGGAAGCGGACGAGGAAGTGGACATGGTGATGACAATGACGAGATAAAAGCTGCGGGTTGAAGCAGGCGACCGAAGCAAACGATCATTCACTCATTGCCCGGATTGCGCAAGCTTTTCGGCCGTGCCCGCACCGTTCGCGCACGTACTGCGTGCGTGCCCTGCCCGGCACCGCAGCGCCCGCGTTTGCATTCGCGCGCCAACGCTGGCACGCTCGCCATCGCTGTCCGAGGCGCTCGTGCGCCTCCCTCGGACCGCTTCATATCGCCAACACCGACTCGCCATCGCGCCTGCCTTGCCCCCCGGCACGGCGCGATGGTCTCACCCAGCCGGAGCATCACGATGCGCATGATCCTCTTCAGCAGCCGCCAGTACGACGTCGATACCTTCAACGCGGCGAACGCGGCCGACGCTGCCTTCGGCTTCGATCTTCACTTCCAGGAGTCGCACCTCGACGCGGATACCGCCGTGCTCGCGCGCGGCTTCGACGCGGTGTGCCCGTTCGTCAACGACACGCTCGACGCAGCCGTGCTCGAACGCCTGCGCGAAGGCGGCACGCGCTTCATCGCGCTGCGCTCGGCGGGCTTCAATCACGTGGACCTGGCGGCCGCCGCGCGTCTGCAACTGCCCGTGGCGCGCGTGCCCGCGTACTCGCCTTATGCCGTGGCCGAACACGCGGTGGGGTTGATTCTCGCGCTGAACCGCAGGCTGCCGCGCGCCGTGGCGCGCACGCGCGAAGGCGACTTCTCGCTGCACGGGCTGCTCGGCTTCGACCTGCACGGCAAGACGGTGGGCGTGATCGGCACGGGCATGATCGGTCGCGTGTTCGGCCGCATCATGGCGGGCTTCGGCATGCGCGTGCTGGCCTACGACCCCGGCACGCCCGCCGCGGACCTGCTCGCGCTCGGAGCGCAATACGTGCCGCTCGACACGCTGCTCGCGGAGTCGGACGTGGTGAGCCTGCACTGCCCGCTGCTACCGTCCACGCACCATCTGATCGACGACGCCGCCATCGCGAAAATGAAGCGCGGCGCCATGCTCGTCAACACGAGTCGCGGCGGACTCGTGGAAAGCAACGCGCTGATCGGCGCGTTGAAGAGCGGTCAGCTCGGACACCTGGGTCTCGACGTCTACGAGGAAGAAGGCGGCCTCTTCTTCGAGGACCATTCGAACCGCCCGCTGCAAGACGACGTGCTCGCGCGCCTCTTGATGTTTCCGAACGTGATCGTCACGGCGCACCAGGCGTTCTTCACGCGCGAAGCCATGGACGAGATCGCGCGCACCACGCTTGCCAACCTCGCGGCGTGGCGCGACGGCGAGCCGCGCAACCTCGTTCAGCTGCCGGCCTGACCGTACAGCGCGAGTTCCGGTGCGGGCTCGGGCAGACCGCAATACTCGCGCAGCAGCTTCGCCTCGCGCTCGTGCACCTCGACGGGCAGCCACTCGGCGCCGGCGTCGGCGAGATAGCGGGCGCGGTGCTGACCGTTGCGAAACGCCACCACGCCCACGTGCTCCACGCCGATCCAGCCGAGAAAACCCGGCGAGCGGCGCCGCGTGATGGTCACGTAAGGCATCTCGGGAATGCGCTCGTTGTCGGGGTCGAGAAATTCGCGGATGCCGCGTTCCTTGCCCACGTGCCACTCGTGCACGGGCTTGAGCACGTAGTCGGTGTCGTCGCGATCCGCGCATTGCAGCAGCCTGCGCACGTCGACGATCACCACCTCGTGGCGCGAACCGTCCGCCGTGAACACGCGCTTCAGACGCACGTAGTCGTAGTGCCGGTGATTGGCCAGAGGAATGGTCCAGAGCGGCTCGGTGAAGCCGCGCGGCACAGCACTCGAATCGGACATGAGCATGAAAAAACCAGAACGAAAGATCAGAGCTATTCCTGCGACGATCGCCCCGTGGGCGATTCCGGCAGCCCGCGTTGCGCATGCGGCGAGGGCCGCCGTCGTCGCTTCGCGGGTCTCAAAAAAGCGCCTAAGCTACGAGCGGCCGGTGAAACCCGTGTGACATGCGAGGCGCGTCTGCGCAAGCTCGCACGCCGGTTCGCGACGCCCATGCGAGGTGCATGAACGCCGCGTCGCAAGCGAAGACGCATGGCAGAAGCAAGGCGCATACCGCAGTCTATACATGGAGAACGGCATGATCTGCGAAACCTTCAGCGAATACGTGCGAATCGAAGCGACGGACGCGGTGGCCACGATCGTGCTGGATCGTCCCGCACGCCGCAACGCAGTGGACCGTCCGACGGCCGAAGCGCTCGCCGCCGCGTTTCACCGCTTCGAGACGAATCCCGACTGGCACGCGGCCGTGCTCTACGGCGCGGGCGGCACGTTCTGCGCGGGCGCGGACCTCACGGCGCTCGCCGACGACGCGCGTCGCAACGAGATTCACGCCGACGGCAGCGGCCCAGGTCCGATGGGCCCCACGCGCATGACGCTCGCGAAGCCCGTGATCGCGGCCATTGCGGGCTACGCGGTGGCGGGCGGGCTCGAGCTGGCCGTGCTGTGCGACCTGCGCGTGGTGGAGGCCGACGCGGTGCTCGGCGTGTTCTGCCGACGCGTGGGCATTCCGCTGATCGATGGCGGGACGGTGCGGCTGCCGCGGCTCATCGGGCTTTCTCGCGCGCTCGACCTGATCCTGACGGGCCGCGCCATTCACGCCGACGAAGCGCTCGCGTTCGGGCTCGCGAATCGCGTCGTGCCGAAGGGCGAGGCGCTCGTAGCGGCCCAGCAACTCGCGGCGGAACTCGCCGCGCTTCCGCAAGGCGCGCTGCGTGCCGACCGCCGCTCGGCGCTGGAAAACAGCCCGCTCGACGATCTGGCCGAAGCGCTGCGCCGCGAAGGCGCCGGCGGCTATCAGGCGCTGATCGAAGAAGGCGCGGCGGGCGCGGCGCGCTTCGCCGCAGGCGCGGGACGCCACGGCAAAGAGTTCGGCACCGAGGGCGATTGAACGGACGTGGCCGCGATCGACGCGCGGACCGGGGAAGCTGCCGAAAACCCTTTCCGATGAATGGATTAGGCGAAAAACAACACACTTCAGCAGCCGCTTCAACGCGTTTTCGGCTTAGGTAAAATCCCCTACTGATTTTCACTTGGCCCTCCGCCTGCGTCCTTACCCCGAGAACGCGCGAGCGCCTGGCCCACGCCCACCGCCGCGCCATCATGCCCTTGCCCCTGCTTGCTCTTGCCGTTGCCGCATTCGGCATCGGCACCTCCGAATTCGTCATCATGGGGCTTCTGCCCGACGTGGCGCGCGACCTCGCCGTCTCCATTCCGGCCGCGGGCATGCTGGTGTCGGCCTATGCGCTCGGCGTGACGATCGGCGCGCCCATCGTCGCCATCGTCGTGGCCAACATGCCGCGCAAGCAGGCGCTCATGCGGCTCATCGGCATCTTCATCGTGGGCAATCTGCTGTGCGCCATCGCGCCGGGCTACGCCGTGCTGATGGCCGCGCGCATCGTCACCGCGTTCTGCCACGGCGCGTTCTTCGGCATCGGGTCCGTGGTGGCGGCGGGGCTCGTCGCGCCGAATCGCCGCGCGCAGGCCATCGCGCTCATGTTCACCGGACTCACGCTCGCCAACGTGCTGGGCGTGCCGCTCGGCACGGCGCTCGGCCAGCTCGCGGGCTGGCGCGCCACGTTCTGGGCCGTGACGGGTATCGGCGTGGCCGCGGCCATCGCGCTCGCCGTCTGCCTGCCCGCGAAGATCGAGATGCAGAAGGCGAGCCTCGTGCACGAGTTCACGGTACTGAAGAACCCGCAGGTGCTGATGGTGCTCGGCATCAGCGTGCTGGCGTCGGCGAGCCTGTTCTCCGTGTTCACCTACATCACGCCGATTCTCGAAGACGTGACGGGCTTCACGCCGCACGCCGTGACGCTCGTGCTGCTGCTCTTCGGCCTGGGGCTCACGGTGGGTAGCACGCTGGGCGGCAGGCTTGCGGACTGGCGGCTCATGCCGTCGCTGCTCACGGTGCTCGTGCTGATCGCGGCCATCGAAACGGTATTCGCGGTGACCATGCATTCCACCGTCGGCGCTATGGCGACGGTGTTCGTGTGGGGCGTGCTCGCGTTCGCGATTGTGCCGCCGCTGCAGATGCTGATCGTCGATCGCGCAAGCCATGCGCCGAATCTCGCCTCCACGCTCAACCAGGGCGCCTTCAACCTGGGCAACGCGACGGGCGCGTGGCTGGGCGGCGTGGCCATCGGCGCCGGCGCGCCGCTGACTTCACTGCCGTGGGTGGGCGTTTCGATGGCGGTGGGGGCGCTCGCGCTCACGTTCGTTTCGGCAACGCTGGAGCGGCGTGCGCAGCGCGTGCCGATGTCGAAGCCGAGTACCTGCGCATAGCGAACAGCGCTCGTCGCGGACCGCTCGCGGCCTCCCGTAGTAGCATCCCGCCCGATGAAGGCGATCCTCACTCGCGATTTCTTCGCGCTCATTCTCAGCGTGGCCGTGGTCGGACTCGGCTCCGGCGCCACGCTTCCGCTCACGGCGCTCGCGCTCACCGACGCCGGTTACGGCACGGACGTCGTCGGCCTGCTCACCGCGGCCCAGGCCGGTGGCGGTCTGCTCGTGGTGCCCGTCACGGCCTGGATCACGCAGCGCTTCGGCGGGCGGCAGGTGATCTTCGGCGCCGTGCTCATCGTGGCCGCGGCCACGGCGCTCATGCAGGCAACGCCTGACCTGTGGGTCTGGGCCGCGCTGCGTGCGCTATGCGGCGCGGCGTTGATGCTGCTCTTCACGATCGGCGAAGCCTGGGTCAACGAACTGGCCAACGACGCCACGCGCGCCCGCGTGGTGGCCGTCTACGCCACCACGTTCACGCTGTTCCAGATGGCGGGGCCCGTGCTGGTGAGCCAGATCGCGAACCTGTCCGCGTGGCGCTTCGTGCTGTGCGGGGCGATCTTCGTCACCGCGCTGCCCATGCTCGCCACCATCCGCACGACGCCGCGGCAAGCGGGCGCACACGAGCCGCACGACACCTGGCGTCACGTGCTGCCGCTCATGCCCGCGCTCGTGCTCGCGACAGCGTTCTTCGCGCTCTTCGACACCCTCGCCCTTTCGCTGATGCCGCTCTTCGCGATGGCGCACGGCATACCCGGCGGCGTAGCGGTGCTGTTCGCCTCCGTCACGCTCGCGGGCGACACGATGTTGCAGTTTCCGATTGGCTGGCTCGCCGACCGCCTGGGCCGCGAACGGGTCCATCTGGGCGCGGGGCTCGTGGTGCTGCTGCTTCTGCCGCTGCTGCCGTGGGCCGTGGGCGCGTCATGGCTGCGCTGGCCGCTGCTGTTCGTGCTGGGCGCGGCGGCGGGCGCCGTCTATACGCTGTCGATCGTGGCGTGCGGCGAGCGCTTTCGCGGCAGCGCGCTGGTATCCGCCAGCGCGCTGTTGGGTGCCACGTGGAGCGCGGCGAGCTTCGGCGGACCGCTGATCGCGGGCACGCTGATGAAGCGCGTGGGCAACGATGCGCTCATCGGCGTGCTGTTCGCCGGCGCCCTGGCGTTCCTCGTTGCCGCGGTGATGGAGAAGCGGCGCGGCGGCGCGCAGGTGGCGCCCTGACCGTGATGTGGCGTTGGGCTGCGGCCAAGCGGAGCGCGCTGGTCGAAACCGCGTCGCGCGGCCGCATGGCGAGTTGAGCCAACGCCCGCGCCCTCGCTCATTCACTCACGGGCAACGCCGGCAGGATCGTCCCCGCGCAAATACCGAAGCCGACGCGATATCCATCGCCCTGGCACCAGCCCGCCAGCGTGAGTTCGTCGCCGTCTTCGATGAAGCTGCGCGTGCCGCCCTCTTTCAGCACGACGGGCCGCTTGCCGTTCCACGTGAGTTCGAGCAGGCTGCCGTACGAGTCCTCCGTCGGGCCGCTGATCGTGCCCGATCCCAGCAGGTCGCCCACGCGCGTGTTGCAGCCCGCCACGGTGTGATGCGCGAGCTGCTGCGCCATCGTCCAGTACAGGTGGCGGAAGTTCGTGCGGCAGATCGTGGTGGCCTCGCGCGCGCCGTCGGCGCGCAGCCGCACTTCCAGCGCGATGTCGAACGCGTGCCGGCCGCTGTGGCGCAGGTAAGCCAGCGGCTGCGGCTCCTGCGCCGGCTGCTGCACGCGAAACGGTTCGAGCGCGTCGAGCGTCACGACCCACGGCGAGATCGTCGTGGCAAAGCCCTTCGAGTTGAATGGACCAAGCGGCACGTATTCCCACTGCTGAATGTCGCGCGCGCTCCAGTCGTTGAGCAGCACCATGCCGAAGATGTGGTCCTCGGCCGCTTCGCAGGCGATCGGTTCGCCGAGCGCGTTGCCGCAGCCGATGAAGAAGCCCGTTTCGAGTTCGATGTCGAGCTTGCGGCACGCGCCGAATACGGGGCGCTCTTGCTCGGGCAACTTGAGCTGGCCGTTGGGGCGGCGCACCGGCGTGCCGCTCACGACCACCGACGACGCGCGTCCGTTGTAGCCGATCGGCATTTCGAGCCAGTTGGGCAGCAGCGCATTCTTCGGATCCCGAAACATGGCGCCGACGTTGGTGGCGTGCTCCTTCGACGAGTAGAAGTCCGTGTAGCCCGGAATATCGACGGGCAGATGCAGCGTGGCGTCGGCCATGGGCACCAGCACGCGCTCGCGCAGTGCAGCGTCGTCGCGCAGGGCCGCGTTGGCGTTGGCGTTGTCGTTATCGCTGCCGTTATCGTCGTGGCGAGCGAGCAGGTCGCTCAGTTGAACGCGCACGCTGCGCCATACGTCACGGCCCGCGGCCATGAACGCGTTCAGTGCGGCGGCATTCAGCACCTCGCGCGCCGCATCGTCGGACAACGCCGGCAACGTGAGCAGCCCTGCGTCGTGGAGCGCCGCGAGGTCGACGATCGCGTCGCCGATCGCCACGCCTACGCGGCGCCCAGTGTTGCGTGCGTTGCGTGCATTGCGTGGGTCGCTGAACACGCCGAACGGCAGGTTCTGGATGGAGAAGTCGCACAGCGGATTGTTCGCGCTTTCGATCCAGCTCTTTCGCGACGGATCGAGCGTCGCCTTCAACGCGTCTGCGGCGGCGGACGGTGTCGCGTAGGTCATCGTTGCTCCGGATTGAAGTGCTTCTTGAGGCCTTGCCAGCACTCGAAGTAATGCGCCTGCAGTTGCGCCGTTTCCAGCGCGAAGCGCGTGGGGCGAATCAGCGTGCGCGTTTCGAACATGAAGGCCATCGTGTCGGCCACCTTGTTGGGTTTCGAGGTGTCGATAGCCGAGGCTTTTTCGAACGTCTCGGCATCCGGCCCGTGGCCCGTCATGCAGTTGTGCAGGCTCGCGCCGCCGGGCACGAAGCCCTCGGCCTTCGCGTCGTAGACGCCGTGCACGAGACCCATGAATTCGCTCGCCACGTTGCGGTGAAACCAGGGCGGCCGGAACGTGTCTTCGGCGGCGAGCCAGCGCGGCGGGAAGATCACGAAGTCGATGGCGTCTACGCCCGGCGTATCGCTTTGCGACTGGAGCACGAGGAAGATCGACGGGTCCGGGTGGTCGTAGCTGATCGAGCCGATGGTGTTGAAGCGGCGCAGATCGTATTTGCACGGCGCGTAGTTGCCGTGCCACGCGACGACGTCGAGCGGCGAATGGCCGATGTCCGCGCGCCACAGCCGGCCGTCCATTTTCGCGACGAGTTCGAAGGCGCCTTCGCGGTCTTCGTAGGCCGCGTGCGGCGTGAGGAAGTCGCGCGGATTCGCCAGTCCGTTCGAGCCGATGGGCCCGAGATCCGGCAGGCGCAGCAGCGCGCCGAAGTTCTCGCAGATATAGCCGCGCGCTTCGCCGTCCGGCAGGCTCACCGTGAAGCGCACGCCGCGCGGAATCACGGCAATCTCGAAGGGCTCGATGTCGAGCCGGCCCATTTCCGTGGCGATGGCGAGGCGCCCTTGCTGCGGCACGATCAGAAGTTCGCCGTCGGCGTCGTAGAAATAGCGGTCTTTCATCGAGCGGTTCGCGGCGTACAGATGAATCGCGCAACCGCTCATCGCGTTGGCCGAGCCGTTGCCGGCCATCGTGACCCAACTGTCCACGAAGTCCGTGGGCGCGGTGGGCATGGGCAGCGGGTCCCAGCGCAGCTGGTTCGGCGAGGTGGGCGGCACCGAGCCGAAGTCGGCGACAAGACGCTCCGACGGCAACGCCGTGAACGGCTGATGCATCGCGGCGGGACGGATGCGATACAGCCACGTGCGGCGATTATGCGAGCGCGGCGCGGTGAACGCCGTGCCCGACAGCTGCTCGGCATAAAGCCCGTAAGGCGCGCGCTGCGGCGAGTTGCGGCCCGCAGGTAACGCGCCGGGCAGCGCTTCGGTGGCAAATTCGTTGGCGAAGCCGGACTGGTAGCCCGGTTCGATCTCGTGTCGAAGCGGTTGAGCGTGGGTCATGGGAACGGTTCTCCCTGGAACGATGAAAACTGAGACGAGATGAGTGCGCGTTACGCGGGATCCACGACGGCACCGGCGCCGGTGCGCGACAAGCCGGCGAGCACGACCACGAGCAGCGCCGAGCACACCACGGGCACGGCCGCGGCATGGAACAACGCCGCGTTGGACCAGTTGAGCGCAATCAGTTGCCCGCCCACGAGCGGCCCGATCACCGAGCCCACGCGGCCAATGCCGAGGCTCCAGCCGATGCCCGTGGAGCGCAGCGTGGTGGGGTAATAGTGACCGGCGAGCGCGTTGACGGCGGGCTGTCCGCCCACCACGCAGAAGCCGCCCGCGAACACGGCAACAAGCAGCCACGGCAGCATGTGCGCCACGCTGCCGATCGCGCCCACGAACACCGCGGCACCCGCGAAGCACGCGAGCAGCACGCGCACGAAACCGAACCGCTCGATGAACCAGCCGAGCAGCAGCGTGCCGATCACGCCGCCCGTCTGCAGCACGGTGCCGACGATCACCGCCGTCGCAGGCGTGTAGCCCGCGGCGCGCATCACCGTGGGAAGCCAGTTCGAGAGGAAGTACAGGTCGATCAGGTTCATGAAGCTGATGCCCCAGAGGATCAGCGTCACGGGCGCGCGGCCGGCGCGAAAGAGCTCGGCCACGGGGGCGCCGGCATCGGCCTTCTCGCGCACGACAAGGCGCGTCGCATCGGACACGGCGAGCGTCGGGTCGAACTTCGCGAGCCAGCGGCGGGCGCGCGCCAGATGGCCCTTGAGCACGAGGAATTGCAGCGACTCCGGCAGCACCGCGATCATCGCAGCAGCCAGCAGCAGCGGCACGAAGCCGCCCACCCAGAACACTGCGCGCCAGCCGTAGGCGGGAATCAGCGCGGCGCTCACGAAGCCGCCCAACGCTGCGCCCACCGTGAAGCCGCAGGAGACCAGCATCATCCGCTTCACGCGATGTGCCGGCGTGGAGAACTCGCCCACCAGCGCCATTGCGTTCGGCATGATGCAGCCGAGGCCAAGCCCGGTCACGAAGCGCAGCACCATGAGCTGGGCAATCGTGGACACGAACGGCGTGGCGAGCATGGCGGCGGCGAAGAACGCCGTGGCGCCGATCAGCACCGGACGCCGCCCGATACGGTCCGCCAGCACGGAAAGCGCGAGCGCGCCCAGCAGCATGCCGAAGAGACTCGCACTGAAGACCGGCCCCAACGCCGCCTTCGACACGTGCCATTCCCCGATCACGCTGGGCGCCACGTAGCCCATGGCTTGCGCGTCGAAGCCGTCGATCACGAGGCACAGCCCGCACAGCACGAGCAGCAAGACCTGGAAGCCCGGGCGATGCGCTTGCGCGAGCACGCGCTCCACGTCGAGCGTGGCGGCCGCGGCCTGCGATGGGCGCGGCGGAGGGAAAGGGTCGTGGGTGGCGGTCATGAGTGCGTCTCCTCGCTTATAGGGTCTCCCGGTGCGCCGATGTGTCGCAGCCGAAGAATTTACGCATGGTAAAACGAATTACGATTAGTGAAATCAACGTAAACCCTGGCCTGCGCCTGCAAGGCAGCGGCACCGATATGGATATGACCAATCTGTCCATGTGCCGCGAGCGCAGACTGCTACCATCCACGCATAAAGCGGCCCGACCTGCGCGGCCCGACGGCGCCTCAAGCGCACACTCATCACGATGATTGCCCTCACCACCTCAGAACTTGTCGCCCGTGCGGCGGAGCACCCATTCCTCGGCGAGCACCTCGCCATGGGCACCGGCGCGCAGCAGGGACACGCGGTCGCGCACTTCGGCGGCGTGGAGATCGGCAGCGCCTACGAGCCCATCTTCGATATCAGCGTGCATGGGCTCGCGCAGTCGCTGTCGTCCGAGCCGGAGAGCGCCGAGCGGTTCGGCGACGAACTGGGCTTTCAGGCCATCACCCGGCGCACAGACGGCGAGCGGCCTGAGCCGTTCGAGCCGCTCGACTACGCCACCGACGACCAGCAGCTCGTCGCGCTCGACCGCATGGCGCGCGCGATGCACGCCATCAATTTCTTCGGCGCGCAGCAACACGGGCTGCTGTTTCTGCGCGTGCACGAGCGGCTATTGAAGAGCGTGAAGTACGACCACGGGCGGCACTTTTCGACCGTGCTCATCTCGTTCGGACTGAATCCGGCGCGCGTGGTGATCGAGCTGCCGCCCGCGGCCGTGGCGCACAAGACGTTTCTCGGCTATCTCACGAAGAGCTATCAGCTTTACGGGTTCAAGGTGGCGGGCAATCTGCCGAACGCGGGGCAGATCCTCTCGGTATCCGACATGGCGCGCCTCGACTTCATCAAGATGGACGCGGGCGCGGCGTTGCGCGATTCGATGGTGAAGCCGCTGGTGGGCTACGCGGGGAGGCTGCGCATTCCGCTCATCTTCAGCGGCGTGCGCGATGCTGCGCAGTTCGATCTGCTCCAGCAATACGACGTGCGCTTCGTACAGGGACCGCTTTTCGCGCTGCACAGCGACCGGGCGGCTTGAACGGGGGACCTGAGCGGGCGATGTGAGCCGGCGACCCTGAACGGGCGCGTCGGGTTCTTCGGTTTCTTTCCTGTGATTGGTCTGCGTTTCAGGCGGACGTGGCCGGTGCATCAGACCGTCGCGCCGAGTTTTCGCGCGAGTGCTTTGAGCTTTGGCGCAACCCGCGAGCGAAACACCTCCTCGTCCATCGACGATGCCGGTCCGCTGCAGCTCAGCACGAGCAGGCGGCCGTCGCGCGGCTCGCGCAAGGGCACCGCGACGGCGTTGACGTCGTCGTGCCAGTCGCGAAACGAATAGCAGCAGCCCTCGCCCGCAAACGCGTCGATCTCGCGCTGCGCCGCCGCGACCTGCGCCGCGCCGCCCCTGCCCGCCGCCTTCTTCAACTCCGCGAGCAACGATGCCCGCACGTCCTCCGGTTGCACGGCGAGATACGCGCGACCCATGGAACTCGTCAGCATGGAGAGCCGCGAGCCCGGCGCAAGCCCGAGCGTAAGCGCCGTTTCGCTGCGGATGGTGTCGAGATAGATCATGTCGAGACCATCGCGGCAGCCCAGCGACACCGCCGCGCCCACCTCGCGCGCGAAGGTACGCATGTGCGGCCGCGCGAGTTCGAGCGTGTCCGTGCCCGAGAGCAGCGCGAAGCCGAGCGAAAGCACGCCGGCATCCAGCGCGTACTTGCCCAGCGCCTCGTCGAAACGCAGATAGCCGAGCGCCGTCAGCGTGTAGGCGAGGCGGTTGACCGTGGCTTTGGGCAGCCCCGTGCGTTCCACGAAATCGCGATTGCCGAGCAGCGTCTCGCCCGGACGGAACGCGCGCAGCAGATCGAGCCCGCGGGCGAGTGCGACGACGAACTTGCGCTCGTCGATGGCAGTGGAATCGGATGCGGTAATGTCGGACGAGCTGGACATGGCGGCGAACGGTGGAGGGCTGGGTGCGATGAATGTGTGGGCTGCGGGAACACCGGTCCGGCAGCCCGGGATAGCTGCACAGGCCGCACAACGCGTGTACACTGAGCGCTGATTTGCAAAACATTGTTCCGCATAGCGGAACATCAGTCAAGCACGATTCCAGCCAGATCGAGGAGAGACGTCATGGCCGATACCGCCCGGTTCCACTGGGACGACCCGCTGCTCATCGACCAGCAGCTCACAGAAGACGAGCGCATGGTGCGCGACGCCGCGCAAGCCTACGCGCAGGACAAGCTCGCGCCGCGCGTGCTCGAAGCCTTCCGCCACGAACGCACCGACGCCGGCATCTTCCGCGAGATGGGCGAACTGGGTCTGCTCGGTCCGACCATTCCCGAGCAGTACGGCGGCCCCGGCCTCAACTACGTGAGCTACGGGCTGATCGCGCGCGAGGTGGAGCGCGTCGATTCGGGCTACCGGTCGATGATGTCGGTGCAATCGTCGCTCGTGATGGTGCCGATCTTCGAATTCGGCTCGGATGCGCAAAAGCAAAAGTACTTGCCGAAGCTCGCCACGGGCGAATGGATCGGCTGCTTCGGGCTGACCGAGCCGAACCACGGCTCCGACCCGGGCAGCATGGTGACGCGCGCGAAGAAGGTGGACGGCGGCTTCTCGCTCTCGGGTGCGAAGATGTGGATCACCAATTCGCCGATCGCGGACGTGTTCGTGGTCTGGGCGAAGCTCGAGGAAGACGGCCAGGACACCATTCGCGGCTTCATCCTGGAGAAAGGCTGGAAGGGCCTTTCGTCGCCGCCCATCCACGGCAAGGTGGGGCTGCGAGCGTCGATCACGGGCGAAATCGTGATGGACGAAGTCTTCGTGCCGCAGGAAAACATGCTGCCCAACGTGAGCGGACTGCGCGGCCCGTTCACGTGCCTCAATTCGGCTCGCTATGGCATTGCGTGGGGCGCGCTGGGCGCCGCGGAATCGTGCTGGCACACGGCGCGGCAATACGTCCTGGACCGCAAGCAGTTCGGGCGTCCGCTCGCCGCCAATCAACTGGTCCAGAAGAAACTCGCCGACATGCAGACCGAAATCACGCTCGGCCTGCAAGGCGTGCTGCGCCTGGGTCGCATGAAGGACGAAGGTACGGCGGCCGTGGAAATCACTTCGATCATGAAGCGCAATTCATGCGGCAAGGCGCTCGACATCGCGCGGCTCGCGCGCGACATGCTGGGCGGCAACGGCATCTCGGATGAATTCGGCGTGGCGCGGCATCTGGTGAATCTGGAGGTCGTGAATACGTACGAAGGCACGCACGACATTCACGCGCTGATTCTTGGCCGCGCGCAGACGGGCATTCAGGCGTTTTTCTGATGAACTGATCGCGCGTCCGGACGCGTGTTCGAGAGATGGGATCGCTCGTGTGGGGGGTGCGGCCTCGCGGCCGACACGTCGTTGGCAGCAGCATGAAAAAAGCCACGCCGGTTCGCCGGCGTGGCTTTTTCGTTGTGGCGCGCAGCGTTGCCGCTTACTTGTTCGGCTGCGGCGTCAGGCGAAGGTACGGACGCAGCGCCTTGTAGCCCTTCGGGAACTTCTGCTTGATCACGTCCGGGTCCTGCAGCGACGGCACGATCACCACGTCTTCGCCCTGCTTCCAGTTGCCGGGCGTAGCAACCTGGTAGTTGTCGGTGAGTTGCAGCGAGTCGATAACGCGCAGCACTTCGTCGAAGTTGCGGCCCGTGCTGGCCGGATAGGTGATGATGAGCCGCACCTTCTTCTTCGGATCGATCACGAAGAGCGAACGCACCGTGAGCGTTTCGTTCGCGTTCGGATGAATCATGTCGTAGAGCTGCGAGACCTTGCGATCGCCGTCGGCCAGAATCGGGAAGCCGACGCTGGCGGCCTGGGTCTCGTTGATGTCCTTGATCCAGTCTTTGTGCGACTGGACGTTGTCGACGGAGAGCGCAATCGTCTTCACATTGCGCTTCTCGAATTCGCTGGCGAGTTTCGCGGTCAGGCCCAGTTCCGTCGTGCACACCGGCGTGAAGTCGGCGGGATGCGAGAACAGCACGCCCCAGCTATCGCCCAGCCACTCATGAAACTTGACGCGGCCAATGGTCGAATCCTGTTCAAAATCGGGCGCGATGTCGCCAAGACGTAGACTCATGATGCGGCTCCTTGAAGGGTTCGGGCCCGCCCAGGAATCTCTGGCCGGGCTGACAAATTTACAGCATACGAGCAGAGGCCTGCACCACGAACAAACATCGCGTCACTACTTTATGAGATTTTGTAATTTCGGGCACGATGGTGGAAACTTTGCGGGACAGATCCACTCCGTCATGGGATCATCGACGATCAACGGTGGCCCGTGCAGCCGGCAGCGGCAGGAACGGATCGTGCGTCGCCCCGGGGCACGTGCCGCGCGGCTTGCTCGCCACCGCCCGTTTCTTTGACTACGATTCATGCGTAGCGTGACCCGAAGGGAGCTGTCAATGTCAGAAGTCAACAAGGAGAGACTGATGTCGGATATCAAAACTGTTCTCGCGGACGCTGAAGACCTGCTGAAGCAGGCCGCGAGCGCCACCGGCGAGCGAGCCTCCGAACTGCGCGAGACCGCGCTCACGCGTCTGAAACAGGCGAAGGAAAAAGCCGCGGACGTCCAGGTCGTGGTCATCGAGAAAGGCAAGAAAGCGGCCCGCGCCACCGACGACTACGTGCACGAACATCCGTGGACCTCGATCGGTATCGCGGCCGGCGTCGGCGTGCTGCTCGGCCTGCTGATCAACCGCAAGTAACGCACGGCGTGGCCGCCGGAGTTCCGCTTCCGGTGTGCCGCCGCCCTCCCGTGCCGGCCGTTTGCGCGCCGGTCCGCATCTTCTCGCGCCCAGACGCGCGCAACGCACTCTCGCCATGACGACAGATACTCAATCGCAACGTGCGGGTCACGGTCCGGTGCGCCGCATAGTCGGCTCCATATTTTCGATCCTGCATACGCGGCTCGAGCTCATCAGTATCGAGCTGGCCGAGGAGAAGGATCGCCTGCTCGGCGTGCTGTTTCTCGGACTCGCCGCGATGATGCTGGCCACGATGGCCTTGATCGCCCTCACTGCGCTGGTGGCCATCGCATTCTGGGACACCTGGCGATGGCAGGCGCTGGCCGCGATTACGGCGGTGTACGCGCTGGCCGCATTGTTCTGTGCGCTTAAGGCACGCAATGGGTTGCGCAACGCGCCGCTCGTCTTCGAATCCACCCTCGCCGAGTTCGAGAAGGACCGCGAGTTGTTCAGGAAAGACTGAGGGCGGATGAATGGGCGCGCGTCGGCCTTCATGTGCCGCCCATGTGTTTGCGCCGATGTATTGCCTCCGTATGTTGCGTTCATGCGTTGTACCCGTAGTTGCCGGACCGCCGTCTTGTCAGTCGTCTGAACCGGTGACCGGGTCCGCTGCCGAATCCGTTGCCTCAACCCTTTTGCCTCAGCCCTCGCCATGAGCCAGAACCGAACGGACACCGCCTTCCGTCCCAAACGCCCTCCGCCGAAGGACCTCGCCGCGCCGCAACTTCGGGCATTGCGTAAAGAACTGCTGCTCGTGCGAGCCGACGTAGAGCGCATGGAACTCGCCGAAGCAACGTTCGAACTGAAACAGGCCGTGACGCATTTCCGCTGGCTGCGCTTCCTCTTGCCGATGTTCGGGCAAGGCGGCGCGAGGAGCGCGAGCATCGGCCTGCTGCTGAAAGACCATCCGCTTGTCGGCTCGCTGCTCTCGCTGTTGCTCGCCAAGCCGCTTCGCGCTGGCCTCGTCAAAGGGGCAAAGCCAGCGCTCAAGTGGGGCGCCGTCGCGCTGGGTGCGTGGGAAGCATTCCGCATCTGGCGGCAGGTCCAGGCGGAAAAGCGTGAAGCCGAGGAGTCCGCCGACGCTGCGGACGGTGGCATGGGCATAAGCGAATAACCTGCCTCCGGGCCGACGCCACACTGTGCGAATGAGCTTCACAGATGTAGGTGCGCACTGCGTTCCCTGCCGCTGTTCGCCGGCGCAGGAAGATGCCGGCACCGCACCGCTTCTTGCCCACGCTCCTTTGTATGGCCGCGTCATCTGGCGCTCCAGCAGTCATCGGTAGCGGTCGCGCCTGTTACGGGGCCGCCGCGATTCCATCGGCGGCCCGTTGCCTCCAGCACGAATGTGCCGCACGCATCGCCGTGCATAGGCCCCGCCTCCGTGGGTTCCGCTTCGATCGCATAGCCTCCATTGGTGTTGTCGGCGGCCAGCAGACGAATCTTGTAGATCGCGGCGCCGGATAACGGCGCCTGGTCGAAACCGGCCGGCAGTTCCTGAATGCTGCCCGGTGCCGCTGCTTCGACGAACTGTGCCGCGCGATATAACGCCGCCGTCGCGTCGACCCGATGTGCTCTTGCCACCTGGCCTCGGTACGAGGGGATCGCGAATGCGGCAAGCACCCCGGCAATTGCCAACGCGATGGCAAGTTCGAGCAACGTGAAGGCGCGTTCTGCGTTCGGTCTCATCTCGCTCATTTCCTCCGCTCAAAACGGCCGCGCCGCAATACGCCGCCAGTGCCGCGCCACGTGGCTGTCCTCGATCACGACTTGCAGTTGCAGCCACACTTGGGTCTCGCGCGTTGCACCAAATCCCCTCGCCGTGACGACGAACGCCTCGGCCCGCGGACGCGCAGCGATAAGCCATGCTTCGACGGCACACTGCGGCGGCGCGATAGATCCGGGCCACTGTGGAACGGGCGCGAACGCATTGGCCTCGAACCACGGTTCGCTCTGCCAGTTTTGCGGCTCGCTTTGCGCGAGGCTGGCTACGGACGCCGCATCGACAGCGGGCCTGCGGCTCGAAACGAGCGTTCTGGCGCAAAGCGTGAGCACTGCGTCCGCGGCATGAAATGCCTGGAGATGATCCTCGACCGCGTTCACTTGCCGTGAAGACATCAACGACATCTCAAGCCACGCCGCGGATGAAACGAGCATGGTCGAGATCATCACGAGTACGACGGGCAGCACGGCGCCCCGCTTTGCCCTGTTCCTGACGGAGCTGCAAATTCTCGCTGCGGTGTGAGCCGAAAGCGAGAGCTTCGCAAATCGCGTTTGCCGATGCAGGCACGGCGCGCCATGGCTATTCGTCATGGCGATTCCACCTGGCTATTGCGAACCGCGACGTAACGTGAAAAGGTGGTCCGCGCTCTGCCGTCAGTGGGCGAAACCGGGATGCCATCGCAATCCACATAGCGCACGTGGCGTCCGGTAGCAGTGCCGCGCACCTGCACGCACAGGTCCACGCCCACCACGCGGCTCCACTGATCGCGAGCCACAGCCGACGCGTCGACCGCGTACTGCACGCCGGCAATCCAATAGCGAAGGCGCAGACGTTCCACGCCCTCCACTAGAGGCTGGGCAACGCCAGGTCTTCCCGCCCCTTCGCAATAGAGCTCAGGCTCGCCGGTCGAACCGCTTGTCTTCGCGTAGTAGCGGTTGACGATGGTGGCCGAGCCGGCGTCCAGTGCGCCCCCTGACTCCGCAACGGACTGGCCCAGACAGTCGGTCGGCTGACCGGTCGCCGAAGGCCACGTCGATACCGCGTCGCCGACGTAGTGCAAGGCGAGGCCGTCCGATCGCGCATTTCCCGCCAGCGTTTCGCAGGCGGGAGCGTCGTCGGGGCCGACGGGCCGCGCACCGGCACAACCGAATAGCGGCATGAGCGCCGGGGCGGCAAACACGGTGGCCGGAGCGAAGCCCGCCATCTGTATCTGGTCGCCGATCAGCACGAGTGCGGCCATGCCGGCCTCGCGCATGCGCTCCTGGTCAGCCGCTGCGGTGAACGCAGCGCGCTGGGACCGATAGAGCGTGACGGTGCCCATCGTGACCACGAGTCCGAGCGCGATGGCGATCGTGAGTTCGAGCAACGTGTGGCCAGTGGGACACCTCTTCGTAGGGACCTTGGCAAAGCCGCGAACGTGGCCGTCGGTACAGCACATGGGTGCCCTCATTGCGCAAACGCGATGGCCACGCATTCCATACTCGACGGCGCCGGAACGTCGCCGCACGAAGCGGCAGGATCGACGATCTCGCCAGCGGCCGACGCGCTTCGCACAGCCGGCCACGCCACCATCGCCACGGACGCATTGCCGCGCGACAGAACAGACACCGCCGCTCCTGACGCGACGTCGGCACCGCGACGCTTCCATTCCCCAGTCACGTCTGCGTTGACCGCGTCCGATACATCGAACGCGTGCATCGATTCCGCCACCGCATCGGCGACGAGGGCCGCACGCTCATGTACTTCGGAGGCGTGCGCGTGGCGCGCGATCCATAGCTGCGTTGCCATGAGCCCGAGTGCCGTGACGGCAGTGAGCGCGACGGCGAGCATGACTTCGATCAGCGACGTTCCGCGGTTGAGTGCGTATCGAACCGGCTTCATGACGATGCTCCGCACGCGCCCTCGGTCATCCGCGCCCGCCCGCCGGCCGCGATGCGAATGCAGCGCCGCCAACGGTTGCCGCTCGTTGCGGGCGACGTAGGCCGCGGCGCAAGTTCGAAGTTACGCAAGCTGCCGATCGCCTGCCCGGCCGGCGGAGTAAACGCAATCGCGGTCAGTGCGCCGCTCACGCTCACGGAGGGCAAGCCGGACTGAATGCGAAGCGCCGACGTTGCGCCAGCTTGCGCCACGGTCACGGCCCATCCACACGACCAGTCAGCCGCGCCTGACGGACAAGCCGCACCTGCGGCAAGACAGTTGCCCGCGCTGTCCGCGCGGCAAACCGTGACGCGTGCGCCGCGGCGCACCGCTTCGCTACGTGCGTATGCAAACGTGCCGAGCAGGACGCGGGCACGCGCGTCGACCTGATCGCGCGCGCGCCACGCCGTGATACCGGGCGTCGCGGCAACGGCAAGCACAGCGAGCAATGCCACGACGACAAGCGTTTCTGTCAGCGTGAAGCCGCGCGACCAGGGAAAGTAAGTGATGTACCGATTCATCTGCAGTCCCCACAAAAAAAGATGCAGTGAATCTAACGGCAGGCAGGTACACGCCACAATCGGCCGAACGGCCAGGTGGCAGGCGGGCGACCGACGCACAACAATGTGTGCTCATGCCGGTAACGCCAGTCGATGTCGGGAAGGAAAGGAGGAGGAACTGCGTATGAGGAAGGAAGAAAAGTCAGCGCTTGCGGGCAGGTTTGTCCGGCGCGGCCGGGCCTGCCATCCGGCGAAACTCCTCGATCACGTCTTCGAATTCGGACACGTCCTCGAAGCGCCGGTACACCGAAGCAAAGCGCACGAACGCGACCTTGTCGAGCTCGCGCAGCTCGTTCATCACGAGCTCGCCCAGCCGCTCGCTGCGCACTTCGCGTTCGCCGCTGCCGAGCAACTGGTATTCGATACGCGCCACAGCGGCGTCGATGGCGTCTGCGGAGACCGGGCGCTTGCGCAGGGCCAGCTTCATGCTGGCCACGATCTTGCGCCGGTCGAATTCAGTGCGGCTGCCGTCCTTCTTCACCACCGCCGGCATCGCCAGCTCGACGCGCTCATACGTCGTAAAACGTTTGTCGCAGGCCGAGCAGCGGCGGCGACGGCGAATGGCAGCGCCGTCTTCGGACACGCGGGAATCGATCACCTGCGTGTCTTCATGACGGCAGAAGGGGCAGCGCATGACCGATCAGCGGTAGACGGGAAAGCGTTTGGTCAGCTCGGCGACCTGAGCGCGCACGCGCTCGATCGTGGCCGCGTCTTCCGGATTGTCCAGCACGTCGGCAATCAGATTGCCCACCTGCTCGGCTTCCTTTGCGCCAAAACCGCGGGTGGTCATGGCCGGCGAACCGAGGCGGATGCCGCTCGTCACGAACGGCTTTTCCGGGTCGTTCGGAATCGCGTTCTTGTTCACCGTGATGTGCGCCGCACCCAGCACCGCCTCCGCGGCCTTGCCCGTGATGTGCTTCGGACGCAGGTCCACCAGCATCACGTGGCTTTCCGTACGGCCCGACACGATGCGCAGACCGCGCTTCACGAGCGTTTCGGCAAGCACGCGGGCGTTTTCCACGACCTGCTGCTGATATGCCTTGAACGAGGGCGACAGCGCTTCCTTGAATGCCACGGCCTTGGCGGCGATGACGTGCATCAGCGGACCGCCCTGGATGCCGGGGAAAATTGCGGAGTTGATGACCTTCTCGTATTCGGCCTTCATCAGGATCACGCCGCCGCGCGGTCCGCGCAGGCTCTTGTGCGTGGTGGTGGTGACGAAGTCGGCATGCGGCACGGGATTCGGATAGACACCCGCGGCAACGAGGCCGGCATAGTGCGCCATGTCCACCATGAGCCATGCGCCTACGCTCTTTGCGATCTTCGCAAGACGTTCGAAGTCGATACGCAGAGCAAATGCCGATGCGCCGGCCACGATCAGCTTGGGCTTGTGCTCGTTGGCGAGCTTTTCGGCAGCGTCGTAGTCGATGTCTTCCGCTTCATTCAGGCCGTAGCTCACGACGTTGAACCACTTGCCCGACATGTTGACGGGCGAGCCGTGCGTGAGGTGGCCGCCGTGCGCGAGGCTCATGCCCATGATCGTGTCGCCCGGCTTCAGCATGGCGAAGAACACGCCCTGATTGGCCTGGGAACCCGAATTTGGCTGCACGTTCGCAGCTTCGGCGCCGAAGAGCTGCTTCACACGGTCGATCGCAAGCTGCTCCACGATGTCCACGTACTCGCAACCGCCGTAGTAACGCTTGCCGGGATAGCCTTCCGCGTACTTGTTCGTCAGTTGCGAACCTTGAGCGGCCATCACCGCCGGGCTCGTGTAGTTTTCCGACGCGATCAGTTCAATGTGGTCTTCCTGACGGCGGTTTTCCTGTTCGATCGCCGCCCAGACTTCGGGATCGACGTTGGCGATGGTGCTTTCGGCTCTGTCAAACATACGGGTTCCGTTAAGTGTGTTCAGGTTGACCGGATTTCGCGCGAAACGCGTAGCGGGTACGCGGCGCTGCTGGCGGAGGAGCCAGCCTTGACGTGGCGGATGAAGAGGTGCCGCACACGAGGCAGGACAGCCACCGGCAGCGCATACATCGGCGCGCGGATCACGGCTGCCCAGGCGAACGGCAAAACGGCTCCCTGCGCTTCACGGTGGGTCGTTCCACCTTGAACCCAGAAGGGTTCTATCGCCAGTCACGCAGGGTCGAGCGCGTTAGTTTATTGGAAGCGTCGGCAATAGGCAACCGAGGGCAGCCGCGCGCCGCGGCCGGGCCGTGACCGCGGCCGCACCACGCCCGACGTGGCCTTTATTGCCGCAGCGCGGCATTGGAAGTAGGCTTTGGCCTTCCTTAATTCGTCCGATATCGACGAGGAGCAGCCATGATCGTGTTCGTTACCGGGGCGTCCGCAGGATTCGGCGCCGCCATCGCCCGCGCCTTTGTGAAAGGCGGTCACCGCGTGGTGGCCGCCGCACGCCGCAGAGACCGTCTCGACGCCCTGTCGGCCGAACTGGGCGACAAGCTCCTGCCGTTCGAACTCGACGTGCGCGACAGCGCAGCGGTCGCGGCTGCGCCGGCCGCCCTGCCGCCCGAGTTCGCCGCAGTCGACGTGCTCGTCAACAACGCCGGCCTCGCGCTGGGGCTCGAGCCGGCGCAGCGCGCCCTGCTCGACGACTGGCAAACCATGATCGACACCAACTGCACGGGCCTCGTCCACGTGACGCGCGCCTTTCTGCCCGGCATGGTCGAGCGCAACTGCGGGCACGTATTCAATCTCGGTTCCGTGGCAGGCAGCTGGCCTTATCCCGGCGGCAACGTGTACGGCGCCACGAAAGCCTTCGTGCGCCAGTTCAGCCTGAACCTGCGTGCAGATCTCGCGGGTACAGCGGTACGCGTCACCGACATCGAGCCGGGCCTGTGCGGCGGCACGGAATTCTCGAACGTGCGCTTTCGCGGCGACGACGAGAAGGCCGCCACCGTCTACAAGGACGTGCAACCGCTCACGCCGGAAGACATCGCGGACTCGATCTACTGGATCGCAACGCGGCCGGCCCACGTGAACATCAACACGATCGAGCTGATGCCGGTCGCCCAGTCGTTCGCCGGGCTCACCATTCATCGCGGATAAGGCAAGAGGATCCAACGTGGAGGCATGTCACTGTCCGGGGCGCTCTCGCAGGCGCAAAAGCGGTATCCCGGGCGGTTTGCAGCGAAAAAGCAACATGCCTCTTCGTTCCGGTAGAATGCGCGGCATGAATATGTCGACCAGCCAGTCCGGTACAGGGACGGGTTTTATGTGGCCGATCCGCGTGTACTACGAAGACACGGACGCGGGCGGCATCGTGTTCTACGCGAATTACCTGAAGTTTTTCGAGCGAGCCCGCACCGAGTGGCTGCGCGCATGTGGCGTGGACCAGCACAGGCTCGCCGAAGAAACCGGCGCGCTTTTCATCGTACGTAGTACCGCCGTCGACTACCGGGCACCGGCCCGGCTGGACGACGTCATCACGACCTTGAGCCGTGTCGGGCGAATCGGCCGCGCATCGGTCGACTTCGCGCAGGAAGCATGGCGCGACGGCGCGCTGCTCGCTACGGGCAGCATCCGCGTGGGTTGCGTGGACAGCGCGACCCTGCGCCCAACCGCGATTCCTCCGCGTGTGCTCGACGCGCTGCGGCGCGGACCATCAAAAAGCATGGCCGGTTCGTCAACGGTTAACGCTTGAGCACCGTTGTTACGACGCCAGTGAACTCGTATCGGTCAAACCATCCGGAGCCATGCTGGACAAGGCTTTCAGCGCAGCTTCCGGTTGGCCGACAGAATGCTTTGGGACGCCTTGCACCCGGACGCCCCTCTGGGGAACGCCAAAACGAACCTCTATGAACACTACACAAGATCTCTCGATCATTTCCCTCGTTCTCAACGCGAGTCTGCTGGCGCAAGCAGTGATGGGACTGCTCCTGTTGCTGTCGCTGATGTCGTGGACGTTCATCTTCCGCAAGTGGTTCGCGATTCGCCGGGCGCGCGCGCAAACCGAACGCTTCGAACGCGATTTCTGGTCGGGCGGCGACCTGCAGGCCTTGTATCAGAGCGCGGCGAACAACCGTCACACCATCGGCGCGCTCGAACGCATTTTCGAGTCCGGCATGCGCGAGTTTCTGAAAGGCAAGGAAAAGCGGCTCAACGACCCGGGCGCGATTCTCGACGGCGCTCGCCGCGCGATGCGCGCCGCGTTCCAGCGTGAAATGGATGCGCTCGAAGCCAATCTCGCGTTCCTCGCTTCCGTGGGCTCGGTGAGTCCGTACA
This sequence comes from Paraburkholderia kururiensis, assembly GCF_034424375.1. Classification (NCBI taxonomy): domain Bacteria; kingdom Pseudomonadati; phylum Pseudomonadota; class Betaproteobacteria; order Burkholderiales; family Burkholderiaceae; genus Paraburkholderia; species Paraburkholderia kururiensis. Next base: position 4,925,260 of record NZ_CP139965.1, on the reverse strand, counting down.
TCGGTCTTTTCGGTACGGTGTGGGGGATCATGAACGCGTTCCGCGGTCTCGCCAACGTGCAGCAGGCCACGCTCGCGAACGTCGCGCCGGGCATTGCGGAGGCGCTCACGGCGACGGCCATCGGCCTCTTCGCGGCCATTCCGGCCGTGGTGGCCTATAACCGCTACGCGCACGACATCGACCGGCTGGCGATCCGCTTCGAGACCTTCATCGAAGAGTTCTCGAACATTTTGCAGCGCCAGGCGCACTAAGCATCAGGAGTCCACGATGGCCGGTTCAACCCCCGTTCGTTCCAGCATGCGTGGCGGCCGCCAGCGCCGCGCGATGTCCGACATCAACGTCGTGCCGTACATCGACGTGATGCTGGTGCTGCTCGTGATCTTCATGGTGACCGCGCCGCTCGTCGCGCCCTCCATCGTGAACCTGCCCACCGTCGGCGGCGCCGCTCCGCAGCAGCAGACGCCGCCCGTCGTCGTCAACATTCGCGCGGACGGCAACATGAGCGTGCGCTACAAGGACGACAGCGGCGCCACGCAGCAGGAAAACATGGCGCGCGCCGACCTGAACAGCTTCATCGTGGATCGCGAACAGTCGCATCCCGATCAGCCCGTCGTGATCGCCGCCGACAAGACCGTCAAGTACGAAGCCGTCATGAACGTGATGTCCGACCTCAAGGCTCGCGGCGTCAAACGCGTCGGACTGCTCGTCAAATCGCAATGATCCGCAGGACTTCCAGCTATCCGCTCCGCCCCCCGCGCGAACGCGGCACGGGGCGAGCGTTCCTGCTCGCTTTGTTGATGCACGTGTTGCTCGGGTTCTTCCTGTACCACGGCATCCACTGGCAGAACAGCACGCCGGCCGGCGCCGAAGCGGAGCTGTGGACCGAAGTGCCGAACCTCTCGGCGCCGCAGCCCGCGCCGCCGCCTCCTGCGCCCGCCACGCCGGCACCGCCCGTGCGAGACGAAGAAGCCGACATCGCGTTGCAGGAAAAGAAGCGCAAGCAGGAAGAGGCAGCACGCGCGGCACAACTGGCCGAACAGCAACGCTTGAAACTGCAGCAACAGCAGGAGGCCGAAGCACGGCGCCAGCAGCAGCTCGCAGCCGAACAGGCCGCGCAACTCGCCGCGCAGAAGGCCGCAAAACTCAAGCAGCAGCAGGAACAGCAGGCACAGCAAGCCGCTGAAAAGCTCAAGCAACAGCAGCTCGCGGAACAGAAGAAGCAGCAGCAACTCGAGCAGCAGAAGATCGAACAACAAAAGCAGGCGCAAGCCGAGGCGCAGAAGCAGGCCGCGGCAGCCAAGGCTGCGCAGGCAAAGGCGCAGGCCGAAGCACAGGCGAAGAAGCTCGACCAGGAGCGGCGTGCGCGCATTGCACAGATGCAGGGCATGGCCGGTGGCGGCAGCAGTGACAGCGGCAACGGCCTCGCCAAAAGCGGCACTGGCAGCGGCGCAGGCGGGACGGCCGCGTCGCCCGGCTACGCCGAGAAGGTGCAGCGGCGTGTGCGTCCGAATGTCGTATGGTCGGGCGAAACACAGGGACTGGAAACCATGGTGGCGGTACGGTGCGCGCCGACGGGCACGCTGCTCTCCGCGACCATTACGCGCAGCAGCGGGAACGCCCAGTGGGACGACGCCGCGTTGCGGGCCGTCCAGCGCTCGGACCCGATGCCGCTCGATACGAACGGCAAGACGCCGGCAAGCTTTACGATTACCCTGCGGCCGGCCGGCTAGCGTTCCAAAGGCCGCGCGGCACAGCAGGAAGCGGGAACGATTCTGGCTACTGCCGGTCTCTTTGCTGTTACAAAGTGTTGAGAATTGACTTTTCGGGAAGCGACACAGCATGAGTTTGATGACGAAGCCTGGCCTGCGGACCCTTTTCGCGTCGTGCCTCATTGCCGCCTGCGGCGCCGCTCACGCGCAGCTCAATGTCCTCGTGACGGGCGTCGGCTCCACGCAGTTTCCGATCGCCACGGCGAACTTCGCCAATGAAGCGAGCGCGCCGCAGCAGGTGAGCACGATCATCCGGCAAGATCTGCAACGCAGCGGCAAATTCAGCAACATCGACGCGGGAAGCGCGCCCGTCTCGGAAACCGACTCGGTCGATCTGGGTGCGTGGAAGGCCAAAGGCGCCGACGCGTTCGTGTCGGGCAGCGTCAACCGCCTGCCGAACGGTCAGTACGAAGTGCGCTTCCGCCTGTACGACACGGTCAAGCAGCAAAGCCTTGGCGGCCTCGTTCTCGTGAGCCCCGAAAGCGGCCTCAGAATGAGCGCCCACAAGGTGGCGGACTACATCTACGACAAGCTGCTCGGCACACGGGGCGTGTTCGCCACGCGGCTGTCGTACGTGATCAAGGCGGGCAACCGTTATCAGCTGCAGATTTCCGACTCCGACGGCCAGGACGCGCACATCGCGCTCTCCAGCCCCGAACCCATCATCTCGCCGGCATGGTCGCCGGACGGCACCAAGGTCGCGTACGTCTCCTTCGAAAAGAAGAAGCCGATCGTCTATATCCATGACCTGCCCACGGGGCGTCGCATCATCGTGTCCGACCAGAAGGGCAACAACAGCGCGCCCGCCTGGTCGCCGGATGGTCGCACGCTCGCCGTCGCCCTTTCGCGCACCGGCAACACGCAGATCTTCGCCGTCAACGCCGACGGCACCGGCCTGCGCCGCCTCACGCAAAGCAGCGCGATCGACACCGAACCCACCTTCTCGCCCGACGGCAAGTGGATCTATTTCACGAGCGATCGCGGCGGCCAGCCGCAGATCTATCGCATGCCGGCCCAAGGTGAAAGCGCAGGCGCGGCACAGCGCGTGACCTTCACCGGCAACTACAACACCAGCCCTCGCGTCAGCCCCGACGGCAAACAGCTCGCGTACATCTCGCGCGTGGGCGGCGCATTCAAGCTGTATGTTCAGGACCTCGATTCCGGTACGGCCACAGGCCTGACCGACACAGTGCACGACGAATCGCCCAGCTTTGCGGCGAACGGTCAGTACATTCTTTACGCCACACAGGTGAACGGCCGTGGCGTGCTGGCGGCAGTCTCGACCGATGGTCGTGTCCGCCAGGTGTTGTCCGTTCCGGGCGGCAGCGTACGCGAGCCGTCCTGGGGTCCTTTCATGCAATGACACTTAGGAGAGCAACAATGATGTCGAACAAGTTCCGCTTGGGTCTGGCCGTACTGATGATTGGTGCACTGGCTGCCTGTAAGTCCACGCCGCCCGTCAATGCCAACGCGAACCAGGGTGCCGTAAGCAGCACGCAGCCGAACCCGAACGCGGTCGCACCGGTGACGGTCGATGAGCTGAACAACCCGAACAGCCCGCTCGCGAAGCGCAGCGTCTACTTCGACTTCGACAGCTATTCGGTGAAGGACGAGTATCAGCCGCTCCTGCAACAGCACGCGCAGTACCTGAAGACGCATCCGCAGCGCCACGTCCTGATCCAGGGCAACACCGACGAACGCGGCACGAGCGAGTACAACCTGGCGCTCGGCCAGAAGCGTGCTGAAGCCGTGCGTCGTTCGCTGTCGCTGCTCGGCGTGCCCGACTCGCAGATGGAAGCCGTGAGCCTCGGCAAGGAGAAGCCGGTTGCACTGGGTCACGACGAAGCATCGTGGTCGCAGAACCGCCGCGCCGATCTCGTGTACCAACAGTAACGAACGCATGGGATGAAGGGGCGTATGTCACACCGTATCTCCTGGCTGCGGTTCGCCGCGGCAGCCTCCGTCGCCGGCGCCGCTTTCGCGGCGGCACCGGCGCATGCTGGCCTCTTCGACGACAACGAAGCGCGTCAGGCCATCCTCGACCTGCGCGCCAAGACCGATAACCTGACCAGCCAACTGTCCGCGGCACAACGCACGATCCTCGATCAGTCCAACCGTCTCGACCAGCTCAACCAGCAGGTGGCGACGTTGCGCGGACAGAACGAGGACCTCGCGAACCAGTTGTCCATCCTGCAGAAGCAGGAGAAGGACTACTACACGGACCTCGACACGCGACTCAAGAAGTTCGAGCCGCAGCAGCAGACCGTCGATGGCGTGCAGGGAATCGTGCAGCCCGGCGAAACGGACGCGTTCAACGCCGCCTCGCAGCAGTTCCGCAACGGCGACTTCAAGAACGCGGCAGCATCGTTCCGCAGTTTCATCGCGAAGTACCCGCAGAGCCCCTATCAGCCAAGCGCGCAGTACTGGCTCGGCAATGCGCTCTATGCGCTCAGGGACTACAAGGGATCGACGACCACGTGGGACGGCGTCGTGAAGAACTACCCGCAGAGTCCGCGCGCGCCCGAAGCGCTGCTCGCCATCGCGAACAATCAGCTCGAGCAGGGCCAGAAAGCGGCGGCCCGCAAGACGCTCGAACAGATCCTCGCGCAGTACGGCAGCTCCAGCGTCGCGCAGTCGGCACAAAGCAGGCTTTCGCAGATCAAATAACAAGGCAGTAGCACTGCCACACAACGCAACGCGCACTGCATCACAACGCTACGCGCGCCTCTCGACGAAGAGCCCGGAACACAGTGTGTTCCGGGCTTTTTCGTATCCGCTTTTCTGTGCGCGTGTTTGCCGCGCGTTTGCCGTAAGGCGCATCCCTTCCGGGCGGCATCCCAGCGTCGCTGGCGGATTGACAGCCTCCGGGCACGCCGGTACAATCCCGCTTCTTTCGGGTCGTTAGCTCAGCTGGTAGAGCAGCGGACTTTTAATCCGTTGGTCACTGGTTCGAATCCAGTACGGCCTACCAGAAAATTAAGCAAAAAGCCCAGCCTGCACGGCTGGGCTTTTTGCTTTCTGGATTTCGTGCAGGCATTTTGAGGTTCGCATCGATCATCAACGGCGAATCCATATCGCGGTCAGCTGCACGCCGGGCAGCATAACGACCACCGCCTCGGATTCCGGCCTGCTTTCGCCAGGCGCGATGCTCCATGCACCGAGTCTCGGGCGGTCAGCATGATGACCGCCACCATCGGCACGATCCAAGCTCAGGCCTGCACAAGAAGTTTCGCTTCGCCATGATGGCAAACAAGTGACTTCGTCGGTGCTCGACATCACGCTCACACCCGGAGACCGCGGCTTTGCAACCGCGTTCCTCACCAGTCTGGACAGCACGACGCTTTCCACGTCCACACAACTTCTGCTGACCTTGCCTGGCGCGACGACGGGCACCGTCGGCGGCGTGCCGCAACGATTGAAGTCGATGGCCCTCACGGGTACATGGAAGACCCTACCGTCCGCGGACGACACAAAGCCTTCCGCGAGTCTCTACGACGTTCCCGGCCCGACGCAGATGGAACGCGTGGCGGCGACGATCGGCTTGAGGATTCCCGCGCGCCGCGTTTCCATCACGGGCCTCGACATGCGAGGCGAACGCGTGTTCGCCGTTCCGTATCGCCGGAACGGCTCGACCATCAGCTTCGACGTCAATCGCAACACGCAGCCTTTCGCGGCAAGCTACCGGATAACGGTCGAGCGGTAGCCGCTTCATGCACCGCGCCACGCGTGCGCCGCTGGTCGAATAAAGAAAAAGCCTTGGCGCCATCCGCCACGACTTTCTGCACAAGGGCCGCTTCGTGAACAATGCGAACGTATTGCGCAAGGAAAGGCCGCGACGTCCTCGCGCGCCTGTGCGAATCGCCTTCGGAACGTTTGCCACGATATGACCACGACAACCAGGGCACTGCGTCGCGCGAGCGCGACCGGAGAACGCGTGCACACAGCAGACAAGCTGCTGTTCGGCGGCTACCGCGTGGTGCGTCCTGCCCTGCCCGCACGCACCACGCTACATCACGCCACGCGGTGATCCTGCTGCGCAGCGTGTGCCAGGCAGCGCCAGGTAGCCCGCTGCCGATGTCCAAAACCGCGAATATCTGGTCGTCTGACGCCAGCTTCAACTCATTGCGCCGGCATGAGTCAATCATGCAGTCCTGCCGTCGAAGAAACGCGCTGAGATCTTTCTCAGAACGTCCGGCGAACATTGCTTGAACCCGCTTGAACCTTCTACCCAGAGCCATGAAAGTCACGATCGTTGGAACAGGATACGTTGGACTCGTCACCGGGGCGTGCCTCGCGGAACTCGGCAATCAGGTGCTCTGCCTCGATGTCGATGCCTCGAAAATAGAACTCTTGAATAGCGGCGCCGTGCCTATCTACGAGCCCGGCCTCGCCGACGTCATCGCGCGCAATCGCGACGCGGGACGCCTGCGCTTTTCGACCGATATCGCGCAGGCCGTCGCGCACGGCGACATCCAGTTCATCGCCGTGGGCACGCCGCCGGACGAAGACGGCTCCGCCGATCTTCAATACGTGCTGGAGGCTGCGCGTAACATCGGCCGTCACATGACGTCGTTCAAGGTCGTCATCGACAAGTCGACCGTGCCTGTCGGCACCGCCGACAAGGTGCGCGGCGCCATCGCGGAAGAACTGGCGCGCCGCGGCGAGCACGCGGAATTCGCCGTAATCTCCAACCCCGAATTCCTCAAGGAAGGCGCCGCGGTGGAGGACTTCATGCGGCCCGACCGCATCGTGATCGGCTACGAGCCGGACGTTCCGGGGCTGCGCGCCAAGAGCCTCGTGGACCAGTTGTACGCGCCGTTCAACCGCAATCATCAACGCACGCTGCACATGGACGTGCGTTCCGCCGAGTTCACGAAGTACGCGGCGAACGCGATGCTCGCCACGCGCATCTCGTTCATCAACGAGCTCGCCAACCTCGCGGATCGCGTGGGCGCCGACATCGAGCAGGTGCGGCGTGGCATCGGCTCCGACCCGCGCATCGGCTACAGCTTTCTCTATGCGGGCTGCGGCTACGGCGGCTCGTGCTTTCCCAAAGACGTGCAGGCGCTCGTACGCACCGCCGCCGAGTACGACATGCAGCTCGACGTGCTCACGTCGGTGGAGCGCGTCAACGAGCGTCAAAAAAGCATGCTGTTCGACAAGATCCGTCGGCACTACGACGACCGGCTCGCGGGTCTGCGTTTCGCCGTCTGGGGTCTCGCATTCAAGCCGAACACCGACGACATGCGCGCGGCGACCAGCCGCGTGCTGATTGCCGACCTCGTTCGATCGGGGGCCGCGGTGAACGTCTACGATCCCGTTGCGCTGGAGGAAGCGCGTCGCGTGCTCGCGGACGATCTGGGCCCGGATCTTTTCGAGCACGTCCATTTCTGTCGCGAGCGCGACGCTGCGCTGCTTCACGCCGACGCGCTCGTGATCCTCACCGAATGGAAGGAGTTCCGCAGCCCGGACTTCGAGCAGATGCGAAGCGCGCTTGCACAGCCCGTGGTGTTCGACGGACGCAATCTCTACGAGCCCGCGGTCATGCGCGAAAATGATTGGCGCTACTACACGATCGGACGGGACAAGGCGAGTGCTGCTGTGTGAGCGGCGGCGGGGTGGCGCCGTTGGCGGTGCTACGGTCGAACATCGCCGGGCGCGGCGCCTGGTCGTCTCGCCGCAAAAACGCGCGCCACGTCGATTGCGCGAAGTTCACCTTGCTCCCAGCCACTTTGTCCGATTCGACAGCGACAGTGTCGGAATACGCCATTGCGGCTGTCATACGCTACGGGCACGATGGAACTTGCCAACATGCCTATGTCCAGGAAGCATCGCCCGACGCTCGAATTCGCGTTTCCGGTGAAGCGGCGCGCCCGCGCCGCTCTCCGGAGCTTGATTCTCGTGCTGCTATTCCTTTCAAGTGAATGGAGCTTCGCAGCACAGCCATCGTTTTTCCGCTTCGGCATTCCGCAGATCGCATCGGCTTCAATTGCCGACTTTGGTTCGCTCAATACCCCGCTGCAAACCGGCGACCGGCTGAAAGCGTGCGGCCCCGTGCTGTGTACAGTCAGCTCGCCCACGTCGGTACGGCTCTTTGGCGTCAATCTGCTGTTCGGTGCCGCGTTGCCCGACGCCGAACAGGCCGCGCAACTCGCACGGCATTTGCGCGCGCTGGGTGTCAACCTGGTTCGCCTGCATGGGCTCGACTCTCTCTCATCGGCGGGTGGCACCGGACCCATCGGCCTGCTCACATCCGGCCCGTTTCCCACACTCGACGAGCAAGCTGTCGATCGACTGCGTGACTTCCTCGAGCAACTGCGGGAAAACGGCATTTACGCCGACATCAATCTCCACGTCTCCTATCAGTTCCGGCCGGCGATCGATCATACGCAAGCGCTACCGAGCGGCGGACCGTGGCCGAATCAGTCCAAGCCCCTGCTATTGATCGACGAAACGGCGATCGCACTCCAGGCTCGCTACGCGCAAATGCTGCTCGAGCGTCTGCGCGGCGCGGGCGAGCCGGCGCTGGCACTGGTCGAGATCAACAACGAAAGCTCACTGGTCTATCACTGGATGGACGGCACGCTCAAGCGTCTGGTGACCGGTCGGCTTCAGGCCACGCTGGTTGCCGAGTGGCGCCGATACTGCGAGGCGCACGGCGTCGCGCGCTGCGCCGAGGACAACGGCATCGTTCCACTCAATACAGCCGACTCATCGAAGGCCGCGGCGTTCCTGCGTTTCCTCAGCGAAAAAGACAAGCGATACGTCGACACGGTCGCGGCCGCGGTGAAACACGTCAATCCCGATCTGCTGGTGATTGGCTCGCAGATGAATTTCGGCAGTCTCGCCAATTTCCGCTCTTTCTCTGCGATGGACGTGCTCGACGATCACTTCTACGTGGACCAATATCAGTTCCCGCGCGGCATGTGGCGTTGGGACAACTGGCAGATCACCGACCGCTCAAACATCGCGACGGGTCTTGTGCCCCTGCTCGGCGCAGCCTTCTATCGGTCGTTCGACAAGCCTTTCCTGATTACCGAGTTCAATCAGCCATGGCCGAACCGTCAGTCGTCGGAGATATTGCCGGAGACGGTCGCGTTTGCGAGTCTCCAGGACTGGAGCGGCCTCGTTTTCCACGATTATGCGCAGACGCGCGACGCCTACACCGCTGACTCACCGCTCGAGTTCAGTCTTGTCGGAGACGCCACGAAGCTGGTCCAATTCGGCCAGGCCGCGTGGATCTATCGCACCGGCGCCATTGCGCGACTGGATGCCGTCATGTCATATGGCATGGACGACGCCCTGATCCTCGACGCCACGCGAGCGAGAACAACCGATGGACTCGCCGCACTTCTCGAACAACACGGCGTCATCAACGCATCGAGCCCATTCTCGGCACGCGTGGGCTACGCCGCTGACGCGCAGGCCACTCAAACGACCGCTCCCGCGACCGAAGCGCGCGCGCGTTTCGATCTTCGTGCGCGGCACGTCGTCATTAACGCGCCCGGTGTCGAAGGCGTGACCGGCTATCTGCAACCGGGTCAGCGCTACGACTACGGCACATTTCAGATCAAGCTCGATCCCGCCGCGCGCGGCTTCATCTCGCTCACGCTTTCGGCTCGCGACAATCGCGAGATTCGACAATCGCGATCGCTGCTTCTCACCGTACCCGGCTATACAGTGGGTTCGGCCATGTCGAGCCGAGGTCCCGTCCCGTTGGATCTCTCGGGCACGTCGGCGCCGCTCGACTATTCGCTCAAGCACGTATTCGAAGCGCCGTCGCCACGCTGGACGCTGTTCGCACCGGCCACCCACGAGATCATCAGTCTTCGTGCGGTCAAACCGCCGGTGTGGATGGAGCGGGTGCCGTGCACGCTCACCTTTTCTTCCAGTGCCGCATCGCTTCGCGTCTACCCGCTCGACGCAAACGGACATCGTCTTGCCGCGCTCGAGCCGCGCTTCGTCAGAAAAACGCGCGACGGCTTTGCGATCGACCTGCAAGCCCCGGGGCAAGCGCCCTCTCCATGGTTCGAGCTTTCCGCGTCGGACTGACGCGACACAAAGCGCTCTTCAGGAACGACCTCTTTCCCGATGAACTATCTCATTGCTGTCTGGTGCCTGTCGCTCGCGCTATTACGCCAGCGAAAAATGGCCCTGCTCTTTCCGATTCTCTGTTTCATCACGCCCAAAGGCTTCGGACTGGTCGATGTCTCCAGCCTGCCTTATCTTTCAGTGAACCGGGCCATCGTCTTGTTCATGATCGCGTGCTTCGCTTTGTATGTGATGGCCTGCAATTTCACGATCAAGAATTCCCGTTTTCCACTGCGAACAGCATTCACGCTTTTGGGCCTGTCGTACTTTGGATCGTTGGCGGCCAATCCGGCAACCTGGTCCTCGGATGCCGTTACGACGTTCATGCTCTTCTCCGAGATATTCTTCCCGTGCTATCTGATCTGGCGGTTTTGCGACTCGCCGGCACAGGCGGAACGCACACTCAAACTGGTCTACATTGCCGGGCTCATCGTATCCCTTTACGGAGTCGTAGCGTTCCTCACGCACTTCAATCCGTTCTTCGATTACATCAAGCTCACGACACCCACCGGACGCGTGCAGGCAGCCGATTACAGCGGCTCCGTGCGGGGCGCCCGCGCTGTCGGCACGATGTCCAATGCCATCACGTTCGGCGCGTTTCAAGCCATCACTTTTCTGGTTGGCATCTTTCTGCTGCGAGCCAATCGATCCACCTCGCGATTACTCTGGTACGTATGTGGGCAACTCATACTGCTCGTCGGAATCGTCGCGACGAGTTCGCGCACGCCGCTGGTCTTCGTGTTGTTCTCCATGTTGACTTTCATTACGTTTGCGCGCACCCGCGACAAGGTCGTCGTGGTTCAGGTCGGCGTCGTGATCTGCGCATTGGCGAGCGTGGTCGGACTTCAATACATCGAAAAGGTGATGAACTTCGCGCTCTCGGTATTCAGTCAAACCGACACCGCCAGTCAGACGGGAAGTTCTCTCGAGATGCGCATCGGGCAGGCACTCATCGCCTATCGATTCTTTTCCGACGCACCTTTTTTTGGTGGTGGCGTTTCCATGACGCGCTCCATTCTCAGCTCCGGCGCGTACCCCGACTTCTATGGTGCGGAAAGCGCGATATTTCAATGGGCAATCGACATGGGCACATTTGGATTGATCGCGTTCTCCGCCGTGTTCGCGAAGATCTTCGCGACCGCCAGGCGGCTTGCGAACCGATCTGCCAGAGCCGTCGTCTACGGCATGACGGCGGGCTATATCGTTTTCGTGATCTCGACTGGCGTGCTGGAAACGATGCAGTTTTTCCTGATCGTCGTCGTGTTGATGTTTATCGCCGAAGGAATAGGAGATCGCGTTACCGCCAGGGAATTTCCGCGCTACCTGGCGCGTCCTCTCGTGAATACGAACAACGCTGCGAGGCCCGACCACGATTTTGGTTTGCCCAAGTGACGACGAATGGATAACGGTGGTGAAGCTGGCCATTCGATGCGCTGCCTGAGCGAACAACATCAGTCGTTCAACTCACCCTTATGCGGTTGTGCGGCGCCCCACCGCTATCGACACGCCCCACCCGCCACGCCCATCCCCGCAAGCGACCCCGCGCACCCCGCCCCAGACACGCCGGCGGCCATCCCCGGCATGCCGAGCCTGCCCGCACCAGGCACCACGCTGATCGACCGGCCTAACGCCGCGGCATTCGGCGCGCCAACCTTAAATCCGCTCACGGCAGGCATCACGGTAGGCATCACGCCCGCCGGCACGCCGGCCGCTGCCGCTACCTGACCAATTCCCAGCGGATCTCCAGCAACGCCCTCGCGCATACCGGCGCGCGGCGACGGTGCCGGGGTAGTCAAAGCGGCGGCCGACCTCGCCACCGAATAGGGATCGCTACTCGCCTGTAGACGGCGCAGATAAGCATCCGGCGAACTCTGCTCGATCAACGCGATGTACGGATCGCTCGAACGGTGCAGGCGATACCGGTCGCGCTGCTGGCTTGTTTGCAGCAGCGACGACGTCAGCGGCGAACGAAACGCATCGCCGATCATCTGCGCCCCGGCGGTGGGCGAAGCGAGCAGCGCGACGGCGACGAATGGCATAAAGCCGCGCTGCCAAGGGCGTGCCGAGCAAATCATGATGAGCTGTCCCAACAAAAAGAGCGCTCCGCACTGGAACGCCCGACCCGTCGACAAGAACCGCATAAAAGGCCGCACAACGTGCAGGGCGTCCAGGACCCAACTTGTCGCGTCACGCTCATGCGATGAAGCACACCCACACGTCGTCCATCGACGAGCATGGGTACGCCCCCCTCAAGCTTGCGCCTGATACCGATAGCCGTATCCGTAACCGTAGCCATAGCGCGTCGTTTGCACGCCGTTGAACACCTGGCCCGTCACGCGCACGCCCGACTGGTTGAGCCGCGTCATGGTCTCGGCCAGCTGGTGGCGGTTCGTCGTTTCCGCGCGTGAGACGACGAAGGTTGCATCACACGCCTGGGCTAGCGTGATGGCGTCGCTCACGGGCAGCACGGGCGGCGAATCGACGACCACATAGTCGTAGCGCGTGGCGGCGTCCTTGAGCATGGCGGCAAACGCCGGACGTTCGAGCAGTTCGCCCGGGTTCGGCGGCAACGCGCTGCCGGCCGGCAGCAGGTCGAGGCCACGCAAGTCCGTTGGAATGACGGCCTCGTCGAGTGTCGCGTCGCCCGACAGCACATTCGCGAATCCCGCGTACGCGCGTTCCATCGCGAAGTACCGTCGTGCGCCCGCACGCCGCAGGTCCGCGTCGACGATCAGCACGCGCAGCCCCTTGAGCGCCAGCACATACGCGAAGTTGAGCGCCACGAACGTCTTGCCCACGCCCTCGGTCGGGCCGGTGAAGAGGATCGAGCCGCCCGCTTTGCCCACCATCGAAAAGCGCAATGCCGCGCGCAGCGAGCGCAGCGCTTCGATGCTCGGGTCGGATGGGCTCCGGCTCGCCAGCAACGCGGTTTCCTGACGGGCGCGGTCCGCAGCGCCGCGGCGCAGCTTCGCTACCTGCTGTTCGGCCGTGCTGACCGGCACGACGGCGAAGATGGGCGCTTGGCCCACGCGCTCGACATCGAGCGGACTGCGCAACGCATCGTGCAGCGCGGCCACGGCCTGCGTAACGACGAACGCGAGGAACAAGCCGCCCAGCACGCCGCCCGCGAGCACGAGCGGCACGCGCGGCCACGCGGCGGAGTCGGGCCGCACGGCGAAATCGATGACGGACACGTTGCCGGTGGTGCCGGCCTCCGCCACCTCGAGTTGCTGCGCGTTCGCGACGAGCGCGGTATAGAGCTGCGTATCCACCGCAACGTTGCGCGCGAGGCGCAGGTAGTCCTGCTGCGTGGAGGGCAGCGCCTGCACCTGCTTCTCCACGTCGTGCAGCGCGCTTTGCAGCGCCGCGTCCTGCGCCTCGAGCGTCTGCACAGCGGGATGGCCCGGTCGGAACTGCTCGCGCGTGGCCTGCAGGTTCAGGTCGATGAGCGTCTTCTGCTTGGTCAGGTCCACCGCGCGCGTGAGCAAGGCCTCGGTCTGCTGTTCGATGTCGATCGTCTTGGTGCGAATGCGGAACGCGTTGAGCCGGTCTTCGGATTGCGCCAGTTCGTCGCGAAATGCCGGCAGCTTGCGGTTCAGAAATTCGAGACTCAGGCGCGACTGTTCCGCGCGATGCTTGATGTTGAGCGCCACATAAGCGTGCGCCACTTCGTTGGCAAACGCGGCGGCAAGCGCCGGATCGCTGTTCTTCACCGAAAGCTGGATCATCGAAGAGCCCTTCGTGGTCTCCTGCACCGTCATGCGTTTGCGCATGGCTTCGATGGTGTCCTGCAGCGACGCTTCCACGAGTTTGAACGACGTGCCCGGCCGCCCGCGCAATTCGCGAATTTCGATCACGCCGGGCGCAGGGCCGAAGTCGGTCTGCACTACGAATTTCACGCGCTCGTGCAGGCCGCCGCTTGCCACGATCGCGCCGTCCGGGTCTTCTAGCGTCCAGCGGTTGCCGGGCTGCACGCGCAAGCGAAATTTCTCGCCGTAGAGCACGCGCGGCGTATCGAATGCCGCAACCACCAGACGCTCGCCGCCCCACGCGAAACCCGTCAGCCCCAGCGGTGCGTCGGCCAGTCCGTTCGGCGGCGTCTTGTAGCGGCCATACAGGCGCCCCAGCAGCGGCACGCGGTTCGCCACGAAGATGGTGGTGCGCGCCTGCGTCGCGTCGATGGCGGGCTCCAGCACCGCGCGCGAAGAGAGGATGTCGAGTTCGCCGTCGATCGGCTTATTGAGACTCAGCGCGCTCGCCACGTCGGACAGCGCGCCGAGCGCCGAGCCCTGTTGCTCGTCGACCTGGATCAGGGCATCGGCCTTGTAGACCGGCGCCGCGACAATCAGATAGGCCACCGCCAGCGCAACGACGCCCGCGGCCACGCCCCAAAACAGGCGCCGGTGGCTCTGCACGTTGTGCCAGAGCGTCAACAGGCTGACGTCGTCGTCGGTCTGGCCGGGGGCCGCGCCATTCACCAGCATGTTGGGCAGTGTCGATTCTGACTTCATGTCCATTGTCGGATCAAAGGGTAGGTTGCTGGGTGAGCACGGGTAGCCAACTCCTCGCACACTGTTCGATGAGATCGAGCGACGACTCGAAGCGGGCCCGGTCTCCGCCCACCGGATCGTCGATCTCGCGATCGATCCAGTGTCCGAGCGTCCACACGTTGAGCGCCGCGAGCGGGAACCGGCGAATAATCTCCAGCCGTTGGCCGCTTTCCATCGTGAGCACCACGTCGGCCCAATCCAGCATGGGCTTCACGAGCCGCATCGCGTTGGTGTCGCCGGGACGGTCGTATCCGCGCGCGCCCAGCACCTCGCGCGCGAGCGGATGAATGGGCGAACCGCTCATTGCCGCAAGCCCCGCTGAACTCACCTCAGCTTCCATCACGTCGTTCAGCACGTGACGAAACACGCGTTCGGCCATCGGACTGCGGCACACGTTCGCGTGGCAGACGAGCAGCAGCTTCAACGGTCGCCGCATCATTTGAAGGCCTGGGCGCCGAGGTAGAGCGAACTCGCGAATGGCAGCACCTGCGCGACGACACGATAAAAACGCGTGACGTGTGCCGCGTCGACGAACACGACGTCCCGCGGTTGCAGCTCGAAGCGATCGCCCAGCACGAGCATGCCAGGCGAACTCGCATCGAGATGGAACACGTCGACGGTGTGCTCCGCCCCTTGCCGGAACACGTAAACCTGAGAGGCATTCGCCGACGTGCCGTTGAGGCCGCCTGCATCGGAAAGTGCTTCGGATAACGAAAAAGGTCCGACGGGCATGACCTGCGAGACCGGCTTGTTGACCTCGCCCAGCACGAAGACCTTTTTGAGCCGGCGCTCGGGCACGTTGATCACGTCGCCGTCCTGCAGCACCACGTTCTGCGACACGTCGCCGCCGTAGAAGAACGCGTAGAGATCGAGCGGATAGACCTTGCCGCCGCGATTGAGCGTGGCGCCGGAAAGGTCGGCGCCCTCGCTGTAGCCTCCGGCCCCCGAGATGGCGTCCGAAACGGTCTCGGGCGTATCCATGAGCGCGATGGTGCCCGGCGCGCGCACGGCGCCCGACACGTAAATCTTCTGGCTGCGGTAAGACGCTATCGACACATCGACCTGCGGCTTCGCAACCGACTTGTCGAGACGTGCGAACAGATTGCGGCGAATCGCCTCGATGGTCTCCCCCGCCACCTTCACCTGACCGATGTACGGGTAATAGATCGTGCCGTCGGCCTGCACGACGCGGCCGTTCGGATCGAGGTTGCCGCCCGTCGTCGCGGCCGGCAACGCGGTGCTCTGCGTCGCGCCCACCGACACGATCGAGTTGTTCACCGACGAGAAGCCCGGATTGTTGAGTTCCGGATGGTCCCAGACGATCACGCGCAGCACGTCGCCGCTGCGCACGCGATAAGGCGAAGAAGCGACGCGCGGCAGCGCGGCGTCTTTCGGCGGCGTGAGCGCCGCCTGCGCAGCCAGTTGCGCGATGAGCTTGCCGTCGAGCGCATGCAACCGGAACGTGATGCCGTTCTGAACGATCTCGGCGGGTTCCGTCTGCCCGTTGGCCTGCACCGTCGTGTCTTCGCGCGGGCTCACGCCCATGTACGGCCCCGGCGCCAGGGCGCAGCCGCCCAGCGCGGCCGTTGCCAGCCACGCCCACGCCGTCTTCAACGCAACATGCGGACGGCCGCTGGAAATCCGGTTCGAAACACGACGCACCATGCTTTGCTCAATCAATTCGGTATCCTTCTCATTCGTGGCCTGACGCGTGCAGACCTGCCGGCGCCGATCAATAGATTTCTGCGTTTTCGAGCGTCGCGCCTGCCGCGTCTTTCGCGGCAATCACGGGCTCGCCATCGAGGCCCCACTCGATGCCGAGCGACGGGTCGTTCCACACCAACGTGCGCTCGTGCTCGGGGCACCAGAAGTCCGTGGTCTTGTAGAGAAACTCCGCGCGTTCTGAAAGCACGGCGAAGCCGTGTGCGAAACCGGGCGGGATCCACAGCTGAAGACGGTTTTCGGCCGAAAGGCGCACGCCTGTCCATTGCCCGAAGGTGGGCGACGTGCGGCGCAAATCGACGGCCACGTCGAACACCTCGCCCGCCACGACACGCACGAGCTTGCCCTGCGGACGCACCACCTGGTAGTGCAAACCACGCACCACGTTGCGCGACGAAACCGAATGGTTGTCCTGCACGAAGTGGAACCCCGCGGCCACCTTGTCCTCGAACTCGCGCAGATTGAAGCTCTCGAAAAAGAGGCCACGTGCGTCGCCGAACGCAGCGGGCTCCACGAGCTTGACCTCGGGAATGGCCGTGGGCCGTACGGTAATGGTCATGACGCGACGGCGCCCAGCAACGAGCTCAGGTAGTGGCCGTAGGCCGTCTTGCGCAACGGTTCGGCAAGACGATTCAGTTGCTCCGCGTCGATCCAGCCCTGCCGGAATGCGATTTCCTCGGGACTGGAGACGAGCAGCGCCTGGCGCTGCTGCACCGTGGCGATGAACATGCCTGCATCGATCAACGACTGATGCGTGCCCGTGTCGAACCACGCGAAGCCGCGGCTCAATGTTTCGAGCCGCAGGTCGCCGCGTGCAAGGTAACAGCGGTTGACGTCCGTGATTTCCAGTTCGCCGCGCGCGGACGGTCGAATGCTGGCCGCGATGTCGCACACGTCGCTGTCGTAGAAGTAAAGCCCCGTGACCGCGTAGTTCGAGCGCGGTTTGGCGGGCTTCTCTTCGATCGAGAGCACACGGCCCGCCGCGTCGAATTCCACCACGCCATAACGCTGCGGATCGTGAACGTGGTACCCGAACACGGTGGCGCCGGCATCGCGCCTGTCCGCGGCGCGCAGATGCGTGCCGAGATCGGCGCCGTAAAAAATGTTGTCGCCGAGAATCAACGCCGAAGGACGGTTGTCGATGAAGTCGCGCCCAATCACGAACGCCTGCGCAAGTCCGTCCGGCGACGGCTGCACGGCGTAACGGATGCTCACGCCCCACTGATGTCCGTCGCCGAGCATGGCGGAAAAACGCGGCGTATCGGCAGGCGTGGAGATCAGCAGAATGTCGTTGATGCCCGCCATCATGAGCGTGGAGAGCGAGTAGTAGATCATCGGCTTGTCGTACACCGGCAGCATCTGCTTGGAGATGACCTGCGTGATCGGATAGAGCCGGGTGCCCGAGCCGCCCGCGAGAACGATGCCTTTACGTTTCGAGATCATGGCTTATGCCTGCACCAATGGATTGGAAAAATACGCGCGCCGGTATTCGCCCGAAAGCACCGCTTCGACCCACGCTTCGTTGTCC
This sequence comes from Paraburkholderia kururiensis, assembly GCF_034424375.1. Classification (NCBI taxonomy): domain Bacteria; kingdom Pseudomonadati; phylum Pseudomonadota; class Betaproteobacteria; order Burkholderiales; family Burkholderiaceae; genus Paraburkholderia; species Paraburkholderia kururiensis. Next base: position 4,907,600 of record NZ_CP139965.1, on the reverse strand, counting down.
ACGTACCACTGCACCGTGCGCGCGAGTCCGCCCGCAAATGTCTGCTGCGGGCGCCAGCCGAGTTCGCGTTCGAGCTTCGCGGCATCCACGGCGTAGCGGCGGTCATGGCCCTTACGGTCCGTGACGTAAGCAATCTGTTCGCGATAGCTGCCCACTGCACGCGGACGCGCCGCATCCAGCAGCGCGCAGATGCGGTTCACCACATCGACATTCGTTTGCTCGTTGCAGCCGCCCACGTTGTACGTCTGCCCCGGCGTGCCGTGCGCGAGCACGGTGCGGATCGCGTCGCAGTGGTCTCCCACATAGAGCCAGTCGCGCACATTGAGACCATCGCCGTACACGGGCAACGGCTCGCCGCGCAAGGCACGCTGGATCATCAGCGGAATCAGTTTCTCGGGAAACTGATACGGGCCGTAGTTGTTCGAGCAGTTCGTCGTGAGCGTCGGCATTCCGTAGGTGTGATGCCACGCGCGCACCAGATGATCGGAGCCGGCCTTCGATGCTGCGTAGGGACTGTTCGGCGCGTACGGTGTGGTCTCGCTGAACGCGGCATCGTGCGGGCCGAGCGAACCGTAGACCTCGTCGGTCGATACGTGCAGGAAGCGAAAGGCTTCACGCTGCGCGCCGGCGAGATCTTCCCAATACGCGCGCGCTGCTTCGAGCAGCGTCGCCGTGCCCACCACGTTGGTCGAGATGAAGTCGCCGGGCCGGTCGATGGAGCGGTCCACATGGCTTTCGGCCGCGAAATGCAGGATCGCGCGCGGACGATGCGTCTGCATCAGCGCGTCCAGCGCAGCGCGGTCGTTGATGTCGGCGTGCACGAAGATGTGGCGCGGGTCGTCGCTCAAGTGCCGCAGCGTTTCGTAATTGCCCGCATACGTCAGCTTGTCGACGTTGACGACAGGCTCGTCGTGACGCGCCAGCCAGTCGATGACGAAGTTGGCTCCGATAAAACCGGCGCCACCGGTCACAAGAATCATGTCGTGCCCTCGGGGTTGGGGGGAATGCCGCACTGCACGAAAAACATAGGCCAGAGGATCGCTATGTTAGGGTTCCCGATTGATCGGATTCGGCCATATGGTTGGCGCGTTCCGACATCATCCGGCAGCGCACGCTTGTTCGCGAAGGCACGCGAGCGGCCCTTCAATCAAGGCTTCGCGCCATGCATAGCCGACGCGCGAGCCGTCGATCCAGTTTGTCCGATTCGATGAAGACGGTGGCCGAATCTGCCATTTCCGTTCGCATACGCTATGGCACTGAACGCTTCATTCACCGCAGCATCGCCATTCGCACAACGACGGGCAACGAGCGGCACAACGACGGGATTCGACGACATGGCAGTCAGACAGCTTTTCATTCTGGGCACGCGCGGCATTCCCGCGCGCCACGGCGGCTTCGAGACCTTCGCGGAACGTCTCGCGCTCTATCTGACCCAACGCGGCTGGGAGGTCACGGTCTATTGCCAGAGCGACACGGCGGACGGCGCCATCAGCGAAGACGTGTGGCAAGGCGTGCGCCGCATCATCGTGCCCGTCACGCGCGCAGGCGCGGTGGGCACCATGGAGTTCGACTGGAAATCCATTCGCGACGTAGCGGGCCGCGACCCCGGCCTCGTGCTCACGCTCGGCTACAACACGGCGGTGTTCTGCACGTATCTGCGATGGCGCGGCATCACGAACATCATCAACATGGACGGCCTCGAATGGCGGCGCGAGAAGTGGAAGCCGCACGAGCGCCTGTGGCTCTGGCTCAACGAACGCGCGGGATGCTGGGCCGGCAATCATCTGATTGCGGACCACCCCGCCATCGCCGCGCACCTCGCCACGCGCGTGAAGCGCCGCAAGATCACCACGATCCCCTACGGAGCGGACCCTATCGAAAGCATGAGCGCGGTGGCGCTCAGAGCGTTCGATCTCGAAGACGTTCGCTACGGGCTCGTCATCGCGCGACCCGAGCCCGAGAACTCCGTGCTCGAGATCGTCACCGCGTTTTCGCGCCGGCCGCGCGGTGCGCGCCTCGTCGTGCTCGGCAAGTACGATGCGGCGCATCCGTATCAGCGCGCGGTACTCGACGCCGCGAGCGACGAAGTCATGTTCCCCGGCGCCATCTACGACCAGCACGTCGTGCGCGCGCTGCGCTACCATGCCAACTTCTATCTGCACGGCCATCGTGTGGGCGGCACCAATCCGTCTCTCGTGGAGGCGCTGGGCGCGGGCTGTGCCGTCATTGCACACGACAACGTCTTCAATCGCTGGGTAGCCGGCCCCGAGGCACGCTTCTTCGCGACGGAGGCCGATTGCGACATGCACATCTCCGCGCTGATCGGCGACCCGGCCACGGCGAGCGCCATGGGTCTTGCCAGTGCACAACGCTTTCGCAGCGCGTTTCGCTGGGACAGCGTGCTCGCGCAGTACGAGGCGTTGCTGGACCGCCATGCTCGCTCGGACCGGCAGCCGGCCACGGCCGCGCCTCGTGCGCCCGCGGTTGCGGCTACTGCTGCGGCTGCGGCTGCGGCACAGCGCGCGGCAGTGCTCGATGCCCGCGTTCGCACAGAGCCTTCGAAAGCGGATCGTGCGGTGACGTTGAACGCGGAGCACGCAGGTACACAAGTCGAGTGAGCGGGGCGTTCGCGGCAGGCACGCGTTCCATGCTTTCCATGCGTGCTGCCTCGAACGTCGCGGCAAAGCTCACGTCGTCGCGTGCGGCAAAGCGAGCGTCACCGGCTCTTCAGCGCACCGCCGTAGAACCTGCGGCGCGCCCGGCTCATCGCCCACACAGCGGCCACCGCAATCGCGAATAGCACCGCAAAAACACCGCTTGCCGCAACCAGCGCCCAGAATTTACCGGCATCGCGCCACACTCCCGCCACCTGGTGCGTCGCCCAAGCGGCGAGCATGGCCAAGACGGCAACCGCGGCGAGCCAGTCGAAGCGGATGCGCCAGGGCACGATGCTGCGTCCGATGAGCCCGCTCACCGCGCAATACGATGCCCCTGCGGCGAGCGCCGCGCAGCCCGCGCCGACGCCGCCGAAACGCGGCGTCAGCACAAAGCTCAACACGCCGTTCAACAGCAGCGCGAGCGCCGCAATCGTGCACATCACCGCCTTGCGCTCCTTGAATTCAAGCGGCTTGTGAAAGAACGGCCCCAGCGAAAAGCAGAACGACGAGGCGAGCAGCAACGGCAGCAGCGTGGCCGCCGCGCCGAATTTATCGCCGAGGAAAAGACGCGTGGCCGGCACCGCGACGGCATCGACGAGCGCGACCAGAACCGCGCCCGCGCACAGCAACCATGTGAGCAGATCGCCCAGCTGCCGCGCCGCCGCCTGCTCGTTTCTGGCGTTCCACGCGCCCATCAGTTGCGGCCAGGCGGCCGCCAAAATGGGCGCCATGACGAGATTCACCGAGCCCACCACGAGCGTCGACGCCGCGCCGTACAGGCCCGCCATTTCCGGTCCGGCGAGCGCGCGAACGAGCAGCCGGTCGCAATACATGGCGAGGTTCATGAAGATGAACCACAGCGTCATCGCGCCGCCGTAGATGCGCAGCTTGTGAAAAACCATGCGCGTGCGACGCGAAAGCAGCTTGTCGCGCACGTCGCTCGCGAAAAGACCCGCACGCAACATGCCGAACGCTGCGCCGAGGCATTGTGCGGCCGCCACGGCGAGCAGCAGCGCGCCGACGTCGTTCTGCCATAAGCGGCATACGAGCAGCGAAAACGCGATCTTCAATGCACTCGCGCAGGCCTGCTGGATCGCATAAGGCCACGCGCGCTGCTCCGACTGCAAGGCCGTGCCGACCAGCGTGAAGAGCGTCTGGGCCGCAATCGCGATCACGCAGATGGACCACAGCGCGCCGGCGCGACCATCGAACCATTCCGCCACGCGCGCGAGCACGTAGAGCGCAGCGAGCACGGCGAGAATCGCGCCCGCGCCGCGCAACACGGCGGCCTTCGCATAGCTCGCCGCGCGTCGGCTCGCGCCCGCCAGATAGCGCCCCGTGGCCTGCTGCAACCACTGCCCCGCCACGGAACTCGCGAGCACGATCGCCGTGATCGCCACCGTGTAGCCGCCATAGAGCGAGGGTTCCAGCCGGCGCGTGAGCAGCGAGAGCAGCACGATGTTGAGCCCCGCGTTGCCGCCGATTCCGAGCGCGTAAGGCACGTATGTCGACCACGTCTTACGCAGACGTCCTGCGCCCGCGCCACCACGATCACCTGCCTTCATGACGCGACTGCCGGCGAACGGTGCGAGAGCGCATCGACGAGTCTTTCGACCGAGGCTTGAAGCGTGAATTGCTGAGCAAGGCGCACCGAACGGTCAGCGTAGGCGGTACGCCTTGCATCGTCGCCCAGCAGCGCAATGAGCGCGTCAGCGAGCGGTTGCGCCGACTTCGGCGGCACGACGATACCGTTCTGCCCGTCGATGACGAAGTCGCGTGTGCCGCCGTTATCCGCTGTGACCACGGCGCATCCGCATGCCATGGCCTCCAGCGCCGGCAGCCCCCAGCCCTCGCTCCAGCTCGGACACAGATAGATGGACGACGCGTTGTAGACGGTCTCGCGCAGCACGGGCCGCGCGGGATTCTGCACGTACGAGATCCACGCAGGCAGAAAATCGGGCCGCGCGGCCGTGCCGAAGAGCACTGCTTTCAGATCGGGGAACGACGCCTTCGCCAGCTCGAGTGCGGCCACGCCTTCCGCCGCGCCTTTCCACGCGTGCGGCGAATAGAGCATGCTCACCGTGCGCTCGCGCTGCCCCGGCGCGCAGGTGACGAAGAATTCCGCATGATCGACGGGATTGGGCACCTGCCAGGCCGTATCGCCGGACAGATCGCGCACAAGGTCCTTGAGCCATCCCGAGATCACGATCTTCTTCATGCGCGATTGCAGCGTGCGATTGACGCGCGCCTCAGGGCCGGCCCACGTTTCGTGATGCTGAATGAAATAGAACTTCTCGCCCTTGGTTGCGGGCAGACGCTCCACGTATTCGGCGGTGCGCCACAGCGTCGCCACGATCGCATCCGCCTGCGGCACATGGCGCGCATACAACGCCGGCACGACAGTGATCTTCACGCGCGGATGCATCGTCATCCACGGCACGTACGCACGACGTCCCGGCGCGCCCCAGCCGATCAGCTTCGCGCAATCGGCAGCGAACGAACGCAGCCGCGCGGCGGGCGTATGCCGGAAGCGCCACAGAAAGAGCGTGCGGGGATGCAGGACTTCTATCTCGTGTCCGGCTTCGGCAAGCGCATTCGCATATTGATAGACGATCTTGCCGCCGCCGGTGGGGCGAGGCATGAGACGCGGCAGAACGAAGGTGATTTTCATGGCGGGCGCTGTTGCGTCAGCGGGATTCGCGCTGAAGCGCAATGGCATCGCGCGCGGCGGAGGTGGTCGCTGCGGCGTCGTGCGGCGCCTGCACCGTCTGCGCGATGGCGCGCATATAGGTCTCCACCTTGAACCGGTTCACGTAGCACGCACGCGCCGCGTTCGCGAGACGCGCATGGTCGTCGTCCGGAAGCGCGACTGCATGATCGAGCACGCGCAGCAAAGCCTGTGCATTGTTGGGCTCGAACAGAAAGCCCGTCTCGCCGTGCGTCACGATTTCCGTGAGGCCGCCCGTGGCCGCTGCGATGACGGGGCGGCCGCTGGCAAAACTCTCGATCGCCACGCGCCCGAAAGGTTCCGGTAACACGGACGGCACCAGCGCGTAATCAGCCCAGGCGTAGTGCTGGGCGGGATCGTTCGTGAAGCCGCGTATCTCGACGCTCTGCGCGCACGCGCGCGCGGTGTCGCGCAATTGATCGAGCACCACTTCGTACCCGGGAAACACGTCGCCGACAATGCGCAACTCCAGCGGCAACGCACGGCCCAGCGTGCGCAATGCATCCACCACGAACTGCTGGCCTTTCCACGGATTGATGCGTCCGATCACGGCAAGCCGCAACGGCCGCCCGCCACGCGCCGACACAGGCGCGCTATCGGCGCTCACCTCGACGCCGTTGTGGATCACCGTGCCGGGCATACCGAACGCCGCCGCGGTGGCGTTCGAGTTGTAGATCAATGCCGCGCGCGAAAAGCGCAGCAACACCCTGAACACTCGCAACGCAAAGCGCGACGGTATTTCCCGCACGTGCACGTAAGTTCCGCCACGGTGCGAGCGCAAGGCCGCAATGGCCGCGACGCAGACCACGGTGTTCACATAGCAGACGTCGTAGCGTTCGAACAGCCGGCAATAGCGGCGCCACGCGCGCACCATGTTCGCCAGCGTACCGAGCGGCCGTGCCTTGAGCTTCTTCTTGCGCAGCACGCCGTTCTCGTCGTACAGGATTCGACTCGCGTATCGCGCAACGTGATCGACGATAGGCCCCGGCTCGGGCAGCACCACGTCGATGGAAGCATCGGGGTGATGCTCGCGCAGCGCACGCAGCGCGGAAAGGAAGCTGCGATCCGAACCGTACAACTCCGCACCCTGGTGCACCATGACGATGGCTAGCGACTTCTTCAACGGAACACCTCCGCCACGACCTGGAGGAATCGGCCTCGCGCGTGCGCTTGCGCCGACACGCGCCATGCCTTCCACACCACGTAGCCGCGAATGGCGAGCTTCTCCAGCAGGTTGCGGTCGAAAACGTGGACCCACGATTGCCAGAGCCAGATCTGACGCTGCAACACCGCGTCCGGGTCCGTGGTACTGCGCAAGGCGGAGTCGTGCACGAGCCGTGCCCCCGTGAGCCACGCCCGCGAGCCGAGGCGGGCGATGTCGCGGCAAAAGCGCGTATCGACACCGTAGAGCCGCAGCCGCTCGTCGAATGGCCGCGGTCCCATGCGCGTGAGCAACGCGCGGCTGATGCACATGCCGCTCATCATCGCGGTGAAATTGCGCGGCAAGATCGCCCGGTCGCGCACGCGCGCGAGCGCCGCTCCTTTGATCCACTTGAGGCAGCCCGGGCTGATGGTCGTGTTGCCGTGCTGGATGAGCGGCGTGAAGACCTCGGCTTTGTCCGCGTCGATGCTCGTCGTCAGCGCGCGAAAGAACGCCGTATCGACGCTCGAATCCTGATCGAATATGACCACGTATGGACGGCTCGATTGGCGCACCAGCATGTTGTAGACCTTCGCGAGCGACTCGTTTTCCGGTGACGACCCATAGCGCCAGGGGAAAGGCAGAAAGCCCGGAGCGGGCGGCGCCGGTTGCTGGCGTGCGTTGTCCCAGATATGAACTTCGACGTCGATGCCCAACTGCGCGAAGTCGATCCGGCTGAGCGTCGAAAGTGTTTCGGATGCCTCAGGATTGCGCCGATACAGTACGACGAAGAGGTCAAGCGCATGCATGCGTTTGTGCTCCGTGCCTCGTGCCCACCACGCGCCCCGGGATGCCCGCCACGATCGAATACGGCGGCACGTCGCGCGTCACCACGGCGCCCGCGGCAATCACGCAACCCCGCCCGATCGTGACGCCGCCCAGCACCGTCACACGCGCGCCGAACCAGCAGTCCTCGCCAATAGAGATGGGCTTGCGCGTCGTGCCCTGTTCGCGAATAGGCCGCGTCGGGTCCGCGAAATTATGGTTTTCCGGGTGCGCGCTGAAGTATTGCCCGATGATGGTGTTGCGACCGATCGTGACGCCGCCCGACCCGCCCACGCTCGAAAACTCGCCGATGCCGCAGCCTTCGCCGATCACGATGCGCGCGCCGGGCCGCGCCAGATCGGTGCCCACCACGAGCCGCGTATACGCGCCGATGTTCGCGCGTGCGCCGATGTGCAATCCGTCGCGCCCCAAGCCGCTGAGAATGGCGCCGTCACCGATCACCGCATAACGCCCTATCTCGATCTTGCGCGCAAACCTCAATCTCACGCGTCGGCCGACGAAGCACGGTGAAGCGCGACGCGAGCGCAACGAAAGCACCGTGCCGCGCATCAGATTGGCGCACTGCTCCGCGAGAAAGAGCAGCATGTCCAGCGCGCCCAGATCGGGCGCGAGCGCCTTGCCGGGACGAACGCGCCGCAACGCCTGATTGACCAACGCACTCAGCATGCCAGTACCCGCCATCGCTCGCCGCTGTCGAGCCGTTCAATGAAGGTGCAGGTTCAAGGCAACAACGGGCACTGTCTGTGTGCCCGCCATTGCGCAGTTTCCTGCATCGATTGCGGCACATCATAAACAGGCGTTTCACGAGACGAACAAGACTGACCGATCGCGCCACGATGTTGGCGGATAGCGTCACGCTGCGCGTCGCCATGCAGCGACGTTGGCGAGAAACCGCCGAGTTATGGTTTCAATCGGCCAGGTCGCGCGCCTGCCAGCGGAAGAAATTTATGATGCGCGACGAATTCCCCGGCAAGACACCCCGTCGCGCGACGATCATCGGTCGGCCGCCATCGCGGGGTGGCGAGCGCGTCGTCCACTCCCTGTCACCTGGCGGTTCCAGTCATGTCGGAAATCTATCCGTTCAAGCGTGCGACGCGATTCCTGCGCGAAGTCGACAGACCCATGCCGCAGCCGGCCGGGACCGAGCCTCTTGCACACGACGAAGCCGCGGTATTGAGCGAAATCGAGGACTGCTGCGCCGCGCTGTTCGACCACTGGTGTGAAACCCGGCATGTGGTGCCGCTCGCTTATCTCATGCACGTATGGCCTCTTCCGGGGACCTCCGTGCATCTCGCCCGTCGAGTGGCAATCGTCTTGCGCGAATTGCAGCGGCTTCACACCGAATCACTCGGGCCGCGCGAACACCAGTTGATTCGCCGTGCGCTGGGCGCGGTGGAGCGCGCGTTTCCGTCGTGAAGGCGAGCGTGCGAAATCAGTGCGGCAAGCATCCCGTGGTATCGGAAATCGGGATCAGCCGTCCTTGAGCGCGGCCTCATCCTCTTTGCTCTCACGCTCCGCGGCCTGGTTCACCGCCATCCCGCCCTCCGCCGCGCTCCATTGCCGGACCCAATCCGGCAAGGGCGGCGACGGCTGCGCGATGCCGGCCAGCTCCATCAACTCCGCCGTGGAAACCGTGCCGCCGCTACGCTTGAGAAAGCGCGTACGCACGACGCCGAGCGCCACCTGCACGCCGTCGCGCACGAAGCCCTGTTCGAGGAAGATGCTTTTCTCGTCCCAGCCGATCACGCGCGTCGCCACCTCGTAGCGGTCGCCCAGTTCGAGCGAACGATGAAAGCGCAGCGTTTCGAGCGTGACCACCGGATACCAGCCGCGCGCATCGAGCCGTTTCAGGAGTCCGCTGCGGATCATCAGGTCCACGCGCGCCAGGTCGAGAATCGCGAAGTAACGGCTGTTGGTCATGTGCCTCAGCACATCGAGGTCGTTGAGCCACACGCGAAACGGCGTGACGCAGGTGTCCAGCACGTTCAGCGGGCCTCGACGCGCCGAGAACAACAAGGTCATCAGAAGACGCAGCAGCAGACTCATCGCAATGGCCGATTCGATCGGTAACAAGGAAAGCGCGCACCGGACGATGCGCGAGAGTCTGCATATTAGTCGGCAAGGGTGCTCAGAACGCGCTCAAACCGCCCGATAGGCGTAGAGCACCACCTCTCGCCTGCGCACGATGAGCCGGCACGGTGCGTGCGCGGCCTTCGCTGTCGCGGATCGAATCTTCGCTACACACTCGACCACCCAAACGCGACGGCGATTCATACAGCCGCACGCTGGGCATCGTGCGCCAGCACCGCGCCCTCCGTGACGAGTGCATCGATACGCTCGTCGTCGAACCCATACTCGCGCAGCACGGCGCGCGTGTGCTCGCCATAGAGCGGCGCGGGACGCGAGCGCGGCATCGGCTCCTGCTTCTCCTTCGCGCCATCCGGCTCGTCGCCCGCCGAAAAGTGGATGGGCAACCCGATGCCGCGCGTGCGTCCCGCAAGCGGATGGTCGGACTCCACCACCATCCCGCGCGCCAGGGTCTGCTCATGCGTGGCGACCTGCGGCACGTCGAGCACCGGTCCGCAGGGCAGGCCGATGGCATCGAATTCGTCGAGCCACTCGGCCGTGGTCTTCTGCGCGAGCCGCGCGCCCAGCACTTCAACGAGCGCCGCGCGATTGGCCATGCGCGCCGCGTTCGTGCTGAAGCGCGCATCGCTCGCCAGTTGCGACATGCCGAGCACGTCCACCAGGCGCTCGTAGTTGCTCTGGTTCGCGGCGCCCACGTTGATCCAGCCGTCCAGCGTGCGAAACGCCTGATACGGCGCGCTCGTCGGATTGGCCGAACCCAGCTTGGGCAGCACGGTGCCGTCCGCGAAGTAGTTGGCGAAGGCCCAGTACATCTGCTGCAAGCCCGCTTCGAAGAGCGACGTGTCCACCATCTGGCCGCGGCCCGTGCGCTGCTTCTCGGCATACGCGGCGCAGATGCCGAGCGCCGCGAGAATGCCCGCGTTGATGTCAGTAACGGGCGAGCCCGCCTTGATGGGCGCCTGGCCCGGCTCGCCCGTCATGCTCATGAGCCCGCTCATGCCCTGCGCGATGAGGTCGAAGCCCGCCTTGTCGGCCAGCGGCCCGCTGCGCCCGTAGCCCGAAATCGCGCAATAGATGAGCCCCGGGTTCATCGCCTTCAACACGTCGTAGCCCATGCCGAGCTTTTCCATGGTGCCCTTGCGATAGTTCTCGGTCACCACGTCCGCGCCCGCGAGCAGCCGTTGCAGCACCTCGCGCCCGCCCGCCGTCTTCAGGTTCAGCGCAATGCCGCGCTTGTTGCGGTTGACGATCATGAACGACGCCGACTCGCCGTGCGCCATGATGGGCGCGAAGCGGCGCGAGTCGTCGCCGCCCGGCACCTTCTCTACCTTGATCACGTCCGCGCCCATGTCGGCGAGCATCATGCCGCACACAGGGCCCGACATGATGTGCGCGAGTTCGATCACGCGCATGCCGGCCAGCGGGCCTGCTTTTTGTGCCATTTCGTGTCCCCTCGTTTGCCTCGTTTGCGGCATCGACCTCTTCTGCCTCATTGACCCGTGAATGCCGGCTTCGTCTTCGCGAGAAACGCCTGATAGCCGATGCGGAAGTCCTCGGTGCCGAAGCATGCGAAGCCTTCGTCGCGCTCGGCGGCCGTGAGCGGCGCCGGATTCATCACGCGACGCACGAGCTGCTTGTGCCAGCGCGCGACGAGCGGCGCACCTTCAGCGATGCGCGTGGCGCACGCCCAGGCTTCATCGGTAACGTCGGCATCCGCGACCACACGCGTGACGAGCCCCTTCTGCAAGGCTTCCTGTGCGCCGAAAATGCGCCCTTCCAGCAGGATTTCGAGCGCCACGGCCGGCCCCGCCAGCTTCACGAGCCCCGCGAGTTCCGCGTGCGCCATCACGAGCCCGAGGTTCTTGATGGGCACGCCGAAACGGCTCGACTCGCCGCAGATGCGCAGGTCGCACATCGATGCAATCTCCAGCCCGCCGCCCACGCAGATGCCGTGAATCATCGCGACGAGCGGATGGCGGCAGCGCTCGAACGCATCGAGCGTGCGATGCATCAGCGCGCCGTACTCGCGCGCCTGCTCCACGTTCGCGCGATCCGTGGCGAATTCGCCGATATCGTTGCCCGGCGAAAACGCCTTCTCGCCCGCGCCGCGCAGCACGATGCAGCGCAGGCTTTCTTCGGCGGACAACGCGTCGATGGTGTCGCCCAGCTCGCGCCACAGCGTCTTCGTCATCGCGTTCAACTTGTGCGGCCGGTTGATCGTGACGGTCGCGATGAAACCATCACGCTGGACCACAATGCCTGCTTCGTTCATGGCGTCTCCTGTGCCGTTGCGCGTCCGGCCATCAGACGAGTCCGGCCGCCGGTTTGATCGTCTCGTCGGTCTGCTCGTCGAGGCGGCGGTCCGGGCGCATGGCGATGGAGAGCACGATGCCCGCCGCCATGAGCGCCATCGACGCAATGAACGGCAGATTCCAGTTGCCCGTCACGTCGATCATCCAGCCGCCCACCACGGGGCTGATGATGGCGGCGAGCGCGGAGCCCGTGTTCATCACGCCGCTCGCGGTGCCCGCGTGCTTCGGCGCGATGTCCATCGGCACGGCCCACATCGGTCCGATGGTCATCTCGTTGAAGAAGAAGCCGAGACTCAGGCACGCCGCCGCCAGCGTGATGGACATGTTCGGCACCAGCATGATGGGCATGAGCGAGAGCAGCGTCGCGAACATGCAGAGGGCCACCATTGCGCTACGCGCAAGGCGCGGCCGGCCGGTGCGCTTGAGAATCTTGTCGGTCACTTCGCCGCCCAGCCAGTCGCCCAGCACGCCCGCGAAGAACACGCCCGACGCGAAGAGCGCGGACTTGCCCAGTTGCAGGTGATAGTTGTGCAGGAAGTACTGCGGAATCCAGCCGAGGAAGAGCCACAGCACCCAGCCGTAGCAGAAGTACACGAGCGTGACGGGCGCCATGCGGCCCACCAGCGCGCGCCAGGGCACCGGCTTGCGTTCCTTGAAGCCGCTGTAGGCGGGCAGGCGGTCGCTTTCGACGTTGCTGATGCGCGGGTGCTCGCGCGGGTCGTCGCGGAAATACCAGATCCACACGAGTGCCCACAGGAAGCTGATGATGCCCGTCACCACGAACGAGCCGCGCCACGACGTGGCAAGCATGAGCCACGTGATGAGCGGCGGCGCCACCGCGTTGCCGATGCGCGAGGCCGCGTGCGTGATGCCCTGCGCGAAGCCGCGCCGCTCGGGCGTGGTCCAGTTCGACATGGCGCGCGTGGCGGTGGGGAACGTGGCGCCTTCGCCCAGACCCAGCAGCAGCCGCGCGATCACGAGCGACACGAAACCGCCCGCAAGGCCCGTGAGCACCGTCGCGCCGGCCCAGATGATGGCGCACACGGCGAGCGTGCGGCGCGGCCCGAAGCGGTCGCCCAGCCATCCGCCGATGATCTGGAAGACGAGATACGGATACGCGAACGCGGAAAAGACAAAGCCGATCTGCGTATGGGTAAGACCCAGCTCGGCGCCGAACTGGCTCGCGGCCGTGCTCACGTTGACGCGGTCAACGTAGGTGATGAGGTACATCGCGCACAACAGCAACAGAACGCGCGTCGTGACTCGACGGAACATCGCTGTCTCCTTGTCTCGGTGCCGGCCGCGCTGTAGCGCTGCATCGAGGTAGCGCGGCGTGTGTGGTCAGGTGTGGTCAAGTATGGTTTGGGGTACCGCTCGCTTTGCTACATCAATGCCTCCTCGAGGATGTGGGCCACGTGGCGGGCTTTCGCTCCCGCGCCGTCGGCAATCTGATGGCGGCAGCTCGTGCCGTCCGCCACGATCACCGTGCCCGGTTCCGCGGCGCGAACGGCGGGCAGCAGCGAGAGTTCGGCCATCGCCATCGACACCTCGTAATGCTCGGCCTCGTAACCGAAGCTGCCCGCCATGCCGCAGCACGACGATTCGATCACGGCCACGTCGATGCCGGGAATCCAGCCGAGCACCGTGCGCGAAGGCGCAAACGCCCCGAACGCCTTCTGGTGGCAATGGCCGTGCAGCAACGCGCGCTTCATGCCGTGAGGCGCCTTCAGCGGCAACTGCATGCGGCCGGCCTCGCGCTCGCGCACGAGAAATTCTTCGAACAGCAGCGCGGACTGCGCGAGCCGCTGTGCCACGTCGCCGAAACCATACGCGAGGAACTCGTCACGCAGTGTGAAAAGGCACGACGGTTCCAGCCCGACGATGGGCACGCCGCGTTCGACGAACGGCAACAGCGCATCCAGCGTGCGGCGCGCTTCGGCCTTCGCTTCGTCCACGAGGCCCGCGGCGAGGAACGTACGGCCGCAGCACAACCCACGCTCGCTGCGCGCCGCGGCACCCCGTGCTGCGAACGGATCGACGTGCACGGTATAGCCGGCCGCTTCGAGCACGCGCCGCGCCGCACGTGCGTTCTCGGGCTCCATGTGGTTGTTGAACGTATCGACGAAGAGCAGGACTTCGCGCGTCGCTGTCGTGCCTGCGCCGGCAGTGGTCTCCTGCCCACGACGTTCGCGCTCGCCTCGTACGCTCGCAAGAAAGCTCTTCGTGAAACGCGGCAGGCTGCGTTCGCGCGCAATGCCGAAGCGCGCCAGCAACGCGCGCGCCGCCGATGAACGCGTGACGAACGCCGTCACGGGCGCAAATGCGCCGGCGAGCGCCGCATAGCGCGGCAGGAACGCGACGAGCCGATCGCGCCAGCGCATGGGATGCCGCGCATACCTGGCCGCGCGCGCCTCGATCTTCACCTTCGCCATATCGACGCCCGTCGGGCAGTCGCGCTTGCAGCCCTTGCAGGACACGCAGAGGTCGAGCGCCTCACGTACCTCGGCACTCGCGAGGCCGCCCTCGCCTATCTGGCCGCTCAACGCGAGCCGCAACGTATTCGCACGGCCGCGCGTGACGTGCTGCTCGTCGCGCGTCACGCGATAGCTCGGGCACATCGTGCCCGCGTCGAACTTGCGGCAGTGGCCGTTGTTGTTGCACATCTCCACGGCTTTCGCGAGTCCGTGCGTGCGGTCGCCGCCGCTGCCCGGCGTGCCTTCGGCGCCTGTAAGCGGGTCGCGCGTCACGTTCCACGCGGACCAGTCGAGCTTCGGTTCGAACGGCCTTTCGGCGTAGCCCGGCGCGAAGCGGAAGTGGCGCGCGTCGTCCATCTTCGGCGGCGCAACGATGCGGTCGGGGCTGAACAGGTTATCGGGATCGAACAGCGCTTTGACTTCGCCGAACGCGCGCGCAAGTTGCGGCCCGTACTGCCACGAGATCCATTCGCCGCGGCACAGGCCGTCGCCGTGCTCGCCCGAATAGGCGCCCTTGTACTCGCGCACGAGCGCTGCCGCTTCTTCGGCGATGGCGCGCATCTTCACGGCGCCGTCGCGGCGCATATCGAGAATGGGCCGCACGTGCAGGGTGCCCACGCTTGCGTGCGCGTACCACGTGCCTTCGGTGCCGTGTCGGTGGAACACGTCGGTCAGGCGGCTCGTGTATTCGGCGAGATGTTCGAGCGGCACCGCGCAGTCTTCGATGAAGGACACCGGTTTGCCGTCGCCCTTCATGCTCATCATGATGTTGAGCCCGGCCTTGCGGACTTCCCAGAGCGCCTTTTGTTGGCCGGTGTCGGTCATGCGCACCACGGAGCCCGGCAAACCGAGGTCGCCCATCAGCGCGACGAGGTCTTCCAGGCGGCGCAGCAACGGCGCCTGCTCGCTGCCCGCGAATTCGACCAGCAGCACCGCTTGCGGACGCCCCACGAGCGCCGCTTCGATCACAGGCCTAAAAGCCGGATTGCCGAGCGAGAGGTCGATCATCGTGCGATCGACCAGTTCCACCGCCGAAGGGCCAAGCCGCACGATGTGCTGCGTGAGATCCATCGCATGGTAGAACGAAGGAAAGCTCACCACACCGAGCACCTTGTGCGCGGGCAGCGGCGCGAGCTTCAGCGTGAGTTCGCGGCTGAACGCGAGCGTGCCTTCGGAGCCCACGAGCACGTGCGCGAGATTCGGCTCGCCGTCCGCGCTGTAGGGCATCGGGTTCTGGCAGTCGAACACGTCGAGGTTGTAGCCCGCCACGCGGCGCAGCACCTTCGGCACGCGCGCCACGATCTCGCCGCGCTCGCGCGAAGCGATGTTGCGCAGACCGTCCACGATGGCGCGCACGCGCTCGCCCGCCGCTTCCATCTGCGCGAGCGGACCGAAGCGCGCGAGCGTGCCGTCGGCCAGCACGGCATCGAGGGCGGCCACGTTATGGACCATGTTGCCGTACTGGATGGAACGCGAGCCGCACGAGTTGTTGCCGGCCATGCCGCCTAGCGTGCATTGCGCGCCTGTGGAGACGTCCACGGGAAACCAGAGCCCGTGCGGCTTCAGCCACGCGTTCAGATGATCGAGCACGATGCCGGGCTCGACCGTCACCGTCAGTGCCTGCGCATCGAAATGCTTCACGCGGTTGAGCCACTTCGACGTATCGATCACGAGCGCTTCGCCCACCGTCTGTCCGCACTGGCTCGTGCCTGCGCCGCGCGCGAGTACCGGCACGCGGTTTTCACGGGCGATCTGCAACGCCGTCAGCAGATCGTCTTCGTCGCGCGGCACCGCCACGCCAACGGGCGTGATCTGATAGATAGAGGCGTCTGTGGCATAGCGGCCGCGCGAGGCGCGGTCGAACAGCACGTCGCCGCGCAGCGTATTGCCGAGCTGGACGGCAAGCGGCGTGGGCGCCATCGCGCCACCCGCAGTGCCGCCCGGACGCGTCGGCATGAGCCGCACCGGCTGCACGAGCGGTGCGCCGCGCGACGCCGATGTCATCGGGCGGCTCCGTCGAACTGCACCTGCACGGGCGGCAGCCCTTCGATCTCGCCCACGGCGATGCCCGGCTCGCGCGCGGTCCACATGCCGATGAAGCTGCCGGTGGTGATGACCGTGCCCGCTTCGAGCGCGATGCCGCGGCCAGTGCTGTGATTCACGACCCACGTGAGCAATCGTCGCGGGTCGCCCGCGGGGTTCTTCGGCTGGGATCCGAACACGCTCACGCCGTTATAGGCGAAGCGCAGCGACGGCGCCGTGAACGGGAAGTCGTCGCGATACGGCACGGGCGCCCCCGCAATGAGCGCGCCGTGGTTCTGCAGGTCGGCAAGCTGCCACAGGCGGTCCACATCGGGCCATGCGGCGAAGCGGCTGGTCACCACTTCGATGGTCGCGCACATCGATTCGATGGCGGCCGTCACGTCTTGCGCGGCATAGGGCGTACGGCTCGCTTCGAACGTGCGGCCCAGGCGAAACGCGATTTCGAGTTCGAGCGCGAACGGCGCGTGCGCCTCGGAGTGCAGACGCGCGGGGCTCGCGTAGAGCAACGCGTCGGGCAACGGCGCGCCTTGCGCGGGCGCGTCCGGCGACTTCGCGCCCACCTTCCAGCCGCCGATGCCGTACCTCAAGCGGCGCAGCGTCTCGTGCTGCGTGTCGAAGGCGTCCTCCGCGCTGGCGGGCGCGAGTTCGTCGGGCACGCGTACGATGGGCGCATGCGCGGCACGCGCATCGGCCAGCCACTGGGCACGTGCAGCGGTGCGGGCGGGGCTGCCGCCGCTGGCCGCGAAGTCGATAGTCTCGGGACGGTTCATCGCGCCGTCCTCACGCGGCCACGCGCAACGGGCGAGCGGGCGCGTGCGTGCCGAGATATTCCATTGCGGCCTGCACGCCGCTGCCCGCCAGCTTCACGCCGGCCAGCTTCAGCCCCATCTCGCAGCCCGCGAGCGTGGCCATCAGCGTGAGGTCGTTGCAGTCGCCCAGGTGGCCGATGCGGAACATGCGCCCCTTCACCTTGCCGAGCCCCGTGCCCAGCGACATGTCGAAGCGTTCGTAGATGAGCTTGCGCACGGCGTCTGCGTCCACGCCCTCGGGCATGACGACGCCCGTGAGCACCGGCGAGTACACCGCCGGGTCGGCACATTGAATTTCGAGGCCCCATGCGCGCACCGCCTGACGGCACGCTTCGGCGAGGCGCTGGTGACGTGCGAACACGTTGTCGAGCCCCTCGTTGAAGATCATGTCGAGCGCTTCGGCGAGGCCGTAGAGCAGGTTCGTGTTCGGCGTGTAGGGCCAGTAGCCGGTGCGGTTCATCTCGATGATCTCGGCCCAGCCCCAGAAGGCGCGCGGCAGCTTCGCATGGCGGCTCGCTTCGAGCGCCTTTTGCGATACCGCATTGAAGCTGATGCCGGGCGGCAGCATCAAGCCCTTCTGCGAACCGGACACGGTCACGTCCACGCCCCATTCGTCGTGGCGATAGTCGGCAGAGGCGAGGCCCGAGATAGTGTCGACCATCAGCAGCGCGGGGTGGGCCGCGGCGTCGATGGCGCGGCGCACCGCGGCGATGTCCGAAGTCACGCCCGTCGAGGTCTCGTTGTGCACCACGCACACGGCCTTGATGGCGTGCTGCGTGTCTTCGCGCAGGCGCGCTTCGATCATGGGTGCCTGCACGCCGCGCCGCCAGCCTTCCACGCCGGGCAGGCCAAGAAACTCGGGCTTGAGGCCGAGGCTCTCGGCCATCTTTTTCCAGAGCGTGGCGAAGTGGCCGGTCTCGTACATCAGCACGGTGTCGCCGGGACTCAGCGTGTTGCACAGCGCGGCTTCCCAGGCGCCGGTGCCCGAAGCCGGATAGATCACGACGGGCTGCGTGGTCTGAAAGACCTTCTTGATGCCGGACAGCACCCGCAGGCCAAGCGCGCCGAATTCGGGGCCGCGATGGTCGATGGTGGGATAGCTCATCGCGCGCAGAATCCGGTCGGGCACGGGGCTGGGCCCGGGAATCTGCAGGAAATGACGGCCGGCGGGATGGAAGTCCAGTTCAAGCATTGCGCGTCCTTTTTGAATTTTGCATGCAAAATACTTTAGAGCACGAATATGTCGATGGGAAGGCGCAATGTGCATCACAGCGGCCAGGACAAACCCTTAGCGTCGCTGCAAGCGCGAGATGCCTTGTCCGGCACTAGAATCCGATCATCCGGCCCGCACGGTTAAAATACCGCCTGCGCCTGGCCGGCCCGCCGGCCGACGCGATTTGATGACGGGAAATTGCATGCGAAATACAGATATCACCGACGATGCCTCTTTCACGCCCACCCTGCCGCGCGTCGAGCGGCTGCGTCTGCACGACACGGTGGTGGAGCACTTGCGCAACTTCATCGTGGAGGGGCGGCTCGCGCCTGGCGTGAAGCTCAACGAACGCGAGCTTTGCGAAATGCTGGGCATCTCGCGAACGCCGCTGCGCGAGGCGCTGAAGGTGCTGGCCGCGGAAGGGCTGATCGATATTTCGCCGAATCGCGGCGCGTCGGTGTCGCGCATGTCGGCGGCCGAGATTCGCGAGATGTTCGAACTGATGAGCGGACTCGAAGCGTTTTCGGGCGAACTGGCCTGCGAGCGCATCACGCCCGCGGAACTCGCGCAGATCAAGGCGCTGCACTACGAGATGCTGGCGTGCCACGCGCAGAACGACCTGCCCGGCTACTACAGCCGCAACATGCAGATTCACGACCGCATCAACGAGGCCGCGCGCAATTCGGCGCTGAGACAGACGTGGCTTTCGATCAACCGGCGTTTGCAGGCGCTGCGGTTTCGCTCGAACTTCTCGGCGTCGAAGTGGGACCACGCCGTGCACGACCACGAAGAGATGATCAAGGCGCTCGAAGCACGCGACGGCAAGCGGCTCGCCACGATCCTGCGCCAGCATCTGCTCGACAAGCGCGACGCGGTGCTGCTCCAGGACGCGCAGCAGCAGGCGGTCAGTGGGGCGTAAGGGGGTGCCGTAAGGGCAGCCGAGGTTGACGAGAAAGTCCGCAGGGAATGAAAAAAGCCCGTGTGCCTCGAAAGAGCACACGGGCTTTTCATTGCCTGCGTCTTCTGGTCGATGTTGCCGGGCGCGTCGTCTACGAAGCGAAGCACCCGGCAAGCATGGCCGCTAACGCGGCACTCAGGCGGCCCTCAGGTAACCTTCAGGCAGCCCTTAGTCGGCCTTCACGCCTTCCACCTGGATCTGCAGCGTGGTGGCCATCTTGAAGCCATAAGCCTGGCCGTAGTTCACGCCGAAGTCGGCGCGGTCGAACTGGGCCGTGGCGTCCGCGCCGCACACTTCGCGCTTGAGCATCGGGTTCGTGAAGCACTTGAACGAATCGATCTTCAGGTTCAGCGGCTTCGTCACGCCATGCAGCGTGAACGTGCCGATCACTTCCACGGGCTTGTCGCCGTCGAAGCGGATCGACGTGCCCTTGTAGACGGCGGTCGGGTACTTCTCGACGTCGAGCATTTCGGCCGAGCGCACGTGCTTGTCGAGCGCGCCGTTGCCGGTGTCGATGGACGACGCGTCGATGGTCACGTCCACCGTGCCCGTCTTCGCCGCGCGGTCGAGCACCACCGTGCCGCTCGACTTCGTGAACTTGCCGCGCCACACCGAAACGCCGCCGAAGTGGTCGGTTTCGAAGCTCGGATACGTGTGGGTCGGATCGAGGTTGTAGGTGGTCGCGAACGCGGGTGCGGAGAAAGCGGCGACGAGTGCGGCGATGAGCGAAAGGCGGGTGTTCATGTATTCACTTCCTGGTTGCGGAAAACGGTTGAAACAGTGGATTGAAGCGCGTCACTTGCCCGCGCTGACGATGTGAAACTTGATCTGCACGTCGTCGGCCACGACGGAGGTGTCTTTCCATTCGCCGTCGCCGATGCCGTAGGCAAGACGCTTGATGGGCAGCGTGCCGTCGAACACTTCGTTTGCGCCGTCCTTGCGGAACTGCACGGGCACCACGACGTCGGTGGTCTTGCCCTTGATGGTGAGCTTGCCCGCCACGCTGTAGGCGCCGTTGGCCGCCGGCTTGATCTGCGTGGAAACGAACGTGGCGTGCGGCCAGGCGGCGGCATCGAACCATTCCTTGCCCGCCACTTCCTTGTTGTATTCGGGCGAGCCGAGGTCGAAGCTCGCCACGTCGATGTCGATCTTCGCGCTGCCGGCGGTGGCGTTTGCGGGATCGAAACGGATCGCTGCGTTGATGCGGTTGAACTTGCCTTCCACGGGCACGTTCATCTGCTTGAAGACGGCGCTGACGCTGCTCTTCGAAGCATCGGTAGCGGCGAGCGCGGGAAGCGAAAGCGCGGCGGCGCCCGCCACGAAGGCTGCGGATGCGGCGAGCGCGCAAAGCGAAACGAGACGTCGGTTCATGTTCGGGTGAGTGCGATGAGTGCGGTGTTGTGAGTGATGAGCGGCGAAGCGCGGGAATCGCTGGAATCGCGGCCGGGCGGTCAACGGCCCGACGCGCGGCTTCGCCCGCCGAACGGCAGCATGCGAGCCACGATGCGCTGCTTGTCGAGCAGTTCGTGCTTGACCACGGCGAGCAAATGCCCGACCACGACGGCGGCCAGCGCGTAATCCAGCGCGATGTGCACGGTCTTCAGCACCGCCTTGAGCGCGCCGTCGGGGCCGATCAGCGTGGGCAACGGCAGCACGCCCAGGTAGACGACCTGAATGCCGGCCGCCGAACTGTACAGATAACCGCTCACCGGCACCGCGAGCATGAGCACGTAGAGCGCGGCGTGGCCCGCATGCGCGGCCAGCTTCTCCCAGCCGTGCATCGCATCGGGCAGCGCGGGCGGACGGTGCGTGGCACGCCAGACAAGGCGCACCAGCGCAAGCACGAGCACCGTGACGCCGATCCACTTGTGCCACGAAAAGTAGCGCAGCTTGGTGGGCGTGATGCCCGGAATGTCGGTCATGATCCAGCCGAGCGCGAAGCCCCAGACGATCAGCGCGGCCACGCTCCAGTGCAGCAGCATGGCCACGGCGCTGTAACGGCTCGCGGGCGCAAGGCTAGAAGTGGCGTTGGAAGCGCCTTCGGAAAGCGGACGGGAACGGGAAGTGGACAAGGCAGTGGGCACGCAATGAAGACAGGTTCGCGGACTGTACCGAACGCCTCCTATTCAAACAACCGGCTAAACTAGATCGTTCATATCCAATTTTTCGATACGTCGCGTGAACCGCCCTACCCAAACGCAAGACCGCAGCCCCAGCCTCGATCAACTACGCACGCTGATCGCCGTCAGCGAGACCGGCAGCTTCTCCGCCGCGGCCGTGCGCCTCGGGCGCGCGCAGTCGGTCGTGAGCTACGCGATGGCGAGCCTCGAAACGCAGCTGGGCGTAGCGCTCTTCGAGCGCGGCAAGCGGCGTCCGCAGCTCACGGCTGCGGGCCGCGCAATTCTCGCCGACGCCCGGCGCCTCGACCTGCTCGCCGGCCAGCTGAGCGCCAAGGCGGCCGGCCTGCAACGCGGGCTGGAGAGCGAGGTGTCGCTGGCGGTGGACGTGATGTTCCCGTCCGAGCGGCTCGTGGAAACGCTCCAGGCGTTCGCGCGCGAGTTCCCCACCGTCGCGCTGAATCTCACGATGGAGGCGCTCGGCGGCGTGCTCAAGCTCGTGCTGGACGGCGAGTGCCTCGTGGGCATCAGCGGTCCCAACCAGAACTGGCCGCACGTGATCGAAGCGGAAACCATCTGGTCCGTGGAACTCGTGCACGTGGCGGCGCCCGGGCATCCGCTCGCGCGCGCGGAGCAGCCCATTCGGGTCTCCGAAGCGCGCGAGCACACGCAGCTCGTGCTGACCGACCGCAGCCGGCTCACCGAAGGCCAGAACTTCGGCGTCTACGGCGCGCGCACCTGGAAACTCGGCGACCTGGGCGCAAAGCATCGTCTGTTGCTGGCGGGATTGGGCTGGGGATCCATGCCGCGCCATCTCGTGGAAGCGGACCTGGAGGCGGGGCGGCTCGTGCGCGTCGAACTCGCGGACCGGCGCGGGGTGAATTACAACGTGTCACTGATCCATCGCACCGATACGGCAACGGGTCCCGCCACGCGCTGGCTGTGCGACCACCTCGCCGAAGGCGCGCCCGCGGACATGCCACTACCGAGCGCGCGGTAGTCTCACGCGGGGATCGCGGGCATTGCGGGGATCACGGGCATTGCAGGCGTAGAGGCCGTTGCCGGCGCCGGCCGGCACGCGAGGGTCGCCGGCTCGCAACTCACGTCTGCGTGGAAGCACCAGATGCCTGCGCGCCCTTCACCGACGACACGCATTCGTCCACGCTCAGTTCGTGCAGCGTGTCGGCCGGCATCACGTCGTCGGATGCGCGCTGCAAGGCGCGCAGCGCTCGCGGCTTCAGCCGCACCAGCACCAGTCGCAGATTGCGCGAACGGCACTCCGCCGCGAAGATGCGCAGCGCCTCGATGGCGGACCCATCGACGTCGGGCGTTTCTTCCAGGCTCATCATCACCGTCTGCACCGGTCCGGCGTCGCGCAGCAGCGCGCGCACCTGGCCCAGCACGCGCTCCGTATTGGCGAAGAAGAGCGGCACCTCGGGACGCACGATCAGCAGGCCCGGTATGGGCTGAGCGTCGGGGTGGGCCGAGATGTCGACGAAATCGTGCGTGCCGCGCAGCCGGCCCAGCACGCTCACGTTGGGCTCGGAGAGTTTGCGCAGCGTGAGCAGAAGGCTCACGCCGATTGCCGCGAGCAGCCCATGCAGCACGCCGAGCACGAGCACCGCGGCCAGCGCCGCAATCACCACGAGCCGGTCGCGATGCCAGGTCCAATACGGCTTGAACACCGAGGGATGCAGCGAATGGCTCACCGCGAAGATGACGATGGCGGCCAGCACCGGCTCCGGCGTGCGCGCGAGTTCCGGCAGCAGCACGAGCACGATGATGCCGACCACCACGGCGGCGCACACGCCCGCGAGCCGGCTTTGCGCGCCCGCGGCCTCGTTCGCGGAGGTCGCCGAATAGCCCGCGCCCACTGGCATGCCGTGCAGCAGCCCCGACACCAGGTTCGCGCAACCCAGCGCCACGAGGTCGCGGTTGGCCGACACCGTATCGCCGTGCTTGAGCGCGAAGTTGCGAATGGAGCCATACGACTCGGCATAGAGAATCAGCATCAACGCGAAGCCGAGTTCCGCCGATTGCATCCACTGCGAACGCCCGAGCACGGGCAGGCCGAACGAAATGTTCTGCAGATCGATCTCGCCCACCGACGCAATGCCGTAGCGATGCCAGTCGAACGCGTAGCTCGCGGCGATGCTGAGCACGATCACCACCACCGACGCCGGCAGCCGCGTGCGGCGCCCAAGGCCGAACAGAATCGCGAGCGCCACGGCGCCCACGGCCACGCTGTACGGATTCCAGTGCGCGGCCTGCTGAAAAAATTCGACGAGGATGCGCGGCGCGTCGCTGTGCTTCACGGGCACCGCGGCGATCTTCGGCAGTTCCTTGATGAGAATGGTGAGCGCGAGCCCGAACGTGAAGCCGCGCAGCACGGGCCGCGCAATGAAGTCCGACATGCCACCGAGCCGCGCCGCGCCCGCCAGCATGAACAGCACGCCCGTGGTGGCCACCAGCGCTGCGGCGAGCGAAAGCTGCGCGAGCGCGTTGGACGCGGGCTCGGAGAGCACCGTGGCAGCCAGCACAGCCGCTGAAGACGACGTCGCCGAGACAATCGCAAAGCGGCTCGTCCCGACGAGCGCGTAAACCACAAGCCCCGCGAGCAGCGCGATCAGCCCCGCCTGCGGCGGCAGGTTCGCGATGCCCGCGTAGGCCACCGCTTCGGGCAACAGCAGCCCGGCGATGGAAAGACCCGCGAGCACGTCGCGCCGCACGCCCTGGGGCCGCGGCAGCGGCGGCTCTTCAAGCGCGGAGAACTGCTCGGGGCGTTGGAGGTCGGCGGGAGAGCGTTGCGGCGAAATGAACATGACAGGTCGGGAATCAGGCAATCGCCGCTTTCAAGGCGGGCTCTCTTTAACGTGCGCCTCTAGCGTCCGCTCAATGTTCGCTCAACGTCCGCTGCCCGGCTTGCGCGCCGAGCCAGCCGACGCATTGCGGCTCATGAGCTTCCACAGCGCACCCAGCGCCACGGGCACCACGGCCGCGCCCACGCCCACCAGCACGATCACGTTGAGGTACTGGCGAATGAACGGAATGTTGCCGAAGAAGTAGCCGAGCAGCACGAGCAGCAGCACCCAGAACAGCGCGCCCGCGAAGTTGAAGAGCTGGAAGCGCTTCATCGACATGCCCGACACGCCCGCCACGAACGGCGCAAACGTGCGCACCACCGGAATGAAACGCGCAAGCACAATGGTCTTGCCGCCGTGGCGGTCGTAGAAGTCGTGGGTCTTCTGTAGCGCGGCGCGATCCAGGAAGCGTTCGAGCACCGGTATGTGCGTGCTGAACACCTTCGGGCCGATGGCGCGCCCCACCAGATAGTTCACCGTGTTGCCCGTCACGGCCGCCACGAGCAGCAGCACGATCAACGCCGCCAGATCCATCTCGTGCGCGGCAGCAAAGGCCCCGCCGATGAACAGCAGCGAGTCGCCCGGCAGGAACGGCAGCACGACGAGGCCCGTCTCGCAGAAGACGATCAGAAACAGCACCGCATAGACCCAGGCGCCGTATTGCTGGATGAAAACCCCGAGGAACTTGTCGATGTGCAAGACAAGATTGACGAACTGCAGCAGCGTATCCAAAGGCGTCCCTTATTGAGCGGATGGAGGAGTGAAGCGCGGCGCGCGGCATGATCGGGCCTGAACTGCGGCCCTTCGACCCCGACTCGATGTCGAGGCCGGGTGTCGCGAGCCGGCGCCCTGACGGCGCCATGATACCAGGCCGAGGCACCCCACCAATGTGCGAAGTCGCGCTCGGGGACAAAAAGGCGGCTTCGCTGCGCGGCAGACGCCGGGCGGGCGGAGTCCCCGCTGTTGCGTGCCGTGTTTGGCTAGGTTGCTGGGTGATGGGCAGAAATGCGCCGGCACAGCGGTGCGCGGCGGTGGAGGCTGTGGTGGGTGGGGAAGCTGTGCCAGATGGCGAAGTCGAGCCGCATCGAGTCGAGCCGCACTGAGCCGAGCGCCGCTCAGCCGCTCAGCCTATCAACCGCACCGCACCGCACCGCACCGTGCCGAGTCAGCCGAGCCGAGCCGCGTCGAGCCGAATCGTGCCGAGTCGTGCTGTGCCGTACGAGCCGCCCCCGCACAGCCCAAGTCCGCCAAAGCCCGCGCTTATATAATGGCCCGCATGTCCCAGTCCGAAAATCTCGACTCCGCCGACGGCGTGACCGCGTCCGCGCCCACTGACGGCGAAAGCGCGCGCGTCGCCACCGCAGCCGCCCGTCCCGCGCAGCCGCCGCGCGCCATCCAGCCCCTGCCCGACCAGCTCATCAGCCAGATCGCGGCCGGTGAAGTGGTGGAGCGGCCGGCGTCGGTGGTCAAGGAACTCGTCGAAAACGCGCTCGACGCAGGCGCCACCACGCTGCGCATCCTGCTCGACGAAGGCGGCGTCAAGCGCATCTCCATCACCGACGACGGCTGCGGCATTCCCGAAGCCGAACTGCCGCTCGCGCTGATGCGCCACGCCACGAGCAAGATCCGCTCGCTCGCCGAACTCGAAGCGGTAGCCACGCTCGGGTTTCGCGGCGAAGCGCTGGCGTCCATTGCGTCGGTGGCGCAGATGTACATCACGAGCCGCACGGACGACGCGCCGCACGCCATCCGCATCGACGCGCAGACC
Source organism: Paraburkholderia kururiensis (assembly GCF_034424375.1). NCBI lineage: Bacteria > Pseudomonadati > Pseudomonadota > Betaproteobacteria > Burkholderiales > Burkholderiaceae > Paraburkholderia > Paraburkholderia kururiensis. Next base: position 4,881,585 of record NZ_CP139965.1, on the reverse strand, counting down.
GGCGCGCTCGCGCCCGCTGCCGGCACGCGCGGCACCACCATCGAAGTGCGCGAGCTGTACTTCAACACGCCCGCGCGCCGCAAATTCCTGAAGAGCGAGCAGACGGAGCTGGGCCACTGCCTCGAAATGATCCGGCGCGCGGCGCTCGCGCGGCCCGACGTGGCGATCTCGGTGCTCCATAACGGCCGCGCCGTCGAGCACTGGAACGCGAGCGAGCCGCCCGCGCGCGTCGCAAAAATTCTCGGCGAGACGTTCGCCACGGCGCATCTGCCGCTCGACGAATCGGCCGGGCCGCTCGCCGTGTACGGTTGCGCGGGCCTGCCCACCGCGAGCCGCGGCCGCGCGGACCAGCAGTACTTTTTCGTAAACGGCCGCTTCGTGCGCGACAAGCTGCTCACGCACGCCGTGCGCTCGGCGTACGAAGACGTGCTGCACGGCGACCGTTACCCGTCCTACGTGCTGTTCCTCGACCTGCCGCCCGAAGCGGTGGACGTGAACGTGCACCCGTCGAAGATCGAAGTGCGGTTCCGCGATTCGCGCTCCATTCACCAGTTCGTGTTCCATGCCGTGCAGCGCGCGCTCGCGCGGCATGCGGGCGCGTCGCCGGAAACGACGTCGGGCGGACATGCGGCCGATCTCGGCGTGCTCGGTGCGCCGGCTTCGTTTGGGTCTACGCCGTTGGGGTCGCCGGCAGCTTCGTTCGGTGGCACGCCCGGCAACGGATTCGGCGCAGGCGCAACCGCGCGCGGGCAATCGCCCGGCACCACATGGCTGCGCGACAGCCGCATGACGCAAGGCTCGTTGCCGGTGGCCCAGCCGCTCGCGCTCTACGACGCGCTGTTCGGCCGCAAAGACGTAGGCGCCGGCACGGAAGCGGGCAGCACCGTACTCGAAGCGCGCGACGCGCCGTCCGACAACGACACCGGCGCATTCGGTGCCTACGCCGGCCACGCCGCGACGTTTTCCGCCTCCGACGAACAACCGCTCGGCTTCGCGCTGGGCCAGATCCACGGCATCTACGTGCTCGCGCAGAATGCGCGTGGCCTTGTGATCGTCGACATGCACGCCGCGCACGAGCGCATTCTCTACGAGCAGTTCAAGCACGCGCTCGCCGAACGCGCGGTGGCCGTGCAGCCGCTGCTCATTCCGCTTTCGATGCACGCGGACGCCGTCGAAATCGGCACCGTGGAAGAAGAGCGCGCCACGCTGGACGCGCTCGGCTTCGACATCGCCGTGCTCTCGCCCACCACGCTCGCCATCCGCGCGGTGCCTGCGCTGCTCAAGGACGCCGACTTGCAGGCGCTCGCGCGTGCCGTGCTCGCGGACCTGCACGCATACGGCGGCTCGCGCGTACTCACGGAGCGTCAGCACGAACTGCTCGGCACACTCGCGTGTCATCACGCCGTGCGCGCGAACCGGCGCCTCACGCTCGACGAGATGAACGCGCTGCTGCGCCAGATGGAAGCCACCGAACGCGCCGACCAATGCAACCACGGTCGGCCCACGTGGTATCAGCTCACGCTCGCCGACCTCGACCGGCTCTTCATGCGCGGTCAATGAACGTACGCCCTGAAGCCGTCACCCCGGTGGCGTGCCTGCTCGGCCCCACCGCCTCCGGCAAGACCGCGGCGGCACTCGCCTTCGCGGCGCGCGCCGCGGCGAGCGGGCGCACGGTGGAAATCGTCAGCGTGGATTCGGCGCTGGTCTATCGCGGCATGGACATCGGCACCGCGAAGCCCACGCCCGAAGAGCGCGCCGCGGTGGCGCATCACCTGATCGATATCGTCGACCCCGCCGAGGCCTACTCCGCCGCGGATTTTCGCGCCGACGCGCTGCGCGTCATCGCAGACATCGTTACGCGCGGTCACGTACCGCTGCTGGTGGGCGGCACGATGCTGTACTACCGCGCGCTCACGCACGGACTGAACGACCTGCCCGCCGCGGACCCGGCCATTCGCGCCGCGCTCGACGCCGACGCCGCCCGCGAAGGCTGGCCCGCGCTGCACGCGCGGCTCGCCGCCATCGACCCCGCCACCGCCGCGCGTCTTGCGCCCAACGACTCGCAACGCATCCAGCGCGCGCTCGAAGTCTTCATGCTGACGGGGCAGCCCATGTCCGCGCTGCTCTCGGCGCCTACGCAAGCGAACGAAGACGACCCTGCGCGCGCGTTTCGCTTCGTGCCCATCGCGTTGGAACCGTCGGACCGTGCCGTGCTGCACGCACGCATCGAAGCGCGCTTCGACGCGATGCTGGCCGCGGGCTTCGTCGACGAAGTGAAAGCGCTGCGCGCGCGCGGCGACCTGCATCCGGGTCTGCCCTCAATGCGCTGCGTGGGCTACCGCCAGGCCTGGGAATATCTGGACGGCACCATCGATTACGCGACGATGCGCGACAAGGGCATCTTCGCCACGCGGCAACTCTGCAAACGGCAGCTCACGTGGCTGCGGTCCATGCCCGAGCGCATCGTGATCGACTGCTGCGCAAGCGATGCAACCGAGCGCGCGGTGCTCGCCATCGAACAGGCACTGCGCAACTCATAACGGGCGCGCGCTTTACTGCGCGAGAAACCCGCCGTCCACGGGCAACGCCACGCCGCTGATCATCGAAGCAGCATCGCTCAACAGAAACATCACGGGCGCGGCCACTTCGTACGGCTCGGCGAAACGCTTGAGCGGAATGCGTTCGAGCGCCGCCGCGCGCTTCGTGGGCTCGCTCCAGGCCTCGACCGCCATTGGCGTGAGCGTCACCGTGGGATTGACGCTGTTCACGCGAATGCCGTGTGGCCCGAGTTCCAGACACAGCACACGCGTAATCGCATCGAGCGCCGCCTTCGACGCGCAGTAGGCCAGATGCTGGTCGAGCGCCGCGAGCGACGCCTGGCTCGACACGTTGACGATGCTGCCCGCGCGTTTCGCGTCGATCATGCCCCGCGCCACGTGCCGTGCCACCAATGCCGCGCCGCGCGCGTTCACGGCCATCAGGCGGTCGAAGCCTTCCGCCGTGGTATCGAGCGCGGGCGCGAGTCCCGTCACGCCCGCGCAGTTCACGAGGCCATCGAAAGGACTGAGCGACGGACCGAGCGACGCGAACGCGTCGGCAATCGCGGCTTCGTCGCTCACGTCGAGCGCGAGCGGCTCGCAGCCCGTTTCCTCCGCGAGATGCGCGAGCGCTTCCACGTTGCGCGCCGCCGCGACCACTGTGGCGCCGCTGGCGCACAAGCGCTCCACGGTTGTGCGTCCGATGCCGCTCGATGCGCCCGTCACGAGAATCGAGCGTCCGCTGAAATCGAATTGCGTGTTCATGTGGGTTGCAGTCTGTGCATGATCGGCTTGAGCGCCGGGTAGAGGTCTTTGTAGATGGCGTAACGCTGCGCGTAGAGCGCCTTGCGCGCGGCGTCCGGCTGCGCGCGCTCCACGAGCGTGATCCAGCCGCGCTCCGCGGCCTCGTGCGAAGTCACGCCCGCGCCCACCGCGGCGAGCAGCGCGGCGCCCATCGCGGCTTCCACGTCCTGCTCGATGGTGAAGACGCGATAGCCGGTGACGTCCGCGATGATCTGCATCCAGAGGTCCGAGTGCGCCGCGCCGCCCACCACGATGAGCCGGTCGTCGAGCGAGCGCGCGCCTTTGCGGCCCGCCTCGATGTTGTGCTGCAACGCGAACGACACGCCTTCCAGCACCGCGCGGTACAGATGCGCGCGCGTATGAAAGAGGCTGAGCCCCACGAACGCGCCGCTCGCCTTCGCGTCCCACACAGGGCTGCGCTCGCCCATGAGATACGGCAGAAACGTTACGCCGTCCGCGCCTGCGGGCACGTTCGCCGCGGCCTCTTCGAGCAAACGATGCGCGTCGCCGTGCGACGTGGCGCGCGCGGCTTCGATCTCCGCGTGGCAGAACTGCTCGCGATACCACGTGACCGACGCGCCCGCCGTGATCGCCCCACCGAACACGTAGAGGTCGCGCTGCGCGTTGAACACGTGCGGCATGGCCACGAGCCCGTGATGCGCGTCCACCTGCTGGTTGAGGTAGCCCCAGCACATGCTGGTGCCGATCATCGCCACGTGCTGGCCCGGCTTCGTCACGCCGGCCGCGAACGTTGCAACGGCCGCATCCACGCCGCCCGCCACCACGGCCGTACCCGCTTCGAGTCCCAAAGACTCGCACCACTGCGAAAGCAGCCCGCCCACCACCTCGGACGATTCCACCAGCCGCTCGGGCATCATCGTCGCGGGAATGCCGAGCATGTCGAGCGCCTCGTCGGACCAGTCGCGCCGCGCGATGTCGTAGACCCCGCCGATGTTGCCCGCCGAGCTGTGATCGACGGCAATCTCGCCCGTGAGCAGATAGATGATGTACGCGTTCGGCGGCAGGAAGTAGCGCGTGTTGGCCCACACCTCCGGCTGATGCTCGCGCAGCCACAGGATCTTCGTGTAACCGTAGTAGCTGTCCACGCCGTTGCCCGTGATCGCGTAGAGCCGTTCGAGGTCCACGTGCTCGCGCACCCACTCCACTTCAGCCGTGGCGCGGCGGTCCATCCAGATGAGGCACGGATGCAGCGGACGCATCTCGTTGTCCACGGCAATGCCCGAGCCGCCGTAGAGGCTGCTCACGCACACGGCCTTGATGTCGGCCGCGGCCACGCCTGCTTCGCGCGCCGTCGCCACGCAACGTGCAATGCACTCGCTCACGGCCTTAAGCCACACCGAAGGCCATTGCTCGGCCCAGAGCGGCTTCGGCGTATCGGGCTGGTAGGCCGACGCATGCTGCGCCACGATCGCGCCGTTGCGGTCCACGAGCAGCGCCTTGGTGCTTTGCGTGCCGATGTCCACGCCGATCACGTATTCCATGCTGTCTCCGTCGTTCTGCTATGTGCGTGGCTTCATGAGCACCTTGATCGAATCGAGCGAGTTCGCCACCTTGATCGCCTCGTCCCATTCTTCCAGCGAAAAGCCGTGCGTGACAATCCCCTTCGAGGTGACGAGCCCGCGCGCGAGCAGGTCGATGGCGATGGGGTAGCAGTAGGGCCCCAGGTGCGCGCCGCGCACGTCGAGTTCCTTTCGGTCGCCGATGATGGACCAGTCCACCGTGGCGTCGCTGCCGAACACGGAGAACTCCACGAAGCGGCCCAGCTTGCGGATGAGGTCCATGCCCTGGTTCACGCCCGCGGGCACGCCCGTGGTTTCGATATAGACGTCGCAGCCGTAGTCGTTCGTGAGCGAGCGCACGATGGCGAGCGCGTCTTCGCGCGTCGGGTTGATCGTGACGTCCGCGCCGTATTCGCGTGCGAGCGCAAGGCGCTCTTCTACGAGGTCGATCACGACGAGCTTCTTCGGCGTCTTCAGGTGCGCCACCTGCGTCATCATGAGACCGAGCGGCCCGGCGCCCGCGATCACCACCACGTCGTCCAGCTGGATGTCGCCGCGATTGACGGTGTGAATGGCGCACGAAAGCGGTTCGATGATCGCGGCGTCTTCCAGCGAAATGCCGTCGGGAATCTTGTGCACGATGGCCGTGGGCGGAATGCGCATGTATTCGGCCATGCCGCCGTCGGCCACTTCGCGCTGAAAGCCGAAGATGTTGTGCACTTCGCACATCCAGTACTGGCCCGAGCGGCAATAGCGGCACTTGCCGCACGGCACGATCTGCTCGGCGATCACGCGCTCGCCCACCTCCACGCCGAAGTGTTCGGCGGCGCCGTCGCCCACTTCCTCCACGTAGCCGAAGAATTCGTGCCCCGGAATCACGGGCGCCTTCACCCACGGGCTCGGCCCACCCCAGAACATCTTCGCGCCCGAATGGCATTTGCAGTCGCTTGCGCAGATGCCGCACGCCGCAATGCGAATCACGAGTTCGTGCGCCCCCGCACGCGGCCTGCGCACCTGCTCCACGCGATAGTCCTTCGGTGCGTGGCACACGATGGCCGTCATCTGCTGATCTTTATCTTGAGTCGTCATGGGTTTGCCTGTTGTGTCCAGTTCACGTTCAAACGAAAGAGATTGAGAGAGCACCGCGCCCTACTTGCGACGTTCGCGGCTGATGTAGATGGCGAGCAGGATGATTCCGCCCTTGATGACGTTCTGCACGTACGGATTCACGCCCACCATGTTCAGACCGTTGTTCAGCACGCCGAGCAATAGCGCGCCAATCAGCGTGCCGACAATCGATCCGCGTCCGCCCGAAATGGACGTGCCGCCCATCACGACGGCCGCGATGGCATCGAGTTCGAAGCCCACGCCCGCGTTCGGCTGGCCGCTCATGAGGCGCGCCGTGAGCACGATGGCCGCGAACGCCGAGGTGAGCCCCGAAAGCGTGTAGACGATCAGCTTCACGCGCGCCACACGTACGCCGGAAAGCCGCGTGGCCTGTTCGTTGCCGCCGATCGCATAGACGTAGCGGCCAAACGGCATGCGTTCGAGCAGCAGCCATGCGAACAGATAGACCACGAGCATGATGAGCACGGGCGCCTGAATGCCGAACACCTTGCCGCTGCCGAAGAAGCCGACCCAGTCCGGCAGACCGTCGATGGGATAGCCGCCCGTGTAGATGAGCGCGAGACCGCGCGCCACGCCCATGGTGGCCAGCGTCACGATGATGGGCGGCATGCCCGCGAAGGCGACGAAGAAGCCGTTGGCCACGCCGAAGCCGAGCCCCACGGCAATGCCCACCACGAGCGCCGCCACCGCGTTCATGCCGGCCACCATGAGCCCCGCGGCCAAGGTGCCGGAGAGCGCCATCACGGAGCCCACCGAGAGGTCGATGCCGCCCGTCAGAATCACGCAGGTCATGCCCACCGCGATGATCGCGTTGATGGACACCTGCCGCAGCACGTTCTCGAGGTTCGACGCGGACAGAAAGCTGCTGCTCGCGAACATCATCGCGACGCAGACCACGACGAGTCCCACGAACGGATAGAACAGCGTGGAGCGACGCAGCGCGTGCCAGACGCGATGCAACGAAAGCGGCTCTGTTTCGTGGCGAACCGGCAAGGCCGATGCCCCTGTGCCGGATGACGAGGCTGAAGAAGAAGGTTCGTTACGCAGATTCATGTTGCACTCCGGATGCGCCAGAGGTCGCATAGGTCATGACGATGTTCGGATCGATGTCGTCGCCTTCGAGCGTCGCTTCGATGCGGCCTTGGCGGAACACGGCGACGCGGTCGCACATGCCGACGATCTCGGGCAGCTCCGACGAAATCATCACGATCGAATAGCCGCGCGCCGTGAGTTCGCGCATCAGCTGATAGATCTCGGCCTTCGCGCCCACGTCGATGCCGCGTGTGGGTTCGTCGAAGATGAGGATGTCGGCGTGGTGGTTGAGCCAGCGCGCGATCACCACCTTCTGCTGGTTGCCGCCCGACAGCGTTTCCACGCGCGTGTCGATGGAAGGCGCCTTCACGCCGACGCGCTTCACCACGTCCGTGGTGGTGCGCGTCTCGCCGCGCCGGTCCACGAAGAAGCGCAGGCTGCGGTACTTGCCGAGGTTGTTGATGGAGATGTTGTGGCGAATCGAAAAGTCCGTGATGAGCCCTTCGGTCTTGCGGCTTTCGGGCAGGATGCCGATGCCGGCCGCGAGCGCATCGGCCGGGTCGGCGAAGTGCGCCGCCTCGCCGCGTACGCGCACTTCCCTCACGTGCGCAGGCTCCGCACCGATCACGGCGAGCGCCGTTTCGGTTCGGCCCGATCCCACGAGCCCGGCGAAGCCCAGAATCTCGCCTTCGTGCAGCGTGAAGCGGTTGACCGGTCCGTCGCGATGCAGCTGCAGCGCCTCGACTTCGAGCACCGGCTTCGCGCGGCGCGCATGCGGCGGCGTGGCGGGCTTCGGCGGAAAGCTGCTTTCGATGCGTCGCCCCACCATCATCTCCACGAGCCGGCCCACGTCGGTGTCGTGCACGTCGGTCGTGCCGACGTACTGGCCGTCGCGCAGCACGGTGATGCGGTCGCACACCTCGAAGATTTCGTCGAGATGATGCGAGATGAAAATCATCGCCACGCCCTGCTGACGCAACTCGCGCATGATCGTGAAGAGATGCGCGGCCTCGGCCGGCGTGAGCGTCGCCGTGGGCTCGTCGAGAATCAGGATGCGCGCTTCGAGCGAGAGCGCCTTGCCGATTTCCACGAACTGCTGCTGCGCCACCGAAAGCTCGCGCACGGGCACCGTGAGATCGATGTCGACGTCGAGCCGCGCGAAGATCTCCGCCGCTGCGCGCCGCATGCGGGCGCGCTCCATCACGCCGAAGCGGTTGCGCAACTCGCGCCCGAGAAAGATGTTCTCCACGGGGTTCAAGTACGGAATCAGGCTGAACTCCTGAAACACGATGCCCACGCCCGCCGCCACGGCGTCGTGATAGTTCGCGAAGTGGCGCGCCTCGCCGTCGATCACGATGGTGCCCGCATCCGGCTGATAGATGCCGCACAGAATCTTCATGAGCGTCGATTTGCCGGCGCCGTTTTCGCCGAGCAGCGCGTGAATCTCGCCGGGCGCGACGCGCAGGTGAATGTCCTGCAGCGCCATCACGCCGGGAAAGCGCTTCGTGATGCCGTCGAGCTGCAATATGGGTTCCATTGCCTCTTCACCTCTCGCTTTGCCTGCGGCGCGCCGCTTCACGCAGCGCGCCGCAAGCGTTCGGCGCTTACCAGCTGAAGCCCTTCGCGTTGTCCTTGTCGACGAGCTTCACGTCCACCGGAATCGTCTTCGGCACATTGGCGCCCCACTTCTTCGCGAGCGCGATGCCGATGGCAATGCGGATCTGGTCACGCGGAAACTGTGCGGACGTTTCGATGAACTTCGAGTTCGGCTTCTGGATGGCGGTGATGGCTTCGGGCGCGCCGTCCACGCTCGTGAGCTTGATGTCCTTGCCCGAGGACTCGATGGCCGAGAGCGCGCCCATCGACCCGCCGTCGTTCACGCTGAAGATGCCCTTCAGGTTCGGATGCGCCTGGATCATGTTCTCCGTGACGGAGAGCGCCGTGGCGCGCTCCTGCTTGCCGTTCTGCGTATCCACCACCTTCACGTTCGGGAATTTCGCGAGCGCCGACTTGCAGCCGCGCACGCGTTCCAGAATGGGCACCACGGGAATGCCGTCGAGAATCGCCACTTCGCCGCTGCCGCCAATCGCCTTCGCGAGGTACTCGCACGACATGGCGCCCGCGTCGAAGTTGCGCGAGCCGACGAACGAATCGACAGGGCCGTTCGCGTTCGCATCCACGGCCACCACCACAACGCCCGCCTTCTTCGCCGACGTCACGGCGGACTGAATGCCCGTGGAATCCGTCGGGTTCACGAGCAGGATGTCGATCTTCTTCTGCAACATGTCTTCCACGTCGCTCACCTGCTTGCTCACGTCGTGGTGCGCGTCCGTCACCACGACCTGCGCGCCGATGGTGGCAGCCGCATCGTTGAGCGCCTTTTGCATCGTCACGAAGTACGGGTTGTTCAGCTCCTGGAACGTCATGCCGATCTTGAGCGGCGCGGCATTGGCGGCATGCGCGAGAGGCACGGCGCCGGGCAACAGGCCGAGCACGAGTGCGGCGCACGCGGCAAGCGGACGCAGCACGCGCACGGCGTGCAGGGCATGCGAGCGGCGCAACGAGGAGCGGGCGGGCGAGGCAGTGGAAGAAAGATGCGTCATGGTCGTCTCCGTTTTTGAGTGTGAGTCATCCCATCGCGCGGCCGGCGGCAGCGCGAGGTGGTGCAACTGCGGTGAAGAAAGGGAAGCGCGGGCGGGCGTTCAGCCCGGTGGAGCGGCGCCCGGCAAGGTGCCTGGCGCGCGCAGGCCGAGGGAGCCGGGTAAGTCTCGCGAGCCTGGCGAGCACGTGCTGGCCTGCGGAGCCGGCACGATGTCGGGCGCTCCGGCGATGCCCGTGCCGCGCGCGGCGGCTTCTTCGGACGCGACGCGGCTCGCGTCGTTCATCTGCTGGTAGCGGCGGAACATGGAAGGCGCCATGCCCTTGGCCGCGAGGAATTGCCGGTTGAAGTTGGAGAGGTTGTTGAAGCCGGTCTTGAAGCAGATGTCCGTGACGCTCAGTTCGGCGTCCAGCAGCAGCTCGCACGCGAGGTTGATGCGCATGCGGTTCACGTACTGCACGAACGGCAGCCCCGTGTGGCGGCGGAAGTAGCGCGAGAACGCGCTCGGGCTCTGACCCGCCAGGCGCGCGAGTTCGCCTTCGCGCAAGTCCGTGGCGAGGTTCTTGCCGATGTACGAGAGCACGTGATTGATGCGCGTGGACGCGAAGCTCGCCGGGTCGATCTGGTACGCGGGGCTCGCGAGCAGCTGGCGGTCCGTGGCGTCGAAGAGTATCTGCATCATCGAGAGGAACAGCACGATACGGCGCAGCCCGCGCGCTTCGAGCAACTCGGCGAAGAGCGGCTGGATGGCGGCGCTCGTGGCGGGCCCGAACTGCACGCCGCGGCGCGAGTCGTCGAGCAGCGGTTGAAGCTGACGCCACTCGGGAAAGCTTTCGGCGCAGTGCGAGACGAACGCCTGGCCGAACTGCACGACGAGATTGCGCTGCGCGATGGTCTCGCCTTCGGGCACGTCGCTTACCCAGTTGTGCGGCAGGTTCGGCCCCATCAGCACGAGATTGCCCGGCGTGAAGCCGCCGATATAGTCGCCCACGAACATCTTGCCCGTGGTCGCGACGATCAGATGGATCTCGAATTCGGGATGAAAGTGCCAACGTACCGTGCGGTACGGATAGCCATGCGACCACACCTTGAACGATTCGTCCCGGCGTACGTCGACTACCTCCAGATCGGGTTGCACGCGTTCCTCCTGATGTCTCTCGTCGACCGTCCAGCGCATCGAGCGCAGTGGCTTTGTGTTATGCGAAAAGGTAGTCGCCGGGCGCGCGCGGGGCCACTCGAAATGAGACCCCGGACCGATACTTTTTTGCATTCGGGTTAGTCCCGACGCGTTTCGTGTCAAATTTGATGCAATGCAACAGCGCCCGGGCGACGCCGGATTGCTGCTGCGCCTCTTGCCGGCCCTCGCTTTCCTTCCGCTCCAGACAAGCCTCACCAAGGCTTCTGCGCCGCGCTGCGCCACCGAAACTGGCCGCCCGCGCCTTGACTTTCGTATCGGCGAATACGATCATTCGTTCAAACGCAGAGCAAATGTTCTCTATGCACGCGAATCGTCGGTTCGCGGGCCGCAAGCTCAAATTAGCCACAGAACGCACAGACGCGCGCCGGGCGTGCGTCATCACGTGCGCATGCCCTTCAGGAGACGCTCATGAACACCGAACGCAGCGATGCGAACGTGATTCTGCACATCGGTGCAGGGTCGTTTCATCGCGCGCATCAGGCCTGGTATCTGCATCGCGTGAACGAGCTTCGTGCGGCGAAAGAGGCCGACGAGGCCGACTGGTCGCTCACGGTCGGCAACATTCGCGGCGACATGAACGCCGTGCTCGACGCGCTCGCTGCGCAGTCCGGCGTCTACACGCTGGAAACCGTGACGCCGCAGGGCGAGCGCGCTTACGAGACGATCCGTTCGATTCGCCGCGTACTGCCCTGGGCCGCCGACCTCGCGCCGCTCGTCGAGGCGGGCGCGGACCCCGCCTGCAAGATCATCTCGTTCACGGTGACGGAAGGCGGCTATTACCTCGACGAACACGACCGGCTCGACACGGCGAACCCCGATCTCGCGGCGGACCTCGCCGGTGGACGCACCACGATCTACGGCGCGCTCGCCGCGATCCTCGAAGCACGCATGCGCTGCAACGCGGGCCCCGTCACGCTGCAAAGCTGCGACAACCTGCGCAGCAACGGCAAGCGCTTTCGCGCGGGCATGACCGAGTTTCTCGACCGCCGCGGCGCGACCGCGTTGCGTGAATGGTTCGACAACAACACCGCGTGCCCCGAATCGATGGTGGATCGCATCACGCCACGCCCCACGCCCGACGTGCGCGAGCGTGTGCTCGCGGCAACCGGCGTGGACGACGCGTGCCCCGTGATGGGCGAGGCCTTCATCCAGTGGGTGATCGAAGATCGCTTCATCGCGGGACGACCCGCGTGGGAGCGCGCGGGTGCGGAGCTGGTCGAGTCGGTCATGCCGTACGAGGAAGCGAAGATCCGCATCCTCAACGCGAGCCATAGCTGCATTGCGTGGGCGGGCACGCTCGTGGGCTTAGCCTACATCCACGAAGGCACCGCCGATGCCGAGATCCGCCAGTTCGCGCACGACTACGTGACCGAAGACGTGATCCCCTGCCTCACGCCCAGCCCCATCAACCTCGCGCGCTATCGCGACGTGGTGCTCGAACGCTTCGGCAATCCGTTCATTCAGGACACGAACCAGCGCGTGGCCGCCGACGGCTTCTCGAAGATTCCCGGCTTCATCGCGCCCACGCTCGCGCAACGTATCGACGCGGGCAAGCAGCCCGCCGCCACCGCCGTGTTGCCCGCGCTGTTCTTCCGCTTCCTCGAGCGCTGGCAGCGCGGCGAGTTGCCGTACACCTACCAGGACGGCGTGATGGACGAACGCGCGGTGCGCGCCATGTTCGCCGCTACGGATCCGCTCGTCGCCTTTGCCGCGGATCGTCTGCTATGGGGTCGCATGGCGGGCACGGCAGCGCTGGTCGACGCGCTGCGTGTGGCGCTTGCACGCGTGGACGCGTGGCTCGCCAAACGAAACGCTGGCGGCCGCACGCAGGGCTGAATGGGGTGAATGCGCATGGCGACACGCGCGGCATGCGGCTAAAGTAGCGCATCTCTCAACGACGAAGTTTGAGCGCTCATGTACCTCGGCATCGACCTCGGCACGTCCGAAGTGAAAGTCCTGCTGCTCGCCGCCGACGGCCGCGTGGTCGGTACGGCGGGCACACCGTTTTCGGTCTCGCGTCCGCGTCCGCGCTGGTCCGAACAGAATCCCGCAGACTGGTGGGCCGGCACGCTCAGCGCGCTGCGCACACTGCGCGAACGGCACCCGCAGGCATACGCGGAAGTGCGCGGCATCGGGCTGTCGGGACAGATGCACGGCGCCGTGCTGCTCGATGCGCACGACCGCGTGCTGCGTCCCGCCATTCTCTGGAACGACATGCGCAGCGTGGACGAATGCGCGGAGCTCACCGCGCGCACGCCGAAGCTGCACGACATCGCGGGCAATCTCGCCATGCCCGGTTTCACCGCGCCGAAGCTGCTGTGGGTGGCGCGTCACGAACCGCACGTCTTTCGCGAAACGGCCTGCGTGCTGCTGCCGAAAGACTATCTGCGTTTGAAGCTGACGGGCGGCAAGGTGTCCGATCCGTCCGATGCCGCCGGCACGCTCTGGCTCGACGTCGCGAAGCGCGACTGGTCCGACGCACTGCTCGCCGCCTGCGACATGCGCCGCTCGCAGATGCCGCGCCTTGCCGAGGGCAGCGCGCCTTCGGGCACGTTGCTGCCCAACGTCGCGCGTGAACTCGGCCTCTCGCCCGACGTGATCGTCGCGGCAGGCGGCGGCGACAACGCGACGAGCGCCATCGGCATCGGCGCCACGCAACCGGGCGACGGCTTCGTCTCGCTCGGCACCTCGGGCGTGCTCTGTGTGGTGGGCGACCGCTTCCGGCCTAACCCCGCGTCGGCCGTACATGCGTTCTGTCACGCGATTCCCGACCGCTGGCATCAGATGAGCGTGGTGCTTTCCGCCGCGAGCTGCCTGCGTTGGGTCTGCAAGCTCACCTCCACCGACGAACCCACGCTGCTCGCCGAAGTCGAGCAACTTTCGCCCGACGCGCTCGCCACCGCACCGCTCTTTTTGCCCTATCTCTCGGGCGAACGCACGCCGCACAACGACCCCTACGCGCAGGGCGTGTTCTTCGGCATGACGCACGCAACGGACCGCGCGCTGCTCGGCTACGCCGTGCTCGAAGGCGTGACGCTCGCGCTCACCGATGGCCTCGACGCGCTGCGTGCCGCGGGCACCGAAACGGGACCGCTCTCGATGCTGGGCGGCGGCGCGCGCAGCCGCTACTGGGCGCAACTGCTCGCCGATGCGTTCGATACGCCCACGCGCCAGCACGGCGGCGGCGAAACGGGCGCGGCACTGGGTGCTGCACGCCTCGGCTGGCTCGCCGCGGGCGGCGACCCGCACGCGGTGCTGACGAAGCCGCCCGTGGTCGCGGAATTCACGCCAAATCGCGAGCGTCATGCGGCGTTGCGTGCGCGGCTGGATAGTTTCCGCGCGCTGTACCGGCATGTGCGCCCGCTCTTCGATGCGTCGCGCGAGCGGCTCGCATAACGCCGCGTCATGCGAGCCGCGACGTGCCGCCCTCGCCCGTAAGGCGCGCCAAGATGCCCTTCCCGCCGCTGGTATAGTCGCGCATCCGGCGACGCCAGCAGGCGCCGCCCAGGTCTTTCGAGACGAATCATCGTGCCCAAGTCATCCGAAAAACTCGACCTCGCCACCCGCGCCGCGTGGCTCTACTACGTGGCGGGCAACACGCAGAACGAAATCGCCGAGAAGCTGCAGGTCTCGCGCCCGGTCGCGCAGCGGCTCGTGGCGTTCGCGGTCGAAAAGAACCTGATCCGGGTACGCGTGGATCATCGGCTCGCCGATTGCCTCGCGCTCGCCGACCGTCTCTCGAAGCGCTACGGTCTCGCGGTGTGCGAGGTGGTGCCCGTGGACGACGACAGCCCCGAGGAAATCGACCGGAAGCTCGCCGTGGCCGGCGCCCAGGTCATGGAGCGCTACCTCACCGAAGAAAAGCCCATGGTGATTGCCGTGAGCAGCGGACGCACGCTGAAGGCGGCGGTCGATCAGATCGCGCAGCTCGACCGTCCGCAGCACCGGCTCGTTTCGATGGTGGGCGCGATTGCGCAAGACGGCTCGTCGAACCGCTACGACGTGGCGCTGCATATCTCGGAAAAAACCGGCGGCAAGCATTTTCTGCTGCCCGCGCCGCTCATCGCCGACAACGAGGCCGAACGCGCGCAGTGGTGCAATCACCGGCTCTATCGCATCGTGGAAGGGCTTTCAGGTGAAGCGGACGTGGCGTTCGTCGGCATCGGCAACATCGGGCCGAACTGCCCGCTGCACGAGGACGGCTTCATTACCTCGGCCGAAGTGCGCGAGTTGACGCAACTGGGCGCGGTGGCGGAAATGCTGGGCTTGCCCATCGACGCTTCGGGCCGGCGCGTCGAATCGCCCACGGGGCGGCGCGTGACGAGCATCCGCCTGGATTCGCCGCCTCGCCGCCCCACCATCGGCTTTGCAGGCGGCGAGCGCAAGCGCGAAGCGGTGCTCGCGGCGCTCAAGGGCGGCTGGCTGTCAGGGCTCGTCACCGACGAGCTTTCGGCGCAGGCGGCGCTGGAAGAGAGCCTTTAACGCCGCACCGCGCCCTCGGGCCTCAAGCGTCAGGCATATCAGCATCAAGCGGCCAGCACCTCGACGATCTTGCGCGCGAACGCCTGGCCGTTGGCATCGAACAGATGGCAATGCTCGGGCGCGGCGCCCAGCATCAGCGTCTCGCCGTGCTCGTGCTTTTCGAGCGGCGGAATGCGCGCGATCAGCCCGTCCGGCGCCACCGACGACTCCGCATACAGATAAGCCGCGTCGCCGAGCGACTCCACCGTCATCGTGCGCGCGCCCACGCCGTACTCGCCCGCGCCCACGTGCAGATGCTCGGGGCGAATGCCCACGGACACCTTGTCGCCCTCGCGCGCCGTACCCGGCTCCACGGCCACCTTTTGCGTCTCGCCCGTCGCAAAGGCCACGAGCACGCCGTCGCGCGCCACCGAACGCACCACGCCTTCGAGGAAATTCATCTTCGGCGAGCCGATGAAACCGGCCACGAAGCGGTTGGCCGGCGCGTGATAGAGCAGGTTCGGCGAGCCCACCTGTTCGACGTTGCCCGCGGAGAGCACGACGATCTTGTCGGCGAGCGTCATGGCTTCCACCTGATCGTGCGTCACGTAGATCATCGTGGTCTTCAGCTCGTCGTGCAGACGCGCGAACTCGAGGCGCATTTTCACGCGCAGCGCGGCATCGAGGTTCGAGAGCGGCTCGTCGAACAGGAACACCTTCGGCTTGCGCGTGATGGCGCGGCCAATGGCGACGCGCTGACGCTGGCCGCCCGACAGTTGCTTGGGCTTGCGGTCGAGCAGATGGTCGATGTGCAGGATCTTCGCGGCGTTCTTCACGGCGGCGTCGATCTCGGGCTTCTTCGCGCCCGCGAGCTTGAGGCCGAACGCCATGTTGTCGTAGAGCGTCATGTGCGGATAGAGCGCGTACGACTGGAACACCATCGCGATGCCGCGCTTGGCGGGCGGCACTTCGTTCATGCGCGCGCCGTCGATCATGAGGTCGCCCGCGCTGATCTCTTCGAGCCCCGCGATCATGCGCATCAGCGTGGACTTGCCGCATCCGCTTGGGCCGACGAACACGACGAACTCGCCGTCGGCGATGTCGAGGTTCACGTTGCGCAGCACTTCGTTGTCGTCGTAGCGCTTGTTCACGTTACGCAAGGTCACGCTTGCCATGATGTGTCTCCGAATTTTGCGGGTGTTGCGGGTATTGCCTGTTGCATCGTCTGTCGTCTCACGCGTCTCGCGCTGCTTCGCTTGCTCACGAGACTCAGTACGAGCCCACTGCCGCACGTTGCTGCCACTGCGCGGCAAGCGCGGGCAGCTCGCGCATGTCGTCGAATACGTGATGCGCACCGGCCGACTGCAACGCGCTCGCCTGATGGCCGCCCACGTGCGTGCCGCCGATGAAACCGAGTACCGTCATGCCGGCCGCGCTCGCGGCCGTCACGCCCGTCACGCTGTCTTCCACCACGAGGCACGCCTGCGGCGCGAGGCCCAGCCCTTGTGCGGCGGCGAGATAGACGTCGGGCGCGGGCTTCGGTTGCGCGACCGCATCGGCGCAGAAAAGGCGCTCGCCGAAAAACGTGGCGAGCCCAGTACGCGCGAGCACCGTGCGCACGTAAGCGCGGTAGCTGTTGCTCGCGCAGGCCTTGGTGAACGGAATCTGTGCGAGCGCGGCGGCGACACCTTGCACCGTGGGCGCATCCACGGCAGCGGCCTCTACCGTGCTGCGAATCGCCGCCACTTCGTCGTCGCGAAGCGTCCTGCCAAGCTCCGTCGCCGCGCCTTGCAGCACACGCTCGATGCGCAGGCCGAGCAGCGGCATGACGACCGGCTCCACCGCGGCGTCGGGCCAGCGCGCTTCGAGTTCGCGCACCAGCACGCGCGCGGCCACGGCTTCGCTGTCGATCAAGACGCCGTCGCAGTCGCAGATCAACGCCAGCGCAGTCGCCTCGCGTGCTGTTGCCGTTCCTGCCGCTGCCGTCATTTGACCGCCCCGAACGTGAGGCCGCGCACCAGCTGCTTCTGCGAGAGCCAGCCGACAATCAGGATGGGCGCCACCGCGAGCAGCGAAGCGGCCGAAAGCTTCGCCCAGAACAACCCTTCGGGGCTCGAATACGACGCGATGAACACGGTCAACGGCGCCGCATGCGAACTCGACAGGTTGATGCTCCAGAACGCCTCGTTCCACGAGAGGATCACAAGCAAGAGCGCCGTGGAGGCGAGACCGGGCAACGCCATCGGCATCAGCAGATAGAGGATTTCCTGCCAGGTCGCGGCGCCGTCGATGCGGCCCGCTTCCAGGATGTCGCGCGGTATCTCGTTGAAGTACGTGAACGCCATCCACACCGCAATGGGCAGGTTGATGAGCGAGTAGACGATCACGAGGCCCCACACGGTGTCGAGCAGCCCGCTGTTTTTCCAGAGCACGTAGATGGGCACGAGCACTCCGACGGACGGCATCATCTTCGTCGAGAGCATCCACAGCAGGATCTTCTGCGTGCGGTGGTCGGGGAAGAACGCCATCGCGTAAGCCGCGGGCACGGCGAGCAGCAGGCAGATCACCGTGACGCCTGCCGAGATCAGCACCGAATTCCAGGCGAACGCGAAGTAGTCGCTGCGTGCGAAGACCTCGCGGAAACTCTCCAGCGTCGGCATGAAGAAGAGCGTCGACGCATACGCCTGCTGTTCGGTCTTGAACGCCGTAATGGCCATCCAGAAGATCGGGAAGAACAGCAGCAGCGCGATGGCCCACGCGAGAATGCCCGGAATGCTGCGGCGAATCATGGCGAGCGGCGAAGCGCCCGGCGCGCGCGCCGTCGAAGGCGACGCAGCGGAAGAAGCGGCAAGCTGGCTCATTTTTCGTACTCCCCTTTCAGGTTCCTCGCGAGCATGCGCACGAGGAAGAACGACACGATGTTCGCGAGCACCACGGCGAGAATGCCGCCCGCCGACGCAATGCCGACGTCGAACTGCTGCAGGCCCATCGAATAGATGAGATACGAGAGGTTGGTCGTCGCGTTGCCGGGACCGCCGCCTGTGGTCGTGTAGATCTCGGCGAAGATGGAAAGCAGGAAGATAGTCTCCATCATCACCACCACGGCGATGGCGCGTTTCAGATGCGGCAGCGTGATGTAGAAGAACATCGAGAAAGCCCCGGCGCCGTCGATGCGCGCCGCTTCCTTCTGCTCCTGGTCGAGCGACTGGATGGCCGTGAACAGGATCAGGAATGCGAATGGCAGCCACTGCCAGGCCACGATCATGATGACGGCCGTAAGCGGATACTGGGCGAACCAGTCGATCGGCGTGAGGCCCAGCGCGCGCATGCCTGCTGCCACGAGTCCATAGACCGGGTGCAGGATCATGTTCTTCCAGATCAGCGCGCTCACCGTGGGCATCACGAAGAACGGCGCAATGGCGAGCAGCCGCGCCACGCCCTGGCCATAGAACTTGCGGTCGAACAGCACCGCCATGAGTATGCCGCCCACCACGGTAATGACAAGCACCGCACCGATCAGTTCGAGCGTGTGCGCGATGGAGGGTAGGAACGACGGATCGGTGGCGAGAAAGCGGTAGTTGTCGATGCCCGCGAAGCCCTTCACATCCGGGTTCAGCAGGTTGTAGCGCGAGAACGAATACCAGATGGTCATCGCGAGCGGAATGGCCATCCAGAGCAGCAGGACTGCCACGGACGGCGTCATCAGCCAGCGCGACGGCCGACGTTTGCCGACATCGCTCGCCTCTTCAGTGGTTTCGCGGTGGAAGTGCATGAGGGGGAGATGGAGATGACGCATGATCGTGACCACCCTTCGGTTGGAGCGGGCCAGGCGGTATAGCGGGCGGCTCGCTCGGGTGCTACGGGTTCCGGCTGCGGCGCGCCCTGCACATGACGATGGCACCGCTGCCGGAACGCTTGCTTCGCGTGACTTCAACTTACTTCATGTCGCTTCGAATCACTTCAGATAGCCGGCCTGGCGCACGGCGCGGTCTGCCGTGGCGTTGCCTGCCTGCAGTGCCTGGTCGACCGACATCTGGCCCGCCAGCGCACCGGCAATGCTTTGACCCACGACCGTGCCGAACGACTGGAACTCAGGGATACCAACGAATTGCACGCCCGTGTACGGCACCTTTTGTGCGGTCGGCGAATTCGGGTCCGCGCTTTGGATCGCCTTCAGCACGAACTCGGAGAACGGCGCGGCCTGCTTGTATTCGGGGCGCTGATACGTGGATTCACGCGTGCCCGGCGGCACCGACGCCCAGCCTTCGTCCTTGGCCACCATCTCGATATAGCCCTTCGACGTCGCCCACGTGATGAACTTCTTCGCCGCGTCCTGCTGCTTCGACGACTTCGGAATGGCGAGCGCCCACGACCACAGCCAGTGCGAGCCCTTCGGCGTGACTTCGACCGGCGCCGCGGCAAAGCCGATCTTGTCGGCCACCTGCGACTGCTGCTTGTTGTAGAGCATGCCGGCGGCCACGGTGGCGTCGATCCACATCGCACACTTGCCCGACGACATCAGCGTGAGGTTTTCGTTGAAGCCGTTCGAGCTGGCTCCCGGCGGCCCGTCCTTCTTCAGCAGGTCGACATAGAAGTTCACCGCCTTCTTCCATTCGGGCGAGGTGAGCTGCGCGTTCCACTTCTCGTCGAACCAGCGGCCGCCGAAGGTGTTCACGAGCGTCGTGACGTAGGCCATGTTCTCGCCCCAGCCGGCCTTGCCGCGCAGGCAGATGCCGTAGACGCCGTTGGCCTTGTCCGTGAGCTTGTCGGCGAACTGGGCGATCTGGTCGTAGGTGGGCTGGTCGGGCATCTTGAGGCCCTTGGCCGCGAACAGGTCCTTGCGATAGAACGTCATGGAGCTTTCGACGTAGAACGGCAGCGCGTAGAGCGTGCCGTTGTACGAGAGACCGTCGCGCGCGGTCTTCACGACGTCGTTGAGATCGTAGTCGGCCGGCAGGTTCGCCATCGGCGAAAGCCAGCCGCGCTTGCCCCACTGCGGCGTTTCGTAGGTGCCGATCATCATCACGTCGAACTGGCCGCTGTTGGTCGTGATGTCCGTGGTGGCGCGCTGGCGCAGCACGTTCTCTTCGAGAATCACCCAGTTGAGCTTGATGTCCGGATTCGCCTTTTCGAACGCGGGCGAGAGCTTCTTCAGCTCGATCATGTCGGGGTTGTTCAACATGGCGATCGTCACGGTCGCGGCAGAGGCACTCGCGGCCGCGGCGCATCCCACGGCGCCGACGGCAAGCGCCCGAAGCGCGGTTCTCAAGGCTCGTTTCATGACTTGTCTCCTGAATGGACTGCGTTATGGCGGGCCGTCGCAGAGGCCCTTCTTGATGGACGGAACAACAGACACGGCGAATACGGCGGATACAGCGCGCGGTTCGATTCGCGCTCAACTCATCCAGTTGCCGCCGTCGACGTTCAGCGTCTGGGCGGTGATGTAGTCGGCGTCGGCGGAAGCCAGAAACAGCGCAGCGCCGGTGAGGTCGCCGGGCAGACCCATGCGGCCGAGCGGCACGGCTTCGCCCACGAGCCGCTTCTTCTCGCCCACGGGCCGGTTCTCGTAGCGGGCGAAGAGCGCATCCACCTGGTCCCACATCGGCGTATCCACGACGCCCGGCGCGATGCCGTTCACGTTGATTCTGTGCGGCGCGAGTGCGAGCGCCGCGGACTGCGTGTAGCTGATGACGGCGGCCTTGGTCGCGCAGTAGTGCGACACGAGCGCCTCGCCGCGGCGGCCGGCCTGCGACGACATGTTGATGATCTTGCCGCCGTCGCCCTGGCTCACCATCTGGCGCGCCACGGCCTGCATGAGGAAGAACAGGCCCTTCACGTTGACGGCGAAGAGCTTGTCGAAAATGTCCCAGGATTCGTCGAGCAGCGGGCGCATGTCGAAGAGCGCCGCGTTGTTGAAGAGCACGTCGATGCGGCCGAACCGCTCCACCGAGGCGGCAACGATGCGTTCAATATCTTCGCGCCGCGTGACGTCTGCATGAAGGGCGAGCACGCGCTCGCCGTACTCGCGGGCAAGCTGGGGCGCGATGCCTTCGGCCGGCTTCAGGTCCACGAGCGCGCAACGCGCTCCTTCTTCCAGATAGCGCCGGGCCACCGCTTCGCCAATGCCGCTTGCCGCGCCGGTCAGAATCGCAACCTTGTCCTGCAATCGCGCTGCCACTCGCTGTCTCCTGATCGTTCTGCCGTCTGCGCTGCGAACGAACGCCCACTGCGCGAACAATTGCTCTGTTTGTGATCGAATGATCGGATACGAGTCGGATCATGTCAAGGCGCGGCGTGACATTTCGATGGTGCAGCGCGCAAGGCTGCGAACACGCCTGCACGGGCCAGGTGCCGAAAAACAGTGATACGTTATATCATCCCGCTTTCGTGTCGCGCGCCGCTGGCGGCCCATGCCGGAAAGCGGCGAATACGGCGCCACGAAGCGGCCGGAACGCCGCAACAAACACCATTCTTCTCAACATCGAAGCCCGGGAACAACCATGAAGACAGCCCACTCGTTGTGGCACCTGCTGCGCGACAGCATGCGCCTGCCCGCCTTGCTCGCGGCCGGCGCCGCAGCCCTCGCCGTGAGTCACGCGGCGCTCGCAGAGGAAAGCAAGGTGCCCGTCGTGGCAGCGGAAAACTTCTACGGCGACGTGGTGCGCCAGATCGGCGGCCGTTACGTGGACGTGACCAGCATCCTCTCGAATCCGGACCAGGACCCGCACCTCTTCGAAGCCAGCCCGAAGACGGCGCGCGCGCTGCAACAGGCCAGCATCGTGGTCTACAACGGCGCCGACTACGACCCGTGGATGACGAAGCTGCTTGCCGTGTCGAAGAACAGCAAGCGCACGACCATCGTGGCCGCCGACCTCGTCGGCAAGAAGGCCGGCGACAATCCTCACCTCTGGTACGACCCGCCGACGATGCCCGCCGTGGCGCGCGCCATCGGCTCGGCGCTCTCGGCCGCAGACCCCTCGCACAAGAACGTGTACGATGCCAACCTTGCGACGTTTCTCGGTTCGCTGAAGGGCATCGACGACAAGGTCGCGGCCATGCACGCGCGCTATGCGGGCCAGCCGGTAACGGCCACGGAGCCGGTATTCGGCTATATGTCCGACGCGATCGGGCTCGCGATGCGCAACCAGCGCTTCCAGCTCGCCACGATGAACGATACGGAAGCGAGCCCCTCGGACATTGCCGCCTTCGAACGCGACCTGCGCGAGCGGCGGGTTCGGGTGCTGATCTATAACAGCCAGGCCACCGAGGCGCTCACGAAACGCATGCTGAAGCTCGCGCAGGATTCACGCGTGCCGAGCGTGAGCGTGACCGAAACGGAACCGGCCGGCACGACGTTCCAGCAGTGGATGCTCGCGCAGCTGGACGCGCTCGACAAGGCGCTGGCCGCGAGCGGCGCGGCAAAGTAGCCCGCGCCAGCCAGCAGCCAATGCAGCAAAGCAGCACCAGGCAGTAGCAAAAGGAACCCATACATGAACGTGACTGGCCGCGCGCCATCCGAAAGCGCTCGCGATCCGGCCATTGCGCCCGTGCTCGAACTCGACCGCGTCACGATCGAGCTTGCCGGGCGCGTCATTCTGCGCGACACGAGCTTCAGCGTGAACCAGGGCGAATTCATCGGCGTGCTGGGGCCGAACGGTGCCGGCAAGACTACGCTGATGCGCGCGGTGCTCGGCCTCGTGCCCGCGGCGCAAGGCACGATTCGCGTGCTGGGCGAGCCGGTGATGCGCGGCAACGCGTCGATCGGCTACATGCCGCAAACGCGCAGCGCGCTTGCGGGCCGACGCATTCGCGGCCGCGAGTTCGTCGCCATGGCCGCGGACGGTCACCGCTGGGGACTGCCTCATACCGATGCCGCCACGCGCGCCGACGTCGATCGCGTGCTCGAACTCGTGGGCGCCCGCTCGCTCGCGAAGCGGCCGCTCTTCGAACTCTCGGGCGGCGAGCGGCAGCGCCTGCTGCTCGCTCAATGCCTGCTCGGCCGGCCGCAACTGCTGCTGCTCGACGAACCGCTCATCAGCCTCGATCCGCACCATCAACGCAGCGTCGTCGAACTCGTGCGCGAGGTGCAGCGCGAACTCGGCATCGCGGTGCTGTTTTCGGCGCACGAACTCAACCCGCTATTGAATGCGCTCGACCGCGTGCTTTATCTCGGCAACAGCGTGGCGGCGCTCGGCACCGTCGACGAAGTCATCACCGCGCCGGTGCTCACGCGCCTCTACGGTTCGCCCATCGACGTGATGCGCGTGAAGGGCCGCATCTTCGTGATGTCCGGCGACGTCGAAATCGAAAAGCACGACCACGAACACGAAGACGAGCACGAACATGTGCCGGGCCGCGAAGCGCACGGCCACGATCATGGCCACGATCGCGGTCACGGTGCTCATCCACACGATCACACGCACGATGTTTGAATACGACTTCATGGTGAACGCCTTCGCGGCGTCGGGAATTGTCGCGGTGCTGGCGGGCGTGGTGGGCTACTTCCTCGTGCTGCGCGGGCAGACCTTCGCGGGCCACGCGCTCTCGCACGTCGGCTTCACAGGCGCGACGGGCGCCGTGCTGCTCGGCATATCGCCGCTCTGGGGCATGGTGGGCTTCACGTTCGCCGCGGGCATGTGCATGGGCGCACTGGGCGAACGGCTGGCCGGGCGCGACGTCGCAATCGGTGTCACGCTCTCGCTTGCGCTCGGCTTCGGGCTGCTGTTCCTGCATTTCTTCACGCAGTACGCAACGCAGGTGACCGCGCTGCTGTTCGGTAACGTGCTGGGCGTGAGCGGACCCACGCTCGTCGTGCTCGCAACCCTCGCCGTGGTGAGCCTTGCCGCGCTCGCGGCCATCGCGCGTCCTTTGCTGTTCGCCTCGCTTCAGCCGGAGCTGGCGGAGGCGAAGGGCGTATCGCTGCGGCTCGTCTCCACGCTGTTCCTCGCCGTGACGGCGCTGGCCGTGGCCGCGTGCACGCAGATCGTGGGCGTGCTGCTCGTGTTCACGCTGATGGTGGGCCCGGCAGCCGCGGCGCAAAACCTCACGACACGGCTTTCCACCGGGCTCGCGCTCGCGGCGCTGTTCGCGCTCGCCCAGGCGTGGCTGGGCGTGACGCTCGCCTTCTATACCGACTGGCCCACGAGCTTCTGGATCACCGCGCTTGCGGCGGCGGTCTACGGTGCGAGCCTGTTGCGCAGGCGCTAGAAGTCAGACGCCGTCATATGCAGCCGCGCGCGGCGTGAGAGCCGCGCGCGCCTTCGGCTCTCAGCAACCTTCGGCAGCCTTCAACGACAGAGCACCCTGGCGTGATGCGCCAGATGGTCTTCGACGAACGTGGAGATGAAGAAGTACCCGTGGTCGTAGCCCGCGTGACGGCGCAACGTGAGCGGCTGTCCCACCTGCCTGCACGCGGTCTCGAATACATCGGGATTGAGCTGGTTCGCGAGGAACTGATCGTCGAGCCCCTGATCGATCAAAATGCCTTCGCTAAACCGCGCACCCAGCTTCGTCACCAGTTCGCTTGCATCGTAGTCGCGCCACGCCTCGCGGTCGTCGCCCAGGTAGCCGCCGAACGCCTTCTCGCCCCACGGGCAGCGCATGGGCGCGGCAATGGGCGCGAACGCCGAGACCGACCGATAGATCTCCGGATTGCGCAGCGCAAGCATCAACGCGCCGTGCCCGCCCATCGAATGACCGAAGATACCGAGCCGCTCGCCGTCCACGGGCAGTTCGGCTAGCACGGTCTGCCGCAACTCGTCGCGCACGTACGAGTACATGCGATAGTGCTTCGCCCACGGCTCGCGCGTGGCATCCACGTAGAAGCCCGCGCCCACGCCGAAGTCCCACGAATCGGTCTCGCCAGGCACACCGGCGCCGCGCGGACTCGTGTCCGGCGCGATCAGTGCGATGCCGTGCTGCGCCGCGAAGCGCTGCGCGCCGGCCTTGATGGGAAACGTCTCTTCCGTGCAGGTGAGCCCGGCCAGATAGAACAGCGCCGGCACGCGCGGCGCGCCCGCCTGCAATGCCTGCGGCGGCAGGTAGACCGAGAAGCGCATCGGCAGCCCGATGGTCGCGGACGCGTGGCGGTAGATGCGCTGCAC